>NZ_MCZZ01000001.1 GCF_002875705.1 Vibrio sp. 10N.261.45.E2
TGCTCAGGCGAACAATTCTGCGCCCGCTTCTGGTGCGGTTTATCTCTTCCGTTACAGAGCCTCTACATGGACTCAGGAAGCCTACATAAAGGCCTCTAACACTGATTTCGATGATTACTTTGGTCATTCAGTTGCTTTATCATCAGATGGCAATACGCTGGCTGTCGGGGCGATTCGTGAGGAGTCAAACGGTACGGGGGTCAACTCGGGTGCTCAGGC
>NZ_MCZZ01000002.1 GCF_002875705.1 Vibrio sp. 10N.261.45.E2
TCTGGTGCGGTTTATCTCTTCCGTTACAGAGCCTCTACATGGACTCAGGAAGCCTACATAAAGGCCTCTAACACTGGTGCAGGTGATAACTTTGGTACTTCAGTTGCTTTATCATCAGATGGCAATACGCTGGCTGCCGGGGCGCCTCGTGAGGGTTCAAACGGTACAGGGGTCAACTCGGGTGCTCAGGCGAACAATTCTG
>NZ_MCZZ01000003.1 GCF_002875705.1 Vibrio sp. 10N.261.45.E2
TTTGTGTATAAGAGACAGCCCATCGGGTGCCTTTTTTGATCGTGTTCCGTTTCACTATTCTAGCGATGCCAAGCCGATGATTACTCTACTTGGTGGATACTCTCTTGAATCGTCAAACGTACTTCAGGGTAAAGCATTGAGTAGAGAAGCTTAGCGAATTGCTGAGTCTTTTCTAAATCGCAGTTACCATCGTTATCTAGGTATTGCTGCTGTTTCAACGTTGCGAACATCGACGCAAATACGCCTTTATCAAAGAACTCTGGTGCATTGATGCCTTGTAGGCGACCAAGTCGTTGTGCGATGTCTTGGCTCTTTTGCTCAAGGTCTGATTTATCTAGTTCAGGATTCTCTGCTAACAGATTCAGAGCAATAGAGTAGCGTTGTAGCGTCTCTGAAATCGTACGACCTAATAGCATCAGTGCTTGGCTGTTTGATTGGTTGATGGTGACTTCGTTATCAGAAACCACAAGCATGCCTTGGTTAACAAGCTCTTCAATGATGTTCGACACTACGTCTTCAAGCTTGTCTTCGTCGTAGCTCAAGAACAGCTCTTTTTTCAAGAACGGGTAGATAGCCGCAACGTTTTCTTGAATCGTGTTAATCGATAAACCGCGCTGACGAATGGTCATCTGTGCAATTAACGATGGTAGAGCAAACAAGTGAATGATGTTGTTTCGGTAGTAGGTCATCAAAATAGACTGGTGACGGTCTAGCGAAATAATGTCGCCCATTGAGTCTGATTCAATCAAGAACTTGTTCAGTGATTCAGCATGTTTTACCAAATCCTCAGCGCTGTCTTTTGGCACTGTGAATGTTGCAGAATATGGAACGTTCTTAAGCAGAGACAGGTAGCAATCGATCTGAGACACCAAAGAGTCACGAGACAATGCACGTTGTCTTGAAGCCAATAGTGCCGTTGCACAAAGCGTCAGGGCATTCGTCGCTGCCGCATCGTTAATGTGCGTCATCATCTTGGTCGCCAAGTCATTCACCACTGGGTTCATCCATTGTGGTTTGCTGGTGCCCATTGGGTCGATGTCTTTCGTCCACTCTGGTGAGTGTTCATTCAAGTATTGGTTCAGCTGAATCGGCTCACCGAAGTTAACGTAGCCTTTACCAAAGTTACGCAGCTTGCGAATGGTACGAATCACTAAGCTCGCGTTTTCTTTCTCTTTACGCTTACCACGCAGTTCTTTCGCGTAAGTCGCCACTTCCATCACGTGCTCGTAACCTATGTAAACAGGAACTAACGTCACCGGACGGTTCATGCCGCGCAGCATTGCTTGGACGGTCATCGCTAGCATGCCCGTCTTAGCTTGCAGTAGACGACCTGTACGAGAGCGACCACCTTCACTGAAGTACTCTACTGAGTAACCTTTAGCGAATAATTCCGCTAGGTATTCACGGAAAATTGTCGAGTACAGCTTGTTGCCTTTGAAGCTACGACGAATAAAGAACGCACCGCCATGACGGAAAATCGGGCCGGCAGGGAAGAAGTTCAGGTTGATACCCGCCGCGATATGCGGAGGCACCATGCCTTCGTGGTAAAGCACATAAGAAAGCAGTAAGTAGTCCATGTGGCTACGGTGACAAGGCACGTAAACAATCTCGTGACCATCTTGAGCCAATTTACGAACCGTTGAAGCGTTGCTGATGTGCAGGCCTTGGTACAGTTTATTCCACAACCAGCCAAGAATCTTCTCGCCACGCTTGATTAGCGAGTAAGAGAAGTTCGCAGCAATCTCGTCCATGATGTCTTGAGCTTCTTTGCTCGCTTTCTCGATCGAGATGTTCTTTGCTTGCGCTTCGTCTTCAATCGCTTTCTTGATCGCTTCTGATTTTAGTAGGCGATCAAACAAAGCTTGGCGGCTTGGCAGGTTAGGGCCAGATGCCGCAAGTTTTTGGCGAGAGAAGTGAATACGAGCCACGCGCGCTAATTTGTGCGCGATGGTGCTGTCGGTGCCATGTGAATTAGCCATGTAGCGTAGAGAAACCACTGGGCTGAAACGAACCAGACAGTCACGACCAGCGAGTAATACCGCTTTCGATTTCTCTAAGCCGTTCATTGCCTGAAGGTAAGGCTTCTGATTATTCTCTTTACCAGGTTTGCGTCCCCACAGCACAGTGGCAGGGATAACTTGAACATCGAGTTCAGAGTCGTCTGCGTGCAGTGAAAGCAATTCAGAGAACACTTCAATTGAAGAGCTTGGTACATAATCATCGTCTTGCAGTAGAGTTTTGCGAGAAGAGATAAAAACGTAGCGTTGCAGTGATTTGCCGTTGATTTCAAGTTTGCTCAACGGATCAGGTAGACCTAATTCAAGTGCATGTTTTTGCAATGTAAGAATGTCTACAGTTGAGCGAAACGGTAAGGCGTATACAATCGGTTTGCTCAAATCAATGTTCAAATCCTCTACAGGGTTTGAAGGAATTGATGTGCCCTTTACCAATACGGATAAAGGTAGCTTCATTAATGAACGTGAAAAAGATTGTCCAGAAGACATATAGGTTCACTGCCTCAATAGTTATTTCAATGTGCTAAAGCGTATCTCTATTTCTATGATAAAAAAGGAGAAATCCTATGAGTGAAATAGGGATAAGCCTAGGCGTAAATTTAATCGATGCAAGAATACCAGAAACTGGTCTAACCTTTTAATGGAAATAGTCATATTGCCGTTAAGTTTGTGGAAAATCATTCATCGACTGATTGAGTATAGGGTTTAAAATGGCGAAAAAATCAAACACCGGATTCAAACGCATCGTCAAAGCAGCAGGCTTTTCATGGCAAGGCATTACAAGTTCGTTTAAAAACGAGGCGGCATTTCGACAAGAAGTGTTCATGGCGGCTGTGCTTATTCCGTTGGCATTTTACTTAGATGTAAGCCAGGTAGAGCGAATATTGATGATCTCTGCGGTGGTGTTGGTGATGGTTGTCGAGCTAATCAATACCGCGATTGAAGCGGTTGTTGATCGAATCGGCAGTGAACATCATGAGCTCTCTGGGATGGCAAAAGATGTCGGGTCGGCAGCGGTTTTCATCTGTTTGGCACTTGCAGGTTATGTGTGGCTAGAGATCTTGTTTTTGTAATTCGCTAAAAATGAACTAAAAACAACCAATTGCTTTGCTTTTGTTCAGTTACTGGATATACTCACAGTCAACTGTATAAAAAGACAGGTGAATCATGAAGCCGTTAACGCCCCGCCAGCAACAAGTCTTTGACCTTATCAAAGGTAAGATTGAAGATTCCGGTATGCCACCGACACGTGCAGAAATCGCGCGTGAACTAGGCTTTCGTTCTGCTAATGCTGCAGAAGAACATTTGAAAGCTCTTGCTCGTAAAGAAGCGATTGAGATTATCCCGGGTGCGTCTCGCGGTATTCGTATTTTGCTTGAAGATGCCGCAAACGAAGAGCAAGGTTTACCATTAATCGGTCAGGTTGCCGCTGGTGAGCCTATTCTGGCTCAAGAGCATGTAGAAATGCATTACCAAGTTGATCCAGGCATGTTTAAACCACAAGCTGACTTCTTACTTCGTGTAAATGGCGAAAGTATGAAAGACATCGGTATTATGGATGGTGATCTACTGGCTGTTCATAAAACACAAGATGTACGCGATGGTCAGGTTGTCGTGGCTCGTGTCGATGATGATGTAACGGTAAAACGCCTAGAACGTAAAGGTTCAACGGTTCTGTTACATGCTGAAAATGAAGAGTTTTCTCCAATCCATGTTGATCTAGAATCTCAACACTTGTCTATTGAAGGACTTGCGGTTGGTATTATTCGCAACACCGACTGGATGTAATCAGTACAAACAGCTTATTGATATTTATTCTCAATAACTTGTTATTGTAATTGATATTCATTATCATCTTCTTTGTCGAGATACAAGGAAGATGATGATGCCAAACTCAACCAAACCTCAAATGAAGCCGCTTATTCGTAAGCCGCGCTCCTCTGATCAAAAAGCTTCTTCTGATCAAGGATCTGCACATCAAGAATTCCAAGTTCCGACGAACCTCGTTCAGCACCTTTGGTTTCGTAGCCGCGAAAGCCTAGCCGATGATGGCCTCGTTTATGACCCTATTGCAGCACAAGCCTGCAAGCGCTGCCAACTCGCACCAGAATGTCTTACTGGTGAACTCGACCAGCAGCAACTTCTTTACGCAACACTGACTCAACTTTGTGATTCTCAGGTTCAACAGTTCCTTTCTCATAACCCAGATGCTTGGATCATCAATGTTGGGGCAGGGCTCGACACCCGTTTCTACCGTTTAGACAATGGACGCTGTCATTGGGTTGAATTGGATGTGACCGAGAACTTACTTTGGCGACAACGCTTGTTCCACAAAAATGAACGCTACCGCTTGGAGTGTGGCTCAGTTGATGACCTGACTTGGTTAGATGAACTTAACATTCCCGAACAAGCCTCGGTGATGGTGGTGTGTGAGCATGCTTTGCTAGATTGCAATGAACAACAGACGGCGAACTTTATCCAGTCTTTGAGCCGCTATTTTACTCATGCACATGCATGTTTAGTGTTAGCTGGGGATAAAAGCTCTAGTGCTCTTGGGCAAAAGCTTGGTTCTGGGAAATATGCGCATGGCCTATCTTCTCCAGTAGATAACGTTCTTAACTGGTTGCCATGGGCGCAATGGGTAAAATCGTTTTCTCCACTAGACCAGCAATGCAATCGTTGGAAATTATGGCAGAGGTTGCTATGTAAGATCTCTCAGGTCAAAAAACGTCTAACACCGCAATTAGTACTTGTTAAGTGGTAATTCTAGTGGCTCTGCATTTCGAGTAGCTAAGTACATAACTGGTATCAGTAAAATTCCACAACGTAGTGAAAGCATACTCACTAGGTTAAACTATCGCCTCTAATCGAAGAGGTGATCGTGAAGCTATTTAACCCCCAGACTATTTTTCAAACGCTATCTAATCAGGCGATGCACAAAAAAGTGCTATTGCTCGCGATCCCGATGGTTCTTTCTAATATTACTGTTCCACTATTGGGCTTAGTCGATGCGGCCGTTATTGGTCACCTAGAGCATTCTTGGTATCTAGGAGGTGTGGCGCTGGGCGGCACTATGATCAGCGTGACCTTTTGGTTGCTTGGTTTCCTACGTATGTCGACAACAGGATTGGCAGCACAATCTTATGGCGCAGACGATGGCAAGCAGCTTGGCTTAGTCTTCGTGCAAGGCGTGACCATGGCTTTAGGGTTTGCTGGTGTCTTTTTGCTTTTGCATAGCTTGGTTGCGGATGTGGTTTTCTCATTGAGTAGCGCCAGTGATCAAGTTAAGCACTATGGTCAGCAATATTTCTCAATCCGCGCCTGGAGTGCGCCTGCCGCATTGACTAACTTTGTGATTTTAGGTTGGTTACTCGGAACTCAAAATGCCAAAGCACCGATGTGGATGGTGATTATCACCAATATCACCAACATCGTGTTGGACGTTGTTTTTGTTATCGGCTTCGGCTGGCAAGTGGAAGGTGCAGCATTGGCATCTGTAATGGCTGATTATGCCGGTCTAACATTTGGCTTGATTTGTGTTTACCGAATCTGGGCGAAGAAACAATTACCATCGCCATGGGATCTACTTAAGAAAACCAGCCAAGGTTTGAGTCGTTTCGTGAAATTGAATCGCGATATCTTTCTTCGTTCATTGTGTCTACAAGCGACTTTCACTTTCATGACCTTTCAAGGCGCGAGCTTTGGCGATGATGTTGTGGCGGCTAATGCGGTATTGATGAGTTTCTTGATGATCATCTCTTATGGGATGGATGGTTTTGCCTATGCAATGGAAGCGATGGTAGGTAAAGCGATAGGCGCGAAAGATAAAGATGAGTTAAATCAGTCGTTGATTGGTACTTTCTTTTGGAGCTTCAATATTTGTTTGGTTCTAACGGTGGTATTTGCAATGGCGGGGTCTAATTTAATTAATATGATCACCACAATCCCTGACGTTAAGAGCCAAGCTGAAGTGTATCTACCTTGGTTAATCGCAATGCCTTTGGTGTCTATGTGGTGCTTCTTGCTCGATGGCATTTTTGTAGGAGCAACTAAGGGTAAGGATATGCGCAATAGTATGTTTGTGGCGACCTGCAGTTTCTTCTCGATTTTCTACTTAGCATCAGGTTTAGAAAACCATGCGCTGTGGCTAGCAATGTTGAGCTTTATGGGGATGCGTGGGATTGGTCTGGGTGTTTTATTTATTTCTCAGTGGAAGAAGGGAGAGTTTCTCGCTTAGCTAAGGTAGCTCAGATTAGGGAGTAACAAATAGAGGCTGTACAGGCAAAGGGGTATTTAGAACACCATGATCTAATTACTACCATTGCTATATCTTTCAATGTCTTAAATTAAAACAGCAAGCACTTGGCTTGCTGTTTATGTATTTGGCCTATGGGTGGTCAAATGCTAAGGTTGGTTCTTTATTTAGAACAAACGGTTAAGTCCGTTAAGTGCTGCAACACGATAAGCCTCTGCCATCGTTGGGTAGTTAAAGGTGGTATTCACAAAGTACTCGATGGTATTTGCTTCACCTTTCTGTTCCATAATCGCTTGGCCGATATGGATGATTTCAGCAGCACGCTCACCAAACACGTGGATACCTAAAATCTCTTTGGTTTCACGGTGGAATAGGATCTTCAAACTGCCAATATCTTTACCGGCGATTTGAGCACGAGCTAGGTGTTTGAATGAAGAACGTCCCACTTCATACGGTACTTTCGCAGCCGTTAGTTCTTGTTCGGTTTTACCAACAGAGCTGATCTCCGGGATGGTATAGATACCGGTTGGGATGTCTTCAATTAGGTGGCGTTCAGCTTCACCTTTAACAATCGCCTGAGCCACAAATCGACCTTGGTCATAAGCCGCACTCGCTAGGCTAGGGTAGCCAATCACATCACCTACCGCGTAAACGTGGTCTACATTGGTTTGGTAATTGGTGTTTACGGATACTTGTCCACGAGAATCCGCCTCTAAGCCAACCGCACTAAGGTTCAGTTTATCGGTATTACCGGTTCGGCCATTGGCATACAGTAGGCAATCAGCCCGCATCTTTTTGCCAGACTCTAGGTGAATAATCACACCATCGTCCGTGCCTTCGATTTTCTCAAAGGTTTCATCGTTACGAATCACCACACCGCTGTTCCAGAAGTGGTAAGAAAGTGCATCTGAGGTTTCATTATCTAGGAATGACAATAGACGGTCACGAGTATTGATAAGGTCGGTTTTGACCCCTAAACCGCGAAAAATTGACGCGTACTCACAACCGATAACACCTGCACCATAGATGATGATGTGTTGCGGGTCGTGTTTAAGAGAAAGAATTGAGTCGCTGTCGTAGATACGCTCATGCAAGAAGTCGACGTTATCTGGTTGGTAAGGGCGAGAGCCTGTCGCGATAACAAATTTGTCTGCACTGTAATGCTCTTCAGTACCATCACTCTGCATCACCGAGATAGTGTTGGTATCGATAAAATGTGCTGTACCAAATACAAGCGTGCACTGGTTTCGGTCGTAGAAGCCTTGGCGTAATCGAGTCTGTTTATCGATAACCGATTTAGCATGACCCAGGATGTTGGAAAACGTTGAGTGAATGCTTTTGTTGTTCTGACAAAACAGAGGGTTGTTATTGAATTCGATAATACGGCTTACAGCATGGCGCAGTGCTTTTGAAGGAATGGTTCCCCAGTGAGTACAACCACCACCAACGCTGCTCTCTTTTTCAATGATTGCAACGTTCAACCCGGCTTTGGTTAATCCCATCGCTGCCCCTTCTCCTCCGGGGCCACTACCAATTACGATTACATCAAAGTGGTTGGAGTGCGGCATAGATATCTTCCTTGTTATATTTGATTAACATTGCTTTAGCGAGATTTTAACTGATTCTGTTCTTGGGTACATGAAAAGGACATCAGAGAGTCGGTGGGATCACGCAGTGTTATCGAAAAAATAATATTTGGTATGTCGTATGTCTCCAAATGACGGTGTGGATATTGAAATTTTTTCTTCGAACGTATTTACTTCGGTACGTGAACAAAGAGGTATGTTTAGTGTCTTATATAACCAGAGTGCCTTATATAAATAAGTGATTCGCGTTATATTGAACAGAGTATTAGACATGCCTGTTTAGGCTGTAAAAGAAGAAATTGATAAAGTATGAAACCAATGGGCATTCGCGCACAGCAAAAAGAAAAAACTCGTCGCAGCTTAATCGATGCAGCATTTAGCCAGCTCAGTGCCGATCGTAGTTTTTCCAATCTAAGCTTGAGAGAAGTCGCTCGTGAGGCTGGAATAGCACCGACTTCCTTTTATCGTCACTTCAAAGACATGGATGAGCTTGGCTTAACCATGGTTGATGAAGGTGGCTTACTGTTGCGCCAGTTAATGCGTCAAGCTAGGCAACGCATAGTAAAAGAAGGCAGTGTGATTCGCACATCGGTTGAAACCTTTATGGAATTCATTGAAAGCAGCCCTAACGTATTCAGACTGTTATTGCGAGAGCGCTCAGGAACTTCATTTGAGTTTCGTGCAGCGGTAGCTCGTGAGATACAGCACTTCTCTGCTGAGTTAACCGAATATTTGATAACGACTGGCATGACAAGGGACGAAGCTTTCACTCAAGCTGAAGCCTCGGTCATCTTAGTCTTCAACTCAGGGGCAGAAGCATTAGATTTAGATCGACGTCAGCGAGATGAATTGGCTGAACGCTTGATCATGCAATTGCGAATGATGGCCAAAGGAGCTTTTTGGTATCGTAAAGAACGTGAACGTAACCGATTAAAAGGCGGGATTGAATAATGTCGAATGAAAATAATACTGTAAACCGTGGTTCTGAAAGAAAGACACTCGTACTTGCTGTTGTAGCCGGTGTGTGTGGTGATGCATTGTTATCTTGGGTAACAATGAGCGAAGTGGGCTTCTCTATTTTCCCGCTTATTGCTTTAGTTTTGGCAGTACAAGCGCTTTACCAAGAATACCTAACTAATCCAGTATCTGAAGATATCCCACTAGTAGGTCTAGCTTGTTTCTTCGTGGGTGCATTTGGCCACTCGGCTTTTGTGAAAGCACAACACCCTGATGCAGGTTCAAACTTCTTTGCGATTATTGTCGCGATGTTGCTTTTAGCCTGGGTAGGTAAGAAGCTAGGCTTTATCGGTAAAACCGCTTAAACCAGTCTATAAATAAAAAAACGAGCCAATTGGCTCGTTTTTTTGTGTTTACTGTTTGTCTTAGACCGAGAAAGCGAGACTTATGCTTTGCGCTCTAAGAATACACCCGCTTCCATGTGGTGGGTGTAAGGGAACTGGTCAAACAGAGCAAAACGAGTGATATTGTGTGTTTCGCTTAGGATCTCTAGGTTCTCTTTCAGTGTTTCAGGGTTACAAGAGATGTACATGATGCGCTCGTAGCCTTGCACCATCTTACAAGTATCAACATCCATGCCTGAGCGTGGTGGATCAACAAAGATAGTGTTGCAGTTGTAGCTCTTAAGATCGATGTTCGCTTGTTGTAAGCGACGGAATTCACGCTTGCCTTCCATTGCTACGGTAAAATCTTCCGCAGACATGCGGATGATCTGAACATTCTCAATCTTGTTCGCCGCGATGTTGTATTGCGCAGATTCCACTGACGGCTTCGCCAGTTCTGTTGCCAGTACACGCTCGAAGTTTTGTGCCAGCGCTAATGAGAAGTTACCGTTACCACAGTAAAGCTCAAGCAAGTCGCCTTTGCTGTCTTGAGTACAGTCGACAGCCCATTCCAACATTTTCTCTGCTACTTTTCCGTTTGGTTGAGTAAAGCTGTTCTCTACTTGTTGGTAGATGTAGCTATCACCATTCACGTCTAGCTTTTCAATAACGTAGTCACGGTCCAGTACGATTTTCATCTTACGCGCACGACCAATCAGGTTTAGGTTAAAACCTTCATCGTTTAATTGCTGCTTAAGTACTTTAGCATCTTGAATCCACTGTTCACCTAATTGACGGTGGTAAAGTAGTGACACCAAAATCTCGCCGCTTAATGTAGAAAGGAAATCTACTTGGAATAGTTTGTGGCGTAGAGAATGGTTGTCCTTCATTGCATCCGTTAATAGAGGCATCAAGTCATTGATTAGACGGCTAGCAGTAGGGAACTGGTCTACGCGATATTTTTCTTTAGTCTCTTGGTTGAACATGACGTAATACATATCGTCACCTTCATGCCACACGCGGAACTCAGCACGCATGCGATAGTGTTGTTCTGGAGATTCATACACTTCCAGCTCAGGCACATTATATTCTGAGAACATTTCAGTAAGACGCTCTGTCTTTTCTGTCAGTTGTTCTTGGTAGCGTTGCGGGTTTACATCTAAATTCGCCATTGTTATGCCTTTTGCTGTCGTGCTTTTAAATCAAGAGCGCAGATTTTATTCAATCACAGGCGCTTGTCCAGTGTTGAGAGCCATTCAATGTAAATCGGCCATGAAAACTATAGCTTATAACTATCTTAGACTAGACAAATGATTCAGAGGCCAATACTATCTTCGGCAAGCTGGTGCCATTTAGATGTATAGATGGCTGAAGAGGGAATCTGGTGTGAATCCAGAACTGACGCGCAGCGGTAAAAGAGAACAAGTATTCACAAGACACTGCAAATAGCTTTTTGTGGGAAGTCGAATATAAGGTAACCATAAGGTTGTGCTCTTGAGTCCGAATACCTGCCAGCGGCCAAACTATAAAATGTGGTTTGGTAGGACTTTACGCGATTTAGGATCACAACATGAACAAATCCCTTTTAGCGATTGCTGTAGCATCGCTGCTTTCACCTATCTCCAATTTACACGCCCAAGAAGCCTCTGCCGACGAAACCATGGTGGTTACGGCTAACCGTTTTGAGCAAAGCACTGAAAGTGTTGTCGCTCAAGTTGAAGTAGTAACACGCCAAGATATCGATCGAATTCAAGCTAAGTCTCTAACAGATGTGTTTAGACGCTTGACGGGTATCCAGGTTTCGCAAAATGGAGGCCGAGGTCAGCAAGCTTCGATCTTTGTTCGTGGTGCTAACTCTGATCAAGTGCTTGTTCTAATTGATGGTATTCGTTTCGCGCGAGCTGCAAAAGGTGGTGTCGATTTTAGCCAGTTACCAATTACATTTGTCGATCGAGTGGAATACGTTCGAGGTGCCCGTGCTGCTATGTATGGTTCAGAAGCGATCGGTGGTGTTATCAACATTATTACCGTTGCAAATTCCGACAATGAAAAAACGGCAGTTAGTGCTGGTCTCGGAAGCTTAGATTACGAAGAATTGAGCTTTGTTAGTGGTACTAAGGTCGGTGAAAATGGTCATTTGAATGTATCGGTTGGTTATGATTCTGATGAGGGCTACAACGTGCACCCAGTTCCAGGTGTTAACGATGGTGACCGCCATGGGTTTGAATCACGTAACGCTTTGATCGGGTACGTACATAACTTCGATCAGCAATGGAGTGGCTTTGCGAATTTCCGTATGTTTGAAACCATTTCTCAGTACGATGGTTCATTTGGTACAGACCATTCTTACAAAGAAGCTGAAGTTCAAAATTCGACCTTTGCTACAGGTGTTAAATATAGTGGCAGTGAACTTAAGTCTGATTTCCTAGTTAACTATCAGAATCAAGATAACTGGAACTACGAACAGTCTTTAGGCAAGAACTCAGCGTCAGCAACATCTGATGAGCTTGAACAGCTAAATGTTCAATGGGTGAATTCATACAAACTGACGTCGTTACTGACTCTTAGTGGCGGTGTAGATTGGCGTGATGAGGCTTATATTGTTAAGCCTTCGAATACTGAATACGACAGAACGAATGTTGCGTACTTCGCTGCATTAAACGCTGATGCGGATAAAGTGTTTGGCGAGTTGAGTCTTCGTGTGGATGACAATGAACAGTTTGGTACTGAAACCACTTACAACACCGGGTTAGGTTATCGTTATGCTGAATGGCTTGTCGTGAAAGCAGCTTATGGCACATCCTTCAAAGCACCTAACTTATATCAACTATACAGCTACTACGGTAATGCACAGTTAGAAGCTGAAAAGGCAGATTCATTTGAGTTGACTTTTGGGGGGGTAATCAAGGATGTTGATTGGTCGATTACGGGCTATGATACGAACGTCGAAGACTTAATTGATTACAACTATGCAACGAACAAGTATTACAACACTGATGGTGAAAGCCAACTACGCGGTGTGGAAATGGTCGTTGGATTTGATACTAGCTTTATTAATCACCAAGTGAGCGCTAACTTCCAAGACCCAGAAGATCAATCTGGTGAGCAATTGATACGCCGAGCTAAGAAGATTTATAAGTATAATGCAGTGGCTAGTTTCGATGAGGTTGATGTTTCGTTAGGCTACCAATATGTAGGTGAACGACCGGATTTTTCTGAAGATCTTGCTGCGTATAGCTTGTTCGATGTTTCGGTGAACTACTATGCGAATGAAAATCTAACTTTAAATGGTCGAGTAGATAACTTAACTGACGAAGATTATGAAACTGCTGGTGGGTACCCATCGCCAGAGCGTACATATTATGTAAATGCTACTTACCAATTCTAATCATCACCTAAACCGCCTTCGGGCGGTTTTTTCTTATTGGACACATCAATGAAAAAGAAAGTCGTCATAAGCTGGTCGTCAGGTAAAGACTCTACTTTAACCCTAGAGCGTTTACTTGAGAGTACCGAGTATGAAGTTGTTGCTCTCTATACTACATATGTTGGAGATGAAGTCCCTTTCCAGGTAACTCCTATTGATGTTGTCGCCATGCAGGCGCAATTAATCGGTTTGCCACTCATCACCATAGAGCTTCCTGAAGTGTTCCCAAGTAATGAGATTTACCAAAGTACGATAGTTTCAGCATTGAAAGGGTCTGGCTTATCAATTGATGCGGTCGCATTTGGCGATATGTTTTGTAACGGCATAGCCGACTACCGCAAAAGTTATATAGAACCAGCGGGTTGGGAGTGTGTGTTTCCACTAATGGGAGAAGGTAGCTCTGCTCTGGCTAAAGAAATAATAGACAGAGGGATCGAAACCTTTCTTGTCACGGTCGATAGTGATGCATTAGATGGTGGCTATTGTGGGAAGCAATACACATCTGAACTAATAGACAGTCTGCCAAATCATGTTGATCCATGTGGCGAAGATGGTGAGTTCCATACATTAGTTACGTCAGCACCGTGCTTTAAAGGAAAGCTTAAGGTAGAGCTAAAAAATGTAGAACAGGGTGAACGCTTTGTGCATCAACGCTACCGAGCTTGCATTATATAGAGTGATGATTGGCGAAAACTAAGTGAAGGGGTATCATTACTGCGGAACTTATTACAGGTAATCGTTGTGTCGGAAAGCATACAAAAAAACATACTGGTCTTTGACTCTGGGGTGGGTGGTCTATCTGTATATAAAGAGATAAGTCAGTTACTACCGAATCATAACTATATCTATGTATTTGACAACGAGGCTTATCCTTATGGTGAACTCGACCAGCAAGTGCTCATTCGCAGAGTTCAAAGTATCGTGGCCAGTTTTGTGGCTAGTCACGCGATTGATATTGTAGTGATAGCTTGTAATACGGCGAGCACGATTGTCTTACCGACACTCAGAGCCAATAACCTTATCCCTATTGTCGGTGTTGTACCTGCAATTAAGCCTGCATCCTTGCTTGCTAATAAAGCGGTCGGTCTTATAGCTACTCCGGCGACGATCACTCGTCAATACACGCACGACTTAATCAAAAACTTCTCGAGCAATAAAAGAGTCGAGCTTTTAGGTTCTACTCGGCTGGTGGATATGGCTGAAGAGAAGCTCAGAGGTGAGGTGATTAATCTGAAAGAGTTGCAGCAAATCCTTCAACCGATGCTCAACACTATAGATGTGGCCGTTTTAGGGTGCACACATTTTCCACTGATAAAGTCAGAGATTCAGAAGGTCTTAGGTCGCAATGTTTTATTGGTTGATTCTGGTAAAGCGATCGCTAAACGAGTGCAAGATTTA
Source organism: Vibrio sp. 10N.261.45.E2 (assembly GCF_002875705.1). Classification (GTDB taxonomy): domain Bacteria; phylum Pseudomonadota; class Gammaproteobacteria; order Enterobacterales; family Vibrionaceae; genus Vibrio. The sequence goes on from NZ_MCZZ01000003.1 coordinate 14,022, forward strand.
TTGGATTTAGAAAGTAGTAATAAAGAGGGGGGAGTGCGTGAGGTTTTTTGTAGTGCACTTCCTAAAAAAGAAAGTGCACTAAATAGCATGTTAAAGCAGTTAGGGTTTAGCTCAGTTCAGATTCGTCCGCTTCAGGATGTTTAGGATCATTTGCAACACGTACTTTTAAAGTTCGTTGCATGTAATCTTTATCATTAAGTGCAGAGATTGCATGATTCACATCATTACTTGCCATAACAACAAATCCAAAGCCTCTTCTTTTACCAGTGCGTTTGTCTTTCATTAAACGTACTGCAAAGACTTCACCATGCTCTGAGAATAATTCACGCACATGTGATTCGTTTGCTTTGTATGGAAGGTTACCCACATAAAGTGTTTTTGTTGAAGCCTTAGGTTCTGAATCTGATTTTGAGTCGGTGCTTGAAAAGTTAACAACAAAAGCGGAAGCCAAGACACCAAGGATAAAGGTAATTGCAGGCGATATATCTACCTGAGAGAAAACAATGCCGCCTAATACAGCCAGTGCGACAATTAACAACATCGATTTTTTTGAGTTCATATCGGAATACTACATATTAATAAACGAAATAGACGCATCTACCATTAACAAAATAGACACATGAATCTTACGTTCATGGCTTCCATTTTTCCAATGTATTGCTGTGATACGTCTCAAATGTTTAGTTTTTATTCGAAAAATGCGGATCTGGTGGCTTTTTAGGCGAACAAAACTTTTATTTCAAAAAGCCCTTGTGCTCCCCTTTAATCTCTCTATAATGCCGCCTCACCGACACGGAGTGAGACGAAAGTCACACAGCGAAATCGGTAGAGAAAAAGAGTTTGAAAATAACCCTTGACTCTCAAAGTGGTGCAGGTATAGTACGCACCCCTAGCGACTGAGATGTGAATCACAAAACGCTAGAGCTCTTTAACAATTTAAACCTATCAATCTGTGTGGGCACTCGTTGATGAATATCAAAACGTTTTATCGTTAGATAAAACAGATTCTTCGGAATCAAAATGATTTCAATGAACTGAGTGACCAATACGAATAATTACTTTCTTTATAGAGAGGGGTTATTTGGCACAGTCAATTCATTATCATTCTGTTGGAATGGTAATAGCTTTAAAATTACATATTAGTTTTGAAGTCAGTATTCGTTGAGTCACAAAATCTTAAATTGAAGAGTTTGATCATGGCTCAGATTGAACGCTGGCGG
>NZ_MCZZ01000004.1 GCF_002875705.1 Vibrio sp. 10N.261.45.E2
ACTTTATTGCTCCTAAACAGTTAGGAATGGTGGGCGACTTCATGTCTGCCGCCAATTCGGAAAAGTCCATCTGAGCGAAGTCCAACATGGCAAAATCTTCTTGAGTCAGACCACGACATACGGGGTTCTTAGGCGACCCCAAACGCTTCCCTATTTGTGTTAATGCCCCTGTCGTTGCGATCCGCGCGACTTTTGAGGAATACAAGCAGTAACTTTCTTTCTTGCGAAGGCAGGCACCGAGTACCTTTTTTGCGCAAAATGTACCGACTTTTATCACTATTTTTTTGGATTTAGCAGCCGCTATCTCACGCGCACTCTCGCTGCACTGGTGGGCGCCTATCTTGCCTGCCCAGCCCTCATCATCGCTGCAACAATCAAACGTGCCGAGCGCCCCTTTCGAGCACATTTTCGCTTCCCCTGAAAAAAAGGTGAGGTTCTCAGGATCGAATTCATCTGTAATGGCTTTTTGTAAAGCCAACCCTTGCAGAGCTTCTACCATACTGGTGTTGGTGGTGTACCTTGGCGGCTGACATTCGGGTTTCGTTGAGTTTGGTGGACACACCACCGTACCAGGACTGCCGCAGACTAAGCCGTCGTCTTTTTCCACCTTCGTTGTACAACGATGCGTTTCTCGATTGGCAATGCACACACCATTAACGGTCTGTTGACAGGCTTGACCTTGCAACTTACACGACGTTTGCCCTGCACTCATGTGTGCCTCATCAAGCCCCGTTGTCGGGATGTTTTGGCACGTATTCTCTGCGGGACATTGCCATGTTTGGCTCTTTTCCCAACAAGAAGCGGTGACTGGAACACCCGCAATGGTTCGGGTCTCATTAGGTCTGGTGCACACCATCGGTCGAGGAATACAACCCGCCGCCCTCAGTTCGGTTTCATTGTGGTTTTTCGTCCACCCCGTCACGGGGGTGGTGATTTGATAAGTCACGCTCGCGGTAACTTGTACAAGTTTCATTAAAGATTGCATTCGACCGTTGCAGTGACTTTGATACGGCACTGAAAACACGACGCTTTGGCGATTCACAGGCTGGTTAATACGATAGGTTTGATTGAGGTGCTTTAACCCAAGCACATGCGAAACTTGACCTACTTTGGCTCCATCTAGATATATAGGGATATGTTTTCCACAACTAGGGCGGGTGCTGTTCCCATTAGAATTGAATAGAGCTAACAGTTTTAGACTTGCTTGTGTTAAGACTGCATTAGCTACAGGCACACTCACTGCAAGCGTACCACTTTTGAATCCCATCAATGTTCTCGTTACCGTGTTTTTATTCACTGTATTGCTCGTATGAATACGGCTCATGGTGGTTTGAACCGTGCTATTCGTAGGCTTGATACACTGACGATTGTTCGTGACGTATTGGTAGCTGATGCCGCCGGTACAATCGTGATATTTATCACTGATGCCATTAATGAGCGTTGGTGAATATTGTACAAAATCACTGAGCCTCACAAGCTCTGGATCAGTTAAATCGGGCACTTCGGCCGTTGACTGTCTTTGACTGGCTTGTTGCTCCAAGTCAGATGCGTTCAATTGCTGTTTTCCAGCATCGGTCAGAGCAATATCTGCGGCAATCTGCGCCTCTCCCAAATGGTCATTGTTGGTGTTGTAGTATCGAGTTTGATCTGGATTTTTAGCTTGGTTCGCACACGCACTGTCTTTGCACTGTGAGTTCAAGACTTCGTCTGCGTTAATGTCACTCAATCCCGTGGCATGAGTGAGACTGCTCATGGCGCACCAAAGCATCGAGAGTCCAATGGTCAGAAAAAGAGGGGTTGAGCGCATAATCCTTACCTTTTGCTTAACGTACGAGCGAGATCTTGGTTATCCCCGCTGATGACAAATTGTTGGAGCGCGGCACGAGGGGTAATGTTGCCCGTCAATCGGTCAACACGCCCTTTGTCTTGCAAAATGTACGTCGGCACACGAGTGACCCCCCACGTCTTAAAAGGATGGGGATCGATACTGATACCACCGATAGGCTGCTCACCTTGCGCTTGAAGACGTTGGTTGATGGTTTCAATCGTGGCTTTAAACCCTTCGGGCAGTACCCCTTGGATGTAAACCGGTGCGCCTAACTCGTGCGCTTGACGCAGCAAAGGGATCAATGAACTTTCCGGCATCGACAAGCTCACCAATACCATGAAAGGATCGTGAGATTTTGGGGCTTTTGTCCCCATGCTTTCACGTTGTAATTGTTTTAAAAATGGATCGAGTGATGACTGTGATTGCCCTATCACCGCAAGGCATGGCTGACTAAAGACCAGCGCAAGCACGGTCATCATGATAGATCTTGTGTAGGGTAAGAGCATGATATGTCCTTTTGGTGTCTTATCGCCGCCCTGACGCGCTGCGCTTGTCGGATAGAGATAAGGCAAACTATTGGCTCGTTTCTCACCAAAGTTGGCCTCACCTCCATCAAAGTGAAACTCGTCTACAACGCCATGCAACTGTGCTTTCGCCAATTAATGAAGCTGTAGTTATCTCGCCCTGTGACGGGATTATTGCGCCCTGCTTCCCATCGAATCGCGGTCGTCCCATAGGGGTAGCACGCATCGGGGCTTGGGGTTGGCCTTGTCATTTGGTAGCGATAACGAGATTTAGGTAAAATAGGATCGGGCGTCGCCATGCAATTAGCGGGATTACCCGAATGCGTTTCATTGACGACCCCTTGGCGATGTAACTTAAAATTAAACCGTTCCATGAGTAACACCGCATTGCTGATGCCTGAGCGCCGCTCACTGGTTTGTCCCGTAAAGGGATACACCAAACCTTGGCTGCCTTGACACCAAAAAAGGGCATCAATGGCCGTGCTCGTCCCTAACAGGGTCTTGGTCGCATCGGCGATACACGCCAGTGCCGCAATCGGGTTATTAAAAAGAAACACTTCGGGATGTAAAATCGCGGCCGTGTCTTCCTGATGCCATAACGGATCAATTTCGGTGATATAAGCCATATCAAGGCCACCCGACGTGCCACAAACCACACTTTCTAACACCTCCAAAAGCGCAAAAATCGGGTATTTATACCAATGCACATCATAGAATCCGCCCTTTCGGTCAGGCTTACCGCCACCTTTAAAGGTGTCTGTCCCGCCCATTTTTAATGGGTTACTGCTGCCGACCGACATCCCCATACTCTCTAGGCAGTACGGCTCTTTCACCACATCCACCAAGCTGTAAGGCTCCCAATAACTGATGTTGACACCCACGCGCTGAAATATCGGCGGGGGCGCGGGACAAAAACCAATCGGCGAACCTTCGGTCTGCTCGTCAGGGTAACGCCCTTGAACAATCGGTACAGAGCCAACACGAATAGGGAAGATGCAGTCCCAACACACATCGGTGATGGGATTGAACATGCCCGCGCTGCTGCATGTAACGCCCCCCGCCTGAGCCGGTGTCGATAATAGTAAGATGCTGACCAAAACGAGTAAGTGACCGTGTAACCTCATTATTTATCCTCAACCTTAATTTCATCCACGCGCCACTGATTGCCACTCGCGTAAGCCAAGGCGGGAACGCGAGTAATGTGTAGCTTTTGACTGAGGTAACCGTTTTGGTCAAACCACACCTTTTGGTCGAGTTTTTGGTAAGCCTGCTCAATGTTTCCACCCACTAAAATCAACGTGGTGTCCATTGGGTGTTGCTTCGCCATGCGCTTTGCCCATTGGAGTTGCGACGCATCACGCCCATCAAAAAACGCCAGTTTTCGCGTGTAAGGTCTCCCCAACTGCTCAAACGGATTCACGCGTGTCCCCGCCTTCACTATCATATTTCCTTCATGGTCAGTAATATCACGAGGCACAAACAACGTCGGGTCAACAGTAAAACTGCGGTCTCTTGTTGCACGTTGGATGCCTTGCACGGCGGGCGGCTGCGCCATGTAGCCTGTGACCGTGGCTTTCAATTGCTCATGAAATCGGTCAATCGACCCATCCGCTTTTTTTTGCGCGAGACGTTGCTCTATCCAAACCATCATATCGACCTCTACGACTTCAAAGGTTTGCCCCATGACACCTAAGTCTTTCGCGGCCACAAACGGACTGAGCAAGACGAGCCACCACAAACGGTAAATGTATCGCTTCATCGCCAATCCCTCTTTATCCGTCGCTCCACCTCATCGGTGATGTCATTGAGCGGCGTGATGAGCGCAGAACGATTGAGCACCACCGCCCCCGATTGTGTTTCGTACTCTTTAATGAGTGCCATTAAACGCCACGTAAATTGATCGAGCGCGGCCACACGTTCACGCTCGGTCAACGTGGGCGCACTGAGTTGTTGGTCAAAACGCGCAATCAAGGCTTTTTTGTCCAAACTGACTAAAGGTTGAGTCGGAACAAAAGGAAATTTAGAGACCAAAACGACGGTGACTACGACAGCAAGACTGGCACTCAAAAGATGTGAGAGTAAGAGGGTTAAACGATTCATGACGCATCCCCTTGCGCTTGTTCCGCTTCTTTGGCTTTGATGACATCAAAACGGGCAATGTCTTTTTCATAGAACGTTTTTGCGGTATGAATCACCGCATCGGTGATGCTGACGCCTTGCTGCAACTGTTTTTCAACGTGGGTAAACTCGACTGATTCTGTCGATAACAAGGCGCGGGTGTAAGGGTCGCAAAAGAACCGATGAAAACTGCTGCGACCGCCTACCCTGAGCATTAAGCTGGAGTAACCGGCTTCTTTCGCCGTTTTAAATCCTTTAATTTGACGCACCTCAAATGGGTCAAAGGCCGTCGGATTGTCCTTCACGTAGGTGCCAAACCCATCCCCTTGTCTGAGGTAAACATGCACATCCGAATTGTTGTACGCCGCCTCGGACGCGCTGGATTTAAAGAAGTCCACAATTCCCTGTGTAATGGTCACAAATGAACCACGAAACTTACGCGCGGTGCGATAGCCTTCCTCGATGAACTCAGAGGCCGCTTTGTCACTGCCACTCATCAGCTTCCACGCTTCCTCAATGATGCACATCTTTGGCTTGGTTCTATCACCCGACAAATACATGGCTTGATTGATGTTCACCATCAAAGCAAACACAACCGGCCTGAGCACATCTCCTTTAAATCCTGATAACTCTAATGTGGTCAGATGGGCGTTAGGGTCGAGCATGGAAGGTTCGTTAAACATCTCACCATAGATTTCACCTTGGCAGTAAGGCTTTAACGCAAACGCCAAATCCAAAATACGGCGGTCGTCGCCCTCTTGTTTTGCGAGTGCGATTAATGAATCTCGCACATCATCCACAATGGTTTTATCGCCGTGATGCTCCCACGCCAGAGATATCGCCACCAATAAGGCCGTGCGTTGGTGGTCGGTTACGCCTTGGTTGGGCGAGCATAGAATCGCAAACAACGACACAATATCGCCAATGGTTTGTTTTAAAGGGTTCACCATCTCCCCTGAATCATCCACAAAGTCCCCGTCCTTCGCGATGGTAGAAAGGTGAGTGAAGGGATTGAGGCGGATGTCCTTATGACTCATGTAGACGCCATTTTCGAGCAGCGTGAATTTTTTATAGCTGTCACCATTATCCAAAATCCACACGTGCCCGCCGCGCTCGATTTGGTTTTTGGCCAACGCTTGAGTGAAGAAAGATTTTCCTGAGCCAGACGCCGCCGCGACCGCGACGTTAAAGTTGTCCCCGCCTGCTTCAAACGGGTCAAAATAGTACAGACTACGGCGAAATGTGGGTAACAAAAGCCCCGTGCTCATACGCTGCTTATCCGCCACAACCGGCAGAAAATTCACCAAATTAGACGTTTTAACAGTACGGGTTAACTTGAGCTTTTCCATGTCTTTGAAAAAACCATCCGCAGGTAAAAAAGGTAAAGTATTGAGTAGCGAAGCAAAATGAACACGGTGGTTGGGGATGAGGTTTATCCCGCCAAAGGTGAACGCATTCTGTGCGTTCATCATGTCAATTTTTCGGTCTTGCTCGGTGGTTTTAAGCGTCACGGTAAACGTGCAACGGCTCAATTTACACGCGTCACTCGTCAGCCCCTCTTGCAGTAATTCACGATCCTTCAACTCCGTCACAATGTGGGGTAAAAACTTCGCCATAGGGGAGTTTGCCCACTTCGTCAAAGAATGTATTTTTTGACCGTTTTTGATTTTTGTTTTGCCAGTTTCTTGGAGGGTGAACGCGACACTCAACGTAAAGGGACACGTCGTCGCCTTACTGCTTTCTATAATATGAGCGAAGCAATTAGGCAGCGCAAAAAGGTGATGCTGACGCGGCAGCTTATGCAGCCCTAATGTCACCAATACCGTGTCTTGCTGACCTTGCTCCCCATCAAAGCGACACGCGATACTCTTATCTCTCACTAACAGTTCGCTGCCCGCCTTCACCACTTGCGACGCAAGCGGCTCAAACGGTAAAACGTCCACATGGAGATCATGTAATGTGTCACGATCGAAATACAGGGAATCTCTTACCGCTTGGAGCAACGATTCATCCGTGCAAGGCATTGGTTGAAGCCCCAATTGTTGAAGCCCCAAAGTGAGGGTTTCCATCACATCCATTAGCTGGCTAATGTCGCCCTTGGTGTTAGAGACCCAAATGCGCCCTAAATAACGGCGTAAATTGAATTGGTCACTGGATTTAGCGTCAAAAGAATGCCTTGCACCATACCTTGCGTAGGTCGCTTCATTGCCTGCAAAAAGGGCATGTACTCCATCTTGATGTTGAATGGCTTGTGCATTTTGCTCAATCGCCACCCCTACGCGATTATCAACGGATAAGTCCACTTGATAAAACCACGCGTCCCCTTCGGGCAAATCACACAGCAACTTGTTCAAAGTCTCGACTTCCGTGTCCGTCACCCCTGATAACGGGATGAAATTCAGTCCCATTCCGACGCTTGAGGTATTGATGAAAACGTTTTTATCTTCATCAAATAAATGATACGGCAACTCATCACTGATTACGGGAGTTTCGCGCAAGCGGTGCGCCGCTTTGAATAGGGGTTCTACACTCATAATTGCGACGCCTCCAGTTGCTTACGGATCACCGTTGCGGCGGGTTTTGACCAATAAGGCTCACTAATCAAAATATCAATGCTGGCCGTGTCATGGTAATGCCCCTCTTCATCAATGTAAGGAAAGACCACCATTCGAGCCGTTCTCTCTGGTACGCGGATAGGGGTACTGGATGCTCTAGGCGCACTGACCGCCCCAAACCTTGGGGCTAACGTCAACGTCCCACCTTCATCATTCCCTGACTGATAACCGCGCGTAATCTGTCCCTCTTCACTGGCCGCAATGGTGCCGTTATTCGCCATGTTGTGAACATCACTGAGTGATGAACACGACGCTAACCCATCGACCTTCGTACAACTGCTTTCATTTTGAAAACCGGCGCACCCTGCCAGTGTGAACACGAATATTAAGGTCGCGCCTTTCATTAAGATGGTCATTTCACTTCTCCTAAAGATTGTCCAGTCGCTCCCGCCAGTGCCGCAATCGGGTTTGAGGTAATGGTTTTGACTGCATTCCTTTGTTCTTCGGCTTGTTTCATTTCTTGGGTGTAAGCTTTCGTATCGTAAAGAGGAAACCCTTTCAAAAAGACAATGTTCACCACTGCCCCTTGACGGATTTCAATATCAGGGTGGTATTGCTCGGCCAGTTTGAGGTAATAATCACTGAGTTTTGACGCCACTTCCGACGTGGCGGTACCCAACACATTTAAACCGACTTTGCTTGGGTCAACGGACGTCGTAGAGCCTAGCGCTGATACCGATTGTGTTTGTGACATTCCCGTCGCCGCGTTCCCCAATCCGGCCAAGACCCCTGCGATACCTGCGCTTTGTATAATTTTGCTGTTACGCATGATGGCCGTTCCCGCGATGCCGTTTTTCCCGTAGTTGAACACGGTCGCTTCAACGGGAATATCGAGCACCGAACCGTCTTTACGAACACACGACAATCGATCCCCCCGAACAATACCGCGAGACGAAGAAATATCGCCATACGCACTGCCCGTCATGGTGCAACCTTTTAATTTCGTGTGCTTACCATTGGGAAGAAAACCCCCATTCAACATTTCAAAAAGCACAGGGGACGTAGACGACTGACCCGATACGCCCGCATTGGCATCCGCACCCCCCGTCATCACTGCGGTCACAAAACTGCCCGCAGGGACGTAATTGCTGTCTGTGCGTTTATCCCGCTTGCGGGTTGGAATAATAAACGTCTCTATCCCTCTCGGCGTACTGGCCTCGCTCTGCACCAGCGTTTTCATTGACGTTACGTCTTTTGTGTCGTCATAGCGGTGGCTGTCTTCATAACGCGGAGGACGGGGTTTTGAACCCGGGTAATCAAAAGGGTCAACGTCGGTACTGAACGAATGTTGACCCGAACCGCCAAGGCTCGATGCCCCCGTATCCACTAGACCCGCAGACTCATTGGCCGCGTTTTGCAACAGTTGCGTAGCATCTTTAAGTTGATTCGCCAGCGCGTCTTTTTCTTGTTGCCAAGCGATAGCCGCTTCTTTCGCTTTTTCATCTTGCGCCTGAGATCGCCCCATCAATTGCTCGTTTTGCGCTCTCAATCCTTTGACTTCTTTAGAGAGCAATTCCAGCGTGCGCTCATTACTGCGCTCAGCAGACTGAGCATCATCACGCGTGTACTCATCATCAAGCACCTCTCCCAATGACGGTGCTGAGCGCGTCACAGGCGGAGCGCTCGTCTGCGACAATAACCAAAACAGCCCAAAGACCACCATGACCATCCCAAGCGCGACCGCCAAGATGATATTGTTGCGAGACTGGCCTTGCTCGTTGAGTGACGATTTTCCTTCACTCTCAAGACTTTCATTTTGACCGCGAGAGAAAAACCGGTGCAGTGCCTCTTTCATCATTGCGTCCCCGTCGATGTCACGATTTGATAAAGCCAAGCTTTACCCCCATCCGCTAACGCGTTGACGTTGGGGATCACCGTTTGCGCCTGCAATCCTTCCACATACCATTGGTTCGCTTGTAGAGAAACGCTCTCACCCGTTCGATTGATAAGGCGATAAACTAAAACGCTTTGCGTCGGGCTTTTAAAAATGACGCGAGGGACGGCGTTTAACGCTTTTCTTGCCCCTTCTTGGTATTCACTTTTTACGCGCGAGCGACAACGCGTTCGCTCATAACCTTTCAAGCCCTGACAAGGTTTGGTGTCTTCGGTGATGTTATGACGCACAAACCCCGCGGGTGATTGACCCGACTCAAAACTCAAAATCGACGATTTCATCAACTGATTTAAGCGCGTCACAAAAGGCACACTCTTGACCGTCTCCTGCCACTTTGCCGTGGCGTTCTCTTTCAGCGTAAAAATAGCGGTCACCGCGGGTACAGCGCGAGGCACCGCCAAGACAGAAAAATGTCGGCCGCCCTCTGTGCTCACAAAAAAGGTAAAGGGCGATAAGCCGCGCTGTGTGTTCAGCGACAAAAGCACACTGCCGTCTTGTGACGGTTCGTTATCAATCACACAGAAGCCTGCGGGACAACGCACAGAAGTGATAATGTCGTCTTTAACCAGGAGGCGATTGACATCCACTCCCGACAAAGACACTTGCACCGTCTCATTGTCAGACAATGAAAAAAGGCTCGGTGGCAACACCGTGGTCTTCACTTCCGCCGCCATGAGTGGTGTGGTCAATAGCGCTACCATCATCCCAAACCAACTAAGATAAGGGATGCCGCATCGACCAGCCTTGCCTTTCATTAGGCCGCTTGTATTCATTACATCGACTCCTTTCTATTGGTATTCACACTGTTCATGGACGATAATAAAATCAGTCCTTCGGGCGCAGAAAACGTGAGGGTGATGGTTTTGGGTTTGGGTGTTAAAGCTCGACGCTTCACGTACTTTTGTTGTACGCCGGTCACTTCAACGACCCCGCTACTCACATCAACCACCATGCCTTGAATGAAAAAGCTGCTGCTCACTTTATCGTTGATAACGACGTGAGATTCCTTATCAAGTTTGGCCTTCAATACGCTATATTCACTCGGCAACAGATAACGCAGAAGCTGCTCGTTTTGAGCCTCAACATTGTCCGGTGTGACGTTGTAGCGTAGCCAAATTAAATATTGCGCTAATTGTGACAAATAGCTGCTATCGACATAGTCTCGGCCGATGGTCACAGGTTTCGTTAAAGTGGGTGGTATTAATACCGTGCGTGTTTTATTCATCACGACGTAAGTTAACGCGCCCGATAACAGCACCACGACAAGGCCGCAACACGTCATCACCCGCATCAAAGACCGTTGATGCGACTGTGTGAGTGATTGAATGTAGTCATAATTTTCTTTTTTCATTACGGAAACCAATATCGTAAGCTAGCGGCAGGAAAGCGCTTAAAAGACGCTTTATGCTTGGGCGTCGTGGTGTAGTAATAGAGGCTGCTACTGAATACATTAATCCCGTATTGCCCTTTGATGTAGCG
>NZ_MCZZ01000005.1 GCF_002875705.1 Vibrio sp. 10N.261.45.E2
CCCGATTTCAGATAATAAGTGCGACATTCATGGAAAGGTGTAGAAGAGGAAGCCAACTACTGAAAGTGGTACGCTCTTCTCGCCAAAGAAACAAGCAGTACTACCATGAATTATCAGCAGTTGACCGAGGGCAGAAGATACCAGATTTCTGCTCTTTTGGAACGGGGGATTTCTGTTTCTGAAATAGCTAAAACCGTTCAGTGCCATCGCTCTACGGTATATCGGGAGCTTAAACGCGGCGGCAAGGGCAGTCATTATTGCCCAAACGAAGCCCAGTTATTATCAATCAAAAAACGCAAATCGGCACGTAAATACAAAATACCTCAGGAGCGTGTTGATTTTATCCGCCTCCTTTTAGAGTCGGATTGGAGTCCAGAGCAGATTTCCAGTGTATTAACTAGAGTCGGTGCGACTGTCAGTCATGAGTGGATCTACCGATTTGTTGCGCAGGATAAACGTTTGGGAGGCAAGTTATATCGCCACTTGAGGCAAGGTCACAAGCGGTATCGTCGCGGTAAAAAAGAGAAAGCGCCAGCGATCAAGAATGCTATTTCTATCGATGATAGGCCAAGCATCGTTGACAGTAAGGAGAGATTGGGTGACTGGGAAATCGACACCGTATTAGGCAAGCATGGCACTGGTGCTATGGTGACTATTTTAGAGCGTAAAACACGATTTTACGTAGTCAAGAAAGTGCCATCGAAGTCGGCAGATGATGTCACCAAAGCCACCATAGAGCTACTCATGCCTTATAAGGAACATGTCCATACCATCACGGCAGATAACGGGAGAGAGTTTGCAGGCCATGAAACCATCGCAAAGGCGTTGGAGGCTGATGTGTACTTTGCCCACCCTTATAGCTCTTGGGAGCGAGGAGCCAATGAGAATGCTAACGGGCTTTTAAGGCAATATGTGAAGAAAGGAACCGACTTAACAACGGTAACAGACAGTGATATTGAATTCGCTGTATCACGGATAAATTATCGACCGAAAAAGTGTTTAGGCTTCAAGCAACCAGCGATTGTCTTTAAAGAAATGGCGTTGGCTGCTTGATATTGGAGAGTGTCGCACTTCGCAGTTGAATTCGGG
>NZ_MCZZ01000006.1 GCF_002875705.1 Vibrio sp. 10N.261.45.E2
CTTCGCAGTTGAATTCGGGCCTAGTCATCCAATAAACTATTCACCAGCTAAATATTGAGTGTCTAATTGACAGAATGCGAGTAACAAAGATGAGACAGATGCGTAGAAACCGAATTCATCAACGTCATGACATTTCACGTTGAACTTTGGTACCCAAGTAAGCAGTTGTTGTTCAATAAATTGTTGTTGAACGGCGAACGACGCTTCTAGCTCTTCTTCAAGATCAGTTTCGTTTGAACGAATGATCAAGTTACCGAGGAAGTCGAGTTCGATCGCAATATGGTCTGCAGGCTCTTTTAGATCTTGGTTTACGACTAAGTTGTGCTTAGCCATGATCTCTTCCATCTCTTTTGCTGGCTTATCATTCAAAAGGCCAGTTTCGCCGATATACATAGAAGCGTAAGGGAGAGCACCGTGTTTATCCGTCTTTAAGAAAAGATCGCAAAAGTCAGCGGAAAGTTCTAGTTGAGCATCTTCACGTGTTTGTAGGCGGTTAAGCGCATCGACTAACTTATCAATGGCTGGCTTTAGTGTTTCATTTTCACCTAAACCAGTTAGGAAAGAACGAATTTCAACAGAGTGGTAGTGATCGAGTTCTTCTTGAGTAAGCTCTTTTGCAAATAAGCTTGATAGCCACCAGTATATTTCTGCTCTTTGCTCGTTGAACGCTTTCGTATCTTTCATTTATTAGATCCTGACTGAGTCTTGTGATGTTACTTTTATGCATCTTGAAGTTACTTGGGCATAAGTACACCAAGGCTGAATAACAAGGTTATTTGCGAAACGCAAAGTTACTCGTTAGTAGTAATGCCTATATTGAATTGTGATGGACGATAAATAGCAAGGTTTAAGATTGTCTTGTATCAAAAAAAATCCATGTTTCTGGCTTTTATCTTATGTACCACTAGAATTGTTACTAGTTATGAATAGAATAGTCACTGAAACTATTAAATAAGAAAAGTGGTGTAGATGAGCTATCACGTATTAGTCGTAGAAGATGATGTGGTAACCCGCAGTAAACTGGTTGGATACTTCCAGAACGAAGGTTACACAGTGAGCGAAGCAGAAAGCGGTGCTCAAATGAGAAACGTGTTAGAAGAAAACAACGTTGACCTCATTATGCTGGACATCAACTTACCAGGCGAAGATGGATTGATGCTAACTCGCGAATTACGCAGTCAATCAGACATTGGAATTATTTTAGTTACTGGACGCACGGATAGCATCGACAAAATCGTTGGCCTTGAAATGGGCGCTGACGATTACGTTACTAAACCCTTCGAACTTCGCGAGTTATTGGTTCGAGTTAAAAACTTACTTTGGCGTATTTCTACCGCTCGTAAAACAGCAGCGGGCGCAGTAGAAGAAACATCAGATGAGTCTGTCGTTCGTTTTGGTGAGTGGACATTTGATATTCCTCGTCGCGCGTTAAGCAAAAACGGCGAGCCAGTGAAGCTGACTAAAGCTGAATATGAACTACTCGTGGCTTTGTCTTCTTACCCTAACCAAGTGTTAAGCCGCGAACGTATTCTCAATATGATCAGCCACCGAGTGGACGCGCCTAATGACCGTACTATCGACGTATTGATTCGTCGTATGCGTGCAAAAATGGAGTTCGATCCTAAGAACCCACAAATTTTTGTGACGGTTCACGGTGAAGGTTATATGTTCGCTGGTGATTGATTTCCTTCGGGGTTGTTTAGCAACGACATTTAACGCAAAAAGCCGAGACATCATTGATGTCTCGGCTTTTTTATTGCTCGATACTTTAGGTGATTAGCTTATTGGGGTTGCGCTGCAGAAACCTCACTGTCTTCCTCTACTAAACTGGAAGCCTCTGGAATAACTGGCTCTTCAACGATGTCATTGCTTGTATCAAGCCAATCACGCAGGCTTTGCCAAACCAATCCCATAGTTTCGTGCCAGTAGCGCTCAGTTTGCTCAAGATAGATCGCTTTTGGCATGTATTTATTCCAAGGTTCGACAATCCCTTCTTGTGCAAGGAAGTTGGTTGGTGCCGGCAGTGGTTTCATACCTGCTGCATGGAACTCGTTCAGTGCACGAGTCATGTGGCTCGCAGATGTCACCAACACCATTCTTTTATTCTTAACGAACGCAGCGGCTTGGCGTGCTTCTTCCCAGGTGTCTTTTGCTGTTTCAAGAAGAATGATATCGGGCTTTGCAACACCAAGTGCTAGTGCAACTTTGGCCATCATTCTAGCATTGCTCACTTCTGTGCCTGCGCCATAGCCAGACAAAATGAGTTTTGCACCAGGGTAAAGACGTAGAATACGAATCCCTTCACTTAAACGCATCAGGCCTGTGCGGCTTAGTTCTGATGTCGGTGGAATTTGGTCATCTACGACGTGACCACTTCCGAGAACCATCACGTAATCGACGGTTTCATCGACAGGTAAAAAAGCGGTGTGTTGCCTTTCCATTGGCATTAAAAGTTGACTAGAAACTGGCTGGAAAGCGATAAGGAAAATACCACATAGGGCGGAAAGGGTGATTAGGCAACCAGTCTTCCTTTTGGTAGTAAACATCACTAGGGCTAAACCCAGAAAAGCGAGAATTAACATTGCTGGCAGTGGCATCAATAGCGAAGACACTACTTTTTTCAGCTCAAACATATCCGAATAGTCCGAAAAAACATCACTTAGTAGTAAAAAGAGACATCGCCTCTTTATTCCTGAAATTCCTGTGACAGAATAGCAGGCACGATAGGACATAATAACTCAAGTAGCCGTGACTGAAGACCGTAATTTCGACGATATTGCCCACAAATTTGCAAAAAATATTTACGGCTCTGACAAAGGAGAGATCCGTCAGATCATCGTATGGGAAGATTTAGAACAAGCTTTGAGCAAGTTTGAGCAATCAGCTTCGCCGTTGCATGTGCTTGATGCTGGGGGCGGTCTTGCGCAGATGTCGCAAAAAATTGCCGCACTCGGGCATAACGTTTTTCTGTGTGATCTTTCTTCTGAAATGCTGAAGCTAGCAGAAGAAAGTATCAGCGAAGCGGGTTTGCTAGAGCAGTATCGATTTATCCATTCTCCGGTACAAAAAGTGGCAGAGCATCTCGATGAGAAAGTCGATTTTGTGATGTTTCATGCCGTAATGGAATGGTTAGCTGACCCTAAAGAGGCGCTTGATTTATTACTTGAACAAGTTAAACCGGGTGGCGTTGCTTCGATAATGTTTTACAACCACCACGGATTAGTCCTGAAAAATGTGATTTGTGGCAACATTCCTCATGTATTGAATGGGATGCCACATCGAAAACGGTTTAAGCTGCAACCACAAAAAGGCTTGAAGCCGGAAGAGGTTTATCAATGGATAGAAGACGCTGGTCTAGAAATCTGTGGTAAATCAGGCATTCGCTCCTTTAGTGACTACATAGGTAATATGGAGTACATGGGCGATTACCAATTTGAAGATGTATTGGAACTAGAAAAACAGCTATGTCGCCAAGAGCCATATCTGTCGCTAGGCCGTTATATTCACGTTTGGGCTCAAAAACCTGCGCAATAACAGCGGTGAATGTGGTAAAAGAAGCCACAACACGCGCTATGCAATCGTAAGAAGCCCGCGTCATAAAGAAATAGGCGTCATATCTAATACATTCGATATGACGAAGAACAGTAACAGGAACCACAATGAGTGAAATGACTCAAACTGCCGAAGAGCAGCCAATTGATGAGTTGGTGGGCTGGGTCAAGCAGCATGATTTTTCATTAAACTTGCCACCAGAGCGCTTAGCATTTTTGATTGCTATCGCAGTACTAAGCAATGAAAGGTTCGATGAAGAGTTGGGCGAGGGTGAACTGCACGATGCATTTACCATTGTCACTCGACTGTTTGAAGATACCGGCGAAGCGTCTGCGTTTCGTGCCAACAATGCTATCAACGAGTTAGTTAAACAGAAGCTGATTAGCCGCTTTACTAGCGAAATCACCGACGGTGCGAGTATTTATCGCTTATCACCTTTGGCGATTGGTATTTCAGACTACTACTTACGTCACCGTCAGTTCTCTAAGTTAAAACTGTCTATCCAGCTTTCTATGGTTGCGGATGAAATGGCAAAAGCCATTGAAGCAGCTCAAGAAGGCGGAACTCCAGGACATTGGAGAAAGAACGTTTACGGCGTGCTCAAGTATTCTGTTGGTGAAATTTTCGATCAGATCGATCTTAACCAACGTGTTATGGATGAGCAGCAGCAAACCGTTAAGCAGCAAATTGCCGACCTTTTAAACAAGGATTGGCGAGAGGCGATTAATAACTGTGAAACCTTGCTTTCAGAAACCTCCTCAACGCTAAAAGAATTGCAAGACACCTTGCAAGCGGCGGGTGACGAACTTCAAACACAGATCCTCGATATTCAAGAAATTGTTTACGGTGACGATGAACTCGAGTTCGTTGGCGAAACTTTGTTTGGCTTGCAGATGAAGCTCGACCGAATCACCAGTTGGGGCCAGCAAGCGATCGACTTATGGATCGGCTATGACCGCCATGTTCACAAGTTTATCCGTACCGCGATTGATATGGACAAAAACCGTGCTTTTAGCCAACGCTTGCGTCAGTCGGTTACCGACTACTTTGATGCGCCTTGGTTACTGACCTTCGCCGATGCTGAGAAGCTGACAGATCTTCGTGATGAAGCGCTCGTGCTTCGTGATGACGAAGTGATGGGACAAGCGCCAATCGACGTAGAGTACGAAGAATTTGAGCAAGTGAATGACCTGCTTTCCGACCGAATTGCAGAGATGTTGAAAGCTCACAAACAGCAAGGCGCGCCAATTGATCTTGGCCTTGTGCTACGCGATTACCTCGCTGCACATCCTCGCACACACCATTTTGATTTAGCCAGAATTGTTGTCGACCAAGCCGTGCGCTTAGGTTACTCAGAGTCTGACTATCAGGCTATTCAGCCAGATTGGCAGGCAATCAACGATTTCGGTGCAAAGGTACAAGCAAATGTCATTAACAAGTACTGATGATTACATGCCAGAGAAACTGGTAAAAGCGATAGCGAACCCATTGTTCCCTGCGCTAGACAGCATGCTGCGTTCAGGTAAGCATATTTCAACAGAAGATCTAGATAACCACGCGTTACTGTCTGATTTTGAAGTTGAGCTTCAGCATTTCTACCAACGCTACAACACTGAGCTTGTGAAAGCACCGGAAGGTTTCTTCTACTTGCGTCCGCGTTCTACGTCGCTAATCGGTCGTAGCGTTTTGTCTGAGCTAGACATGCTCGTAGGTAAGGTACTGTGTTTCTTGTACCTAAGCCCAGAACGTCTTGCTCATGAAGGTATCTTCACCAACCAAGAGCTGTTTGATGAATTGATGTCGTTAGCGGATGAGAAAAAACTCATGAAGCTAGCAACCAACCGTGCATCGGGTTCTGACTTAGACAAAGAAAAGCTGTTTGAAAAAGTGCGTACTTCTCTACGTCGCTTACGTCGAATTGGTATGTTGATTGCGATTGGTGAAACAGGCAAGTTCCGTATCAGTGAAGCGGTATTCCGCTTTGGCGCTGACGTTCGTGTTGGCGACGATATGAAAGAAGCGCAACTGCGTCTTATCCGTGATGGTGAAGCTGTGGTTCATACCCAAGAGCCTAACCAAGGTAGCTTGTTGAATGAAGAGCAAGTGGAAGCCGTATCAGAAGCAGAAGTAGACGAAAACGGTCAACAAGACATTTTTAACGATCAAGCTGACTTTGACCTTGAGTCAAACGATGGCGAACAAACAAAAGTAGAAGGTGAAGCATGATTGAAAGAGGTAAGTATCAATCATTAACCATGGTCAACTGGAACGGCTTCTTCGCGCGTACTTTTGATATTGATGGATTGGTTACAACGCTTTCTGGCGGTAACGGTGCAGGTAAGTCGACCACAATGGCGGCATTCATCACAGCATTGATCCCTGACCAAAGCCTTCTGCATTTCCGTAACACAACGGAAGCGGGTAGCTCACAGTCATCTCGTGATAAAGGCCTTTACGGTAAGCTTCAACCTGGCGCATGTTATGCCGCGCTAGATGTAGTGAACTCTCGTAATCAGCGTCTATTGTTTGCAGTAAAACTGCAGCAAGTAGCGGGTCGTGATAAGAAAGTCGACATCAAACCGTTCGTTATTCAAGGCCTTCCAAGCCATGTTAAACCAACGGATGTATTGATTCAGAACGTTTCAGACAGCCACGCTCGTGTATGTCAGCTGAATGATGTGAAAGCGGCGGTAGCGCAATATGAAGGCGCTCACTTTAAAGCCTTCTCTTCGATTGTTGATTACCACTCACAGATGTTTGAGTACGGCGTAGTACCGAAGAAACTGCGTAACAGCAGCGACCGTTCTAAGTTCTACCGTCTGATTGAAGCATCACTTTACGGTGGTATTTCTAGTGCGATTACGCGTTCTCTGCGTGACTACCTTCTACCGCAGAACGGTGGTGTGAAGAAAGCATTCCAAGATATGGAATCGGCACTACGCGAAAACCGCATGACACTAGAAGCGATCAAGACGACTCAGTCGGATCGTGACTTGTTCAAACATTTGATCACTGAATCTACGAACTACGTGGCTGCGGACTACATGCGCCATGCCAACGATCGTCGTAACAAGCTTGATCTAACCATGAAGTTCCGTGGCGAACTGTTTGGCTCTCGTGAAACCTTGCTTGATCAGAACAACTTGTTGAACCGCGTTCAAGAAGAGCTTGAGCTTTTGGTGGATCAAGAATCGGCACTAGAGCAAGATTATCAAGCGGCTTCAGATCATCTTCAATTAGTTCAAACTGCACTTCGTCAGCAAGAGAAAATTGCCCGCTATAGTGAAGATCTAGAAGAGCTGAATGAGCGTCTAGAAGAACAAATGATGGTGGTTGAAGAAGCTCAAGAGCGAGTACTTCTCGCTGAAGAGCAGGCAACCATTACTGAAGAAGAAGTGGATAGCCTGAAAACTCAGCTTGCTGACTACCAACAAGCGTTGGATGTTCAGCAAACTCGCGCACTTCAATACCAGCAAGCGGTTCAAGCATTAGAGGAAACTAAGCAGCTACTTGGTGATGAATCGATTACTGCAGAAAGCGCGTTAACGTTGGTTTCTGAGCTAAAAGCTCAAGAAGAATCAAGCACTCAAAAGCTACTGTCTACTAAACATAAGCTAGACATGTCTTCTGCGGCTTCTGCACAGTTCGACAAAGCACTGTCTTTGGTTAAGAGCATCGTCGGTGACGTTGAGCGTAAAGAAGTGTCTAGCAGCGCTAAGCAAGCTCTAGAAAAAGGCCGTAACGCAAAACACGTTGTTGAGAACGAACAACAGTGGCGTGCTCAGCACCGCGATATGGCTCGTGATGTGGCTCAGCAGCGTCAAGCAAAAGAGCTGGCGACTGAATACCAAAAACAACATAACATCTCACTGACTGACGAAGCGGTTTTCGACGAAGAGCGCGAACGTCATGTTATGCAGATCGAGTCTCTTGAGTACGCTCAAGAAGATCTGCGTGAAGCGAAGAGTGAGCAACGTCGTGTACAACAAAACCACGACCAAGAGATTCAAAAACTTGAGTCCATTGCTCCTGCTTGGATCACGGCGAATGATGCGCTTGAAGCACTAAGAGATCAAACAGACGCTGAGCTAGAAGATAGCCAAGCGGTAATGACTCAAATGCAGCAAGTGCTTGAAGATGAGAAATCTCAAGCGGTAGCAAAAGATCAGTTGGCTAAGCGTCGAGCTGAACTTGAGCAAGAGATAGAGCGTTTAGCTTCACCTGGTGGTTCTAACGATCCTCGCCTGAAAGGCCTTGCGGATACGCTTGGTGGCGTGCTGCTTTCTGAGATCTACGATGACATCACGATTGGTGATGCACCTTACTTCAGTGCGATGTACGGCCCGGCTCGTCATGCGATTGTGGTATCTGATCTTGATGGTATTAAAGAGAAGCTGGTGGATCTTGATGATTGTCCAGAAGACCTTTACATCCTAGAAGGCGATGTCGACGCGTTTGATGACAGCTCATTCAATGCCGATGAGCTTGAAGGTGCGGTGTGTGTTCAACTGAACGATCGCCAAATGCGTTACTCGCGTTTCCCTGAGATCCCACTGTTTGGCCGTGCGGCTCGTGAACAGCGTTTAGAGAAATTGCGCGAAGAGCGTGATGTGGTGGTTGAGAACCACGCCAAAGCAGCGTTTGATTCTCAAAAACTGAATCGCCTATACCAAGCATTCAACAGCTTTGTTGCGAAACACCTGCACGTTGCATTTAATGCTGACCCAGAACAGGCACTTGCAGCTATTCGCGATAAGCGTAATCAAATTGTTCGTTCTCTGGCTGAACTTGATTCGAAAGAGCAACAACAACGTAGCCAGCTTCAACAAAGCAAACAGGCTATCGCGGCGCTTGATAAGTTAGCGCCAATGGTTCGTATTCTAGAAGACGAAACGCTAACTGAGCGTCTCGCTGAATTAGAAGTGCAACTAGAGCGCCTGAGCGAAGCGAAGTCTTACCTGAACACTCATGGTAAAGCCCTTACTTCTCTAGAGCAAATCGTATCTGCGCTAGATGCTGACCCAGAGCAATTCGAAGCTTTGGAAGTCGAGTACCGTCAAGCAGACAACGAGCTGCAAACGCTAAAAGGCAAAGTGTTCGCGCTGTCTGATTTGATTGAGCGTCGTCACTACTTTGCGTACGCCGATTCTGTTGATCTGCTTAACAAGAGCAGTGAACTGAGCGAGCAACTAAAAGCGAAATTGGTTCAAGCAGAACAAGCTCGTACTAAAGGTCGTGATGGCTTGAAACAAGCTCGTGAACAGATGAACCAGTACAACCAAGTATTGGCAGCACTGAAGAGTTCGCACCAAGCGAAGCAAGAGACTGTTCAAGAGTTCAAACAAGAGCTACAAGAGTTTGGTGTAAACGCCGATGAAGGCGCTGAAGAGCGTGCAGTGCGTCGTCGTGACGAGCTTCAAGAGCGTCTACACACCTCTCGTAGCCGTAAGAGCGAATACGAGCGTACGATTACGTCAACAGAACTTGAGATGAAAGCACTGGCTAAGCGTCTTAAGAAAGTTCAGAAAGAGTACACAGAGCTTCGTACCTTCGTGGTTGCAGCAAAAGCAGGTTGGTGCTCCGTACTTCGTTTAGCTCGTGAAAATGACGTTGAGCGTCGTCTACACAAGCGTGAACTGGCTTACCTAACTGCGGGCGAGCTTCGCTCTATGTCGGATAAATCGTTGGGTGCATTGCGTTTGGCAGTAGCTGACAATGACGACCTACGTGATGCGCTGCGTTTATCTGAAGACAACGCACATCCAGAGCGTAAAGTTCTGTTCTACATTGCGGTTTACCAACATCTTCGCGAGCGTATTCGCCAAGACATCATTCATACGGATGATCCGGTTGAAGCAATCGAAGAGATGGAAGTTGAGCTAGCTCGACTAACTGAAGAACTGACGCAGCGTGAAAACCGCCTAGCGATCAGCTCTGAGTCAGTAGCAAGCATCATTAAGAAAACGATTCAGCGCGAGCAGAACCGTATTCGAATGCTGAACCAAGGCTTGTCTAATATTTACTTTGGTCAGGTTAAGGGCGTTCGTCTGAACGTTAAGATCCGTGAAAGCCACGAAATCTTGCTGTCAGGCCTAGCGACTCAGCAAGAGCAGCACAAAGACTTGTTTGAATCAACGCGCTTTACCTTCTCTGAAGCAATGGCGAAGTTGTTCCAACGTGTGAACCCACATATCGATATGGGTCAACGTTCTCCGCAAGTTCTGGGTGAAGAGTTACTGGATTACCGTAATTACCTAGAGTTAAGTGTTGAAGTAAACCGTGGTTCAGATGGTTGGCTACAAGCGGAATCGGGCGCTCTGTCTACGGGTGAGGCGATCGGTACTGGGCAATCTATCCTACTGATGGTCGTTCAGAGTTGGGAAGAAGAGTCTCGTCGACTTCGTAGTAAAGACATCGTTCCATGTCGCTTGTTGTTCCTTGATGAAGCAGCTCGTTTGGATGCGAAGTCTATCTCTACGTTGTTTGAACTGTGTGACCGTCTAGGTATGCAGCTTCTGATTGCTGCACCTGAGAACATCAGCCCAGAGAAGGGTACAACGTATAAACTGGTTCGTAAGGTCTTCAAAGATCACGAACATGTACACGTTGTTGGTTTGCGAGGTTTTGCTCAAAACAAACCTGCATCTCCAGTGCAAGAGCTGATTGAAGAAACTGAGCAATAAGCTCGATAGCGATTCAACGATACTAATTCATAGCCCCTAATCATTAGGGGCTTTTTAGTACCTAAGTCTAGCGTTCTGCAATTGTTCTAACTCCCTTTGTGCAATCCACTTAATATACTTCGTGTCTAGCCCTCTTTGACTTGCTGATAAGACCACTCATACATTAGGGTTAATCTCAATGGAACTTGTTTGAAGTCACACGCACAAAACCACAAATAATGTATGGTAATGGTATGACAGTAGTGTCTACACACTGCTGAACGACTAATTAGTATTTTTGAGCGTGACTATTACGCAAACTGGAAGGTAGGACTCAATATGATTCAAATCGTTATTGATGGGAAATTTCGAATCGTCGAACAAGGACAAACCGTACTTGAAGCGGCAAAAACATGTGGTTTAGAGATCCCATCATTATGTGGTTTGAACAAAACAGCGGATAAAGTACCGTGTGATTTGTGTGTCGTTGAAGTTGATGGTGTCGGCGTGACTCGTTCTTGTGAGCTTGAAGTATCCAATGGTTTGAACATCACCACTCAATCAAAACAGCTAACGACTCATCGCCAAGATGCGTTGAACCGCATCATGACTGATCATTACGCCGATTGTGAGGCTCCATGTCAAACTGCGTGTCCTGCTGGCGTCGATATCCAATCTTACCTGCATCATATTGCTCAAAATGATCACATCAAAGCGATTGAAGTGATCAAAAAGACGTTACCGATGCCGCTCTCGATTGGACGCGTTTGCCCTGCTTTCTGTGAAACCGAATGTCGTCGTAACTTGGTCGATGAATCCATCGCGATTCGTCAACTCAAACGACATGCAGCCGATGCGGATCTAGCGGCTCAAGAGAGCTATATGCCAGCTAAGAAACCAAATAAAGGCAAAAGCATTGCGATTGTTGGTAGTGGCCCCGGTGGTCTTACGGCGGGTTATTACCTATCTAACGAAGGGTATGATGTCAGTGTTTATGAGTCGATGCCTCAAGCGGGCGGTTGGCTGCGTTACGGCATTCCTGAATATCGCTTACCTAAGTCGATTCTAGATAAAGAAATCGAACTGATGTGCCGTAATGGGATGGCAGTTGAGTGTGACAAGAAGCTCGGTGTTGATTTTACTTTATCGGATTTAAGCAACGATTTTGATGCAGTTTGTCTAGCCGTTGGCGCATCGCAAGCAGTTGAAATGAATTATCCAGGTAGCGACCTTGGAGGTTGCTATTTAGGTGTTGATTACTTGAAAGATTATGTCACCGATAAACAGTTCACTACGGGCAAAAAAGTGGCGGTCATTGGTGGTGGTAATACGGCAATTGACTGTGCTCGAACCGCAGTGCGTGATGGTGCAGACACTACGCTGATTTATCGTCGAACTCGAGATGAGATGCCAGCCGAAGATTACGAAATCGAAGAGGCTGAACATGAAGGCGTTAAGTTTCACTTCTTGACTAATCCTGCGGAAAATATAGCCGATGAGAATGGCCATGTATCAGAAATACGATTAGAGCGTATGGCCTTGGGACCAGCAGATGCTTCAGGTCGTCGTAGCCCTAAACCAACTGGCGAGTTCTTTGTCGAAGCGTTTGATACGGTTATTGCTGCGGTTTCGCAAAAGCCAGACTTAAGCTTTATGGACAATGAAGCGATTGATATTCCTCTTACCCGTTGGAATACCGCAGATGCTGATCCGCAAACCATGCACACGGGTACAGGTAACATCTTTAGTATTGGTGATTTCCGACGTGGCCCTGCGACAGCGGTGGAAGCGGTGGGGGATGGCCGTATTGCTGCACAAGCGATCGATCGCTTCTTCAATGGCGACATGGATAATATTCCGGCGAAACCGTTTAATTCACGAAAGCACAAACAGCTAAAAGAGGTGGATCCTGAGCAGTACAAGTCGATACAGCGCATAGCTCGTAAAATCATGCCAGAGCTAACACCCGAGCAGCGAGAGCAAAGCTTTGAAGAAGTAGAAACCGGATTTGATAATGCCGATGCAATCGCAGAAGCCGCAAGATGTCTAGAGTGTGGTTGCCAAGCTAATACTGATTGCGACCTTCGTGATTACTCGACTGAGTACAAGGCAACTCAAACGCATCCTGAATACAAGATCGATATCGCTTCGAATGAGAGTTGGCAGGCGATTCGCGCTGAAGAAGCGAAGGTCGGTCTAACAAGACAAAAATTTGCCGTTGATGACAGCTCAGAATTTATTGTCTTTGATGCTAACCGTTGTATCAGTTGTGGACAGTGCATCCAAGCATGTCGTGAGCAGAATGTTCATGGCGTTCTAAGCTTCATGAACCAATCCGATGGTAAGCCTGCATCAAGACCAGAATGTCGCCCGAATTTCGGGGCTAACCAGACTTTGATGGGCGATTCGAACTGTGTTCAATGCGGCTCTTGTGTTCAGGCGTGTCCAACCGGTGCGATGGTCGATGCCAGAGATAGAAAGCAGGGCGACACTGACGTACTCAAGAAAGTCGATACTATCTGCACCTATTGTGGCGTGGGTTGTAAGCTCACAATGCATGTTGATGAGCAGAAAAACAAAATCCGCTATATCGAAGGCGGTGACTCTTCAGTTAATGAAGGTATGTTGTGTGTTAAAGGGCGATTCGGCTTCGATTTTGTGGGCAGCGATGCACGTTTAACCACGCCATTAATTCGTAAAGATGGCTGGTTGCAACCTGCAAGTTGGGATGAAGCCGTTAAGCTCATAGCTGAAAAGTTTACCGCGATTAAACAAAGCTTTGGCAGTAACGCTTTAGCGGGTTTCTCATCGGCTAAAACCACCAATGAAGATAACTATGCGTTCCAAAAATTCATTCGCCGTGAACTTGGCACTAACAACGTCGATCACTGTGCACGCCTTTGTCACGCGTCTACTGTTACTGGTTTAGAGGCTTCGCTGGGTAGTGGAGCGATGACCAATGATATTCCAAGTATAAAACACTCAGATGTGATCTTTATTATTGGGTCAGATACTACTTCCGCGCACCCAATTATTGGCTCGCACATCAAACAAGCCGTGAGACATGGTGGAGCGAGGTTGATCGTTGCTGATCCAAAACGAATCGATATTGCTGATCATGCTGAGCTCTATCTAGCGCACAGGCCGGGTACCGATGTGATGCTAATTAATGGTGTGATGCAGCAGATCATTAAACACGGTTGGTATGACCAAGAGTATATCGAAGACCGCGTTGATGGCTTTGATACCTTGCTACAAGAGGTGATGTCACCAAGCTACTCCTTAGATAAGGTAGAACTTGTGACAGGCGTGAAAGCCGAAGATATCTTCGCGATGGCGCGCTTAATTGGCACTGCAGAACGCACAGCGGTGTATTACTCGATGGGTATTACGCAACATACCACGGGTCACGATAATGTACGCTCAATCGCTAACCTGCAACTCTTGTGCGGTAACATTGGTATTGAAGGTGGTGGTATCAACCCTTTACGTGGTCAATCTAATGTTCAGGGTGCGTGCGACATGGGTGCTCTGCCAAACAATCTTCCGGGTTATCAAAAAGTGTATAACCCAATGGTGCGTCAAAAATTCGCGATGGAGTGGGGCGTTTCTGACTTACCGGCTGAAACTGGTTTAACGCTGACCGAAATTATTGATGGGGCATGCCATCGAGATGTGCGTGGTCTGTACGTAATGGGCGAGAACCCAGTGTTGAGTGACCCGAACCAAGCGCATGTGATTGAAGGTCTTGAAGCGTTAGATTTCTTAGTCGTTCAAGATATTTTCTTAACCGAAACCGCACAATATGCTGATGTGGTTCTGCCGTCTTGCTCGTTTGCTGAAAAGTCTGGTCACTTTACCAATACTGAGCGTCGTGTTCAGCGTATCAACCCAGCAGTGTTACCTCCGGGTGAAGCGAAAGAAGACTGGGTGATTACCCAAATGCTGGCCAATGCAATGGGCGGTGGTTGGGACTATAAAACCGTCGCTGATATCACCAATGAAATAGCACGTGTAACGCCACAATATGGTGGTTTACGTTGGGAAAACATCACGGTTAATGGCGTGCAATGGCCGAGTAACAAGAACAACCCTGACGGTACCCGTATCATGCACCAAACTCAGTTCACTCGTGGGCGCGGCCAAATGGAAGCGATTCCGTTTCGATATGCCGCTGAGCTACCAGATGCGGAATACCCGTTAGTGTTAACGACTGGCCGCATTCTTGAACAGTTCCACACCGGCACCATGACACGTAAAACCAAAGGGCTGGATAACTTAGCAGGGCCGCGTGCCATGGTGAGTGTTTACGATGCCGAAGCACTAGGTATTTCGAATGGTCAGATGCTGAAGGTGTCAACACGTCGTGGTGAAATCGAAATCGCAGCGTTTGTGACTAAGCGAATGCAAAAAGGTGTGGTGTTTATTCCATTCCATTTTGTGGAATCGCCAGTGAACCGCCTGACGACAACGGCAACCGATCCTCATGCCAAGATCCCTGAGTTTAAAGTGGCGGCGGTGCGCATTGACCCCATTCGTGAGCCTGAGAGTGAAGTAACAGAGGCCTCGTCAAATTAGCTAGGTTAAGACGGCAGGCATTAAAAAGCCGCGTAACTCTCAGAGTTATGCGGCTTCTTTATCGGGTTAGATTCAATATGAATTACTAACTCAGTTATTTTGTTTCTAATTTAGATTAGCTTGGAAGAATTTCGCTTCCGTGCACACCAAATTGTTTGGCGGCGTAGGCAACACGCTCCGCTGGTTTTGGGTATTCAGCCGGTGTGCCCAGGTTTTCAATATGATGCAAGCGAGGTAACAAACCCGCGCCGTTTGCAATCTGAATGGCTAGTCCAGGACGAGCGTTTAGCTCAAGTACCATAGGGCCTTCTTCTTGGTCTAAAACCATGTCAGTACCCATGTAACCAAGGCCAGTCATCTCCCAAGCGCTTGATGCAAGTGTTAACAGTTTTTCCCAATGCGGCACCTGTAGTAGCGCCAACTCTTTACCCGTATCTGGGTGGTGAGTCACTGGGTGGTCAAACTGAACTGCACGAACGGCTTTACCAGTCGCGATACAAATACCTACGCCCACAGCACCTTGGTGTAAGTTAGCCTTACCATCAGAAGCTGAAGTAGATAGACGCATCATCGCCATTACAGGGTAGCCCTTGAATACGATGATTCGTACATCGGGTACGCCTTCGTAACTGAAACCGTCAAAACATTCGTCAAACTTGATGAGGTTTTCAACGACGGCCACATCGTTCTTACCACCGAGAGAGAAAAGTCCCGCGAGTGCGTTACTGATGTGACGCTCTACGTCTTCCTCATTGATAGTCGAACCCGATGGCTTGGTGTAAACGCCGTCCTTGTGAGAAGTCACAACAAGGATACCTTTACCGCCACTGCCTTGAGCTGGCTTGATTACAAAACCTGGCCACTCTTTTACCATCTTGTGGATTGATTTTACTTCAGCTTGATGACCAATCACACCAATCAGTTTTGGCACAGTAGCGCCAGCCTGTTCAGCAATGATTTTAGTCTTAAGCTTGTCATCAACGAGCGGATACTTGGAACGATCATTGTAGCGACCAATATAACTATGGTTACGCTTGTTCATTCCCATTATGCCTTTGTCTTTCAACCTAAACGGTGAAGTAAACTGATCAAACATAACTTAGTCCTCCGCTAGCGGTTTAAAGCGACGAAGCTCGGTTAGACGGTATCCTGTGTAGTTACCTAGTAGCAAGATGGTCGCTAGAATAACAAGTTGTAAACCAATAAAGTTAAACGTTAAGTGTTGAATGAACGGGTTAGTCATGCCTAAGTAAACAAGAACTGCGGTGAATAGAGAGCCACCACCTTGTAGCATTACTTCTTTTGCGCCTTCTTCTTCCCATAGGATAGACATACGTTCGATAGTCCAAGATAGGATAATCATTGGGAAGAACGTAATGGATAGACCTTCAGTCAGACCAACTTTAAACGCGACCACAGTAAACACAGAGATTATCATTATTACCGTGATGATTACGGCGGATATCCTGGCGACCAGAAGCAAGTTGAGTTTGGACAAGTAGCTTCGAATAATTAGACCCGTACCTACAATCAGTAGGAAGCCGACAATACCCGTTACCAGCTGTGTTTGTACAAAGGCTACTGCAATCAGTACAGGCATGAACGTACCAGACGTTTTCAAACCGATGATGACACGTAGGAACACAACAATCAGAGCACCGATAGGAATCAGCATGATGGTTTTAAACATCGCTTGCTCTTCTAGCGGCAGGCTGTGAATGGAAAGGTTTAAAAGTTGATCAGCAGATACTTTACTGTTGGTTGCTTCGGTAGGCGTCACTTCTTGAGCAATCATAGAGAAGTGAACTTTACTGTTCTGACCGCCGACAACGTCTAGTAGAGATACGTTTGATTCATCCCAAATCAGTAGGTTTGGTTGAACTTGCTGTTCGCTTGATTCTGGAGAGAATAGAACCCACTCATCGTTATCCCAAATTTGGTTCATTTGTTGGATAGATTGACGACGACGTCCATCTTCAAGCTCGATAACACCAACGACTTTATTGTGGATGTTTGCTGCTGAAAGTAGCTTGTGTGTCGCTTCCACTTTGCTCATGTTATTCAGTATCAGCGCAGAGTTTTGGCTGTCTGGATCATTAAGCGTTTTGATGAGCTCGCGAGTGAATGTAATGTTGTCTGCTGAGCGTTTGGTTGCTCGGTCAATCAATGCCGCTGCTGCCGCTTCTTCTGGACCGTCAAAGCTTGGTTGCGAGACTTCACCCTCTGGTGGGATAGCATCAACTTTCGCTTGGTTATCGACGAGGAATTGCGTTTTGTAGTAGATGGTTTGAGGGCCATCAGCGTGGCGGATAGACCACTCAGCACGGCGACCTGACTCAGTGTTCAAGTAAGAGATGCCGTAACCTGGTGATGAAGCTGATTCACCAATAAGTGTGTAATTAGACTGAGTATGAGGAGCCGCTAGTGAAACCTTTGCTTCTTTGCCAACTGCGTTAAACTCGATACGAGCTTCAATGTCCCAAACCTGTCTGGTTTCCCCAGGAGTCCAAGGAACGCCGTAGGTCGTATGTCTGAACATACTCAGTGTTATACCTGCCACGATAAGCAGGAATATAGAGATATAAAATGGAATTCTTGACGTCATAGCTTACCCTACTATTGTTATTTAACTTCCGTTTGTACGTACTTTTTACTTACATCCACTAGCGCTATGTCTTTGATAAATTCGCGCCCCAGTAATACAGGGTGACTCATTTGAGAGCGATCCGCCAATGTAAATTGCGCTTTTTCATGGATTTTTCCAACTTTCACCCATAATTCGATCACAGCTCGACGTTCTGCTTGATCATTGGTCGATTGACGGATTTTCACATAACGTACAACAGGCGCTTCAATCCATTTTTGGTCTTCTTTAGATTGGGCTTTGTCGTCAAGGTGGAATTTAACCCAGTTCTTGCCGTTACGTTCGAATTCTTTGATATCGACAGCGTTTAAAGAAGAGGTGGTTGCGCCAGTATCCACACGTGCATCAAAGCTCTGTTTGATAGAGTCGATAGACACTTTTTCGATGCCACCAAGGATAGTTGGTTGTGATGTGGGAGCGATAGGGGCAACGGCAACCGCGACAGGTTCTTCTTCCTCTAGCTCTTCAATGACTTTGTGTTCCATGCTCGTTAGATGGACATCTAACTGCTTAGATAGGGTAGTAATTTCGTCTTCTAAGCTTTCAATATAATCACTTTGATTGCTTAGTTGCAGTTCAAGATTTTGAACCTTATTTGCGATGTTTGTCTCTGAGCGGGAAATAGCGTCGAGAGTTTCTTGGTGGTAGGCCGCACCGTTAGTAAGGGTACAACCAGAGAGCAAACCAACCGCCACAATAGGCGATAATCGCTTAAACATAAAAAAACCTTTGGAAATTAGAGAATAGTTCAGACTATTTAGAAGTTTAGCCCACAAAAAAGGATGCGTGAAGCATCCTATTGTAAGAGTCTGGTCATATTGAATAGCAATGTGAGCGCTACGCCAATTATTGTTATTTGAAATAGCTCACTTATTAAACATAAGTTAATTTTTGTTCAATTCGTGAGCTCATGAAGCAAATTTTACCACGATATAAGAGATGTTTTTTTGACCATAAAAGCAATGGTCTTGCCTACCCAATCAGGCTTCTGTTTTCTTTATTCAATACGCGACGGTTTTGTGGGCAGAGAATCTATGGCTTTGTTGCTACCAAAATTGCACGTCTTGGGGCTGGGTGACCTTCAACTGTTTTATTTGGATCATTCGGATCTAGGTAATCTGGAAGCGAGTTGTGTGTCATCCATTCTGTTGTGCGCTGCTCACCAATCGTTGTGACATTTTCGTCAACGATTCGCACGTCTTTAAAACCAACTTGCTCAAGCCAGCGTTTCAGTGCGCGAGCAGAAGGGAAGAAGTAGACGTTCCTCATTTGCGCATAGCGGTCAACCGGAACCAGTACCGCATTTTCGTCGCCTTCGATAACCAAGGTTTCAAGAACCAATTCACCGCCAGACACCAATTGGTCTTTCAACTGAATCAGGTGATCAAGCGGTGAACGACGGTGGTAAAGCACGCCCATGCTGAATACCGTGTCGTAGGCTTCTAGTTTT
This sequence comes from Vibrio sp. 10N.261.45.E2, assembly GCF_002875705.1. Taxonomy (GTDB): domain Bacteria; phylum Pseudomonadota; class Gammaproteobacteria; order Enterobacterales; family Vibrionaceae; genus Vibrio. Next base: position 18,887 of record NZ_MCZZ01000006.1, read on the forward strand.
GGCAGCTGCTCAATACCTAGAGGTAATAGGTGAGCTCGTTGGTCATCACCCATCAACTTACGAATTGCTTCAAACTGAACCAAGAATAGGTGAGAGGGATCGATACCAACCGTTAAGCGAGCACCTTCACCTAGCATGCGCCACATGTGGTAACCATTACCACAACCCACATCAAGCACAGAGCGGTTTTTCAATGGCGAAATATGTGGAAGCACACGATCCCATTTCCAGTCACTGCGCCACTCGGTATCGATATGGATGTCGTGAACCGTGTAAGGACCTTTTCTCCATGGGTGGAACGTCTTTAATAGGCTTTCAAGCTTTTTGAGTTCACCTGTGTGAAATGGCGTTGAGTTGCCAATTGTCACTGAATTTTTCAGGTCAATTTGGTCTGGCACACCTTGTGGGATCTTGTTTAGTGCACGTAACCAGCGGTCGAAGTCGCCGTGCTCTGCATTTTGCCAATCTGTTAACTGTTGTGGAAGAATATTCAGCCAAGGTTGCAGGCGTGTATCTTGGGCAATGAGTTGGTAAAAATTGGCAAAATTAAACATAGTTTTTCACTGAGTTAATAGGATCAATAAACCCTAAAATAAAAATTAAATTTGTCATTCCCTACAGTGAGGGACGAACATGATAGGGAATCTCGGTTTATCGTACTTGATAGAGATCCCCAACTCGCTCGTTCCTAGCTCTTGAGGATGACGTTTAGTTCGAGCTGATTGGGTATGTGCGCTATTTAATCGCGAACATTGAACCAAAGTTGAAACATTGGAACCAGACTTCGCTACTTGAGAAGCCGATCTTGTTAAATCGCTCTTTGTGCACTGGGATTGAGTCCGGGCGCATCACATTTTCAATCGCGCTTCGTTTTTGGCTGACTTCTAGCTCGCTGTATCCGTTAGCACGCTTGAAATCATGGTGCAGGTCGATAAGTAGTTCGTTTGAGCTTTCATCTTCGAAGACGTATTTTTCAGATAGGATTAAAATCCCGCCCGGGCGCAAACCTGCATGAATCTTCTCGAGCAGAGCGTATCGATCGTCCGGAGATAAAAATTGAAGCGTAAAGTTAAGCACGACAACGGAAGCATCTTTGATTTCCACTTCGCGAATATCGGCTTCAATCACTTCTACTGGTGTGTCACTACGGTAAGCATTGACGTGCAATTTGCAGCGCTCAACCATGGCTTCAGAGTTATCGATAGCGAAAATCGTGCAGCCTTCTTGCTGAATGTGACGACGCATAGAAAGTGTCGCAGCCCCAAGAGAGCAACCAAGGTCGTAAATATTTGAATGTGGCTTTACAAAACGTTCAGCCAACATGCCGATTGCAGAGATGATATTGCTATAGCCAGGCACCGAACGTTGAATCATATCCGGAAATACTTCAGCAACCCTTGCATCAAAGGTGAAGTCTCCAATTTTATCAATAGGAGCGGAAAAGATATTGTCTGTGTTGCTCATGGCATTTTCTCTCGACAGTCAGCGTAATTGGCACAAAATTCGTACCAAATAAAAGGGGGCGTATTTTACGTAAAAAAAGCGCGGCTGTCACGAAAACTGAGATTTAGCTCAAGGTTCGAAGTGACTTATAGGTGAGGGGCTAAAACATCGAAATTTGATTATTGCCCTTTTGTGCTGGGAATTGAGCCAGGTCGGGTAATAATAATGACGTATTTTCAGACACTTGCTTTTGTAGCCGCTCGTAAATAGCAATCGCTAGTTCAGGTGCATGATTATTGTCTGGGGTGTGAATCATTAAATAGGGTTGTTTGCCTTCACTCAGCCAAGTTGGAATTTTGCTAAACCAAGGTTTGAAAAATTCAATATTAGGCTCTTGGTCGGGGTGACCAATAAATCGAATCATCGGGTTATTGGCTGTCGCAATGGCATGAACGGGAACTCGTGGCTTTTTCTGGTGCGCATCGATGACTGCTTCTGTGGTTGGTGGTGCAGAGAAAACGGGACGGCTGTCCATAATGATACGATTGATACCTTCCTCAACCAACCATTGGTTGAAGCGTTTTTCCGCAACCCCTTTATCAAAGAAACCTAAGTGGCGAACTTCCACGCCAAGCTGCATACCTTTCGGGAACAAGGTGCAAAACTTTTGCAGGGTAGGCAGCATGCTAGGTTCAAAACTGTGTGGCAGCTGAATCGTCCATTGACCAATACGGTCGTGCAGAGGTGACATGGCCATTAAGAACTCTTTGAGTTCAGCTTGGCAATGCCTAAGTTGCTGCTGGTGAGTGATGAATTTGGGTAATTTGAAGGTGAACCTAAAATCATCGTGACTAGCGGCTTTCCAATTATGAACGGTAGACATACTGGGTGTAGCGTAAAAGGTCGTGTTGCCCTCAACGGTATGAAAAACTTGCGTGTACTTATCTAAGCGCTCGGCAGGCTTGGTTCCCTTACCATAGAATTGACTTTGCCACTCAGAGTGAGACCACATGGTTAATCCAAGTCTTAGAGGTAAAGTGTCCATCGTTTTTACACCATTAGTCATCACATTACTGCTTTTAATCGAAATGAAAATCTACTGTACGAGAGTTTTGCTGATTAAGGTACTTTCGAGATATAATTAGCGCAATTTTTTCGGTTTTGATGAATCTTTGCGCACTTGATGAGCTAAAAAGCAGCAAAGCCAGATAAAACACAATAAATTCGAATGTGGAAGGTCGATTTTAAGCGAGTTTCCGCGTATAAATGATTCCTTGCTTTGTTAGGTAAAAGGCTCTGTAGGGCTATTTGACACCTACAGCTTGGAAATTAGTAAATTATTAAGAGATTGGGAAATTCATTATGCGTACCCATTACTGTGGTAACCTGAACAAGTCCCTGGCGGGACAAACTGTAGAATTGTGCGGCTGGGTAAACCGTCGCCGTGATTTAGGCGGTCTTATCTTTATTGATATGCGTGATCGTGAAGGCATCGTTCAGGTTGTTGTCGATCCAGATATGAAAGATATCTTCCCGATCGCTAACCAACTGCGTAATGAATTCTGTATCAAGTTTACTGGTGAAGTACGTGTTCGTCCGGATAGCCAAGTAAACAAAGACATGGCTACTGGTGAAGTAGAACTTTACGCGACGGGTCTAGAGATCATCAACCGTTCAGAAGCGCTTCCACTAGACTTCAACCAAACGAACTCTGAAGAGCAGCGTCTTAAGTACCGTTACATCGATCTTCGTCGTCCAGAAATGAGCGACCGTATCAAGCTTCGTGCACGTGCTTCTAGCTTCGTTCGTCGTTTCCTAGATGAGAACCTATTCCTAGACATCGAAACGCCAGTACTAACAAAAGCGACACCAGAAGGTGCTCGTGACTACCTAGTACCAAGCCGTGTTCACAAAGGTAGCTTCTACGCACTTCCTCAATCTCCTCAGCTGTTCAAGCAACTGCTGATGATGTCTGGTTTTGATCGTTACTACCAAATCGTTAAATGTTTCCGTGATGAAGATTTACGTGCTGACCGTCAGCCTGAATTTACTCAAATCGATATCGAAACATCTTTCATGACTTCTCAAGAAGTACGTAACGTGACTGAGAAGCTTGTTCACGATATGTGGAAAGAACTTCTAGATGTTGAACTAGGTCAATTCCCAGTAATGCCTTTCTCTGAAGCGATTCGTCGTTTCGGTTCTGATAAGCCAGATCTACGTAACCCACTAGAGCTAGTTGACGTTGCTGACTTGGTTAAAGACGTTGAGTTCAAAGTGTTTTCTGGCCCAGCTAACGACGAAAAAGGTCGCGTAGCGGTTATTCGTGTTCCAGGTGGTGCTAAGCTAACTCGTAAGCAAATCGACGGTTACGCTGAACATGTAAACATCTACGGCGCGAAAGGCCTAGCTTGGATGAAGGTTAACGACCGTGCTGCAGGCATGGAAGGTATTCAATCTCCAGTTGCTAAGTTCCTAAGCGAAGACGTAATTAACGGTATTCTAGATCGCACTCAGGCTGAATCTGGCGATATCATTCTGTTCGGCGCAGACAAAGCGGGCATCGTTGCTGAAGCAATGGGCGCACTTCGTCTTAAACTAGGTACTGATCTAGAGCTAACAGACACATCAGCATGGGCTCCACTGTGGGTTGTTGACTTCCCAATGTTCGAAGAAGACGGCGAAGGTAACCTACACGCAATGCACCACCCATTCACATCGCCACTAGGTGTGAACGCGGAAGAGCTTAAAGCGAACCCAGCAGCAGCAAACTCTGATGCATACGACATGGTAATCAACGGCTACGAAGTAGGCGGCGGTTCTGTACGTATTCACAACGCAGAAATGCAAACAGCGGTATTCGGTATCCTAGGTATCGAAGAACAAGAGCAACAAGAGAAGTTCGGTTTCCTTCTTGAAGCGCTTAAGTACGGCACGCCACCACACGCAGGCCTAGCATTCGGTCTTGACCGTCTAGCAATGCTGCTTTGTGGTACTGAGAACATCCGTGACGTTATCGCATTCCCGAAAACAACAGCTGCAGCATGTCTACTAACAGATGCGCCAAGCCTAGCGAACCCAGCATCACTGGAAGAACTAGCAATCGCAGTTAAATTGGCTGAGAAGAAAGAGCAAGCGTAAGGCTGTTATCTTTTCTTATTGATGAAGAGATCCTAGTTGATAGAGAGCTCTTAATTAGCCAAGACTTGCCAGTAAATTAGAAAATGCCCGTTAATTTGACGTAATGCCGTTCGGATAAGC
>NZ_MCZZ01000007.1 GCF_002875705.1 Vibrio sp. 10N.261.45.E2
ATTAACGGAATTGGTATTAGCTAGGCGTTGAGAAATAATAATTCTAATACATCGACTACAGTATTTGTTTGAGCACTCTATCGGCTTTCACGCGAGTGATCTTGCGAATCAACTTCTGAACTTCGGTCGGGTAACTCTCTACCTTGTCTAACTGTTTGTAAGTGCAGATAAGCTGAGTGTGTTGAAGGATATTATCCACTTCAACCTGGAACTTGTCTGTTAAGTGGTGGTAGTTATCTTGGATAAAGATACCGTTCTCGAGGTCCAGCTTCCATGCGCGAGGGTTTAGGTTATTACCTGTTAGTAACATGTAGCGTTTATCTACCCAAATCCCCTTTAGGTGGAAGCTATTAGTATCGTGTTGCCAAAGTCGAATTGAGAGGTTGCGGCTTGCAATATGAGCTTCATTAGCTTTAGCGAAACGACGCAAGTTCAATTCATAAAGGTATGGCAAACCACCAATTGTTTTAAACTCTTCTTCTGGTGAGATAAAGAAATCATTCGCTGTTTTATCACCAACAACAATACTGACCTTTACGCCACGCTTAAGCGCTTTCTTCACTTCTTTAGCTAGGCTAGGTGGGAAGTTGAAGTAAGGTGTGCAGATAAAGATTTCATCTTTAGCTTGAGCAACGAGTTGATTGATCCCTTGGTTTAGACGGTTACGTCTCTTACCAATACCAACTAATGGTGTTACAGCGACTTGATCCGCGGATACCTCTTGGCCATCGAATTGATACTGAGATCTTGCTAGTGAAGCACGGAACTGGCGAATCGCTGGTTTGAGCTCTTTGGTAATTGGTTTATTTTTATCAGCCAAGTCAAAAACAGCACTGTCCGCGATCATCTGCTCGTGTACGTAACTAAACATAGAGTCAGCAAGCGCTGCGTTGTTTAAAACGTGGTAACGATCAAAGCGATAGCGGTCATGGTAATTCAGGTAGATATTGTTAAGGCTTGCACCGCTGTATATCACGCTGTCATCAATGATAAAGCCTTTTAAGTGCAATACACCAAAGACTTCTTTGCCGCGAACTGGAATGCCATAGACAGGAACAGAGTGCTGATATTTATCTGCGAACTCTTTATACATGGCAGAATTGCCTTCAGAAGACTCTGCGCCAATCAATCCACGCTGCGCACGGTGCCAATCGACACAAACGCTTACGTCTAGTTCGGGATTCTTTTGCTTTGCTTCATATAAGGCAGTTAGGATCTCACGGCCAGCCTCATCATCTTCAAGGTACAAAGCGACTAAACTAATACGAGTCGTTGCGCGAGATATCTCATCAAGTAGACGAGTTCGAAACTCTTGCGCTGATAGTAGTACTTCAAACTTGTCAGGATTCTGCGCTATGGTTGGCAACTGTATGAATGGATTCCTACTGGCAATCATATTGACTGTTTTACCTTAAAAATATGCAAAATTGCGAACCTTTAATTTTACCAAAGGGATAGCATCAAATACTAGATAATCGAGGCATTCTCTAACAATTTTGCTGATAATGCATAGGAATGAGATCTTTTCCGCTATTCGAATAGCGCTCGTATAAAACTCTTAAACCATTTGGCAATTCTTTAGGGTCTACCTGTATGAATTTGTGTCGCGAGTAAAAGTTAGTGAGATGAGCGTAAGCAAAGCAGTAATCGTCCTCCGTCAGTGTATGTTGCGCACAGTAATTCATAAGCTGGGAGCCTAACTGCTTACCACGATGTTCTTTTGATATCGCCATTCCGGTAAGTAAGCGATTATTTTCTATTGTACGAAAACGTATGACACCGCACAGTTCGTTATCCAACAATAACGAATAGATCAGTTCGCTCTTATTCGCTTTTCCCGTTGGGTAATGTTCTTTATAGAAACGTTTTACTAATGGAACTTTAACGGGGTCTAATTGGGTGATGATGACATTGTTCATTCAGTCACTGCGCCATTGCTTTATCTACTGTAGAATGACCGCAGTGTAAGTTAATTGAATATCGCCATGCAATTCCATCTCAATGCTAGTTTAAAAAATACTCATACTTTTTCCATCGATCAGACGTGTGATGCGTTGGTTGAAGTCACCACTATCGAAGAACTGATCTCGCTTTACAAAGACCCTAAATGGTCAATTTTACCTAAATTAATACTGGGTAAGGGCAGTAATATGCTTTTTACTGAGCACTTCGCTGGTTTGGTCATTGTGAATAAATTAACCGGGATTGAGCTGACTGAGACGGACAGCCATCATCTACTACATGTTAGTGGAGGTGAGGATTGGCCAAGCTTAGTTAAATGGAGTGTAGATAAAGGGCTGGGTGGTCTGGAAAATCTAGCAATGATTCCTGGTTGTTCAGGTTCTGCTCCAATACAGAATATTGGTGCGTATGGTATTGAACTGCGAGACGTATGTGAGTATGTCGATATCTTGTGCCTGGATACTTACACAGTTAAGCGATTAAGCAAAGAAGAGTGTCTCTTTGGTTACCGAGATTCTATTTTTAAACACGCTCTCTACGATAAAGCGATTGTTGTTGCGATTGGTTTAGCGTTGCCGAAAGAGTGGAAGCCATGTAATCACTATGGTCCGTTAAAAAGCCTAGCGGTCGATACTCTCTCTCCTCGTACCATATTTGATGAAGTATGTGCCATTCGCTCAAGTAAGCTGCCAGACCCAAGAGTACAAGGGAATGCGGGCAGTTTTTTCAAAAACCCCGTGATCACCAAAGATCATTTTGATCGCCTGCTAGCTCTATACCCAAATATTGTCGGTTATGAGAGTAATGACATGATCAAAGTCGCTGCTGGGTGGCTGATTGATCAATGTCAGTTCAAGGGCGTGACAGAAGGTGGTGCACAGGTTCACCCCAACCAAGCATTGGTTATCATCAATTATGATGAAGCCTCCGCTGTGGATATCCTTAAACTTGCAGAGCGAGTGCGCCAGTCCGTCTTGAACAAATTCGATATTCGATTGGAACATGAAGTCCGCTTTATGGGACGAGATTGCGAAACAAACCTAGATAGGGCCTTGGAGTCATTGGCATGAGAGAACACAGTACTAAGCTTGCACTATTGAGATGCCTTGCTGACGGTGAGTTTCATTCAGGTGAAGATCTAGGTGAAATGATTGGTGTGTCACGCGCGGCTATCAGCAAGCACATCAAAGGAATTCAAGAGTGGGGCTTGGATATCTATCGAGTGCAAGGTAAGGGCTACAAGCTAGCTAACCAGTTAGACATGCTTGACCAAGAAAAATTGTCTGCAGTTAGTCGTGATGCTTCTCTTGAGCTGATTCCAATCATAGGCTCTACAAACCAGCATCTATTAGAGCGTACTAACACCCTCGAATCGGGCTCGGTCTGCATTGCTGAATATCAAGCAGCGGGACGCGGGCGACGTGGACGAGAGTGGGTATCGCCATTCGGTGCAAACCTCTATCTTTCTATGTATTGGAGACTCGACGCAGGGATGGCTGCCGCGATGGGCTTAAGCCTTGTGGTTGGTGTGGCTGTTGTTGAAGCTTTGGAAGAGATGGGCGTAGAAGGTGTAAAGCTTAAATGGCCGAACGACCTTTACCACAATGACAAGAAGCTTGCCGGTATCTTAGTCGAGTTGTCAGGGCAGTCTGGCGGCGCTGCGCATATTGTGATTGGTTTAGGACTAAACCTATCTATGGATCCAACAACATCAGGTATCGACCAACCGTGGACGTCTCTTAAAGAAGTGTGTGAAGGAAAGGTGCCTGATCGTAACCAATTAGCGCAGGCTCTGATCAATGCTTGGGACAACTCTCTTGTGGATTATGAACTGAAAGGGATGTCCAATTTTGTAGAGCGTTGGAACCGCTTAGATAATTTCTTAGGTCGCAATGTTAGGTTGATTATTGGACCTAGAGAAATTGAAGGTGTTGTTCAAGGCATCGATGAACTGGGGGCTGTGTTACTCAAAACCGAGAATGGCATCGAGAGTTATATTGGTGGCGAAATATCGCTAAGAAAAGGGGATTAAAGCGTTACTATTTTCTGAGTAACACTTCTTCAACCATATGATCTGCGCCTTTGCGTAGAATCAAGTGAGCCCTTTCTCGTGTCGGAAGAATATTCTGTTCTAAGTTCAAGCCATTAATTGAACTCCAGATACCTTCCGCTTTATCCAGCGCGGCTTGGTTCGATAATTTAGTGTAATGACTAAAGTACGAGCCAGGCTTAGTAAACGCGCCATCGCGGAATTTCATAAAGCGGTTGATGTACCACTCTTTAATCTGCTGACTATCAGCATCAACATAGAGTGAAAAATCAAGGAAGTCTGAAATAAATACACGATGTGGTTCGTGTGGATAGTTCATGCCACTCTGTAAGACATTAAGCCCTTCAATAATAAGCACATCGGGTAGGTCTACACATTTAACATCATCAGTAATGTTGTAAGTTAGGTGCGAGTATACCGGTGCTGTGACATTTCGTTTGCATGCCTTTACATCCGAGACAAAGTTAACCAAACGCTTGATGTCGTAAGACTCTGGGAAGCCTTTTTTACTCATCAAGCCTTTCTCTTCCAACACCTCATTTGGGTATAAGAAACCATCTGTTGTCACTAGCTCGACCTTCGGATGGTTTTCCCAACGAGAGAGTAGGGCTTTAAGTAGACGCGCCGTTGTACTCTTACCAACGGCAACACTACCCGCAATACCGATGATAAAAGGTGGCGCTTTCTCTTTCTTATCTAGAAATTCGTGAAGTACTGAGTTTCTGTTTTGTCTGGCAGCCACATAGAGATTTAACAGGCGAGAAAGCGGTAGATAGATCTCTACAGCTTCTTCCATCGTGAGCTTTTCGTTGATGCCTTGAAGCTCTTTTAAGTCGCTCTCAGAAAGTGTCATCGGAACTAAATTCCTTAGCTCAGACCAACGTTCGCGGTCAAATGACATAAATGGGCTCATACAAAACTCTATAGTGGATAACAAAACAAGTGCATGGAAAATACATCAAGCGATAGATAAATAAAATATCTTCCTGTACTAGATGCGGCTTAAAGACGGAAACCTTGAGCTAAATAGCCGTATGTAGGAGTTTGGTAAGAGAATTTTGAACTTTTTTTCAATTTACTATTGCAAGGTGGAAAATCATTCAATAAAATGCGCCCCACTTGTGCCGACTTAGCTCAGTAGGTAGAGCAACTGACTTGTAATCAGTAGGTCACCAGTTCGATTCCGGTAGTCGGCACCACTTTCTCCCTTCCTTTAAGGCAAGCGAGAGAAAGCTCAAAATTTGGAGAGGTTCCCGAGTGGCCAAAGGGAGCAGACTGTAAATCTGTTGGCACTGCCTTCGATGGTTCGAATCCGTCCCTCTCCACCATATTCTAAAGGTTAAATAGCTCAAACAGAGTTACGTGTTGCGTGCATCGTATAATGGCTATTACCTCAGCCTTCCAAGCTGATGATGCGGGTTCGATTCCCGCTGCACGCTCCAACTCATTTTGTGTGCTGATATAGCTCAGTCGGTAGAGCGCACCCTTGGTAAGGGTGAGGTCCCCAGTTCGACTCTGGGTATTAGCACCAGTCTAAAGCTTCTTCTCCTTTAATAAAGAAAACCATTTTTTTTGGTTGCGTGGTCTTATTTTAAGCCACCTAATCCGTACCTAGAGGGACACCCCATGTCTAAAGAAAAATTTGAA
>NZ_MCZZ01000008.1 GCF_002875705.1 Vibrio sp. 10N.261.45.E2
TGTGTATAAGAGACAGCCTCAATTGAGGAGCCTTTGCTTATTAAGTCGCTTTATTGGAGCTAAACAGAGTAGGGGGATTAAGCCTCTGCCGTTACTTTAGAGCCGCTCATCTTTTTAAGTGCAGCGTAACCAAAGCCAGTTACTAGCGTACCTGCTGCAATCGCCACTAGGTACATAAGCACTGGAGAGATAGCGCCAGGAATCAGTAGTACGAACAAGCCGCCGTGTGGAGCCATTAGCTGTGCACCAAACATCATTGATAGAGCGCCAGTTAGTGCGCCACCTGCCATACATGCTGGGATAACACGCATTGGATCTTTCGCTGCGAATGGAATCGCACCTTCAGAGATGAAGCATAAGCCAAGAACAAATGATGCTTTACCTGCTTCACGCTCGCCTGCTTCAAACTTGTCTTTCACTAGGAAAGTCGCAAGGCCCATACCTAGAGCTGGAACCATACCTGCTGCCATGATAGCGGCCATTGGTGCGTAAGTTTGCGAAGCCAGTAGACCAACACCGAATGTATAAGCCGCTTTGTTTACAGGACCACCAAGGTCGAAACACATCATTGCGCCTAGAATTACACCCAGAAGAATCGCGTTAGACGTTCCCATGTTGTTTAGGAAAGTCGTCATCGCGCTCATCACGCCAGAAACAGGACCACCTACGATGTAAACCATCACAAGACCAGTAAACAAACTCGCGATAAATGGAATGATCAGGATTGGCTTGAGGGCTTCCATAGATTGTGGGAGTTGAACTTTGTCGGCAATGAACTTAGCAGAGTAACCTGCAATGAAACCCGCCGCGATACCACCTAGGAAACCTGCGCCAGTTGAGCTAGCCAGCATACCGCCGATTAGACCTGGAGCCAGACCCGGACGGTCAGCAATCGAGAATGCAATGAAACCAGCAAGAACAGGAATCATCAGTGCGAATGCAGAACCACCACCGATAGTCATCAGTGCTGCAGCTAGTGTGCCTTCTTCTTTAAACGCTTCGATACCGAATACGAAAGAAAGAGCGATGATCAAACCACCCGCAACAACTACAGGAAGCATGTGAGATACACCTGTCATTAGGTGCTTGTACACGCCTTTCTTCTCATCAGCAGGCGCTGAATTTGAAGAGGCTGTGTGCTGGTATGGTTTAGCTTCTGCGAACGCTTTTTCCATCTCTTGCTTTGTTTTCTTCAAAGCAGGGCTTGTCGTTGTTTTGTATAGCGCTTTGCCGTTAAAACGATCCAGTGGAACGTCGATGTCGGCTGCGATGATAACCAGATCAGCGTCTGCGATTTCTTGGTCTGTCAGTTGGTTCTTCGCACCTACAGAGCCGCGAGTTTCCACTTTGATTTGGTGACCTAGGCGTTTGCCTTCTGCTTCAAGCGCTTCAGCTGCCATAAAGGTATGTGCAACACCCGTTGGACAAGCCGTAATCGCTACGATCTTTTTGCTGCCTGTCGCTGGAGAAGTTCCTGTCACTTCAACAGTGCTTTCAACTTGAGAAGCCTCTAGTACCGTTGCTTCTGCTACCGCTTTCTCTAGAAATGCTTTTGCATCTGCTGTGCACTCAGAGATAACTGCTTGGTACACTTTTTTGCCCACGAAACGTGTTTTATCAACGTTTGTGTTAGCTGCGATAACTACAACGTCGCTGCTGTCGATAGCGTCTTGTGAAACTGGAGATTCAGGTAACACGCTTGATTGGCATTCAATAGCGGCGTTCCAACCCAGTGCTTTTGTCGCTTGCTCTAACAAGCCTGCGGCGATGATGCTGTTTGCTACGCCACTTGGGCAAGCTGTGATAATGGTAATATTCATAATAAACCCTTTGTCCTATTTGGTTGCGTCTAACTGGCTAGTTGGAGCACTAAGCGACTGTAATTGGATATTTTGTAGTACTGAATCCAGCTCTTGTTGGCTGGTGATGCCCACACCTACCTGTGAAACTGCTAGCGCAGATAGGGCGGTTGCGAATTTAATAAGTTCTGGTTTTGGCATTTGTTGCATGTGACCCCAACATAGGCCAGCAACTAAGGTGTCACCTGCGCCTACTGTGCTCACCACTTGCATACGCGGTGGTTGAGCATGTAGCCATTCACCTTGGTTAAGCCACATCACGCCTTCAGCGCCAAGTGATACCACGATGTTATCGATGCCTTTTTCACTTAGGGCTTGGCCTGCGTGTAGGCATTGGTCACGTGTTGTCAGTTCGGCATTGAATAACTGAGACAGCTCTTCATCGTTTGGTTTGATTAACCATGGTTGTGCATTGATGCCGGCTTTAAGTGCGTCACGGCTGCTATCAAACAGCACCTTCTTACCTAAATCGTGTAAGCGTTGAACCCAAGAAGCGCAAAGCTCAGGAGAGATGCCTTGTGGCAAGCTGCCCGCAATCACGAAGTAATCGTGCGTTTTCGCAAGCTCTAATAAGGTTTCTTCAAATGCTTTAATTGCATCAGCATCAACAGGAACACCTGGGAAGTTGATGTCACTTACTTGGCTATTGTTTTCAACCAGTTTTACGTTGATACGAGTAGCACCATCAACACGAATGAAGCGGTCAGTTGCACCCATCTGTTCGAACAGTTGACAGAACGCTTCTTCGTTATTGCGGCCAAGGAAACCCGTTACGGTCACTTTAGCGCCAAGCTCTGAAAGCACTTTTGCTACGTTTACGCCTTTACCTGCTGCATGTAGAGAGCCTTTATTGACTAGGCTAACTGAGCCAACATTCAGTGCGTCGATAGCACCCGTCAGGTCTAGGGCTGGGTTTAGCGTAACGGTAACGGCTTTGATTTGTTTATCAGACATATCGACTCCTTAACCTTCACCAAGGCCTGAAGCGATCGCTTTGCCAATCGATTCAAGTGCTTGTGCTGCATCATCACCTTCAGCAACAAACTGAAGCTGGTGGCCGTGTTTCACGCCAAGTGCGATCACTTTCATCAAGCTCTTCGCGTTCACTTCTTTTCCATCGCCGTCTAGGTTTGATACGCGGATGGTTGATTCGAATTTCTTCGCTTCTGCTACCAGCATTGCGCCTGGGCGAGCGTGTAGGCCGTGTGCGTTTTTGATTTTGAATACTGCGCAGTTGTCATCGTCTTGAGATGCTGAAGAAACCGCTTCACCTTTTAGAAGGCCAATCACTTGTGCAACATCAGCAGTTAACAGTTGTTGCTGTTTGCCTTCGAATACCATTTTGCTTAGGTTTGCCAGAATAGATTGGTGTGCGCTGTTACAAGCAGCAAATGCCACCAATGCTTTAACTGGTGTGCCTTCGAATTCGCAGTGGTTTGCGGTAGAAACAAACGATACGCCAGTGCGAGTTACGCCTTTATCGCTACCCAACAACCACAAGCCTTGGCCTAGGTGAGTCGGTGTTTTTGTTACTAGGTCAGCAACGAATGCATTGTCTGTACAGCCTGTATTCTTAAGTAGGCCGCCCGCAACTGCAGACATTTGAATCATATCGCTTGCTGGGAACAGTAATTGAACCAAAGAAGCATCTAAGTCAGCTTCAAGCTGAACTTCGCCGTTCAGTAGGACGATAATTTCGTCTTCTGATTTCGCTTGCTTTAATTTCTCTTCAACACCGTCTGCCGCTAGCACTTTCGTTAGCTGCTTAAGGATGCCTAAGTGCTCGTCTGATTTCGCTGCAATACCAATCGCTACGTAAACACGGTTGCCGTCTGCCCAATCAATACCTTCAGGGAAGTGGTGTACCGCAACGCCTGTCTCTTTTACTAGGTCACGAGTGTCAGTGGTGCCGTGAGGGATCGCAATACCGTTGCCTAGGAACGTAGAGTTCTGGTTTTCACGGTTCAGCATTCCTTCAACGTAGCCTGAATCCACTAAGCCTTTCGCGGTTAGGTCGCCAGCAATGTTCTGGATAGCTTTGAATTTGTCATCGGCCGTTTGACCAAGAGTGATGTCAGATTTTGATAATTTAAGCATGGTGCCTCTTTAGCGTATCGCTTGAGAATTTGTGTATCGCTACGATTCAGTCTGGAGCAATATTTGCGCGTTGCTTGCTCATTGTTTTATCTTGGCTGAATCGGTTCAGCATTCAGTGTAAAAAAATTCAGCAAAGCCGATTTTGATAATCAAAATAGTTTTGCTGCGTGTCGTAATTTTAGTTTCGTTAACAACGAGAAGTTGAATCACGACAAATGACGCTCAATCCATACAAAAGGATGATTGAAGTCACTTTTCAGATTTTGCTGAATCCTTTCAGCTTTTATACTGAATCGATTCAGCATATAATTCAACTAATCCAAGGATCAGAAGATTGGTTATATGATCCTACGCACAAAATACAGGTCACCCATATGACACTAGATGAGATTGCCAAACTAGCCGGTGTGTCGAAAACCACAGCCAGCTATGTGATTAATGGCAAGGCGCAGAAATACAGAATCAGTGAAAAGACACAACAGAAAGTCATGGCAGTAGTAGAAGAGTATAACTACCGACCAGACCATGCTGCTTCGTCGCTGCGTGCTGGTAATAGCCGTTCATTTGGTTTGATTATTCCGGATCTCGAAAACAGCAGTTACGCGCGTTTAGCAAAATTGATAGAGCAGAACTCGCGTAAAGTGGGCTATCAAATCCTAATCGGTTGCTCTGATGATGATGCTGAAACCGAACGTAAAGTAGCCGAAGCTTTGGTGAGTCGTCGTATTGATGCCTTGCTGGTAGCGAGCTCCATGCCAGATGCCAATGAGTTCTACTTGAAGCTGCAAAACTCGGGTACGCCAGTCATCGCAATTGACCGTCCGCTAGACGATGAACACTTTGCCTGTGTGATCAGTGAAGACTTTGAAGCGGCGTTTGAACTGACGCATTCGATCCTTGATGACAATATTCATAGCGTTGGCTTGATAGGCGCACTGCCTGATTTGAACATTTCTCGCGAACGTCAGTTGGGTTTTGAAGCCGCAAATAAAGCACATACTCAACAAACAGGGTTAACAGAAAATAAGCCAACCGTTGTCGGTTACGGAGAACACTTTGATCGTGAATCCGGTCGAGAAGTGTTTGAGGAGTGGATTGCTAAAGGCACCGTCCCTGATGCGATTGTCACCATGTCTTACACCTTGTTAGAGGGTGTGTTGGATGTGATGGTCGAAAAGCCAGAATTGATCAATCAAGTGAAGTTGGCGACCTTTGGTGATAACCGCTTATTGGACTTCTTACCATTCAAAGTTCATTCACTGCCACAGCAGTTTGAAGTTATTGCGGATAGTGCGTTTGCACTTGCTTTGAACGCTTCAGCTAAACGCTACCAAGCGGGTATAGAATTGGTGCCAAGAAGCTTAGTCAAACGAGGCTAAACGCGGTTAGCTTGGGGCTTATAGTTAATTTAAGTTCAACAACAGCCCTAACTCTACAATAGCCACAACGCCTAGCAACAGAGCCAACACTTTCCAAAACTGGATTGGGTTTCGGTTGATCAAAGGTTGCTTGGCTTTGTGCTTTATTAGGCTCTGGTTTGGCGTGTAGAGGTCAGTAACAAAATCGCCCAACACTTGATATCTCTCATTTGGCGATTCAGCACACGCTTTTTGCAAAACCAAATCAATCCAAGCCGGCAGATCTGTTCGCTTCTGTGTGAGCGGTTGATATTCCCATTGATGGTGACGAGATTGCGCCAATGATTGTACGGTCATTTCAGAATAGGGCAGTTCGCCCGTCAGCATTTCATAACCGATGACAGCAATAGAAAACAGATCAGAGCTTGTCGTGGCCGTGTTGTACTTGATGGTTTCTGGTGCAATGTAATTAACAGCGCCGAGTGGTGTTGAGTCTTTCTCTGTTTGTTCTCCTTCCTCAATCCCCCGAACTAATACCGCACCAAGGTCGATGATTTTGATGTCACCATCGCGCTGTATCATGATGTTTTCAGGTTTTAAATCTCTGTGCACCATGTCTGCGCGTTGTAACACTCGAACGCCTTGAGTGATTTTGTCGAGTATCTCACGTACTTGTTCTAGAGAAGGGTTGGGATTGTCGTACATCCACTGTCTCAACGTGACTCCTTCAACCAATTCGCAAATTTGATATAGGAAGTGTGAATGTTCTGGCGTTGGGTAGACCTTCATTACTTTCTTGTTATTCAACAAGATGCCAGCCCATTGTTCGTTAAAGAAAGCCGTCAGTTGTGTTGGATCATCATGGTATTGAACAGAGGGGACCTTGAGTACGAATTCGGTTTGTGTTCCTTTTTGCATTACGCGATACACATGGCTTCTTGAACCTGCGTACAGCACTTCAAGCACCATAAAGTTATCGATACTTTGGCCTAGCTTTAATGCTGGTGGAATAGCGCGTTTAGAGAGCTTTTCATGAAATTCGATTAATGAAGGCGTGGGTAATTGAGTGACTTCAACAATCAAGCAGCTTACGTTGTCTGAACTGTTATGGCTTAAAGCCGTGTTACAGATGCTCTGCGCGGCATGTTCGAAATCCACATTGGGTTTGTCTATGTGTTCCCTGAAGGTGTTCGGAGAAACAAATTCATGCACACCATCGGAAGTGAGAATGAAGCGGTCGTTCTTTTTGATTGCTAGAGTTTGATAGTCAACATTAAGCTGATTATCCATGCCTAGTGCTCGGGTTAGGTAGTGTTTTTGCCCCATGTTTTTACGAGTATGATCTCGCGTAAGCTGACGCAGTTCACCGTCTCTCAATAGATAAATACGGCTGTCGCCAACATGGAATAGGTGGGCGGTATTTGATTTCAATATCACGCTGCTAAAGGTGGAAACGAGCGCGTTATGGTTAACTTGTTGAGTAGGATGAATATTCGAAACTGAGGAATTGAAAAGCCAAGAGTTGAGTGAGGTTAGGACTTTTTGGGCTGAACGTTGAATGCTCCAACTTTTCGGCGTCGCATAATAGTCATCAATAAACTGCATCACGCTGGTGTGGCTGGCTTTTTGCCCATGTTCACTGCAACTGGCACCATCGGCGATGCAGGCAACACTACCTTTGAGTTCCTGCTCTGAGCGAGTTTTAGGATACTTAACGATGATGGCGTCTTGGTTTTCATCACGCACACCTTTATTCGAATAACCGCCAAACTTCAGGGTAAGTTGGTTGTTGGATTCTGCTTTAATAGCTTGCCCTTGGCTGAATGAAATCGTCATAACTGGCCTTCTTGTTAGCGGGTCTTATTCTCACTTCCTTGAGAAAACATCTGAGAAAGAACAAAAGCTCTAGTGAACATAGAGCCTTTGAACGCAGTACCAAAGTGGTGAAACACCTTGGTACTACTCCCGATTCAATAATATCAATGCTGATACTAGCTAGAGACGTTGATTAGCGTAACGCTACCGTCATCGTTCACCTCAGCAATTTGACCATTTGGTTCTTCCATGAATAGCAGTGTGACAAAACCAAGTACGGCTGTTGCTGCAATCACTAAGAAGAAGGTTTGGTAGCTAACAAATGACAGCACAGTAAGATAAACCACTGCACCCACGTTACCGTAAGCGCCCGTCATACCGGCAATTTGACCTGTCATACGACGCTTAATTAGAGGCACTGTCGCGAAAACTGCACCTTCGCCAGCTTGCACGAAGAAAGAACATGCCATTGCTGCAACAACCGCTAACCATACCGGCCATGTGCCATCTACTTGCCCCATCGTAAAGTAACCCGCAGCAAGACCAATCGTTAGTATTAACAGAGTTGGTTTACGACCGAATTTATCTGAAATCCAACCACCGCCCGGACGAGACATTAAGTTCATAAAGGCATAAGCCGAAGCCACCATACCAGCCAGAACAGGCGTTAACTCGAAGGTGTCTGAGAAGAACAATGGCAACATAGAAACAACCGCTAATTCAGAGCCAAAGGTCGCGAAGTACAGTACGTTAAGCACAGCCACTTGCTTGAATTTATATTGGTGAATCTCAGGTACTTCTTCTTTGAATACGTTCTTATTCACTTTCCAAACTTGTGATACTTCGTAAACATACAAGGCTGCAAGTACGGCATATACACCGTAAACCGCAACGTCTGACAACATGCCAATACCTGATGGAGACAATTTCCAAGCCAGCAGAGCCAGT
The DNA here is from genome assembly GCF_002875705.1 of Vibrio sp. 10N.261.45.E2. GTDB lineage: Bacteria > Pseudomonadota > Gammaproteobacteria > Enterobacterales > Vibrionaceae > Vibrio. The sequence goes on from NZ_MCZZ01000008.1 coordinate 8,078, forward strand.
GCCGCGTACATCGGGATCTTCATAATGAGTAGGAAGAAAAAGTCACCCTTTGATGTCACTTCCATTGCGGTTACTTGAGCCGGTTTAAAGTAAGTCGAACCTTTTGGCGTGTCTGACACGTTTTTGTAGAAGATAAACGAGAACGCTAAGCTCATAACGCCCGTGATACCAACGGCATAACGCCAACCGTCTTCACCACCAAATGCTAGAGCGAGAGTTGGAAGCGTAAATGCCGCCGCAGCTGAACCAAAGTTACCCCAACCACCGTAAATGCCTTCTGCTGTACCTAATTCGTTGTGTGGGAACCACTCAGACACAAGACGAATACCGACAACGAAACCTGCGCCAATGAAGCCCAATAAGAAACGAGCGATGGCCGCTTGAATGAAAGAGTCTGCTAGCGCAAACATAAAACAAGGGATGGAACAGATTGCGAGAAGCGAAGAGTAGACCAGTTTAGGGCCGTATCTGTCGGTTAGCATACCAATTGCAACGCGAGCTGGAATAGTTAGGGCAACGTTGAGGATCAGGAGTGTTTTGATCTCTTCAGTCGTTAGACCAAGTGTGGTTTTTACCATTTGCAAGAGTGGGGCAAAGTTGAACCACACGACAAAGGTGATAAAAAAGGCCATCCAACTCAGGTGTAAGATTTTCATCTTGCCTGTAAATGAAAGCAGCGAGAATTTTGTGTTATCCATGGTTTAAATCCTTTAAATCTGGAAAGTATTTGCACATGCTTACTCCATAGCTCCAGTAACCCGTCGCTGGTTAGTTCAAGAGCCAAGCATGTTTTCAAATTGAAACCGAGTCACCGAAAGCTTGTTTATTACGTGCTTGTCTATTACGTATGGTGACTAAACGAGGGTGATTAACTTGCCAACGTTTGTGGTGCTAGAACCTGAATATTTGAGCCTTGTTTTCTCACTTCAAAGCGAATGAGTTGATGCTCCGGCTCTTCCAAACAAGCCCCTGTTTCCAGATGGTAATGCTGCTTGTAAAGGGGTGATGCGACATAAGGTTCACCGCTTAGAGAGCCGATGATACCACGTGACATTACGTTTGCTTTTCCAATTGGGTCGTAATTAGAAAGACCGTAGATCTTATCATTGCGTGTGCAGTAAAAGATCGCGACTTGATGCTCTGCGACTTTTGCACAGATACCAGCATTCGGGGTTAGGTCTTCTTGAGAACAGACAGTTGTCCAATTTTCCATGACAGTCTCCTTGTCGAAACATAAAACGAATATTCAATGTAATTAGGGTGATAGCCGACAGCAGTTTTCTTGGGCTGCGCCACTGTCGACTATCGATATTGGGTTTACGACACTTCCATAATCTCGATTTGATCCGCGCTAACCAGTTTTTCGTCTCTTTGGGAATCCAAAGATGGCTTCGCGGGTTTAGGGAAACGTTGCTCGCGCTCTTTAATGAATGAAAGGCTAGTGTCCATTTCTGCGCTGTTGATGTAGTGTTGGAAGCGTTTCATTTTCGCTGGGCTCTCAATGGTGGTCTTCCACTCACACTGGTACTTCTCGATGTTGAGGGCGATGTCAGCTTCAAGTTCTTCAGCAACGTTGAGCTTATCTTCAATCACGACTTGTTTGAGGTATTCAATGCCGCCTTCAAGGTTCTCCATCCATACCGATGTACGTTGTAGGCGATCTGCGGTGCGTGTGTAGAACATCAAAACACGGTCGATGTATTTAAGCAGTGTGGTTTCATCTAAATCAGTGGCGAATAGGTCAGCGTGACGAGGACGCATACCGCCGTTGCCACAGATGTACAGGTTCCAACCTTTGTCGGTTGCAATGACGCCAATGTCTTTCGATTGCGCTTCTGCACATTCACGAGTACATCCAGAAACCGCAAACTTGATCTTGTGTGGAGAACGTAAGCCTTTGTAGCGGTTCTCAAGTCGAATCGCTAAACCAACACTGTCGTCGACACCGTATCGACACCAAGTGCTACCCACACACGACTTCACGGTACGAACCGATTTACCGTAGGCGTGGCCAGTTTCAAAACCTGCATCGATTAGCTTTTTCCAGATGATTGGCAGTTCGTTAAGTTGCGCGCCAAACAAGTCGACACGTTGACCGCCTGTGATTTTGGTATAGAGGTCGAACTCTTTAGCGACTTCGCCAAGTACAATCAGTTTGTCTGGTGTGATTTCACCGCCGGCAATACGCGGAACTACAGAGTAAGTGCCGTCTTTTTGCATGTTGCCAAGGTAGATGTCGTTGGTGTCTTGCAGCTCGATGTGTTGATCTTCGAGGATATAATCGTTCCAGTAGGACGCCAGAATTGAACCGACTGTTGGTTTACATACAGTACAGCCCAATCCATTGCCGTGAGATTCCAGTAATTCATCGAAGGTTTTGATTTTGTTTACACGGATGATGTCAGTCAGTTCTTGACGAGAGTAAGCGAAGTGCTCACAGATATCGTTAGAGACTTCCACACCTAGGTTACTCAGTTCGCTATCAAGTACTTGTTTAGCAAGGGCAGAACAACCGCCACAACCCGTTGAAGCGTTGGTGGTTTCTTTTAGTGCGGCCATGGTGGTGCAACCAGCAGATACCGCGTCTTTGATATCGCCTTTGGTCACATCAAAACATGAACAAATCACAGCACTGTCTGGTAGTGCTTCAACACCCATAGCAGAGCCCGAATCGTCGGCTACGTTTGGTAGAATCAGCACTGATGGGTTTTCAGGAAGAGGCATATCGTTTTGCTTGATTTGCAGCAGTGAACCATAAGCTTCTGCATCGCCAACCAATACTGCTCCGACAATCTTTGTACCGTCTGCCGAGATGATCAGGCGCTTATAAACTTGTTCGATTTCATCGTTATAGGTATACGATTGAGCGCCTTCCGTCTTGCCGTGTACTTCACCAATACTGGCCACATCGACACCAAGCAGTTTGAGTTTGGTACTCATGTCTGCGCCAGTGAACTCAGACTCGTCAGTGCCGTCAGAGACAATATGCGAAGCCGCGATTTTTGCCATGGAATAACCAGGAGCGACTAAGCCGAAGATCTTGTTGTCCCAAAGCGCACATTCACCAATGGCGTAGACGTTATCGATGTTGGTCTGACAGTGATTGTTGATAACAATACCGCCACGTTCGCCAATCTCGACATCAGAGCTTCTTGCCAGTTCATCTTGAGGGCGAATACCTGCAGAGAATACGATCATATCGGTTTCTAAATGGGTGCCATCGGCAAAGTTCATGCGGTAACGAGCATTTTCTCCATCGACTATTTCAGAGGTCGCTTTCTCGGTATGAACCTGCACCCCAAGGTCTTCAATTTTTCTGCGCAGTAGGGCACCGCCACCGTCATCTAGTTGAACGGCCATTAGGCGAGGTGCGAATTCAACTACGTGGGTTTTTAAGCCAAGGTTTTTGACTGCGTTTGCGGCTTCTAAGCCAAGTAGACCACCACCAATGACCACGCCAGATTTACTGTCTTTGCTTGAAAGTTCGATGGCGTCTAAATCTTCGATAGTACGATAAACGTGACAGTGTTCTTGGTCGTTACCGGGAATAGGAGGAACAAAAGGGAAAGAGCCCGTTGCTAAGATCAGCTTGTCGTAGCTTTCAATGTGACCACTTTCAGTGATGACTTGCTGATTCGCTGTGTCTAGCTTGGCAACCTTTTGGTTCAACAAGTAGTTCACGCTGTTGCTTTGGTAATATTCTTCACTGGTTAATGACAGGTCATCAGCGCTTTTACCATTGAAGTAAGCCGTCAGCTGAACACGGTCGTAGGCCAGCCTTGGCTCTTCACTAAAGGTAATCACATCAAACTCATCACTCTCTGATTGTAAGATGTTATCGATAAATTTGTGTCCAACCATGCCGTTACCAACAACGACGATTTTCTTCTTGCTCATAATCCATTCCTTATTCTCGGCATCACCATCGCTCGCATCTAATTTCTAGTCGTTAGCAGATGAATACCGGGTTGAGATTCCACTCAATTCATAACCATAAAGAAAAACAAAAATGTTTTTTCTAAGTCTTGGTTTCTAGTGGAGCAAGGAGGGTGCCAGATCGAAGGTTGTTCGTTGAAATAAAATATAATGTATATTTTTCAACAATTTAAATTTTCACTGTGATACGCAATTACCCCTAAAGTGGTATGTAAAATTTTTGTTAGATTTATATAAATGAGCGTTTGTGGTGCAACTTTCTGCAAGATGGTGCAAAAGTTAAGTTTTTCTCTTGGTTGAATTCCATTTCTTCGATTGTCTCTGTTTTTTCTTTATCTAACTAATTGTTTTTATTGCAAAATATTTCAATTCCGTCGACTGGTGTTAAGTGGCGTGTTATTTGCTTGGTTTGAGTTATTACAATTATGGATAATTGAGCGAGAAACGGATGACCGATTCAAACAACGGCTGGATAAAATCGACCTGTGCTTATTGTGGTGTGGGGTGTGGAATAGAAGCGAGACCAACATCGCTAGGAAAGCTAGAAGTACGTGGTGATAAAGATCATCCATCAAACTATGGAAAGCTATGCACTAAAGGGATTGCGCTCGGTGATACCGTTACGCCCTTAGGTCGTCTTACACAGCCTGCTTATATTCAGGATGAGCAAAAACAAGAACTGGATTGGAGCAGCGCCACTCAGTCGGTCGCAGATAAATTTAACCAAACGATCGCAGAATTTGGGGCCGATTCAGTTGCCTTCTATGTTTCTGGCCAGCTGCTTACCGAAGACTATTACGTTGCCAATAAACTGATGAAAGGCTTTATTGGTAGTGGCAATATCGACAGTAATTCAAGGCTGTGTATGGCTTCAACTGTGGTCGGGCATAAGCGTGCATTTGGCGCAGACACAGTACCAGTTTGTTACGAAGATCTTGAGCAAGCCGAATTGGTCGTGATTACAGGTTCAAATCTAGCATGGTGTCACCCTGTTCTCTTTCAGCGCCTACGTGCTGCCAAACAAGCCAACCCTGCATTGAAAGTGATCGTCATTGACCCGCGCTACACCGACACCTGTGAAATTGCTGATATACATTTGGCATTGGAGTCTGGCTCAGACGTAGCGCTGTTCAATGGTTTGCTAGCCTACTTAGATGACAACGACAAACTCGATGCTGATTACATTGAAAAACACACCCAAGGCTTTACTGAAACGATTCGATCTGCAACTCAATATCGCTATACTGAATCAGGCTGGGGTGACAAAAGTGTTCCTGAGATCACAGGCTTAACAGAGCAACAGCTAAAACAGTTCTATGAGCTGTTTGCATCTAACGAGAAGGTGCTGACCATTTACTCCCAAGGTGTAAACCAATCTACCCAAGGGTGTGACAAGGTGAATGCTATTATCAACTGCCATTTAGCCACCGCGAAAATCGGTAAGCCGGGTATGGGGCCATTCTCTGTGACGGGTCAGCCGAACGCGATGGGTGGGCGTGAGGTGGGTGGTTTAGCCAATACCTTAGCGGCGCACTTCGAGTTTGGTGATCCACAATCACACCAAACCGTCAGTGAGTTTTGGCAAACTGACAGCCTAGCCACTCATGCCGGTTTAAAAGCGATCGACCTGTTTGATGCCATGAATGAAGGTAAGATAAAAGCGGTGTGGATCATGGCTACTAACCCTGTTGTGAGCCTGCCTGATAGCGAAAAAATTAAAAGTGCACTGGAGAAGTGCCCATTTGTGGTGGTGTCTGACTGTATTGCCGATACTGAAACCACGCGCTTGGCCGATATTGTGTTACCTGCACAAGGGTGGAGCGAAAAGTCAGGAACCGTAACCAACTCTGAGCGTCGAATCTCGCGCCAACGCCGAATATTGCCAAGCCCTGGAGAGGCAAAACCCGATTGGTGGATATTAAAAGAAGTGGCACAAAAAATGGGATTCAACGAGCAGTTTGAGTATCGCCACGAAGGTGAGATCTTCAAAGAGTATTGCGAGATGACTTCGCTCGATAATGAAACAGGTAAAGCGCGTGACTTATGCTTAATCGGGCTCACACAGCTGGATGAAAAAGGCTATGGTGAACTTACTCCACAGCAGTGGCCAGTGCTTGAATATCAGCCAGATATCATTGAGCAGCGCATGTTCACCAATGGCGAGTTCTTTACCGAATCAGGCAAAGCGCAGTTTATCTCGGTTGAGCATGACAAGCCTGTCGCTGATACCAGTCTTGAATTCCCACTAATCATGAATACAGGTCGAATCCGAGATCAATGGCATACCATGAGCCGCACAGGCTTGGCTGCTGGCTTAGGTGAGCATACCCCAGAACCGTTTGTCGCTATGCACCCAGATACGGTTGCTGAGCTTGGTTTAGATGAATTTGGGCTAGATGCATTCAACCACGACACGATTAATCCAGTAGTGAAGGTGCGCAGCGCACAAGGGGAATGCCAAGCGCGCTTAGTAGTGACCAAAGAGATGCGCCGTGAACAAGTCTTCATGCCAATTCACTGGAATGCCCCAACCGCCAAAGACAGTAAACCGTGTGACCTGATCTTACCTCATACCGATGCTGCATCAGGCCAGCCAGAATTCAAACACACCCCTGTGGTGGTTGAACCGTGTGGCTATCGCAGCGAAGCGGCACTGGTCAGTGACAAAGTGATGGATTGCAGTGGTTTTGATTACTGGGTTCGCCAAAGAGTGGAGGGCGGCTTTCTGTACCGAATCTCTTCATCCAAGAACCCAATGGAGTTGGTGATTCAGCTTGCAAATACCCTTGATGCCTTACCAGAACCTAACGCAGAAGCGATCAAATCACTCCATTACCACGGCAATAAATCGTTCAAGAACTACGGTTCGGCCAAACTTGGCGAATTCGGTGTGAAGCAAGCTTTTGTGGTGAACAGTAAGCTCGATAATGAAAGCATCGATTGGCTGGTGGAGTGCTTAACCCGAGAAGCCGATGAAGAGTTCGAAGCCGAGTTTTTGAGTACCATGGCGAAGTAGTTACTACTTCTCACTTTTCCATACCTATAGCAAAAACGCCGACAATTATCTCGGCGTTTTTGTTTGAATGTATAGCCCCCAATACGTGACAATTCATTGCCTGAACTGCGGTTTACTCATCATCCAACTCAAAGACTTAGGTCAAAACTGCCTAGGATTTGGTCAGTAAATCACCGAATAAGGTAACGACTCACTCACACACTGAGCTGTTTTCTGCATTTTGCTGAAACTATATGGAAAATTTCTGCTTTTCATCATGTTTGATACGGAGATAAGTAGGTAAGATTATGTTATTAAATGGATTATTGGACCTAGTGCAGCGTGCCTTGGAAACTAGACAGAATTGTTTCAGGGACAAAATGCAGAATTATTCTGTCTAATATAGCTGTTAGCTTTTCGGGGATAGCGTCGAATGTTGGAGTAAATTCAGGATAAGGAAATTGTATGATGTTTTTAAGGTTGTTATCGGTTTTAACTATCGGATTACTATCATCTGGTGTTTCAGCCGCACCTTCTCAAATAATTGGGGCTTGGTCATGCGGTGTCACGTTGCCAGTATCTTGGCTTGATGCAGTTAGTATATATGCTCCAAATGGAAAATCTACGGGAGTTGCTAATTCGCTGACCTTACAGGCAGAAGGTGATGAATTAATAGAGTTTGATCTATATGTTGAAGGCACTTGGTTAAAAGATGGTAGTGTTCTTAATACTAATATTGAGCATTTCGATATTGTCCCTAAAAATCCAGAGACTCAAAGTAAGTTACATATTATTGAGAAAACACTTGTTAATTCTGGTTTATTAAACGCAGAACAGAAAATTATCATTTTAAATGACGACACTCTAAAAACAGAAAGTAAAGATGGTATTGTAGATACTTGTAAAAGAGCGATTTCTGCGCAAGGAATTAGAGAAAAAAGCTAACAAGCATTTAAGACGGATTCTCAACGCTTGGCAATTTCAGTTTAAGTCTGCTTCAGTGCTAAATGTGGCAAGGTTTAAGGTTGGGTGGTCGCGTTGTTCACCACTTAATTCGGCTACATGGATTCCCCCCAGGTTGTCAAACATCCACTAAACTTATGTTGATGGGTTTTGGACTGCCGCTCTACATTCGGCCTACTTGTCGACGATTCGCATACGTCGTGGCCCTGATGACTTGCGCGACTGCGGTGCCTTATTCGTTAGATGACATCTAGTGTGTCCGCCGCATTAACAGGCTCTCCGCAAGTGGTCTTAACCTATCTCCATCATTAGCGTCTGCAATGACCCGGTGGGTTTAACTCTTTATGCTGCTTAAGGTTTTACTTAAGCAGCATAGTTTTCATATTCTGTTTGATTGTGTAAAAGCGACCATATAATTCGTGCGTTCTTCGCGGCAAGTGCCACTATTGCTCGGTTCATTCCTCTTCGTTCCAGAACGCCTCTGCACCACTGATTTAACTTATCTTGCTTGTCGCCAAGGTTGGCAATCACGGTCCTTGCGCCGTGAACTAATAGTGTTCGTAAGTATTTGTCGCCGTGTTTGGTTATCCGACCTAACCGAGGTTTTCCTCCTGTGGAATATTGCTTTGGTACTAGTCCTAGCCAAGCAGAGAAATCACGGCTTTTATCAAATTGAGAACCATTGCCTATCGAAGCGAGTATCGCAGTCGCGGTCTGAGGACCAATGCCCCGAACCTTCATCACTCGTTGAACATTAGTGCTGACCTTAGCAAAAGAATCGAAGACTTGCTCAGTATCGGCGATACGTTGATTGAGTTCGTCAAGGTGGTGATAAGCATCGGCTATCACCGTTCTTGCGAGGTGTGGCAGTTCATTTTCTGCATCTTCGAGCATTAAGGGAACGTGTTTCATTAACGAAGAGCGGCCAACAGGAATGATCAACCCGAATTCAGAAAGCAGGGCACGCATGCGATTCATAAGCGCGGTGCGTTCACGAACCCAATGCTCTCTCATTCTATGTACCGATAGGATGGCTTGTTGCTCGGGGGATTTTACGGGCACAAAGCGAGTTGATGGCCGCTGAACAGCTTCGCATATGGCAACAGCATCATTAAGGTCGTTCTTTCCCTTAGTTCGATAAGGAACTACGTATTTAACGGCCATAATACGGGCGTCGTGACCCAGTTTATTGAGTGTTCTTGCCCAATAATGTGCACCACCACACGCTTCAACGCCTATACGCATGAGTGGCATATTTGCTATTGTAGTCAGTAGTTTAGAGCGAGTTACCGACTTATGAAGTATGACCTTACCATTTTGGTCTACGGCATGAAGACTAAAGTGGTTTTTAGCTAGGTCGATACCGCAGAAATAAGAATAATCAGACATGGTGCCTCCGATGCATTTAAGTACCACATAAGTGTGGCATATCCTCGGTAGGGGGAATCCATGTCATTCGTTAGTTGCATTTGAATACGAATAAACAAGAATATTGGGAATATACAAAATGTGGAAAAAAGTTTATCTAGTGATTATCCATGTATTAGCTGTTATCGGTATTTCCACTGTTTATCTGTCTGTATCCGCTAGCCTAGGAGTCGACAAGCAACGCACTGTTGTTGAGCGTCCAGAAGGGTGCTTAACTGGGGAAAGCGATAAAGTATTTAGCCCAGAGGGAAAACGAGCAATCCATGCAAAGTTTTCGCAGTGCCCAGACAGTGACAATATAATGCAAGTGTGGCTTCAACCAGATGTAACTGTGACTAGGTACGAACTTATCTACGAGTCAGTGTATAACTCTGATGAGGTCATTGATATTTCATGGCGTAATGCGGGTGAAATTGTCATTGGAATTCCAAGTACCGTATATCCCTCATCCGTAGTATCGAACCAAAGTGATGTAGACGTATACGTAGAGAATAAATAGCGTTGGTAAACAACAACTAACAAAGAATTTAAGAGTGATTCGCCCTTACACTGTCGTCGTTCTTACCTGCTTAGTTAGAATCAAATAGCTAATTATTCCACCGAAGACGGGGATGCCTAACGAGAGAAATAGGATAATCCCTTTTCTCTGAACTTCACTGTTAGCTAGTACGATTATGAGGGGCAATAGCCAAGTAATGACCGCAGATATGAAAAGAGATGCACCTAAAATTGTAAAAGCGATTTCATTGTGAACGCCTGAATAGTTGACTACAAAACTTAGTATCAACATGAGCCAAAACATAGCAATAGATTGTTGTAGTAACCTCAGCATTTTCATTAGTCTAGAATTCCTACTCAAGCAATAAATGTGGTCAATGTAAGCTTTTGTTAATTTGAAATCTAGGGTTGTTCCATTCCAGGTATGGGAGTGTGATGTTTACGACGTGCATATACAAAGCATTTTAGAGGGATTCGTAACGCTTGGCGGTTTCGCTTCGCTCACAGTATGGCAAGCGTTTTTCACCCCTAAATTGGGCGTCATACCTCAATCAATCATCTAACCTTTTCATCGCTTTACGGTAAACATCGTTACGTTCGCGTTTTCCTACTGCTAAGACGGTTACGATGATGACATCGTCTTCAACTTTGTAGACGAGACGGTAGCCCGATTGACGCAACTTAATTTTATACATGTTGTCAGCTCCAGAAAGCTTTGAAGCTGGAACATGTGGGTTATCTAAACGCTCGATTAGCTTTTTCTTAAATTGTTGTTGTAGAGTAGAGCCAAGCTTTTTCCACTCCTTGAGTGCGCTCTTTTTAAAGTCGAGTTTATAGGTCATCAATGTTTACCGAAATGCTCTCTTCAGATTCACGCTCTTTAGCGATAGCCAGTAGTTCGAGATCTTCGAGTCTGTCCATCATCATTTCGTACGCTTCGGCAGGTACACAATAAAATGCTGGCTCATTTCGGTTTAATACAGCAACAGGTTCACCGTAAGCACTAGTCGCAACTTTCATAGGGTTAGCCTTCAACTCAGTAATGCTTGCAGCAACATCGGCTAAAATTCTAGTGGTCATACAATCGGTCTCTTAAATGGTCTTTATTTTGGTCATTTTAGCCTTAGCCAAGCGGTATAACAAGTTGCTTAAGAGTGATTCGTAACGTGCGGTATTTTTACTATGCGTCGGTTTATGTGTTTAAGATAATATGCGGAGGCTAAGATGTTGCGTTGTGCACATCTTAGCAAGGCGTTCTGAAAATCACCTAAAATAGGGAACATCATGTTTGAACCAATTGAAATCGATATGGATGAATTGCAGCTAGCCATTTCTCTTCCTGAGTTGGACTCTGTGCCAAATGGTGTTTTCATCCCACTTGAAGATATCTTGGACTTTTCATCGCAGGATTCTAATTTTGATGCGCTTTTCGTTTCTGGACTGTACCCAGAACAAAGTAAAACGTTAATTCAAGCATGCGCAGGTAAAGCGCTTGAGTTGGTTAATTTTGAAAACCCTTCAAATGATTTAGCTGCAATCCATGATGTTGTTCTGAATTTAGTTGGTAAGCTTTTCTCAGATGAAATGCCGAATAATATCGATATTGCTGATATTAGAAACCTCAATCAATCTTCTGATTTCCTATTTGCTTTTAATCGTAAGAGCTCCGCTCTAGATTTTATGGCAGCTCAGGCGCTTGGAGTGATAGTGGGTGGAGTTTATCTTGCTCATGGAGGGACAGAGCTAGATGAGTATGAAGCTGTAAATAAAGAGCTCACTAACCACATTTCTGAATATGGTTTTCTTTGTTCCAGTTTTTACGGTCTAGGACGTTCAGAGTGTACAATCTTGCTTGGTGTTAAAAGTTAGGTGCACGTGGTGAAGCATTTCCATCGTAATGCATTTAAGGCGGCTTACTGAGGCTTCTGCGTCGCGTTGTTCACTAAAGGCTAGCGGTTTAACTAACCTATGCTTGCTCTTACATCTGTAATCGTGATGAAGAGTTTGTTTTCAGTGTCTTGTAATGCTTGAAAGCCATAGTGTTCATAGAAATGCTTTGTGCCGCCTTTGGCATTAACGATAACAACTGGAAATGCAACACTATCGTTAATTGCCAATAGTTTCCTGAGTGCGTCGATAAATAGCCATTCACCAAAACCTTTCCCTTTATATCGGTCGTCGACAGTAAGACGAGCAATCAGGCCACATCAAGATGTCAAACAGGGCGCCACTAATAGGCGCCCTTTGTGTTAGTTGGAAACGCTGTAAGTGTCGTAGTCGCGAAGTAAGAAGAGTGCGATACAGGCTGCGAGCATTGGCCAAGAGGCAAAAACAGTAGGTTATTGAACGGGTCCATGTATTTTCCAAAAGAGGCGAAGGTGGAACCTGCGTGCAGGACTAAAATCGCACCGTAGGTGTACTTCTTCCACATGCCCACGACGAATGCGCCTAGAAATCCGAGCTGAGCAACACCCATAGCCATTATCGCGTTGTCCGAGATGTTGATGCCGTAAAAACCGGACAGTACTTTTGTCGCGTGCTCAGGGACAAGGATCTTATCCAAGCCCCAGAACAAGAAAACGATAAAAATGCCAATTCTTAGCAGTAGTAGGCTGGTCGCCAGTTTGGTTTGAAGTGTCTTTTCCATGCTATTCCTTTAATGCATTCAAGATGCGATGACGTTAAATATTCATCAAAGGAGACCCATGGTCTTCGAGTTTTCTTTCGCGGTTTTTCAGTGCCTTATGTAACAGGGCGTTTCTGGTTGGTTTGTACCTCAGCGTTATCGGACTCAAAATACTGTTGCTTGAGTAGGCTGATGGTTAGGCTTATTGGCATTGGCTTATAGAAATAGAAACCTTGGATATAGTCGACACCTAGTTTAGACAAGACTTTCACTTGTGATTCGTACTCGACACCTTCAACGATGACTTGCATGCCGAGCGTGCGTGATAGTTGCAGCATAGACTCTAACAAAGGGATACCAAAGCTGGATTCGTCGGATATGTTTTTAACGAATACACGATCTATTTTGAGAATGCTAAAAGGGAACTGTCTTACGAAATCTAACCCTGCGTAGCCTGTACCAAAATCATCAATCGCAACTCTTACGCCCATATTCGATAGCTTGGTTAGGTTGTCTCTAATTTTGACCATATCGGCATCAGAACACTCACCATCTTCTGTTACTTCAAATACCACCTGCTTGAGAATCTCAGGGTGTCTTTTGAAGATGCTAATCACTTTGTGAGAGAAGTTACTGTTGGATACTACGTTGCGGCTGATATTGACGCTGATGTACTTGGATTCAAATACATCTTGGTTGCTTTTTAAGGTAGTTAATACTTCACGCAGCACAAAATAAGTCAACTCTTCAATCAACCCTAAGCTTTCAGCAAGCGGAATGAAAATAGCAGGGGAGACGTTGCCTTCAATCGGGTCGTTCCACCTCAAAAGCGATTCACATCCAACAATTTCAGTGGTTTGTTGGTTCACGATAGGCTGCATATGAACATGTAGATGGTTGTTTTTTAATGCACTAGACAGTGAATATTCTAAGCTGCGTTGGCTCTGTTTTTTGTGCTTGATAGAAAGGACACAAATGGTCGTGATTCCGGCAACAAGAAAGCCGAACCATAAATGGCTCACCATAAAGTGTAGGTAAAATTCATACCCAATATACGAGGTAATGGTCAGTGGGTAGGTGTCTGACTGTATGCGTACCTTGGCAAAGTGTGAACCAGGGTCGGAAGGGTGGATATCCCTTTTTATTACTTCGACCTTAGCGTTAATTCCATGGCTATTGAGGCTTGTCTCTACAATGTCATAGATGAAGTGTGGGGGAATCATTAGGCTCACACCAGCATCGTCTTGGTTTGAGAAAATGAGCATGATGGACTGAACTTGGGTGATGGCCGAGTTGGAATACGACAGCGTCGTTAAATTCGGATCGTCATTAAGGCGTTGTCTGATGGTGCTGTACAGGCGAAACGAAACATCCCCATCAGTCGTTGAACAGTAAAATCGATTCTGTTTATTGAATACGGCTGCTTCTTTTACCCAATCGGCTTCAAAAACATTTTGTCTAAGTTGCCTCACTATCATGTCGCAGGATTGATCAGGTTGAGTTTCAGATAGAAAACGGTCAAACCTTGATTGGATTCCTTCCAGCCTTGTTTCGACTAACTTTGATGAGTCTTCGGTTAATGTTTGGTAGTGAGATGGCGTAAAGGGAATGAGCAGTGCCATGGAAAAAAAGAAAGAAATGGCAAAGAAGAACGAAGTCTTGGCAAAGTGTTGATACTTAATATCCATATGAAGAAGAGCATGACCGATTGGTGTGAGCAATCAATTTAATTTATAAATTTAACGATTACGTAGCAATAGCAATAATAAATATTGTGAATGCGCGCATGAATTATTGATAAAGATAATGTGTTTTGATTTTTTACCAGAAAAATCTTGATGTTATCTCGATTTTTCTCAGTAAAGTTTACGTTATTTTACAGTATTCATACGAATAATAAATATTTATAACCCCATAAAATATGCTGTTATTTGGTGTGCGAATCGAGGAAACATTAAGCAATAAACTGTGTTTTAATTAATAGGAATATATCATCGTCAAATGTACTGACGACCGTATTAAGGGTTTTTATGAAAAGAGTGCTATCCGTGTTCGCATTGGCTTATTTCTCATGTTTTGTATTTGCAGACGAACGTATGGTCGACTGCGACAATGCGATGAACACTTTAGAGATCAATCACTGTGCTTCTATTGAACTTGAATCTGTACAAACAGAGCTAGACAAGTATCTTGAGGCTAGCTTTGAACACAACGCGCATGACGCAGAGTTGGTAAAGTCAATTAAGAGTGCTCAAGAGACTTGGCAAGCTTACATGACGGCGCATTGCGACTCTGTGTATACCCAATGGCGAGATGGCTCAATTCGAGGGCTGATGGCGCTCTCATGCAAAACTAAGTTAACCAAGCAACGCACACATGAGGTGTGGGAAAACTTCTTAACTTATATGGATAGCACGCCCGCGGTTTTACCTGAGCCTAAGTTAACGCCCTAGGCAGTTTTGAAGTGCGTACAAGACTGTGCGCTTGCTTCAACCTTTGCTATTCGAATAAGAAAGCGATAATGGATTGTTTTATTTTTCCGTTCTTAGTTTCAAGTTTGAAGCATTACCCAGCAAGGATTCGATTTTGAATAATGTCAGCATCACCCTTATTCAGCTTGAAGTTGAATATAAAAACAAACAAAAGAATATTGATTCGGTCTCTGACCTTTTAGAAGCGGAGTCTTCAGTCGGTGATATTACTTTACTGCCTGAACTGTTCACTACTGGATATATTTTTAACGATGCGGAAGATATTCATGAACTGGCCGAAGACTTCAATGACAGTACGACTATTGATTCATTAACTCAGCTAGCAGCGAAGCATCACACCTTGATTGTTGCGGGTATTGCAGAGGAAGAGCTAGGCGAGTATTACAACAGTGTGGTAGTTGTCGATGCTTCTGGCTTACGACATAAGTATAGAAAAGTCAGCCAAACGAAGTTTGATAAAGCGTACTTTTCTAGAGGGAGGGAGCTCCTTACTTTTGAGCACAAAGGGTTTAAGTTTGGTGTCGCGATTTGCTTCGATATCTGGTTCCCGGAGATCATGAGAAAGTATCAGTCGGTTGACGTTATTCTTCACCCTGCCAACTTCGGCGGGCATCATAGCTTTGCTATTGCTCAAACAAGGGCGTTAGAAGAGGGTTGCCACATCCTAACGTGTAATCGGGTTGGACAAGATGTGGTTGATGCCTTTACCGCGACTTATTGCGGTGGAAGCAGAGTCTACTCACCGAAAGGAGAGTTAGTTGCTCAACTCAATGAAAAACAATCGGTAGAAACCGTGAGTATTCAAGATCTTTCGATTGCTCCGCAATACAACGGCATTGATGTCGAAGAAGAGATACTGAAAATTACGGCTTTGTTAGACCGTTAAGCCGTTAGAAGGCGACTCGAGCGACATAAGATCGAAAAGCGCAAGGTGTTGATACCTTGCGCTTTTTTTTGGTTGAAATTTTGCTAAGCCTTATCGTTTACTTGATTCTGGTACTTTGATGCAGTGGCATTTTTCATCCTTTGAGCTTGATGGATATTTACCATCAGTCGGTTGAGGAGTTTTTGTAGCAGTTCAATATCGGGCAGTTGTTGATTTTTTGCCTGAACCTCTAACTCAAGCGCTTGTTTAGAAAGCATATTCAAGCCTAGGTTCAGCGACATCCCCTTAATGGAGTGTAGGGTACGGCATAGTGGCTCTAGTTCTTTCGCTAAATAGTATTGGATGACGCGATCAACCGATTGTTCAAACTCAATAATGGTTGAATCGATAAGCAAACTGAAGCCTTCTGCGTCGTCTTTAAGTATGTGTATCACTTCTGAATGGCTAATCTCTTCTTCCGTTAATCTTAATGTCTCAATAGGCTTACGGTGAAGTTCGACGATGTTTTCACTATGGCTCGCGCTTTCGGCGGAACCTGTTTGTTTAGGCAGTCTACTCGAAAACTGTTGTAGGGCATCAAAGAAGCTCTCTTGTTGCAGAGGCTTGGTAAGAACATGGTCGACGCCCGCGTGAATAAAGTTGTCATGTGCTTCGCGGAACACATCGGCGGTGTAGGCGAATATTAAGGTGCCGAGCTTGAGCTTCTCGCGAATGTAATGGGTTGTCTCGACGCCATTCATCTCAGGCATGTGGTTGTCCATCAAAATCAGGTCATACTGAGTGGTTTTGAGGCGCTCAATGGCCAGTTTACCGTTCTCTGCGTGTTCAACATGGTGACCAAGCTTTTCGCAGAAACCTTGTGCCACGATCGCGTTAATTCGGTTGTCTTCCACCAATAAAATACTTAACGAATCACAAGTCAGGTCTTCTGTATTGGTTGCGGGCGTGATGGTGTTGGTTGTTTTACTTTCTTGCCATGCGATAGGCAGTGTTATTTGGAATTTCGTTCCAAGCCCAACCGCGCTCGTTAGTGTGATTTCTCCGTTCATGAGATTAACAAGGTTTTTTACGATCGCTAAGCCAAGCCCCGTACCGCCGAATTTTCTTGTTGTCGAAGTGTCTGCTTGCTCAAACGAATTAAAGACTTGTTCGTGTTTCTCTTTGGGAATGCCAATCCCTGTATCCGTTACTGTAAGAGTTAGCTGATTGTTTGCTCGGTTGAGATCGGCTTGAATGGCGACATGTCCCTCTTTAGTGAATTTTGTCGCATTGCCACCCAAGTTGAACATGATTTGGCGTAGTCTTGCACAGTCACCAATAAGTTGGGTGTTTTTCGGTATGTTGTTTTCGATTAATAGACGAATCCCTTTTTCATCAGCCAAGGGCTTGAGGGCGCTGCACACTGGTTGCATTACTTGGACAAAGTTAAAGGGTGCAATGTCTAGCTCGAGTTTGTTTTCCTCAACTTTCGAGAAGTCTAGAATGTCGTTGAGTATCGTCATTAAGTGGTGGCCAGAATCGAGAATGAGGTTGATGTTCTCTTTGGTGTCTGGCTCTTGGGTTTGGCTTGCTATGATCTGAGAGATCCCCAATACGCCATTCATTGGTGTCCGAATCTCGTGACTCATGGTGGAAAGAAATTCACCTTTCGCTTTTACGGCCGCTTCTGCTTTGGTTCGCTCAACGATCAAAGCGTGATTTTTTTCCCTCATTTCAAGGTCACTTTGTACTAAGTTCGTCGCCATTTCTTGGAAGCTTCGAGCGAGCTGAGCGACTTCGTCTTGGGTATTTTTATCAGAATCTAATTGTAGCGTTGATGCACCTTGCTTAAGGTGACCAGCGGCTACTTGGTTGGCGGCTTCTAGCAGGGTGTGCAGTCTTCGTTTGATTCGCTTCGAAGACCATGTCGCGACCAAGAGCGAGATAAACACAGAAAACAGTGTGCCGAGAATCAGCACATAACTGGTTTGATTGGCAGAGCTTTCAGATTTTGCAGCTCTGACACTGATGAGTTGTGTCTCAACTTCAATGAATTGAGCGATTTCTTGACGGATCTTGTCAATCAGTTGTTTTCCGGTTTGTTTTTGAGTGAGATAGACGACACTTTCCATGTCTGCCTCACCTTTATTGACGAGGTTTCGCTGCATGATCTCTTTCTGTCCGGACTCTTTTAACCATGTCTTGTGGATTTGATCTATTTGTTGGAGGCGTTTTACTTGAGGTGTGTTATCACTCACTTGATCTGCGAGGGTTTGAATTTTTTGCGGCCATACATCTAATGCCAAGTGGTAGGGTTCTAAAAATACAGGGTCGCCAGTAATTAGATAACCACGTTGTGCCGTTTCCATATCAATGGTTAAGCTGAGTAGTTCTTGTGCGCGTGCGATGGCTTTATGAGTGTGAATCACCCAGTTATTGTCTTTGACAATCGTGCGGGTATTCTCATGAACAGAAAAAGCGACGATAAGCATCAATGCAATAGGGATAAAAAAGCTAAGTAACAGCTTTTTTTGTAGGGGTATATTGTCGAACCAACCCGCGATCATAAAACAGCGCTCTCCATGTCGATGTTATTTTTACTGTTAGTGTAGATGATAATGAGTCGCTAAGTGAGTAAATAGTTGCTTAGGGCTTGTATGCATATTTTACTGAACGGCGATTGTCTCTAAATAGGGGAGGCAGGCTGTACTCCGTTTTTGTGTCCCGGGCACAAAAAAAGCTAGCTCGATAGCTAGCCTTCAATTTTGCCTTTGGCGTGTTAGCACAATGAATTTGGACTTCTTGCCATGCTCAATCAGCTTTACTCGCTAAATCGCTTTTACGCTGCTTCGTTCTACAAGAGTCGGCTCAAGCTCAACGACTTGCGGATAAGCGTCTGGAGTTTGTAATCTGCTTAAAAGCGTATCCACGGCCGCTTTACCCAAACGGTGTTTTGGCTGGTGGACGGTGCTGAGCGCAGGTGTCATGTATTTAGATAAGTGGATGTCATCGTAGCCAATGATCGACAGGTCATTCGGGATAGATGTGCCATCTTGAGCAGCCGCGTGAATCACGCCCATTGCCATCATGTCATTGCTTACAAATATCGCCGATGGCATTTCGCCACGCGCTTTTAATGTTTGGTAAGAATCAAAGCCGCCATCACATTCAAAGTTGGACTCAACAATCCAGTCAGGGTTGATCTCTAATCCCACTTCTTCCATTGCTTGCTTAAAACCTTGATAACGAGACGAGGCTTGGTTGCGATGCAGTGGACCCGTGATACAACCAATTTTAGAATGACCGTTATCAATCAAGTGCTTGGTCGCCATGTAGCCACCTTGGTGCGAGTTATCTTGAATCTTGTCGCTGGCAAACAGCATTGGGCCCCAGTCCATGACCACAACAGGCAGTTCTGGATAGCGTTCAAACACATCGATATGTTCACCTTCAAGGGTCGAGCACATCAACATCAAGCCATCGACACGCTTTTGCAGCAAAGTGTCGATGGACGATTTCATACGCTCGCTGTCACCTTCGGTGTTGCACAGGATAAGGTTGTAGCCTTTTTCGTAGCAACGACGTTCAACCCCTTTCACTACTTCACCAAAGAATGGGTTGGTCGAGGTAGTAACCAACATGCCCAAGGTTTTGGTTTGCTTCATTTTCAAACTGCGAGCCAATGCCGAGGGTGCATAATTGAGTTCTTTAGCCGCATTGTTGACACGCTCAGCAATCTCTTCACTGACAAAACGTGACTTGTTAATCACATGGCTCACGGTAGAAGTCGAAACCTTTGCGAGCCGAGCGATGTCTTTCATTGTTGCCATAAAAAATCCTTGTGGGAGTAACTTGCCACGTTGCGCGATATTCTGCCTGAAAACAGGGGCTTATGCTTACTTATTTATAGTTTGAGAGCTAATGACTAAGCCGATAAACGTTCTGCTAAAAACGCGTCTGTTTCTGCTCGGCTTGGAATAGACGTTTGAGCGCCAAAGCGAGTCACAGAAATTGCTGCCGCAGCGTGAGCAAACTTAATTGCGCGCTCAAGTGGCATATCTTCAAGTAAGCCTGTTACCAATGCACCGTTGAAGGTATCACCCGCAGCGGTTGTGTCCGTTGCTTCAACGCGGAAGCCTGCGATTAGCTCGCCTTCACCAGCTTCATTGCCTTGACCACCTTTTTTACCTTGACCGCCATGACTTACCCAAACACCTTTAGCGCCAAGTGTGATCATCACAGTCTCGATGCCTTTTGCATGCAAAGCCAAAGACGCTTGGTGAGCCGATTCATTGTCTGTCACGGTAATGCCCGTCAGTACCTCAGCTTCAGTTTCGTTTGGTGTAATCACATCAACACAAGCAAGCAGTGAATCTGATAAAGGGCGAGCAGGGGCAGGGTTCAGAATAACTTGAGTGCCACTTTCTTTCGCTATTTTTGCAGCGTATTCAATACCTTCAATTGGGGTTTCAAGTTGAGTAAGAAGATACTTAGCCGCGCGGATTTTTTCTAGGTGCGGTTCGATTTGTTCACAAGTCAGTTTGTTGTTTGCTTCTGCAGAAAGGCAAATACTGTTTTCGCCTGTTGCGGATACTTGGATCATCGCAATGCCAGTCGGGGTGTTGTCTGCAACGATAACACCGTCGATGTTGATGCCATCTTTAGCGAAGTCTTGACGAATGTTGATGCCGAATGGGTCGTCGCCTACGCAGGCGATAAAGCCAATGTCTGCGTTTAATCGCGCAGCTGCAACCGCTTGGTTTGCGCCTTTTCCACCAGGGATGACCTGATAGTTACCGCCAATCAAGGTTTCACCCGGACGAGGGAACGAAGGAACTTGCAGTACGTGGTCAGCGTTTACGCTACCTAAAACAATCAGTTGAGTCATGATACGAGCCTTATGATATATCGTATTTGAAAATGCATGGGTCTTTCTCATGGTGTTAAGTGCGCTCTCGTTTGTGAGCGGCATGAGAAACAGCGATGCACTGTCGGGTTTTGCTTTTTGTTTTGAGTCAGTGAGCTAATGAGTTAAGCAAAGCAGGGGATAGGGGACCCCTGCTTTATATCGCGTTATCTAGTCACTATTATTTAGCGATGATTTTTAGAGGTACTGGTACGTACTCGTCTACTGTTTCGCCTTTCAGTACTTTGTCTGCCATTTCGATACCTAGAGAACCGATTAGGTCAGGCTGTTGTGCAACCGTTGCGCCAAGTAGGCCACGGTTAACAGCTGCGATGCCGTCGTCTGTACCATCAAAGCCAACGATCATCACTTCTTTACCTGAAGCTTGAACTGCGCGAAGTGCACCAAGTGCCATCTCATCGTTTTGAGCGAATACAGCTTGAACATCTGGGTTAGCTGCAAGCAAGTTTTCCATTACGTTCAGACCTTTAGTACGGTCGAAATCAGCGGGTTGGCTTGCAAGAAGCTCTAGGTTGCTGCCGTTTACTGCGTTCATGAAGCCTTCACCACGTTCACGAGCTGCAGACGTACCAGCAATACCTTCAAGTTGGATTACTTTTGCTTTTTCGCCCACTTTTTCCATGATGAAGTGACCTGCCATTTCACCACCGATTACGTTATCAGAAGCGATGTGGCTCACTACGTCACCACGGCTTGCGCCACGGTCTAGTGTTAGTACTGGGATGTTTGAACGGTTAGCCATGCGAATTGCGTTAGACACAGCATCTGAATCTGTTGGGTTGATCAGGATTGCCTTAACACCACGAATGGTTAGATCTTCAATGTTCGAAAGCTCTTTGCTTGGGTCGTTTTGAGAATCAAGAACGATAAGCTTATAGCCTAGCTCTTCAGCTTTCGCTTCTGCACCATCTTTCATGGTTACAAAGAATGGGTTGTTCAATGTAGACAGAACGATTGCCATTGTATCTTGCGCCTGTGCAGACACGGATACGGTTGTAGAAAGAAGAGCAGCAGAAATAAGAGTCGCTATTTTTTTCATGGTGTAAGTCCTTTGTGTAGGGTGAGCTAGGAGGTGAGTCCTAGCTCGTTGTTACATTATTTATAGATTTAATGTTTATAGGTTTATTACTGATAGATCTTTTATAACGATGCTTTTTTGTAGAAAAAGCAGGGTGTTGCATTGACTCAAACTAGAGCCTTATTTGTTTTTGTTGTCGACCAATACCGCCAGAAGAATAACCACTGCTTTTGCAATCATCTGGTAGTAAGAAGATACGTCTAGTAGGTTTAGGGCGTTGTTTAGGAAGCCGATAATCAGTGCACCAATCAAAGTGCCCATGATGCGACCACGACCGCCAGCTAAGCTTGTG
Source organism: Vibrio sp. 10N.261.45.E2 (assembly GCF_002875705.1). Lineage (GTDB taxonomy): Bacteria > Pseudomonadota > Gammaproteobacteria > Enterobacterales > Vibrionaceae > Vibrio. The sequence goes on from NZ_MCZZ01000008.1 coordinate 30,178, forward strand.
CCACCTAATACCACGGCTGCGATAGCGTCTAGCTCATAACCCATACCTGCGGTTGGTTGAGCAGATGACAAACGAGATGCCACGATGATGCCTGCCACTGCTGCTAGCAGACCACAGATTGCGTAAACGCCGATTTTCACTTTGTCTACGTCGATGCCTGATAGGCGAGTTGCTGATTCGTTGCCACCAAGCGCGTAAACGTAACGGCCAAAGCGTGTGTGGTTAAGTAGGTACCATACTGCTGCGAATACCACGACCATGATCCAGACTGGAACAGGGATGCCCATTGCATAGCCTGTACCGAACCAAGCGAATGCGTCTGCTGTGTCAGTGAAGCCTGTTGAGATAGGGCGACCGTCGGTGTAAACCATGGTCACGCCGCGTAGTAGAGTCATGGTAACAAGCGTTGCGATGAAGGCTTGAACCTTACCCTTGGCGATAATCACACCACTGATAGCACCTAATGCTGCACCAGCCACTAGAGCCGTTGGCACTGCGATCATCACTGGGATTTCCATACCAATCATGCTGGCTGCGAATGCGCCACAAAGCGCAAGAACAGAACCAACACTCAGGTCGATACCTGCGGTTAAGATAACCAGCGTCATACCCACAGCGATGATTGCGTTAACCGAGGTTTGGCGCAGAATGTTTAAGATGTTGTCGACAGTAAAGAAGTTCGGGTTTAAGAAAGAAACGACAACAATCAGGAAGATCAAAGCAATCAATGACTTTTGATCAATCAGCCACTCTTTGCTGATTAACGGTTTTTTCGTTGGTGCTTCAGTTTCGTTTGTTTTGCTCATGGTTTTGGTACTCATGCTGCGTCCTCGTTGATCTTTTTACCGACCGCACACGCCAGTAATAATTCTTGGTTTGCTTCTTTAGCATCAAATTCACCGCTTACACGGCCTTCATGCATCACCATGATGCGGTCACTCATTCCTAACACTTCTGGCATTTCTGATGAGACTAAAATGATGCTCATGCCGTCCGCTTTAAACTTATTAATGAGTTGGTAAATCTCTTTCTTCGCACCGACATCGACACCACGCGTTGGTTCGTCGAGAATCAGTACTTTTGGTTTGGTCATCAAGCCTTTAGCGATAGCCACTTTTTGTTGGTTACCACCAGAAAGGTTGCCAATAATCTGTTCGCGAGTCGGGGTCTTGATGTTGAACAGCTTGATGAAGTCATCTACCGCAATTACTTCGTCTTTATGTTGGATTTGACCGCTTTTGGTCAGCAGATCCAGTGAACAAAGAGACATGTTCTCTTTCACTGAAAGCCCAAGCACTAAGCCGTCACCTTTACGGTCTTCAGAGATGTAAGCAATACCATTGGCCAAGCCATCTTTCGGGCTTATTGGGTTGATGGTTTTGTTCTCTAAGTTGATGACACCGCGCTCACTTGGAAGGGCACCGTAAATCACTTTCATTAGTTCAGTACGCCCTGCGCCCATTAGGCCAGATACACCTAAGATTTCGCCACGCTTTAGCGTAAAGCTCACATCGTGAACACCAGCCCCTGTCAGGCCGATGACTTCAAGACAGGTTTCACCGTGACTTTGGGCGATACGTGGATATTGTTCGTCCAATTTTCGGCCAACCATCATTTCGATTAAGCCATCTTCGTCTGTGTCTTTTACTTCGCATTGACCAATGAACTTGCCGTCACGAAGCACAGTGATGTCGTCACAAATCTCGAAGATCTCTTTCAAACGGTGAGAAATGTAAACAATGCCGCAGCCTTCATCACGTAGCTCGTTAATCACCTTAAACAGAGATTCGGTTTCAGTATCGGTTAGGGCATCGGTCGGTTCATCCATGATGATGACCTTAGATTCAAACGATAGGGCTTTCGCGATCTCTACCATTTGTTGCTCACCAAGACTTAGCTGACCTAAAGGTGTTTTTGAGCTGTGTTTTACATTAAGACGTTTAAGTAACTTGTCTGCTTCTTGGTACATCTCGTTCCACAAGATGCGACCCATGGTGCCGGTGATTTCACGACCTAAGAAGATGTTCTCGGCGATGGTTAACTCAGGGATTAGGTTCAATTCTTGGTGAATGATACTAATGCCTGCTTGTTGAGAATCACGCGGCCCTTTAAATGCAGCAGGCTTTCCTTGGTAGGCGATAGTACCGCCATCTAAGTGATAGATACCCGTAAGCACTTTCATCAGCGTTGATTTGCCTGCACCGTTTTCGCCCATTAACGCCATTACGCGTCCTGGGTAAACGTTGAGGCTTGCCTTATCCAGTGCTTTCACACCAGGGAAGGCCTTCTCAATTGAGCTAAGTTCTAAAATGGCTTGAGTCATGTCGGTTCCTTTACTCGGGGCCAGTTGTATTTGGTTGTTCTGTCTATGTATTGTTTTTGGTTCAGTGATGACACTGAGCTGTCGTTGCGTTTTGTTTGAGCTAAAAGGTTACGCCAGCTTGGAAAATGACATTTGCATATGGCGTGCATTCACCAGTGCGAATAACCGCACGGCTATCATGAGTGCGCTGTTTGAACTCTTCATGAGTGATGTAAGTAATCGAAAGCGATTTGCCACAACGTGCTTCCTCGGTTTTGATTAAATCGATCAGCGCAGCGTGGTGTTCTGGGCTTACTTTCGCAAACTCTTCTGCAATCACAACGCCTTCAATTTGAGATTCATCCAGCATGGTTTTTACGGTTTGCTGAAAGCTTGGTACACCGTGAGTCAAAGCAAGATCAATACGAGTTACTTGATCCGGAATCGGCAAACCTGCGTCACAAATCGTGATTTCATCTGTGTGGCCAAGAGTCGCCACTAGGTAAGAGAGTTCAGAGTTGATTAGAGTACTTTTTTTCATATCACGACCTATCGAAAAATAACGCTTGATGGGTTGAGAACAGCTCAAGAAAAGCCATCGAAACGTTTCGATAGTGATAATAGTGTCTGATTTATCATTTGCACTATTCACTTTCTTAGAGTGTGATAATGATCATCGAAACGTTTCGATGGGGTGTTTTTTGGTGATCTCAGTCACCGCTATTGATTGCATAAATCTTTTACATGGCTTCAATTGATAGCACATAGCCGAACTTGCTGATGGTGATTATCTGAATGTTTGGTGCTCTCAATCGTGCGAAAACATTGCGCAGGTTATAGATGACGTTTGCAAGGGCATGAGGTGACGACAGTTCTCCATTCCAACACACATCAACAATATGCTCTCTTGAAATCGGCCTTCCCACATTTTCCAACAACAAACAGAGCACTGCCAATAGGTGAGGGCGTAAGATGATTCTGTTTCCTTGTTGATTGGAAATCGTTCGAGAGTCGATATCAATGATTAAGCCGTTGAGATTTATGATTTGGGTCATCGTGTTGTTGTTCGTCTTATGTTGAATGGTGGAGGTTGATCGGGGTGTTCGTTAGGTGTGCTAATAATTCAAAGCGCGCGGATTATGCGAAATAACACCACTCGTGAAAGTAAGCGTTCGTAAGCTCGCGAGAAAAAATCTAAAAATGGGATGGTTTGAAAGTTAAAAGGGAGTTTTTCTTTAGAGGTGGCGGGGTTTTATTTCTTTCTTATTCAGCATGTTATTAAGTTTTTACTGTTTGTGTTGGCTGAAGTTACAAAGTGATTATGTTTTTATTTATTTTTTTGTTTTCTGTGAGATTAACCTGCTTGCCAATTCGACGGGGTGTCGGATAACTCTAACAAGATTGTGCAGCACAGGAAGGCGAAACAATCTTGATTTGCAATAAGTAAGGTCAAGCAGTAATGAACAACAAATTTATTCTAAGCATTGCGCTTATGTCAGCATTTGCAGCAAACAATGTAATGGCAGCGGATAGTGGTTTCTACCTAGGCGGCGCAATCGGTACGTCTGGTGTTGATGATGGCGGCATTTTTAATTCTGTAAATGTACCCGTTAGCTTTGAAGCAGAAGACAACACATATCGCTTGATTGCAGGTTATAAATTTGATCGCATCATTGCGATTGAAGCGCAGTACACGGACTTTGGTGATGTTGTTGCTAAAGTTCCAGGTAGTAATGATGGTTTCGCTTGGACACCTCAAATCTTTTCGGTAACGGCTAACCTTGGTTACACGTTTAATAATGGCGTTCGTCCATTTGGTACGATCGGTTTATCTTCAGTTGACTTAGACATGAAGCTTGCTGATGGTTCTCGTCCTTCTGGTTCGGACTTTGATGATACGGGTACTGGCGTGCGTTACGGTGTTGGTGTCGAATATACGTCACCTACAATGCCTTCACTGAGCTTTCGTCTAGCATACGAAGCTGATGCTTTTGACATTGAAGATTACGAGTACGGACATAAGACAGAAAATACTGTTGTTCTGGACTCTTTCTACCTAGGCGCAACTTACAACTTCTAAGTTTCACACTTTGTTAAACGGTAAATCGGTTTCTAAATGGGACGTCGGTTGGCTCAATCCGTTTGGCTAAAGTGGAAAGCCGCAGTTATTGACTGCGGCTTTTTTAATACTTATCTTTTGTGAATCACGATTGAGGATGTTATCGAATCGCTAAGCCTCACGAATATGAGCGGTAACAGAGACGACCGCATGATCAGTACTGAACTGGTCGTGTTCAAAGCTTGGATTGATCAGGTGATGGTCTAACACCGTGTAACTAGAGATCTCCATTAAGCTTGATGAGTTCTGACAGTCAAATTCGTTCGACATCAAGATGTAATCCAGTACAGAACCAGAGGCGCCGTAGTAGTGAGTTGGTATGCGCTGTTCAAGCAAGTCTTCTTCATGTAACTGATGGTAGAGAACCCAACTGTCTCTTAATCGGAAATGCGATAACCAATGTCTGCTCGCTTCATCTCGGTTCAACGAATAGCTCAACAGCCCTTTGAACTCATCGTTGAATAGGGGCTTGTTAAAATCGCCCATCAACACAACAGGTTGGTCTGTTTGGTAGCGTTGATTGGTGATGTATTGATGCAGCATTTGAGCTTCGAGACCGCGTTGGACACTCGATAACCAAGAACCAAGTTGTTCCTGATGAAGCTTAACCAATGTGTCGCTTTGCGGTTTATTATCTGTTGAGTTGCCACTGGATTCTTGCGGTTCAGCTTTGGGTTCTGTCGGACGTTGCGATTTGAAGTGCACTACATAACAATCGGTTGAACCTAAATGGGGTAACGTAATCGTTGCGTGGACAGGCGTTCGGTTGAATGAGAATTTGTCGCCAAGGTTGAAGGCTGCCAGTAATTTTGAATCCGGTGTCACAGGCTGCACATTTTCAATCGGGTAACGGGAAGCAATACCAACGACAGGTGAGGTGTATAGGTAATCATCTTCAACGTGTGCGCTATCGACTACTGCAAAGTAAGGGTAGCCAAGCTCATTCATCAGTTGTTCTAAAGAGTGCGGGCTAAATATCTCTTGAAAGCCAATCACATCACAGTCAGATGAGCGGATCGCTTCGACTATCCAGCCTTGTTTCTTTTGCCACTCCTCGAAGCTATAGATGTTCTCAAAATCATAATAAGCATTCGGTGGTTCGAGGTAGTTCAAAAGGTTGAACGTTGAGAATGTTATTTGGTTTGGTTTGTTCAAAGTGTCATTCCATTTAGACCTAGGCAGCAAGGATACTCCAGTAAAGTATAGTTTGTTGATTATTTAGAGGTTAAATTTCACTTTCGAAGCGAATGCCAGTTTTCGGGAGTTGATGTCATCCGAGTGAACGAGATTACAGTGTTCCAGTCTTACCCGACATATTGCCAATGCAAAGACCACCAAAGCTAACTGTATCGAATTACTTCGAGTTGAACCGAGTAATTTGTAAATAAACCGTCAGAGATGAAGTGCTGATGGTTTTATTAGTTATTACATGATGTTAGATTTGAACCTATACTTGATTTAACGGCATGCATTCAAAGCCGATTAATCAACTTGAATATAGAATTCACGACATTTGAAGGGAGAGTCAAATGGGAACAGTTTTTCGACGCAAAGCCTCGCAACGCACTCAGTTTTTCAGGTTTAATTTGAAGTCATGTGCAGTCATGTTGCCGCTAATTGCTTTACACCCCTCCGTTACTCACGCTTCTGATACCGAATCAAACCCTGCTGTCACTGTTATTGAAACCACACAATTGGTTGGTTTTGGTGAAGCAAAATATCCAGCCGATTTTACTCACTTCGATTACGTTAATCCTGATGCGCCAAAGCAGGGCAAAGTGACCTATGGCAGCATAGGTACCTACGATAGCTTTAATCGATTCGGTTCCCGCGGCGTTGCTGCAAGTTATACCGGAGAGATTTACGATACCTTGATGTTTTCTCCGAGCGATGAGATTGATGCCTATTATCCATTGATCGCTTCAAAGGTTCGCTATGCCAGTGATTTCACCTGGATGGAAATCGATATCAATCCAAAAGCCAAATTCAATGATGGCGAACCTATTACGGCTCATGATGTGGCATTCACCTTTAATAAATTTTCAACCGAGGGTGTGCCTCAATACCGTGTGTATTACAAAGAAATTAAGTCAGTCACCGCGGTGTCTGATTTAGTAGTTCGTATTGAGATGGAGAAGCCAAACCGCGAGAAGTTGTTCAGCTTTGCTCAGAGCACTCGTGTATTGCCAGAACATTATTGGAAAGATAAGAAGCTGTCTGAACCTCTAAGTGAGCCGCCGGTAGGTAGTGGCCCTTATAAGATCATCAGCTATAAATCGGGTCAAAGCGTGACTTACGGTTTAGATGAAAATTACTGGGCAGCCGATCTGCCTGTTAACGTCGGTCGTAATAACTTCAAGGAAGTGCAATACGATTACTACCGTGACGACACCGTAATGCTAGAAGCCTTTAAAGCAGGGGAGTTCGATCTTCGAACGGAAAACTCGGCTAAGTTTTGGGCCAACTATTATACAGGCGCAAACTTCGACAAAGGTTACATCATCAAAGAAGAGATCAACCATGAGAAGCCAGAAACGACTCAAGGTTTTGTCTTCAACATTCAATCTACTGTGTTCTCAGATCCTAAAGTGCGTGAAGCGTTAACCTACGCGATGGACTTTGAGTGGATGAATAAGAACATGTTTTATGGACAGTACAAGCGTACTCGTAGTTATTTCCAAAACACCGATTATGAAGCGAAAGGCTTGCCAAGCGAAGCTGAAGTTGAACTGCTGTCTCAGTACAAAGACCAAATCCCACCGCGAGTGTTCACCGAAGAATTCCAACCACCTGTAACCGATGGTAGCGGCCGTATTCGTAGCCAAATGCGCACAGCTTTCAAATTGCTTAAAGAAGCGGGTTGGGTGCTGAAAGACAAAGTGATGACCAACGAAAAGACTGGCAAGCCGCTGTCATTTGAGTTGTTGATTTACAGCCCAACCACGGAGCGTATTGCAACACCGGTTCAAAAGAACCTTAAGCGTATGGGCATTGAGATGAAGATCCGTACCATCGATACGACTCAGTACATCAAGCGCTTGCGTGACCGAGATTTCGACATGGTCTCTTCGTCATTTTCTGCAAACCCTTATCCTAGCCCGAACTTAATGATTGTTTGGAACTCTAACTACATTGATTCTACTTACAATACTGCAGGTGTGATGGATCCAGTAGTTGACGCGTTAACAGAAGAAATTGCGCGTAACCAACAGGACCCTGAAAAGCTGCTTACGTTAGGTCGCTCTCTTGACCGAGTATTGCAGTGGAATTTCTACAACATCCCTCAATGGCACGTTGGCGAATACCGCGTAGCGATGTGGGACAAGTTTGAGCGTCCAAATGTATTACCTAAATACGATTTAGGTATCGATACATGGTGGATTTCAGAAGAGAAGGCGGCTTTGCTTCCTGAAAAACGTCGCTAGGAGTTAGTTAGCATGGCCGCGTATATATTTCGGCGTTTACTGTTGGTGATCCCCACGTTGTGGGCGATAATCACCATCAACTTTTTTATTATTCAGATCGCCCCTGGTGGCCCAGTAGAACAAGCCGTTGCCCAATTAGAAGGGCACAACTCTGGCATCATGGAACGCTTTTCTGGTGGTGGACAAGAATTTGATTTAAGCGAAAGTGATCAAGCATCTGCCAGTGGCTATAAAGGCTCGCGCGGGCTTGATCCGGAAGTGGTTGAAGAGATCAAAAAGCAGTTTGGTTTCGATAAGCCGATTCACGTTCGCTATTTTGATATGTTGAAAAATTACGCGACCTTTAATTTTGGTGAAAGCCTGTTTAAGGGTGGTAACGTGATTGATTTAATCATTGAGCGTTTACCTGTCTCTATCTCCTTGGGGTTGTGGAGTACCTTAATCATCTACGTGATTTCGATTCCCTTAGGCATTATGAAGGCGATACATCACGGCTCTCGTTTTGATATTTGGTCGAGCGCGGTGGTGATCGTCGGCTACGCAGTGCCTGGCTTCCTGTTTGCGATCATCCTGATTATTTTGTTCGCAAGTGGTAACTATTTCAGTTGGTTCCCATTACGTGGCTTGGTATCGAGTAACTTCGACCAGCTCAACTGGTATCAGCAAACTGGCGACTACTTCTGGCACCTAGCATTGCCTATTTTTGCTATGGTCATCGGCGGCTTTGCTACTCTCAGCATGCTGACTAAAAACTCCTTCCTTGATGAAATCAACAAGCAATACGTGGTGACCGCGCGAGCGAAAGGTTTGGATGAGAGCAGCATTCTCTACAAGCACGTTTTCCGTAATGCCATGTTGATAATTATTGCTGGTTTCCCAAGCGCATTTATTAGTATTTTCTTCACGGGTTCTATGTTGATCGAAGTGATGTTTTCACTCGAAGGTATTGGCTTGCTTGGCTTTGAGTCCACGATTCAGCGTGATTACCCAGTGGTGTTCAGCTCTCTCTATATCATGACCTTGCTTGGCTTGGTGCTGAGCATTATCTCCGACCTAACTTATACCTGGGTTGATCCTCGAATTGATTTTGAAGCGCGTTAATGGCGAACGAATAAAAGGTATTGATAGAAGATGTTTAACAACCCTTTAGCAGAAGCTCGTTGGTTACGTTTTAAAGCAAACAAGCGTGGTTTTATTTCCCTTTGGATATTTACCATCTTGTTTGGATTGAGCCTGTTCGCGGAAATCATTGCCAACGATAAGCCACTCTTGGTTTCTTATGATAATCAGTGGTTTGTGCCTGTTATCAACGAGTACGCTGAGACGGAATTTGGTGGTGAGTTTGAAACCGAAGCCGACTATAAAGATCCATATGTCATCGAACTTATTGAAGACAACGGCTACATCGTTTGGCCAATCATTCCGTTTAGTTACGACACCATTAACTTCGATATTTCAGGAGCTGTGCCATCTGAACCTGATTCCGTGAACTGGTTAGGAACCGATGATAAAGGGCGAGATGTATTGGCTCGTATCATTTATGGGTTCCGTATCTCAGTTCTGTTTGGTTTTATTCTGACGATTGTGTCGAGCGTGATAGGCGTGGTGGTTGGGGCAACGCAAGGTTACTACGGTGGTTGGGTGGATCTGTTTGGACAACGCTTCATTGAAGTCTGGTCTGGAATGCCGACCCTATTCTTGTTGATCATTCTGTCGAGTTTTATTGAGCCGAATTTCTGGTGGTTGCTGGGGATTATGGTGTTGTTTAGTTGGATGAGCTTAGTCGGTATCGTGCGAGCCGAGTTCTTACGCTGTCGTAACTTCGATTATGTACGTGCCGCGCAAGCGATGGGTGTTGATGACAAACGCATTATGCTTCGTCACATGTTACCCAATGCGATGGTTGCATCGTTAACCATGATGCCGTTTATCCTTTCAGGCTCAGTGACCACGTTAACTTCATTAGATTTCCTGGGCTTTGGTCTTCCTGCGGGGTCACCTTCATTAGGTGAGCTGTTAGCGCAAGGTAAAGCCAACTTGCAAGCACCTTGGCTTGGCATCTCTGCTTTCGTCGTGCTTTCACTGATGCTGACGTTACTCGTCTTCGTAGGTGAGGCGGTACGCAATGCCTTCGACCCACATCAACAGAAGTAAGGATAGGTTATGACTTCAAATACAGCTCCTGCTTCTCCAGTTTTAACCATCGACAAATTGTCGGTCGGTTTCGGGCGGAAAAACTCAATCGAACAAGTGACACAAGATGTCTCTTTGGAGATATACAAAGGTGAGACACTCGCGCTGGTGGGCGAGAGTGGTTCAGGCAAATCGGTTACGGCTAATTCGATTTTAAAGCTGTTACCAAAAGGTTCATCTCATTACTTAAACGGTAAGATCAATTTCTCTGGCACCGATATTCTGAATTGTTCTGAAAGACAGCTACGTGGGATTCGTGGTGGTCGTATCGGCATGATCTTCCAAGAGCCTATGGTGTCGCTTAATCCGCTTCATCGAGTCGGAAAACAGCTGGTTGAAACCCTAGCGATTCACCGTGGTATGCGAACCAATAAAGCTCAAGCTTTGGCTATTGAATGGCTTTCTAAGGTTGGTATTCGTTATCCAGAACAAAAGATATCGGCTTACCCACATGAGTTGTCTGGCGGTGAACGTCAACGCGTGATGATTGCAATGGCACTCATCAACGAACCTGAGCTACTCATTGCTGATGAGCCGACTACGGCGTTGGATGTATCGGTACAAGCGCAGATCCTTGATCTTCTCAAAGATTTACAGCAAGAACTCGGTATGGCGATGCTCTTCATTACCCATGACTTAAGTATCGTCCGTAAGATTGCCGACAGAGTCGCGGTAATGAAAGATGGTCGCTTAGTTGAAAGTAACGATTGCCAAACATTGTTCAACGCACCAACTCACCCTTACACGCAAAAGCTCATTAACTCTGATCCTAAAGGCTTACCTGTTCCTGTTTCTCCGCAAAGTGAACCTCTGCTCAATGTCGACCAGCTGCGTGTTTGGTTCCCGATTACGGGCGGTCTGTTCAAGCGAACCATTTCTCATGTTAAAGCCGTAACAGACATGGAGTTCAGCTTGAAGAAGGGACACTCAATCGGTTTGGTTGGGGAGAGTGGTTCTGGTAAATCGACCACTGGTATGGCGATACTTAAGCTGGTGGAGAGCGAAGGGTCAATTACCTACTCGAAGGAACAGCTTCAAGGTCTAGACCGAAAACAAATGCTCCCGTTCAGAAGCCGTATGCAAGTGGTCTTTCAAGACCCATTCTCGGCGTTGAACCCAAGAATGTCGGTCGCTCAAGTGATTGGTGAAGGCTTGCTCGTTCATCAACAACTTGGTGAAGCAGAGCTCGACCGGCGCATCTGTGATGTAATGAAAGAGGTCGACCTCGATCCTGAAACTCGTCACCGTTATCCAAATGAGTTTTCGGGCGGCCAAAGACAGCGCATTGCGATTGCGCGAGCTCTGATTCTCAAGCCGGAGTTTATTCTGTTAGACGAACCTACATCTTCGTTAGACAGAACCGTCCAAGCGCAAGTGCTGGATCTACTGAAGTCACTTCAAGAAAAATACGGTCTCACCTATTTGTTTATCAGCCATGATTTGAATGTCGTGAAATCGCTGTGTCATTACACTATCGTGATGAAAGCCGGAGAGGTGATTGAGAAGGGGGATACAGAGACTTTGTTTGGTAATCCGCAACATGAATATACTAAGCAACTTGTCAGTCTTTCGAATGTTGGTGGGGCTCTATAGCGCGGGGGAGATGATTAAAACAAATGACTTCTGGTTCAATTCAACATGGTCATTTGTTTGTTTTACGATTACACTGCGCCCAATATTCCAGAAGTACACATTTAGGTAGAGGTCACCATGGACCAAGAACATTACGAAGACGCTGATTACGAAGGCTACGAGCACGGTGAAGAAGGCGAAGAGATTGAAATCGAAGCCATTGGTATCGATGTATCGTCTCAGCCAATCGAGCTCTATAAAGTGTTTAAGATTGCTAACCTAGTTAGCGGTGGCGGCGAAGCTAAGCACATTATTTCGGAAGGCTACGTAGCGGTAAATGGTGAACTAGAAACGCGTAAGCGTCGCAAAATGTACGATGGTGACTTTTTCGAATTCAACCAAGAATACTATGTAGTGGTGTGTGATCAGCCAGTACAAGAAGAAACAGAAAAGCCAAAACAGAAAGAAGCGCCTAAGAAAGACAACAAGGCGAAGAAAGGTCAGTCTAAAAAGGACTCTAAGAAGAAAGAGTCTAAGAAAAGCAAAGCAGAAATGCTAAGCGCAAAGGCTGAACCAAAGAAAGAGAAAAAAGAGAAGAAACCGAAAAAGAAAGCGGATACGCCTAAGCCAACACGTGACGATAAAAGCGGCCGTAATTCGATTGAATTCTTCTAAATTATAGCTCTAGATTACTGCTCTAAACTACTGCGCTAAACTGTTGTTCTAATATTATTATTCTACAACGTTTAACCTCGGTTTTGCGTCAAGCAGATACCAAAAGGCTCACTGTGATAGTGTAATGCCGATCGTTTAAGAAGACTTGAACGATCTTGCAGTTAGCAGATAATCCCCATCAACAACGTTGATGGGGATTTTTTATGCTTGAACAAGAATTAGCAATGGCACACGAGACCATTGAAGATGCCGACAATTATGAATCTGTCGTCGACGCTATTCAGATTGAGTGGATAGAACAAGCTCTTCTTGAAACCAATAAAGCGAGCATAAGACGCCGCCGACTTCCCGCTCAGCAAGCTGTCTGGTTAGTTATTTGGATGGGGCTGCAACGCAACATGTCTATCAAAGAGGTATGCAGTTCATTAGACATTGCACTTCAGCCTAAACCTGAAAATAGCTGGTCTCGTGTTGCACCTAGTGTCCTAACTGATTCACGCCGACGTCTAGATGAGAGTCCATTAGCGGCTCTGTTTCACATAACGGTAAAGGCTTGGAACGGGGATATCCTTCAACAAGATAAAGACTTAGAGCTTAATGTTCTTGCTGTCGATGGGACAACATTTAGGTGTCAAGATTCCCCAGAGAACGCTGAAGAATTTGGGTTCATCTCTAAAAAATTGAAACCTTACCCTCAACTTCGTTTAGTCGCTTTGATGTCAACAGAAACTCGAATGATTATGGGGGCAGCTTTTGATGGCTGTCATGTCGGTGAAACGACCTTAGCTAAGCGTCTATTCA
>NZ_MCZZ01000009.1 GCF_002875705.1 Vibrio sp. 10N.261.45.E2
TATTGTTCCAAAACACTAAACAACACTAGAAAGAGTAGCCATTAAGCTTACCAACCCTTCCGACCACCCCCATTGCTTTGGCAATAAAACAACCTTAACACATTGATATATAGTGAGTTAATTCATTTCCGACAAGAACTGGTTAACTCGTCAATATCTGATTCATGAAGTCATCAATTTGTTTTTGCTTGTCTGCAGGTAATCGCGTCAGCTCATAGATAGTTTTTCTTCCATCTTTGCTGATCTTGCGTTTTGCAGAAATATCTTTCTGGTCAAAATTGCCCAGTTGTTCTTCTTTCCATTTTGGAGTTTTCTCTACATCTATGTGCTCATTCACTAACTCTTCCATGATTTTGAGCGTAATAAGTTGTTGGTCTTTTATAGAGTTAGACTTATCTAATACACCTAACCTACCCAATAAATCACGAGCAAATGATTCTACATCAAAGTTACCCTTTATTAACTTTCTCTGACATCCGGCAATCTTTCCATAAAAAGAATTAGGGATACCTTCGTAATCCACGAAAACCTCTCTCAGAGCCTTGACTATATTTAAAGACTCTAACCTCTTTCGAAGTGACTCTTTCCCCATCCCCAAATTTTCAGCTAATTCAGCTACGCTTAATTTTTCTACAGATAATCCCTTTAACTTGGCAATCTTCAGTAAATATTCTCCATGCTCTGGATAAGACCACCTCTTAACTTCTTGAGAATCATTGATTAACCTTAAAAGCTCTTGCTCACTTGGCTCACCATCGATAACCCAAAGAGGAAAGTCAACCTTACCGTTTATGCAACAGAAACGACGTCGACTAGAATCGAGTACAAGGTACTGGCCATCCTTCCTAACTGCGATACCTTCTTGACTTACTCCATTAACAACGATCGACTCATAGATATCAGCTACTGCATCAATTGTTAATGCATCTTGGTTGCGAGGGTTAAGGTAATGAATGGCCGTTTTCGATTCAACATCTGATCCTTTAATGGTGATCCGCTTAGCATCATATTTACCACCTAAAAACTTCTTAGTCGCAGATAACGCGAATAGATCGCCAACACCAGAAGAAGATGATGATTGACCAGTTAGTTGAGCTTTGTTTTTCGTTCTCTTCACAATGACTACCCTTTAGTTGCCTTAATCTTAATTTCGTCGATAAATGCCTTGTATGCCTTATTAGACGAGCTAATGGCCTCATCGTATTGCATTGCAGTACAGTTACTTTCTGATTTTTTAATGTCATATATCGTTCGATTAAGGCTCGCAGCTTCTAAAAATAATGGAGAGTGGTAGATAGGAGATACGACCAAGTCATCACGTACTGAGCGAAGCAATCTGTTAAACGTTTTACGCTCATGCTTTTCACGCTCATTATAATTAACAGGCAACACTCTGAAGTAACTGATGTTACCGCCGCCCGATGGTAGGTTTCGTGCAATGTCACCAATAGTTAATAAGTATGACTCAGTAGATGCATAATCATAAGCTTTGGGAGAAATAGGGGTAAGGACACCATTGGCGGCTTCCAGAGCGGACCAAACAATAGGGCTGTTTTGAGGGGGTAAATCTAAAATAATAATGTCATATTTTGATTTTAGGATCGGAATAATTTCTTTTTTCAACCGAGAAAGCAGTTGTACTTGCTTTTCTTCATCTGAAGCCATGTAGTAGTCAGAAAATTTCTCATCGGTAGGGAAAGCCGTCATGACATCCAGATTTGGTAGATGAGTATTAAACACCGATGCCAATACAATTTGCTCAAAAGGGACACCATGTTCAAGCAAGGCTTTAACTTGATTTTCGTCACCTTGCTCTTCCGTAAGATCATAACATTGAAGATCAGCAATAGTAATGTAGTGCTGCTCTCTAGACTCATCGATTTGAATGATCCCGCGAGCTGCTGAGCCTTGCGGATCTAAGTCTAGAAGGCAAACTTTAGCATTCAGATCTAAATCAAGTGCCGCTTTTGTCGCAAGAGTAACAGCTGTTGTGCTTTTACCAGTTCCGCCTTTGTAGTTACTAACGATGACAACAAATGACTCGTAAAAATCAGAATGCTTCTCAAATTCAAAGTATTGCATGATTTGTTGTAGGTGCGCTCTGGTAAATAAGTGCTTGCGATGATGATAAATAGGCTCATCTACATGGCCATCTGCAATCGCTTGATCAAGCTTCTTTTGATAAGTTTTCTTTACGCACTTCATCTCAAAAAGTGAATCGTATACTTCGGTCTTATTTAAGCAGTGATTATAAATAAGACGGCTAACCCCTTTGGGTAACTCTTCATCCGTAACTTCTACCGTCATAATATCCCGAAGCGAATCCTTTAAAGACACACTCTCTTCTTTCATTCGGCGACCAATAGCATCTACTTTATCAGCAAAATTCATCGTAATTTACCCTATCAAAAACATAACCTCATAATACACAAATATTACACACCAACAATGGGTAAATTCAGCTTTTGTGTGTAAAATTCATTTTTTAGGTTATTTATTAAAACTTAACCAAAATGCAGTTTACGCTACACCATTACCAATACACCTAATAGGATCGAGTAAAGCGACTAAGCAAAACCAACTATTGAGCGACAATTACCCTGACCAACAGTAAAGGCTACACCAAAGATAAATTAGCACTCAGTTCTCATATAAAAAGATTACAAATTTCAATACTTCTCAATTACTTAAAAATACACAACGGTTTACGCTACACCTGAAGTAACATATAAGGGACTATCAAGGAGCTATTAGAACAACAAGAAAAGCAGTATGGGTTACACCTTACGTGTCCATATTCGTTGATAAATATAAATACAAGGGAGGATTTTAAAATACTTTCAATAACTTGGAATTAACAAAAGAGTCAATTGGTGCAGTTTACACTACACCAATTAATAAAAGTGACTAAATTTAGAACTGAAGAGGCAGCTTAGGCTACACCTTTTATGGAGACATAAACGAGTAACGCAAAATTAAATACAGTTTGGGCTACACCGTATTTACC
Source organism: Vibrio sp. 10N.261.45.E2 (assembly GCF_002875705.1). Classification (GTDB taxonomy): domain Bacteria; phylum Pseudomonadota; class Gammaproteobacteria; order Enterobacterales; family Vibrionaceae; genus Vibrio. The sequence goes on from NZ_MCZZ01000009.1 coordinate 3,008, forward strand.
AATACAGTAGCAGTAATAGGTACACCCAAAATAAAATGCAGTCAGTATCTAATTGATCTCAGGGAGAGCTTTATTTCTTTTGGTGATCTTGTAGGCCCATTCACCATGCCATGTCGTCTCCTGACCATGTAAGTAACCAATTGATTCTAATCTCTTAATTGCAGATTTAATAGAACGGTTCGCTTCCTTATTACTCATACTTAAAGCAAGACGATCTCTCATACGACTTAAAGATACTGGGAAGGGGTCTTCAGGTAGGCACGCAAAAAATAAATACAAACATTGGGCAGTTTCGGCTCTTGGAATGGACGAAAGAGTGCGCATACTAATTAGGATTTGACGATCAATACGATACAACTCCCATAAGTCAGGATCACCTTCCAAAATGATCGTATCACTATCCATATCGTACACAAACTTTTTAAGCAAAGATGTTGAGGTTGCTTTAGAACCATCTTTTGTGGCCATACTTATCTTTTGGCTCTGGATGCGCTCAAGGGACTCCTTTATACGTTTACGAAACTTAGAGTTCAACATCTGTGTACTAAATCCACAAAACTTTGTAAATTCAGAGAGTTTCATTGTTATCTTATCGGAGTCGTAACCATATTTAGAAAAAGCGAAAACAACCCCACACCACACTTTAAAGTCGGTCCGAACATTGAGCCTCTCCCCCTTTAGTGATGCGTACTCGTAGCCTTCACGCTTGTACAAAGATATATCTCTGAACTCATCGCTTACATTGTGCTTAACAACGGTAAGATCATCACTTTTATTGCTGTTTTTAGCAATCGGCGTAAATAAAGCCGTACGAATTAATATATTAGGTTGGATAGTATGTGTATCAGATATAACCAGACCATCACTAATTACAGATAAGAGCTTGTTTTCCATAGTTAATATCCAAAATGAGTTACTAACATACTTTACAGTGCATGCTACACCATACACAGCCTATGCTACACCGTCTACAGTAAAGGATACACCATATACAGTTTATAATACACCTATCACAGTTTATGCTACACCTAGATCAACGATAAAGCCATTACTGACAAGGCTTCAGAGCGAACAAGGATCAGTTTGGATCAATTTGGTTCATATTAGGTTTAGTTTAGGATAATTAGTCCTGTGGATAAGTGGGTAACTATTGTTTTTATAATGTTAAGAGCTCTCTGACGGGCAACGCTTTGGCGTTCCTGTGTCGGATTTATGCGATGGACAACTATTCGTTCGTTTCTCACGAAAGTTGACCACACACAAATCAAAATTGTTACACTCAAAAAACACTAACATTTTTCTTCGCTATATAATGATTAAACTTTTAGTCGTTCTAATAATTTATTTAATAGATTAAGGAAATCATCGTTAGACTCTTTTTCAGACAAAATCTTATCTATAAGCTCTTGTTGAATAAGCCTTATTCCTTTAGAACTTTTAAATTGTTTATAAGATTCGTATTGCTCACCAAAAAGAACTTCATTTGCATCTAGATTTAAGATGATACAAAGCTTGGCGAAATTTTCAGTAGTCATCTTTCCTGTTTTTACCCATCTACTAACAGCTGCTCTATCAACACTACATTGCCTCGCAATTTCACCATAACTAAGGTCTGAATTTTTTATTAATTCTGAAATACGAAGATCTAATGGTTCCATTGTTTAGTTACCCAAGTTTAATTAAAGATAAACGCAATAGCTTATATCGGGTTGACATTTCCTCTTAGGTGAATAAAATCACCATTAACTAAAGTCGCTCTTTAAAAACCCATTCATGCACTACACCCCGACACCAAATTTAGTGCGCGCATCCCACTGCGCACTATTGCGAGCCCCTAATGCTCTGGGGCTCGCACCTTATTCTTGTGCTCTTATGTGACAATAGTTCCAATTCAAACATTTACCTAATATCAATGAAGAGGGACGTCTTTCCCCTCTATGATGCTTAGTCAATCGCCTATTGGTCCAGATGAACATGACTCATAACCACATCAATACTGAATCAACAAGCGGTGTCCTGCCTTCTCAGCTTTCCTTCAAGGACTTGATCTCTCTATTCAATTTTTATAGAGTTGCTCCGTCTGCCATTGCGCAGTCAAGCACACGGGGTTAACCCCCCTTAAATGGCTCTCTGAAACGTGTCGCGGCTTTTTCCAAGTTCAAACGGAAAAAGTGAAAGCATACTTAACTGCCCTTAGCCTACATCGCTTCGGTGCTATCAAACCTGACGAGCCCCGCGCTCGACTTAGCGTCATGCACTCACTGTGCTGTGTCGCCTACCAATATTCAGAGTACAGGGCTATCACGCCTTGATTTTTTCGTCTCTGTTACTTTTATTTCGTGCATGAAATGGGTTCAAACCTAGGGGTCAGTGTTTTTGCCTCAAACGGTTTTTGATCGGTATTGTATGCAACGAAATGTTTGTGGTACTGTTTTTATATACAGTATTTTTTGGTTTTGATAGGTCAGAAGGTAGGTTAAGGATGTTTCAATCCATTAAACGGTTCATTGATTGGCTTTACGCAGATGAACAACATCATCAATCCGATGTATCTCCCTCTGGTGCGCTGAGCGCTCCGGAGGGCTTTGTGCTGCCTGCTACTCGGGCTGAGCTTGAACACGACGAGATTATCCAGGACAAACTCCGCGTCTTAAAACGCAGCGGCCTTGCGCTGCCGTTTGAGGTGTGGCCTGAGTTTGTCGTCGATACGGTCGTGAACTACGCCATGTGGTGTCAAGATATCCCTGCATCAGAAAATTATCACCACACCGGTAAACGCGGTTTACTGCTTCACAGCCTCGATGTGGCCATTTACGCCATGCGCCTGCGCCGTAATGCGATATTACCGCCCAATACCCCACCCGAAGAGGTTATCCACCGAGAGATTGTTTGGGTCTATGGCGTGTTTTTATGCGCGCTGCTGCACGACTCAGGCAAGATCAATGATGTGGACATCGAGCTGTATCAAGAAGGCGGGGAAGGGGAGCGTTGGAGTCCTGTCATGGGCGCCATCGATAGACCGTACCGTTGTCGTTACAACAAAGCACGCCAGTACTCGACGCACCAATATATGGGCCATACCCTACTGACTCAATTGCTCAGTTCTGACGCCATGCTGGCTATCTCCAGCGACAAAGCCCTGTTTCACACCATGGTTGAGTACCTATCGGGTCATAAAAACCCGGATAATGTCATTGAGCAAATCGTGACGCAAGCGGACGCGGCCAGCGTCGCGCAAGCCTTGGGCGCCGACAAAGAGGGGATCAATCTCGCCGCTGAGCAAGCGCGCGGGGCGACGGTGTCCCTAGCGGGACAACTCAAGCTGACTTTATCGCACCTTCTGCAAAGCGCGACCCTCCCACTGAACAAAAAAGGCGCCGAAGGTTTTGTGGAGGGGGAGCTCCTTTATTTGATGAGTAAGCCCATCGCTGACCGTCTACGCAGTACGCTGCTTGAGCGTGGCATCACCTCTGTCCCTTCGGACAATTCCCGTTTGTTTAACGAGCTGCAGCAACACCAACTCATTCGTCCGAACGCCGACGACCTGGCGATTTGGAAGTGTGAGGTGCTGCTCTCTGAGTTTGACTGGCGCCAAACTGTAGTGGCATAGTGAATTTGGCCACCTGATTAAGAGGTGATGTATGATCATCTCAAGACTAAAACAGGTGACATTATGACTAAGCGTGATAGACGCACTTTTAACCCAGAATTTAAACTTGATGTTTAGCGATT
>NZ_MCZZ01000010.1 GCF_002875705.1 Vibrio sp. 10N.261.45.E2
TACCCTGCCAGAGGGGGTAACTTTAGGATTAAATCAATAACTTGCTGCTCGTACTTTTCTTTTTCCTCAAGGTTCTCTTCATACTGAGCCCTTTCCATGATTTCAGCTAAGTAATGCGACATCCATTTACCTAGAGTGTCGCAACTATCAGAAAATCCAAGTTCAGTCACCAGATGCTGTCCAAGTACCAACACGTCCTTCCGCGGTAAAGATTTCTCCAGCTCTTCTGAGAAGGTAAAGTCTTGCATAGCGCTCTTCTTTTTCGGACTCTTCGTTATACTTTTTAATTCCATCTTTAGTTACTCTTCGTGTTATTTCAACTTCAATAATTAGATCAAAGCCAACTTTATCTAGATATTGCTTTAGGTGATCGATCGATACTTTCAGACGATGGCCATTGGAGTTAACATCGTCACCATAAATATATTCTCTTGGTCGTGAATCATCTCTTACGTCACCCCACGCTTCATAATAAAAAACGCTGTCTCCACTAGCGGTGGCAAACCAGCTAACTGGGTAGTTATCTGACTGGCATAACCCAAGTATTTCAACGACATTCTCAGATGGCTGAGACTCAATTAGACGGACACTATTATTAAACATATCCTTTTCATCTAAACGTGCATCTCCAGATTGTTCACAAAGCCAGCCACGCAGTAAAAATGGGGCATCATTTATCTCACACTCATGACTAGCAGGTGGTAAGCGGTAGTCATGGGAGTCGTCTGACGTTTGAAGCGCTCTAACTAATGATAATCCGGTATCAGGGCTAACAAGGGAAGAAGATATTCTGACACTAGAGCGGTGATTACTTGTACGGATATCATAATAAGAATCCACAACTAGATTACTATCTTCAGAAGTTAAACCAAGCTCCAATTCAAAATCATCGGCGCTTATTGTTGCCACCCAATCTTCTGCCTCTATAGTTGGTGGTTTATGAAAACGCGATTCTAATGGTGTAGAACATCGAAGATCACTCGACCAGTGCGGGGGTTGAGTCAACCCCTCTTGTTTCAAAAATCCGTTAAGTGTTCCATAGTCGTCATCGTCGTATTCAGGCTCAGCTAACGCATTTTCTACAAGTAGAGAACCTAGACTACACCACATAGAATGCCACTCTAGGTAATAGCGATGGCGCTCTATGGTTGGCATTGAACCGTGACTGTGGCTGTATAGGGAGTAGTTTGCTCTTTCAAACTTGAGTTTTCTTGGCTCGTTCTCGTATGATGACAAATCAAAACTATTCCAGCGATCTATTATCCAAGATTCCGCTTCATCAAGAAACATTTCTTGGCCTACATCAGAGAAGCACCTTATTGCCCCCGGATACATATAACGTAGAGTATCTAATGAATCAAAATCAAACCTTCGCTCTTTATTTCGCTCAAAAAATCCCCCACGGGAAACCTTACGCTTCGATTTTTCAGCGACTAAATCAGAGGTGTTAATCCTATGTACCGAAGAAATTTCCTGACCATCAAAATCAACAAGATCATTTGAAAGAAGCTTTGTTAAACAGGATTTCGCAAAATGGCGCATTAATACATGCGGGAAACCTTGGTCAGTAGCTATGCTCAATATCCAACGTGCGACAGGCGCGATTGCTTCTGGAACCTCGGAAGCAATTCGATCAAATGTAACTATGAGCCACAGACGCGCTGACATCCAATAAAAAGGCACATTATCTTCGCGATAACCAAGCATAGATTTTTCATCATATAGAGCTGTTAACGCAACTATTGTCTCAAAGTCGCCCATTCTGGCAGAAGCTCTAATACTGTGTGCTGCTCGCCACCTTACCCTTGTGTCTACATCACCTAAGAACGAGTAAAGTTGACATGCTAATGCTGATTCCACGGAACATGCAGACTCTATTTTATTCGTTGGAAGTTTTAATCGTTTAGTTAGTCGGTGAACATAACGAGTTGTAACATCAGCAATTTGCTCCTTACTGCAATAATTCGTTATTAGCTTAATCACCAGATATAGTTTAGATAAAGGTATAGATTCGACATTTTTTTCCAAGCCACTTAAGAGCAAACTAACCTTTTCTTCTCTCTTCAAATCAAGGCTATGAATAACATATTTTAGCGTTTGTTTGTCGTTCCCATAAGTTTCATCATAAGCGAATTCGCCCAAATGATTAGCAACTAAGATTGGCAAGTTTTCCGCTTTCCAAGCAGATATAGCGTGAGACGACTCTATCCAGAAATCGATGCAATCAACCAACGTTTTAGACCATGTATAACCAAGCTCATCAATTACACGTTCATCGGTCAATAAATCCAGAAAGGTAATACGAGCTCTCGATTCTAAACTACTGACTACAGATTTCAGTATGTCATCGCTAGTAACATATAAATCTTCACTCCTTGCTGCTCTCAGCTTTACGTTAATTGAATTCAGAAATTCAGAAGGTGAATCAAAGGAAATTTCTACTAATTTTATGCATTCAAGGAACTCAGTTTTCTTTAACTTCCTTGTTGTCGAGTCAGGTTTATCAATGCTAGTTTCAACGTTGGTACTTGATTTTATTTGTGTTCTAAATTCAACCAATTGATTTAGTGCTAAATGCCAATATTCACTACTATCGCTATATTGAACTAACTCATTTAGGAGCTTGCATACGTTTGAAGTTCCGCTTCTGTTGAACCTCAATAATTCAGCTTTTGCTATCTCTTCCACTAGTTGACTAGCATCTTGAACGCTTGTAGTCGAAACTAAATTAGCCACAAGATCATCACTCAAATCATCACAGAAATTGAGCAACGATGCTGCCTGAGAAGAGCTTATAGTTCCTTCTGAAATACCCGTAGATATCAACGCTGGAAGAGTTTGATTGGCTTGGACTAAATCACAATCCTCCCAATAGCCTAATAGGCTTATTGCTTTCGGCATATCTAATATAGCAATAGCAGAAATTGCATCGTTCCAAGGAAAATGATCATATCCATCGAGAAGAGTGCCGTACTCCGTTATTATCGTAGCCATTTGAGTTGCTATTTTCTGTGAGTCTCTAGGCGAAAAGTATTTTTTAGCGTTTTTGGATAATGCAAAAAAAAGAGCCACGTCATGCATAGCATCCACATCAACGTCATTAGCGATATCAACCGATATTTTGAATACTTCTCTGGCTTCTTCCTTATCCACAAAAAGCAATATTCTAGATAGCTCCAAAAGAATGCTGATTTTTTCGTTTGCTGCTGTTTTTAGCTCTTTTACTTCAACTGAGCGATTGAAAATATCCTTAACAACTAGTGACCTTAACTCTGGTATTTTTATTAGACTAGCAATAACTTTACGCTGCCCAGAAGAAAATGCAGATGGCCACTGCTTAAACGCCCCCTTCACTAGCATTAGTACTGTGTTCACATCGATATCAGGTACAACAGACAACTTGGCTAGCGATAAAGAAAGACAACTACATATCGGTTCAAAATAGTATTCCCTCGATATCCTCCAGGAATTTTCAAACAAGGAACTTAATGCAGACTTAACTTTCTCTTCAGCATTTTCCGGCAAAATATTAGATAGTAAAATATCAGCTCGAACAGCATAGACAGACATTAAACATGAGAAGTTTTCATTTATTTCTTTATGTTTTTCCGATAGTTTTTGCTTCTTTCGATTAGTTTCGGCTTCATTAAGACCTTCAGTTATAGGTGAATCGATCCAATAGGACTCAATTGTAACCTCGAGACCACGGTGACGCATCAACAAAGAATAAGCTCTAAAAGCAACATCGTTTTTAATAATATCGTGTATGTAGATATTATTAACCAAGCGCCAATTATCAGGACATAAGTATTCAAGGATCGGTTCAACTGAAGATAAGTTCACACCATTAGAAGCCAAAACTTCACAGCCACAAAGCAACATCTCTGCGTAGCTAAAACCATCAGAATCTAGAGATGTGTGCCTTTCCAGCTCTTTCAAATCACAAAATCTTAATACATCTTTGTTACATAATGATTTTTCAAGGGAAGAACAATCAATACGATGGCCTATAAGCGCTAAAGGTATTTTGAACAATGATGACCAAGGCTCTGGAATATAACCACCACTCAAAAACTCTTGAACTGTGACTAATTTGCCTGATAACAACAGGCGTTCCAACAATCTAATCGCGATTTTGTAACGGATACTTTTAGGATTCCAACCACAGATGAAATCATATGCAGCCTGATAACCCTCCATATCCAACACAGAATGAGCAACAGCAGTAATATCTTCAAGCTCTAACTGCCAAGCCTTAACATGTTGATAACGACGCTCGCTTTGTTCGGATTGTTGCCGCTCAATATCTTCACTTCTCCGATTCATCCATTCATGAAGAATACGTTTCTTTTCACGGGCAGCGATAAAGTCCTTATCCGCAGCGTCACGAGCAATAATATGCGACAAGAACCTACCATGGTTCTTATATAATTTTGACGAGTAAAGTATGTTTCTACCTACGGTATCAGACGCAAAATGAACGGATAAATCTGGATTTTCAGTGATAATTTTGTCTACGGCATCATCCGTTTTCATCGCCTCAGCACCAACCAATAAAGTAAATATTGCATCTGCTGACTCGCCTGCTGAACGACATACTTTCATTGCTAGTTGCAACCGCTGACGTTGCACTTCTCTGCGTATTATTTGGTCTTTTATAGCTATTGGCGCTTCATTTTCCTCAATGATTTTTATTATTTCTTGGCCTTGCCCAGCTGAAAATAACGCCGAAGCTAAGTGCATGGCTGAATATTCATCAGTTCCATGATTAGCGCTGAAATATTCCGCTGAACGCTTGTAAGCTTCCAATAGCTTTGGTTGCGCCTTTTCTCTTACAAAAAATTCAACATCTTCATCAAGAAACCCAACTCTCCCTTCAAGCACTCGCATTCCGGGAAGGTCAGAGATAATATCGTTAATTCTCTCTAGCGATATCCCTACAACACTAGCTAAATGCTGCTTTGGAACTGGTGTAGGTAATGCAATTAACGATGAACAAACAAGAGACAAAACGCTAGAGTTACCTTCTTTCAAAGTTGCCTCTTCAAAGCGAGCCTCAAATATTTGATCCAACCCCTTGCCATTTGGCATTAAGAAATCAATCGCCTTGCGCGGTTCTAAACCTGCATAATCGAATGCATAACTTTGTACTCGTGGGTTCCGATTAGATAAATCATGAAAGTCTTCTATCCACGCTTCGGCTACGTTAGAATATTTACTCAACACATTAAGCGTTGTTTCTTCCAATGAGAAGTTAGAAATTTCTACCGAGATGTATTTAGATGGAATAGATAACGAGTCTAAGCGTCCGGTTCTTGCAGAGATAATTAACCTTACATTGCTTGGTAAATTACCTATTTTAATCAGTTCATGAACGAAACTGACTTCTTCAGGTTGACACTGCTTGGCGCCCGTTACAGAATTATCCGCAGCATCTATAACTACGACTAATAATGCATTATCTTCTTGTGCTTCTAGAACTTTACTTGCACTTCTGATTCTCTCTGAAAAAGCCTTGATAAAATCTACAGAACTATCCTGGCTAATCAACAAAGGTAGCCGTAATCGGGCTGAGGTTTCATTGATTATTTGCAAGTAGGCATCTTTCGGTCTATGGCGATAGGCTTCACTATCCATATAAGTTCCGGCACCATAGCAGTCATATATAATCATGACTGACCCCTCTGGCAATAAACTTTCAACCTGTTTTAATATAGTTGTTTTTCCACTACCGCCTTCACCATGCAAGCATATAAATTGTTCACTATTAACCATGGCTGTTTGTATCTCCACAGCAGCACTTCTGCTCACAGGGTTTTCTACAGCCTTAAGTCTTGAAGGGCATGGAAATAAAGCAAAAGGGTCAGATACATTCATCCATGTTAGTACGGTTTCTTTAGTGATATAACTTCCTGTAGCCTCAGGCAGCATCAACTTATGAACTCGATCTTTCAAATCCAACACAAAACCTCGATCAGCACTATGTGTTAGTGTTAAAATTTCATTAATTGCGTTTTCTTCCTGCTCAAAGCGAGAACCTGTACCACACTTAGAGAAATCGAAGAATTTAATAAATTTCTTGAAATTTGTTTTATTAAGGCCACTAGCAGCTCTCAATATTTCATGCTTCTTGTTATTGGCATCGGAAAGAGATTTCTGAAGGTCTGCACCAATAGACCTATTACTGACTAGCCTGATTGTTAGCGCACCCGTACTAACCAAATCTGGTCTAACCTTTAATATGGCATGAAATGAATCGGCAAGGCCCTTGATTATGCTGTTATTTGAAGACTTCGACTTGGAGCTTGTTAACTCCGAAACAGTCCATTTTTTTTCAGGTGTTGATGACGAATACTTCAACTGCTCAAAGACAACCCTTTCAGCCCTTTCTACTGTATGACCACCGTAAAACAAACCACAGTCAACAGAATCCCACTCAGTTAAAACTTGAGCATTTTCATTATCAAGGTTTACACCTTCAACTGTAACGGCAGCCAATGATGTGTCAGGTTCGAGCAGTTGTAATGCAAGACGAAGTGCCCACCATTCATGGAAATCATCGCCAGTGTTAGAGGCTCTGGCACCTAAATATTCTGGTTTCATATATTGATAATTCTACAAAATCTTATTAGACCGCTTTGGCTCTGCTGGTTTATTAGCTAATGAACGAGAGCGTACAACTAAGCACATAATGGTTCATTAGGAAAATTAGAGCAAGCTGATGCTTCTCATGGTGTGATAGATAATAGTTTTAAGAATTTTAGGAAATTCCGTATTAAAACGTGCCACGGGTAAAACTCCACCTGTGAAGTTTTTGGACAAAAAACGAGTCTGGTTTTGTGCTAAATTAGAGAGCCTTGGATAACTGTAGGTATGGAGAGGCTTAACTTAATATCCAACGATGATGGGGCGGATCAGACCGTCCTTTTGTGCTCCTCAAACAAGAACACTACTTTGAGAAAAGCTAACAACAAGCAGTAAATTATTAATAAATGAGCAGCTTTCAGCTTTGGACCTCAGAGGCTCTTCAACTAAACCTACCTCAGCTATGACTGGTGATCGCCGCTTCAGTTGCCAATTTTAACTTTGTGACTTTATCACTGGTCATCTCAAAGCTGCTTTCATATTTGTTCATTGAAGCTACTCGAAGTTGGCGCTCGACAGACATCAGATCACCGATAGCTCTACGTAACTTAGCTGCTGACATACGAACCTGTTTCATTATTTGTATCACTGACGCCCCTGAAACGATAAAGCTACAACTCATGGCGCAATTCTTTGCATTCAGAATCATTTCAAACTCTCGGATACAACTATTAGCAACAAACAGCTCATCGATAGTTAAGTTATCAAAGTAGCTCTCAACATGCGCTGATCGCTCTATCTCACGGTAAGCCTCCCTTAGCTTTTGGGTTTGATCATCTAATTGACCAATAATAATATTCACTAATTCATAGTTTTCATCTGATAGATAAAATTCGTTATTTTTATACTCTGAGCCTTCCAGACGAAGTGCCATAGTTTTAGCAATGATACAGCTGATACTATCATTGGCACTGCCATCGAATGCTGCCATAATAATTTTACTCATACCGTTTCTCTTGTTCAGTGCGACCTCAATAGCATTATAGGGATATCTTGGTAAAATGGTAAGCTTGGCTAATTCCTCTGACTTGCTGGTTATTGATCCCCCCTAGACTCCGACTTCTCATCACTCTCAGTTGCGAGAAGTTACATTGGTGAACTAATGTCAGCGAAAGAGCTAGCTTTATCTAAAATATGCCTTTCTCAAGAAATCTACATCCTCTCTAGAGCTAAATTCTTGACCAGTATCTGAGGTAGCTTTTTGAAAAAATTAGTTTCGGAAATCGAACATTGGCAATTCATGAATAACTTTTTAGAAGAGTATTACCACTGCATATGCCCTCTTACAATGCGTATTGTATTTCACAGCCCACATTTTATAAAACTAATACAACCTGTTGTTTTTATTATTTAAGTATCGCGAAATAAGTAAGAGTTACATTTTTCAAGAGTTAGAATTCCAAATAACGAAGGAAAAGATAGCTAGACTGTGTTTTAAAACTGTGAGAACAGCCACAGGTTGGAGTGAGGAATAACCGATACCTCTCGAGTGCAAAAGACTTATGTGAATGGTAAAAGGTAGAGAACTTAGCATTAGTGAAGATTGGGGGCAGTTCAAAATATTATACGACAGCATTGAAATACCTACTGGCCAAGTGGTGAGACCACAACAAATATTGACAGGGATTGCGCTTCTGAGGAGCCAATCAGAGTTAGAGATATAAACTTCAACACTCCTGTTTGGGTTAGCTAAAGGGATAGCTAATATAAAGAAATAGAATGACAAAAGTATGGTTTCTCGATAGGAGTTCAAAGTCTAAATTACATTGACTAACGTGATGTGACTCTTGTTGATAAGGTGACAGTGGCTAGTACAGAGAGGTGTCTTGTTTGTGGATTAGCCAGTCCTTCTGTTAGTCATATCAAGGAGAAAGAGGCCGGACTCATTGAGTTCGGATTTTTCGCATGGGTGTCGCAAAATGTTAATGCCAAGCGCAGTGATTCAATTTACCAATCGCGATAACGTTTATAAACCGCAACTTATACAAGGTTTCATTGGTTTAATCTATATGCATAGTGGTATATTGCACAAAACGTTAATTCATATAATTGGAAAATACATGGACCGCATAACAAAGCAACTACTTAGTGACTTCTTAGCTACACAGGAGTTTAAAGCATCTAAACCCGAGTCAGATTTTGAGCTATTCTGCAATTACGCTGTTATAAGCTCTGAATACAATAAAACCTTTGATATTCAAGATGTAAGTGTTGGTGCTGGAGATGATACTGGTATCGATGGCTTAGGTATTATTGTTAATGGCCACTTGGTCCAAGACAGCAATGAAGTAGATGACCTGATGTCGCAAAACGGGTACTTAGAAGTTACTTATGTTTTTGTTCAAGCGAAAACGTCACCTTCAATGGATACGAAGGAGTTAAACTCATTCTATAATGGTATCGTAGACTTCTTTGAAGAGAATCCAAAGTTAAGAAGAAACGAAGAAATTCAAAAGTTTGCAGAGTTATCAAACTACATCTTAGATTTGGCACCAGATTTTAAAGAAAATCCAAAGTGTAAAGCTTATTACATCTATACAGGCTCACCCAAAGAAGACCAAAATGTAGAAGCTATTAAAGATATCTATCGTGATCGTATTGGCGATTATAATATCTTTAATTCAACAGATGAATATATTTTAGGAGCTAATGACTTAAGTAAGCTGTATCGAAAAACTAAAAACCCTGTATCTGTAACATTTACCTTTCAAAACAAAGTAGCGTTGCCACCAATTGAGCATGTTGATCAAGCTTACTATGGCTATTTACCATTTACAGAGTTCAAAAAAATCATCATTGATGATAACGGTAATATACGTAGCGTATTCGATGATAACGTGCGTGACTTTCAAGGTGCTTCAAACGCAGTAAACCAAAGCATTTCAGAAACTCTTGTTAGCGATACCCCAACATTATTTGGAGTTTTAAATAATGGCATAACAATTGTTGCTGATTCGATAAAAACCTCAGCAAATAAGTTTGTTATATCTGATTACCAAATCGTTAATGGCTGCCAATCAAGTAATGTTCTGTATGAAAATAGAAACATTGAGGGGATTGACGATGTTTGCGTGCCTATTCGCTTGATTGTTACCGATAACGACGATGTAAAATCTAATGTAACGGTCTCAACCAACAACCAAACCGCGATCAAGAAAGAACAATTAACTGCAATGTCTGACTTCCAGAAAAACCTGGAGCATTATTACAACACGATCACAGGTGACGGTCGCTTATACTATGAGCGCAGAGCTAAGCAGTACGATTCTGATAGAGAAGTAGTACGAAGAAGAATTGTTACTGTGGCGAATCAAATTAAGAGCTTTGCTTCTATGTTTGAACAAAACCCGCACATGGTTACTAGCTATTATGGTTCAATTGTTAAAAGTGTAGGGAAAGAAGACTCAGCAATATTTTCGCCTGATCACCATTTTTCAAGCTATTACATGTCAGCGTTAGCATACTACCGTATGGACTCCTTATTTAACTCTGGCGACCTAGATAAGAAGTATAAGAAAGTTAAATTTTACTTACTGATGCTTTTCCCGCTGCTTGCTTCGGATGAAAACTTCCCGCCTCTAAACAGTGTTAAAAAAGTAGATAAATACTGTAACCCAATAATAAAGTTATTGGATAATGAAGCAAAATATAAAGCAATTTTTAATAAAGCGGTGGCTGTTATTGATGCTTCAGGGGCGAACATTGAAGACAAACAAAGCGTTAAGTCAAAATCAATGACGACAGAAATTCTTGAGCATTTACCAAAGATAAAAGAAAAAGCAGAATTGGTAGAAGCATAATTAGGACCCGCATTTAGCGGGTTTTTTATTAGCTAGTACCGAAGAAAGTTAGTATCTTAGATAACTGTTATTCCGTCGAATTTATCCCGAGATATAACACGGTAATTTAAAATAAACACCATTGGAATAATTGATAACTTTTGATTTTGGAAAATATCCTGAACAGGGTGTGACTGTGTAAAAGGTCTAACTTACAGTGGGGAACTTTCGAGCTAGAAAATGCCACAGGTAAAAATTCAGCCTGTGAAGATTCTGGACGAAACCTTGTCAGTTATATTGCTAAATTAGGATATAACTGATTAGCTGAAGTAACGAAAACAACCTGTTAAGGGGGGGGGAACAACGCAATACCGAAGTCACCGCACGATATCTTGATAACTAAAACCAACGCATAGTAAAAGTGCCACGCATAGCGAATCACTTTTAACATTTTGTTATATTCTTAGCCACTTGTACATGACGTAGCTATCAACTAACCCTAGATGAGCTTGCTTATACGCCTTGGGGATTGTACCTATGATGTGAAAACCTAGCCTCTCCCAAAGCTTCACCGCGACTTCATTAGTAGAAACCACGCTGTTAAATTGCATGGCGTCAAAACCGAGCCCTAGAGCCGTTTCCTGCGAATGTTCACACATAAGGCGTGCAATGCCCTTACCTCTAGCTTCGCTTGAAACTATGTATCCACAATTACTATATGGCTACTTGGCCCCATTGCATTTGACTTAATATAGTAAGAGCCCTGAACCTCGTTATTTTCTACGAAAACAAAAGCCTTCAATGGAGACTCGCACCATAGAGTGAATGCTTGTTCCAGCGTCATATCTGGGGTAAAGGCATAGGTTTCTTGAGCCTAAACAACCACTGAAAATGTTGGCCAAAACGACTCAAAATCTGCTTTTGTAATTTCTCTAATCATGAATTTTCCCCTAGAACATAAAGCCCCAAAAAGGGGCTGATAATAATGGGATAAAATTGTAAACGAAGTGAACGCAGCCAACTGTTATACATACGACTTGATTAGCTTGTTATGCCATGTCAAAGAGCATAATAATAATCTATAAGTTTTAGCGATGGTCTATAAACACCAGATGTTAAATCAAAAAAATGCCTTTTAAATTCTTTACTCAGTACTTTTCTTCCTTGCTTTTTAAAGCCATTAACTGTGGGTAACCATTGATGAAAAACCTTGATTACTTCATATTGTCCAACGAACTCTTTAGCAATGTGTTCGTCTATTGAGTTTGCTACAGATTCTACCAACTCCAGAAAGCCCATTATTTTTTTATCTGATATCTTACTCAGCTTTTTAACTTCCCAACCTTGAGCAAACTTCATTGACTTTATATCACGTCCAAAAGTATGTCCTGCATCATTTCTTAATTTTCTTAACTCTTCCAATTTGGAAATTCGATCTTCAAATGGGCATGAGCCAAAAAATCCTTTGTATGCTGAAGCCCGAGCCTGCCAGTCTCCTCTAGTAAGGGATTCAGAGTGAGAGTATAAGTCATATTTGGAGTTATGTTTAAGAAAAGTAGCGCCATCTATTTTTGATGAACCAGCCCCTAAAATAAGTGAAGGAGTTGACTCAAATGCAGCTGTAGAAATTTGTGCAATATATGTCTCTAGATATCCAGCAAGAGCAACTATATATGACATTCTAGACCAATTATCAAACTCAGAATACCACTGCCCCCACTCCCCAAGAGACCTATTATTTCTAATTTCATCATTAGTTGTACTAAAAAGTGATTTAACAGGATCTTCTGTACTGAAGGTTTTCGTTTGCGAGAACGTATGGGTAAAAACGGTCCTTTGGGACCAATAAATATCATTAAAGTGGGTGTGATGCCTTTTAAATAATCTATGTGCTAACGAACGATTTTCAAATATCTTATATCTATCAAAACTCATAAACAGTGCTTCTTGTTTGAGGTTAATTCAATGGCATAACGAATGACGTGGATTCCCCCTACCGAGGATCTGCCACACTTATGTGGTACTTAAATGCATCGGAGGCACCATGCCTGATTATTCTTATTTTTGCGGTATCGACCTAACAAAAAAACACTTTGGTCTTCATGCCATAGACCAAAATGGTAAGGTCATACTTCATAAGTCAGTAACTTGCTCTAAACTACTGACTAAAATAGCAAAAGTAGTATGTGATTGCACCAATACAAGTTGTTATTAAGAGTGATAAATGCCCTTTGTATGTAATACAGTGCCTTCTTTACTCCTGATTTCAGATAATAAGT
>NZ_MCZZ01000011.1 GCF_002875705.1 Vibrio sp. 10N.261.45.E2
TTACTTGACCACTACAGAACGGCTCTCTTACTGTGATACGGTTTAAACTCATTTATTGATAAGATGGTGGCATGAAAAAGACAACTCCAACCCCACATGACGCGCTCTTTAAGCAGTTTATGACGCATCCAGAAACCGCCAAGGATTTATTGGATATCCATCTCCCTGCGGAGCTGCGTGATATTTGTGATTTAACGACACTAAAGCTCGAATCTGGCAGCTTTATTGAAGAAAGCCTGCGTCCTTACTATTCGGATGTGCTCTATTCTCTCAAAACCTCTCAAGGCGAAGGATACGTCTATGCGTTAATCGAGCACCAAAGCCGGCCAGATAAGCACATGGCATTTAGGCTGATGCGCTACGCGATTGCCGCTATGCAGCAACATCTTGAAGCGGGTCATGACCATCTACCTTTGGTCATACCATTGCAGTTTTACCATGGTAAAGTCTCGCCTTATCCCTATGATATGAATTGGTTAAAAGGCTTTGCTAATCCAGAGCTGGCTAAAGGACTTTACACTCAAGACTTTCCACTGGTCGATGTCACGGTGATATCCGACGATGACATCATGCAGCATCGACGTATCGCGTTACTTGAACTTGTACAAAAGCACGCAAGACATCGAGACATCATGGATTTCCTTGAGCCTCTAGTCACATTACTACTAACCGATTACACTACAGATAAGCAAGTACAGTCATTGATGAGCTATCTACTCCAAGTAGGTGAAACAAACAATCTAGAGGCGTTAATCACGTCACTGGCCTCATCAGTACCGAAACACGAGGAGACACTTATGACGATTGCAGAACAATTACGCCAACAAGGTGAGCAACGTGGCGAACTGCGCGGACGTCAAGAAGGACGTCAAGAAGGACGCCAAGAAGGACGCCAAGAAGCCCTCAAAGAGATGGCTCGTAAGATGATGCTTAATGGCATGGATCAACAATCCATTACCGACGTTACAGGTCTGACTAGAGATGAAATAGCACAGCTTTCTCATTAGCCCGCACAATTAAGATATCAGCCTTACCAGTTTGATGGTGAGGCTAACTTTCATTCCGCCCCCTCATTCTCTTGACCATTCGAACGACAGTTTTAGTGAAACGCGACTCAAAGTGTACTTAAAGATATAGAAACCCAAGAGCACATGTTCATTTTAAATTGCAAAGACTAACTGAACAGTCATGAGATAATTGCAAGCAATGTCCATAAAGTTACACCTTAATGGACACTTATTAAAAGAGCCCCTAATCATTGCAACAATGATTAGGGGCTCTAGCAAAAAGGTTGGTGCGTATTAAGTTACGTAAAATTAAACGTCAGCAGCAACAAGAAACCTAATTTGAGAATTAACCTCAAATAGAGCCCATGTTCTTTGGTAGCTAACAATCATAGGAACCAAACCAAGACTTAGTGAAACTTCTACAATAGATGACTCCAGATCTGAGCATAAGGTTATCGGAGTCAGTGTTTTGATTTCATGACCGTGCAAATCATAAAAGAACCCTTTAAACACTATGATTACCACCTTTCATTCGTTCTAGAAAAAAATTATGTGCATAGGGAGAGATATCGCACCCTAGATAGTTCCTTTCAAGATTTAAAGCCGCCAGTAAAGTAGAACCTGAACCAAAAAACGGGTCAACAACCAACTCATTCTGATGAGAGCTTTGATTTATTAAAACCTCTAATAATGGAACTGGTTTTTCAGTAGGATACCCTCGAAAAACACGCTTATGCTCCAATATATCAGGAATGCTCAAATCATTGATTTTCCTTTTTCCCTTTTCAAAAAACAGTATGTATTCATGCCTAGCTCTATAGTGATAACCCATACCAATACAGACTTTATCCCAAACTATAGGTTTCCAAAATTTAAAACCTACTTTTTCAGCTATCGGTTTGATAAAAAACATAGTTTCTTGATCACAAAAAAGATAAAAATGAGTATTTTTTTTCAATACTCGATATATCTCAACCAGTAAACTTTCAAACCTTGAGTTAGGGAATATTTCAAACCAAGCATTACTTGAAGATTTGCTTACTTTCAATCTAGTTGTAGTACCTACTTTCCTATGCTTCTCTAAAGATTCATAAGGTGGGTCTGTTATCAATAAATCTACACTCTCACTATCTAACGATGAAAGCCACTCTACAGCGTCACAATTAAATACATTCAAAATGAACTACACACTTTCCCACTCACAAATGTTCTAGAAAGTTCACCTTTATCCAATGCTCTACAATCTATGCAATAGCTTTGATCTCCATCAGGATTTCTAGCTGTAACTCTTGCTGGTGTTTGACCAAAATCTCGGGGGTGAGGATGGAAAACATGCTCCGAACCATTGGCACTTGAGCAATGTGTGTAGTGGTCAAGTAAAA
>NZ_MCZZ01000012.1 GCF_002875705.1 Vibrio sp. 10N.261.45.E2
TATTGCCCTTTGATGTAGCGGACCCCAAACAAACAACCAATGGCTAAAGCCAGCCCAATCATTTCATGCCCCATCATGAACCCTATTGCCACGACAAAGGCCGCTGGTAAGCTTTCTTCACGAGGCAAGCCCATAAAAACTTCACCGTTATCAAAACTTGAAGGGATGAGGTAATACTGCTCAGGTTGTTCCATCTTCACGCTCCTGTGCTATTTCCCAACACGGTGAATGTTGGTTGTGCCTGAATCATCACAACCCTTAAATGTGCTCACGAGGGTGCGGGTAAAAAAAGACTTACCCACCCGAAAAGCAGGCATTGTCATGGTGTTATCGTTGTCGCCGGCTTTCTCCCTACTGGCTTGAAAATGGGGACTAAACAGGCTCTGGTTGGTTTTCATGGGATGTGCCCCTCATTGATTAAGGAAGCAGCCCGAATGCAACGTTCCAAAAGATCATCGCACCAAAGAAGGTGACAGCGCCCATCACCCAGTTCTTCTGAAAAATCCCGACTATCAAACCAGACAGAGCCGCGCCTCCCCACATAATGTATTTCACGGTATCGCCAAACATGGTGTCTGAAATATCCGTTTTTGCCGTCACAAACATATCCGCCGCCAAAGCCATTTCTGGCATGAAACACAGCGCCGTGGCTACGAACGCGAGAAACGCGGTTATTTTCCCTTTATCACTCAAGGGAGAGTTAGAGATAGATTGCATGTTTATTTCCTTTTACTTGTTAATTAAAGTGTTTGTTTTTATTGAAAAACTATCAATTCAGAGCAACTTGAGAGAGGCAGAACTTGACGGGCGTATCGCCCCCTACTAAGTCATTACAAAATGTCGCCCCGTTCAATAAAACGATTTGAGAGCGAAAAGTACGTTGAGACTGTTTAACGTTTTGCAATGGCGTTTTTTCCGTCCATGATGGTTCAAAATAAGACACGGAAAGGTTAATCACATCGTTGCGTACGCCTTGTAATAACTGGAGTTCGAACCCTTCTTTTAAGGCAATTTCCGGTGTAATAACACGCTCTCTCCAGTTCTTAACGTCAACAGGCAACGTGGCCACGGCCGAAAAGGTGGTTTCATTGAGCGTTTCGCCGTCTCGCATTAATTGAAATTGATAAGAGATTGGTTTTGGCTCACTAGGCTGCGCCATTAATGCGTCATAGGTAGATTCATTGGCCGAAGCGGAAGACCACATGCCAAGCAACATTAACGCCACCCCGATTTGCTTTTTCATTATTCATTTCCTTTTGTTGGTATGA
>NZ_MCZZ01000013.1 GCF_002875705.1 Vibrio sp. 10N.261.45.E2
TATTGCCCTTTGATGTAGCGCACCCCAAACAAACAACCAATGGCTAAAGCCAGCCCAATCATTTCATGCCCCATCATGAACCCTATTGCCACGACAAAGGCCGCTGGTAAGCTTTCTTCACGAGGCAAGCCCATAAAAACTTCACCGTTATCAAAACTTGAAGGGATGAGGTAATACTGCTCAGGTTGTTCCATGTTCACGCTCCTGTGCTATTTCCCAACACGGTAATGTTGGATGCCTGAATCATCACAACCCTTAAATGTGCTCGCGAGGGTGCGGGTAAAAAAAGACTTACCCACCCGAAAAGCAGGCATTGTCATGGTGTTCTCGTTGTCGCCGGCTTTTTCCCTACTGGATTGAAAATGGGGACTAAACAGGCTCTGGTTGGTTTTCATGGGATGCGCTCCTCATTGATTAAGGAAGCAGACCGGATGCAACGTTCCAAAAGATCATCGCACCAAAGAAGGTGACAGCACCCATCACCCAGTTCTTCTGAAAGATCCCGACTATCAAACCAGCCAGAGCCGCGCCTCCCCACATAATGTATTTCACGGTATCGCCAAACATGGTGTCTGAAATGTCCGTTTTTGCCGAAGCAAACATATCCGCCGCCAAAGCCACTTCTGGCATGAGACACAGCGCCGCCGCTACGAACGCGAAAAACGCGGTTATTTTCCCTTTATCACTCAAGGGAGAGTTAGAGATAGATTGCATGTTTATTTCCTTTTGTTGGTATGA
>NZ_MCZZ01000014.1 GCF_002875705.1 Vibrio sp. 10N.261.45.E2
ATCTCAATCATTTTATTAATCACTTTGTTAATTTTTATTTAAATTTCACCCAATAGGGTGATGATAGTAATTTAACAAAATGAACTAATATTAATACGTTCGATATCGATACAATTAAAAAGTGTTGGCTACTGTATGGTTAAAAAAAATAATAACGAATTGACAAACCCAAGCATCTCCTATCTTCCGAACGAACTGGAAAGTGAAGTTCGTGAAGGGCTAGAAAAAGTTGGAGTTGAACATGTGAGCCTAATCATTTTGTCCAAAGGTAAGGACATTGTTTTTGAAAGTTTAGAGAGTATTTCAAATAGAATATCCATTAGCAAAAGAATATCGGAGAGCATTGAAAGCTATTTTGACGCAGCCATGTGCCATGAGAAAAACATTTTGCACTTTACCTATGACAATGTTTTGGAAAATCGCATATTTGATCACAAAAAGCTGTCAATAATCACCAATAAACTGAGCAAATATTCTGTTTATTCTCCGCTAAACTACGATCATAGAATGGTAGCTATCTTTCACAGCGTTGAATCATTATCTGAACATCAAACTAAGCACTTACAACTGGTCGCTAATATCATGATAGCCTGGTCCAACTCATGGGTTGCCCACAACACTATGTTGCGCTACTGGAAAAAGTACTCCGAACCTAAGAACATAGATATTACTTCAACGTTAACCAAATCAGAATTCAACGTTTTAGAGTTATTGATAAAAGGGTTCACTGGGCCAGAGATATCCAGCATTAGAAACGTATCAAAGGAAACCGTACGAACTCAAATCAAGAGTATTCTTCATAAGACTCACTGTCATAGTCAAAACCAACTGATATCGAGATTTTCTCAATCTCAATGGACTATCAATTGTCTCCACCGAGGCGTTTACTCTTAAAAATAGCAAATGATATTGAATCAACTTCAAGTTGTCAGTTAATTAATGGTTAAAGGATAAACCGTCATGAATATTCTTAACTTTCTGATTATAAAAAGGAACATACTGATATCTTCACTAAGCTTACTAATACTGTTATTCCACTACAATAGTATTCATAGCTTGGTAAAAACAATAGAATTCGAAAAAGGGAAAAGAGAGGATTTAATCTCAAACCTAATTATAAATAATATCGATTACAACCTCTCTTTTTTAAAAAAAATTCTTGCTGACCTTGAAAAATCCACGTTTTTAGAAAGTAAAGAATCTAACGCTGGGAAGGTAGGCAAAGATTTTTTACATGATGTAAAAAGTCGCTTCAATTTAAATTATTATTTTGAAAAGATCTCCCCTTCAAATGCACAAAACATAATACTTCAAGACCAAAAAAATCAATATTATCTACTTTCAGGAAAACCCATTCGCATTGTCTTTTCCTCTTCCTTATCACCTGATTCAGAAAAAACATACCTCAAAGTAACACCTGTATCCCTGCTTTCACTCGATTTATATCAATTAGACTCGCGGAAAAATCGGTACTTTCATCTGATTAAAGTACCGTTACCAGTTTTCAATGGAAATGTACTCATCTTCGATGATATGACAAGTTCAGCTATCGAGCTAAAAAATGAGCTGCAAAGCCTCGTAGAGATCCTATTACTTCTTCTTGCTAGCTATATTCTCTTGGCGACTTTTGCAAAATATCAACACAATACCAACATAAAACTGGCTTCAGACGCCTTAACTGGGCTAAAGAATCGAGCCTATTTACAATCAGCAAACGTAAGATTAAAGCACGACCACCTTAAACATGCGTGTATCTGCGTGATTGTTATCGACCTCGATTATTTTAAAGATATCAATGATCAATATGGCCACCCAACCGGAGACGATATCCTCATCAGAGTTGCAAGTATTTTGGCCGATAATGTACGAAGCAATGACGAATGCTACCGCATTGGCGGGGATGAGTTCATTGTCATCGTTAAATCTCAGACCCTGTCTGATACTAAGAAATTAGCCGAGAGACTGAGAGAGAAAATTGCTGAAGATGAACAGCTTCATATCATGTCTAGGGGAGGTATATCAGCATCATTAGGACTCGCGGTATTGTTACCTAACCAACCTATTGAAGAGGTCGTATCAATTGCAGATGAGATGCTTTACCAAGCTAAGAGACAAGGGCGAAACTTAGTGCAGAGTTACATTTAGACGTAGCTACTTAGACTTTGTATAAACGACTGCAAAGTCTACAAAACAGAGTCAAAATTGTATTACTCTCGACTAAATGGTACCTCCACTAGTCACTGACTAGCATACAAAGTCCATGATATTTGTTCATAACCTCAAATCTAGATCGACTTATGAAGCACTCAGATTTCAACCTAATACCCATCTTCGTTGCTGTTATGGAAGAACTAAGCCTTAGTAAAGCCGCTCATCGTTTAAACATGAGCCAACCCGCTGTGAGCCAAAGTATCCATAAGCTTAAAATTCTGTTTGATGATCCTCTTTTCTTTCGTGAAAGTCATGGTGTTTCCCCTAGCAAGCTAGCTAAAAGTATTTATCCCCAACTGTCCGCCGCGGTTCATCAAATCAAACTCACAGCCCCACCTCTTTCAAACTTTAATCCAGAAACCAGTTCCCGAAAGTTCATGATTTCAACTGCATCTGTATTCGGACTGAGTATTCTTTCTGTTGTTTCGAATCTTATATTTACGCAAGCTCCTAAGGTAAAAGTTAAGGCGGATTCAAACTTAGCGCACAAAGACATGAGTTCATTGCTCAGAAACCACTATGACTTGTCGATAGATATTGATCATGGGCAATATCCTGGACTCAAATCTGAAGAGATCTTACGGGAAGAGTTATGTGTTTTATGTCACGTAAACCACCCTCGCTTAACAAACCCAACAGTATCAATTGAGCAATTTTTGTCAGAAAAACATGTCGTGCACACCACATCCAATCAGAAACAACCTTATTTACACGACAAAGGATTGGATTATGGTGATATCCTGAAACAACGAGATATAGCGTGGAGCGCGAACAGCATCGTTGAAATGATGAGTATCATTGAAAATAGCCACCATGTTTGTTTGTTCCCGAAGCGGTTACTTAATAAATACCTTCAACATTCAGATTTAAAACTCCTACCCTGTGATTTCATTTCAGAAAGTGTAAACGTCGCGATGTTTTGGCATCCAGCTCAACACGATGACATAGGACATCGCTGGCTAAGAGACCTGATTTCTGAAGCGAGCTATTGTAGCTAACTGAGCTAGCACTCCTTGCTCCAGCTCCCAGGCGGCCAGTGACACCTCTAGTTTCTTGTTAGAGGCTTAATCTTGGTTGAATAAAATCAATAAACGCCGAGATTCGTTTAGAAACAGAAGACGACTTATAGTAAACGGCATTCACTCGTTCTCGGTCTGTATTGGCAAGTTTATCTTGTTCCAAAATAGGGATCAGACGCCCTGCTGCCATATCTTCCTGCACCATAAACCCCGACAAACAAGCAATCCCATTTCCAGCTAGTGCGAGTTGACGCACTGTTTCACCATTACTGGCTGTCACAGTTGGCGCGACATAGCTTTGGTTTGGCAAAGGCCAGTGATTAAGTACCTTGTTTCCTGCAAAGCCGACGATCTGATGCGAACTCAAATCTTCTGGTTTAGTGGGCACCCCACGCTTAGCAAGATAGTCAGGCGACGCTACGATGTGGAGTAAGCTTTTCCCTAAAGGGCGGGCATGAAGTGTTGAATCGGACAACTTACCGATTCGAATCGCAACATCGGTTCTCTTTTCTAGAAGATCAACAAAGCCCTCGTTGGAAGTGAGTTCCAATTCAATGTCTGGATAAGCTTCTTTGAATGACTGCACCAAAGGCACCAATTGGTGAAAAACAAATGGGCTTGCCGCATCAACTCTTAAACGACCTTTTGGTAATTCTCCGCGCGACACAATTTCCTCTTCTGCGCTCTGAATCATCTGTAGCCCTAACCTTACTGAATCGACAAACTGCCGCCCTTCTTCTGTCAATTCCACGCGCCTCGTTGTTCGGTTGAATATTGAGACTCCGAGTTTCGATTCAACCTTACTCACCGAGCGAGATACCTTGGCCACTTGAACGTCTAATGCTTCTGCCGCTGCAGAGAACCCACCAGCATCGACCACAGTAAGTACCATTTCTAAATCATCTGAACGGGTTAGCATGAGGCTCCTTCGTTATTTTCATTTTAGTTATGCTCCTTTCTTTAGTGCTCATCACAGCTCAAATCATCCGTTTCTTTTAACTTTCATCCACTTATTTTTATGATCGTCTAACTCTTCAATTATTGCAAATATCACAAAGGTTATTTGTTAATGGCAATGTTTTTCACAAATATATTTTGCTAGATAATCCTCGCCATCAAACGAAGCGCGCCTATTGCAGTCACAAGCTGCCCCATTTTATCGCGCTCGGTATTTAACAAAACACAGTAAGAGAGATGATTATGCCATTAGCATTACTTGCATTGACGCTCAGCGCCTTTGCCATCGGAACCACAGAATTTGTCATCGTAGGCTTAATCCCTACCATGGCAAGCGACTTAAATGTATCTCTGCCATCGGCAGGTCTATTAGTTAGTTTATACGCGCTTGGCGTTGCTATTGGTGCACCAGTGCTCACGGCGTTAACGGGGAAATGGAACCGTAAGGTGGTGTTGTTATCCGTAATGTCTCTATTTGTTGTCGGTAACTTACTGGCGTGGCAGGCTCCAGGCTATAGCACGTTGATCGCCGCACGAATTTTGACTGGTCTTGCCCATGGTGTGTTCTTCTCTATTGGCTCAACCATCGCGACAGGTTTGGTTTCAAAAGATAAAGCTGCCAGTGCCATTGCCATCATGTTTACAGGTTTAACTGTTGCATTGGTAACAGGCGTACCACTGGGCACTTATATCGGCCAAACTTTTGGCTGGCAAGCGACCTTCTTGATCGTTGCATTGCTTGGTCTTATTGCTCTTATCGGTAGCGCTATCTTGGTTCCAAGCAACCTTAAACAACCACCAGCAGCTAAGATTTCGGCACAAATAAAAGTTCTAACTCAACCACGATTACTCTTAGTTTACGCTATCACGGCACTCGGCTATGGCGGTACATTCACAGCCTTTACGTTCCTAGCTCCAATACTAGAAAACGTATCAGGGTTTGATTCAAGCTCTATCAGCCTAATCATGTTGGTCTACGGTGTGTCAGTAGCGGTGGGTAACATATGGGGCGGTAAAATGGCCGATAAGATGGGCCCAATTAAAGCGCTGACCGTTATCTTCTCAGGTTTAGCTGCAGTATTAGTGGTATTCAACTTTACCGCAGTAAACCCTTACGCAGCTGTTGCGACCATCTTGGTTTGGGGTGCATTCGCGTTCGGTAACGTTCCAGGCCTGCAAGTTTACGTGGTTAAGCTGGCTGAGAAGTACACACCTGACGCAGTCGATGTAGCTTCTGGGTTGAACATTGCAGCCTTCAATGTTGGCATTGCATTGGGTTCATGGGGCGGTGGTTTGATTGTGGCGAAATCTGGATTAATGAACACCCCTTGGGTAGGTGCAGTGATTGTTTTAGTCGCTCTTGGACTGACTCGATTCAGTGGTGCGTTAGATAAGAAGCAAGCACAACAAGCTGTTCCATCTAGCATCTAGCATCTAGCATCTAGCAAGAATAGAAAAACAAAGCCCGGACCTAGGTTCGGGCTTTGTTTATGAAATATCATTATTGTTCGTTATCAATCAGCTTCAAAACTTTACACGGGTTACCCACCGCAACCACATTATCTGGGATGTCTTTAGTCACCACGCTGCCTGCACCAATCACACTGTTATTACCAATGTTCACGCCAGGGCAGATAATCACGCCAGCACCAATCCATGCATTGTCACTAATGGTGATTGGGGTGCCGAACTCAACACCGTCGTCAACACGACTCTTCACATCCAGTGGGTGTCCTGCTGTGAGCACTTGAACATTTGGAGCGAAAAGTACATTGTCGCCAATGGTCACTTCTGCCACATCCAAAACAACACAATTGAAGTTAGCGTAAAAGTTTTTACCTAACTTAATGTTCGAGCCATAGTCACAGCGAAATGGTGGTTCTAAATATGCGCCTTCAGAATCAGGAATCAGCGTATCGATCGCTGTGCGCCATTCATCACTATCTGGGATACTGTTGTTGAGTGTTCTTAGTACCTTACGGCACTCAATTCGTTCAGCATACAGCTCTTCATCCCACGCTAGGTAAGGTTCCCCTGCTAGCATTTTTTGCTTTTCTGTTTTCACGTTACTTACCTGTTCTCACACTACTGACTTGTTTTCGCATTACTGACCTAATGGTGGTCAAGTCATCGACCAAAAACGCAATATCACACATCTAAATAACCGTGAATAAGGAGTGTTTAAGCTTGATTTAATAGATGCGCAGCTCGTCACTTTTTGTAGATGAATAACAAAGTTAAATCCGTGCTAATTTAGCTTCGCGATCGAATCACGCAACACCAAACTGCCAGTGGTATTGATAGTCGTCGCTTGCTCTGTTTCACCGACAATTTGCAGAATCGCTTTTTGCGTCATTTGCTCAAGTGGCACACTCACAGAGGTTAGGCTTGGTGTGAGGAAATCACCGACTTTACTGTTATCAAAGCCAACAATAGAAATATCTTGAGGAAGTGAGTAACCCAGCTCCGTTAACGCCTTAATCGCGCCAATTGCCATGTCATCATTTTCGGACAATATCGCAGTGAAGCTTACTTTGTTTTCCACTAAAGCTTGCGCGGCACGGTAACCACTCTCCATCGTCCAGTCGCCTTGAGCAACTTTAAACTCATCCAAAGTTATACCCTGCTTGGTTAACACATCTTGATAGGCTTGGTAACGTAGCTTATCGGTCGAAGAACCCGCTTTGCCACGAATGACTGCAATCTCGGTATGACCTTGCTCGATGATGTGTTCAACCATCAAACAAGCGCTGTGATAATGGTCAGTGGTGATCGCGTGCTCTGGCTTCGATGGCATTTCTCGGTTGAGCACCAGAATCGGTGTGTCTGTGCTTTCGATGATCTGAGCTATCTCGCTTTCCGTTAAACATTGCGGATAGATGATGATGCCCGCGCACTTCATGTCGAGTAAAAAATTGATCGCCTTTCTTTCGTCTTCAGCGCTGTGTTTACCATCGGTGATCACCAGTTGGTGATTCGATTTTTCGCTATAAGAAGCCGCGTGATACATCAAGGAAGAGAAGTAAGGGCCGTTAAACAACTCATTAGTGATCACAAAGCCAATGAAGTTGGTCTTCTTAGTCGCCAATTGCTGAGCCAACAGGTTTGGTCGATAGCCCGTTTCTTGAATCGCATCAAATACCTTTTTCACCACATCTGGGCGCACGATATTCTTGCCATTTAAGACACGAGAGACTGTCGACTTAGATACGCCTGCACGGTTCGCGACATCAAGCATTGTGACCATTCGCTTCTTTTCCTTTATAAAAAATTAGCCGACATAAGCCGACTAATTTAATGTTAATTCACATTGCGCGTAACTTTATATTACGTGTAACTGCGCAGCAAAACGCATTCTAAATAGTGGCACCGTTAGATGCAATCACACCTTTATACCACTCGAACGACTTCTTGCGCTTGCGCTCAAGTGTTCCAGATTGGTCGTTGTGCTTATCGACATAAATGAATCCGTAGCGTTTTTTCATCTCACCGGTGGTGAACGATACCAAATCGATACAGCCCCAAGGGGTATACCCCATCAAATCAACACCATCAATCGCAACCGCTTTTTTCATCTCTTTGATGTGATCGCCGAGGTAAGCGATACGGTAATCGTCGTTGATGCTGCCATCTTCTTCGATGGTATCAACCGCGCCAAAACCATTTTCAACGATGAACAGCGGCACTTCATAGCGCTCATACAGAGAAGCTAAACAGAAACGCAGACCTGTTGGATCTATAGGCCAACCCCAATCACTTGATTGGATGAACGGGTTATCAACCGAGTTTTCATGACCGCCGTCCATCGCTTCTTCGGTCGATTGGTGCGAAGACGAGTCCAAAGTATTCGACATGTAGTAACTAAAGCCAAGGTAGTCCGCTTTACCTTCTTTCAAGATCTGTTCATCTTCTGGCTGCATTTCAATATTGAAGCCTTTGATAGCCCAATCACGCTTAGCGTAATTTGGGTAATGACCGCGTACCATCACATCCGAGAAGAAGTAACGATCACGCATCGCGTGCTGTGCCACCATAATATCTTCTGGCTTCGAAGAACGAGGGTAGAAAGGCACCATCGCACACATTGCACCAATCTGAAGATTTGGATTGATCTCGTGGCCTTTCTTAACCACCAGCGCACTGGCAACAAATTGATGGTGAACCGCTTGATACATAGCTTCTTGCGGCTTTTCGCAGTGTGGGAATTTCACGCCAGAACACAACCAACCAAAGATGTCAGCCGAGGTGTTCATCTGGTTATTGATCTCGTTAAACGTCATCCAGTATTTCACTTTGTGCTGATAACGCTCCATCACTGTAGTCGAGTACTTAACAAAGAAGTCGATCACTTTACGGTTCATCCAACCGCCGTATTCTTTGGCTAAGTGGTAAGGCATTTCAAAGTGGCTCAGTGTCACCACTGGCTGAATGTCGTATTTCAGAAGTTCATCAAACAAGTCATCGTAAAACGCTAACCCCGCTTCACACGGCTCGGCCTCATCTCCATTTGGGAAAATACGTGTCCATGCAATACTGGTGCGAAAGCACTTAAAACCCATCTCTGCAAATAACTTAATGTCTTCTTTGTAGCGATGATAGAAATCAACCGCCACTTGGTTAGGGTAGTTTTCACCATCGATCACGCCATCTGTGATTCGACGTTGTACGCCATGTGCGCCTGCCGTTAACACATCAACGACGCTCACCCCCTTACCATTCGCATCCCAGCCGCCTTCTAGCTGATGCGCTGCAACCGCACCGCCCCATAAAAAATCGTTTGGAAATTCGTTGTTCATACCATTACTCGCTACAAGTTATTCGTGAAAAAGATCTGGAATAGAGCGCTCAACTGCAACTCTGAAACCGATTTCAATAAAAGCAAAGATACAGATTGAAACCGGTTTCAGCAACAATTAAAAGATCTTTTTTTTGATCGAGCAACGGGCTAATCAAAAGTCAGCAAGGCTACTAATGCTCTTCAAAATACTGCTCGTGTTGTGGTTTGCCAGATTGATCTTGAGTTCCAGGATAGAACTGAACGAGTGTCTGATCAGCTAGAGTAAGATGAATCCAACCCTCTTTGACTCTCAACCAATTGGTGCCATTGGTCTCATAGACTGCAGGAAATTGGCCCCAACCTGATTCTGATACCTGGAGCTCTTTAAAGCGCTTAATCGGAGTGAGCTTGCTACTGTTGAGGTTTGCGTCAACATAGACAGATAAAGGCTCGATGGCATCGTTTGGCTTGAACGTGTAGCAACTCACAGAGACTAGAGTGCGATCAAGCCACTGGTAGGATTGTGCGCCTGTTAAATCGAAGACCGTGCAATCATTGAATTGAATCGCCCACTCTTGGTGATTCACAAAGCCTAGGTAACCTATAGGTTCTTGTGATAGAGCTTCTTGTGGTAGAGGTTCTTGTGATAGTGGAGCCACCTCTGAGACAGTATCAGAAACTGAACACCCCATAAGTCCAAGGCTAAAAATAAAACTCAACATGCGCTGCATATAAACGTCCCGTATTTAATGAGTGAGAAGATAACCAAACCTCTCTATTCATCTTAGTATCCTAACAGCATAGATTGCTATCGGACTCGCAGTAATGAACAGGTTTAATAATCGATACCTATTCCAACTCATTTCGCAACTCAGCCACCAACTAAACGCGACAAAAACATCACTATCAGTGATATCTTAAATCATCACCGCTCTATTTTTAGAGCTATTAATCACAGACATAATGTTCGCAAGTTAATCAAACTTTGAGAGCATCCATGAAAAAAACCACCCTAGTTACCCTAATGGCATTGGCTTCTTCTGGCCTTATTGCTGCTGAAGTAACCAAAGAGAACTACGTTGAAGCAGAAACAGACTGGTACTTTTCTGGCGTACAAAACAATGCGGGGGTCAACACATGGATGCACGACGCTCCGGTAAGTATTGATAATCAGCAAGTCATTCGCTCAAACCGCGACGTGGTGTACTCGATTGCAATTGTCGACGTATCACAAGGCGCAACCTTTACCGTTCCAAATTCAGAGCACTACCAAATTATCCACCTAATGGATGAACAGCACCTATCACACCAAGTCGTGTCTCGTGGTGAATCACTAACCATCAATGCTGATGATATCAACGGTGAGTATGTTTACCTGCTCGCACGTACCAAAATTGCAGGTGATGACACCGCTGAACGTCAAGCACAGCTACAGATCAAAACTAATTCTTCACGCCCTTACCAAGGTAAAGGCTATTCAGAAGCGGACGTACAAGCACTGCGTAACCAGCTCGTTATGGAGTTTGTTAAAGGCGAAGTGAAGATCCTAGAGCACATGTCTTTTGTAAAAAAGATTGAGCAAGCGGACCCAACCTCCTATATCTACGCGACAGCGGTTGGTTATGGCGGCCTGCCATCATACGAAGCTCAATACTTACCCTACGTGGTAGGTGGTGGCTCAGATAAAGCGTGCCAAACCTTCAACATGCCAAAGCCCGATCTCGATTATGCAAACGGTGGTTTCTTCTCACTCACCACTTACGATACCGCTGGCTGGATTGTAGAAGACAATTTCTACATCGGGCATGAAGAGATGAAAGATAACGGCGACACTTTTGAGGTTGCATTTAACTGCCCACAGTTATCGCACTCAATCGATGTAAAGGATGGCTGGACGGGGGTATGGCGCTTCTATAAGCCAAACAATGAAATGGAATTCATCGAATTTATCGACGGTATTCGCTCTGTCAGCGTTCAATAACCTGACGCTTCGAAACCGATGAACTTAACAAGGAGGGCATTCTCTCCTTGTTTCAAACGAATCCATTTTTGCAAAGATATTCATAAGGTTACACATGAAAAAGACTCTTCTGTCAACACTTATCACCATGACTAGCTTTTCTGCATTCGCAGGCACTTCAGCATCTGCGCTTGAGGCATCACATCAACCGTTTTCTTCAATCGAACCGATCAACTCATCAAGCTGGGACATCAATCCAGTAGATTATGGAATGACACCAGAACAGTTTCTAGAAGCTGAATCTCTGCACTTCATGACCAACATGGCAAAACGTGAAGGTATCAACGGCATCTTCCATTTTACGACCTTAGCCAAAGCCGAAGATCGCTGGG
The DNA here is from genome assembly GCF_002875705.1 of Vibrio sp. 10N.261.45.E2. GTDB lineage: Bacteria > Pseudomonadota > Gammaproteobacteria > Enterobacterales > Vibrionaceae > Vibrio. Next base: position 11,317 of record NZ_MCZZ01000014.1, read on the forward strand.
TTGTATCTCCAAATAATGACGTGGTGTACACCATGATCGTAGTAGATGCGAGTGAGGGCTTTACTTTAACCATGCCAAACACAGGCGACCGTTACATCACGGCGCAAATCGTGTCGCAAGAACACATGTCTACCCAACTAATGGGCGGTGGTGTTTACGAGTTTGATGGCAGTGAATTTAACGGTTCTCACGTAGCGATCGGTATCCGCGTTGGCACCGACGGTACGGATGCAGACGTACAATACGTGGTTGATAACCTACAACCTAAAATGACACTAGAAGCAGCATCGAACAACCCAGTGCCAGACTACGATTTAGACACGTTACTGAAAGTGCGTACCGCGCTTATGCAAGGCTACAACGCGCTGCCTGATACCTTTGGTCAAATGACGGATAATGTGGCTAAGGTACAAGACTGGGAGAAGTTCACCTACTCAACAGCTGGCGCTTGGGGCTTATCTGAAGACCAATACGCAATGTACGCTCCATACAATCCTGGCGTAAACCAAGAGACATGTTATACCGCGACCTATAGTCAACCAGATGTGAAAGATTTTTGGTCTATCACTCTATACAACAATGAAAAGTACTTGATGGCGAATGAAAGCAATGTGATCAACTCGGGTAATGTAAAGCTAAACAGCGACAACACCTTTACTGTTCACTTTGGCACTAAAGAGGCGTGTTCTGACATCGACGGTATTAAGAACTTTGCACTCGTCACCGAAGATAATTGGGGCTTTTTAATGCGTGCCTATGGTGCTGACGTTCAGGCATTCAAACAATACAACATGCCAGAAATAGAGCCAGCAAGCTAAGGGCTGACTTCACAGCGAACGGCTTGTATAGACTTTAAATTTAAGGTCAGACTATAAAGATCAAAGTCAGGCCATAAAGCTCAAAGTCAGAATTTAAAACCAAAGTCAGGCTTTAAATACAGGGCTTAACACCATACTATAAACCTTCTATTTCGGTAGAAGGTTTTTTTGTTTCTGAAGCAAGCCTACCCACAGGAGCCTGTATGGATTACAACCTGATCAAAGTATTTGTGGCATTAAGTCAGACTCGTTCGCTCACCAAAGCCGCAGAAGCCATTGGCATGACCCAGCCCGGTATTAGCATGGCATTAAAAAAGCTGAAGTCGGAGGTTGGCTATGAACTCTATATACGCAAAGGCCGTGGGGTAGAGCTAACAGCAGAAGGGCTTTGGCTCGCAGAACGATTTGCTCAAGCCGAGCAACTTCTCGATGTCACCGGCAATGTCGCAAAACCTGTCATCCACTGCACAGAATCCCTGTTATACCTCGTTGAAGACAAGGTCTCTGGTCACTTCATTGAGTCCCCTCTGAGCGATGAGCAACTCGTTAATGACCTAACATCAAGAAAAGTACATCTGGTCATCGATCATCTTCCAAGGCAATCTAGCGCTTTAATTTCCGAGCCTGTCTACCAAGAAAAAATGCTCGTTATCTGCAACGAAAACCATCCTCGCATCCAAGACCAATTGTCGGCGCAAGACTATTTAGCCGAGCAGCACGTAGCCATAAAGATGACACGTCAAAGTATGTCTGCCTTTGATTACCTGCTGGTAGGGCAACCACAACAACGTGAGGTGGTTGTAGAGACAAGTTCTATCGCCAGTATGATGTTGTTGGTTTCAGAGAGTGACCGACTCGGCAGTGCCTCAGCAAGTATGTATCAAAGGTGGGGGAAGCAACTTGGCCTCAAGTCGTTTGAATTTCCATTCGAATTGACCGCTGTGGACTATCACCTCACTTATCACCGTCGCTATCTCAATGATGCAGCCCATAAGCAGTTACGAGAACAAGTGAAGCACTGCTTCGAGACAAATAACTAAAAGCTAACTGACCTGTTCCCGAGTAAACACGTTGAGAGCCCGCGACGACGAATGCACAAACCTATTTAGGCGTGGTGATAAGTTGCCATCGATGTCTCAATCACATCTAACAACCATTTGTATTTGGCAGAGTGCTGATTACGTTTATTAATGTAAGCATAGACTTGTACCTCTTGTGCCCCTTCTAAACCTTCCACGGTAATCGCTCGTATGTCTTGCGCATGTTGCTCAACCACTGGAGGCATGCACGGTGCAATCACATTGGTTTGTTTAACCGTCTCTATTAAACCGACGATCGAAGTGGTTCGCAGCGCCATGTTAATCGACAACCCAATGTTAGAGACCTCTTGCTCAATTCGAGAGTTTTTGCTTTGGTCAAAATACGCTAAATCAACGTGTGCAAAAGGATAAGGCAACAGCTCTTCAATCTTCGCAACTTTGGCTTTTACGGGATGTCCATGTCTTACAGCAAGCACAAAACTCAAGTTGATGAGAGGTACCGCAATGATCTCCGATGGCAGTTCTTCTTCACTAAAATGAATCACAAAATCAATAAGACCGTGTTGAAGCTTCTCGAGTGAATGCTGAGAAATGGTATGTGTCACTAATGTTGAACGAGGGCTTTCTTTTGAAACGAGATTGAACAGAGCGGGAGTAAACCACGGTAGAATATGAGGATTCGCTTCCACATGAAAGCTATCGCTCAACTCTTCTGGATTAAAAGCCCGACCTTCCTCTATAGCCACCGAAAGCCCTTCAAGTAACGGAAAAACACGTTGGTAAAGATCATCTGAAAATGGAGTTGGTAAAAACTGCTTGTTTGATAGAACAAATAACTCCTCACCCAGCGACTCTTTAAGCTTCTTAATGCTCTGGCTCACCGCAGGTGTAGAGACGAATAATTTCTCGCCTGCTTTTCGCAAACTTTGCTCTTGATAAACAACAACAAAGACTTTCAACAAGTTCAAATCAACATTATTCAGCTTCATATCTCACCATAAAGTTTTGCTTAACGAATGCTTAAGCTTATGTGAATTTAATTAACTTTCTCTAGTTTGTATAGTGGTTTTATATTCACGATTACATGGACGTAATAATAAAAACTATTGAGGTTACTATGCTATTACGTCGTTCACTTGTTTCAATGGCGGTTATTGCTTTCTCTTATTCAGCAGTCGCTGAAGAATCTGAAGTTCAAGACATGTCAGATCCACTGGCGGTTTATACCCAAGCAGGTTTTGGTTACACAGACAAAGGTCTGAACGTAAAAATTGGCCAAACCTACGACACTGGTAGTGATATCACTATGGGTATGAATGTTATTGAAATCAAAGGGATCGCAGGTGATGCTATTGGTTGGAGCAACCGTGATACAGACGACAGCATCGACTCAATTCGTTTTAGAAACTTTGGCGTTGACCTAACCAATGGCCGTGGTGCACAGGTTGATATATCGTGGGATTTCGACAACAACCAAGGTAGCGCGTCTTATAGCTTCATCCAAGCACTTCCACAAATGGGCATGTTCAACTTCTACCCTCTAGCAGGGCTTGGTATTGCTGCTGGTGAAGAACTTCCTGGTACATCTGGCGGTGATTTAGATGCCGATCAACTTCGTGATCGTTACAACATGCACGGCACATTCTACGTAGCTGGTATGTACGGTAAAATGCAAATCACTGACAAGATTTGGTTGAACTACAACCCAATGTACTTAGGCACAATTTCTGGCTCATCGACATTTAAAGATTACGGTTTCGAGCAAAGTGATTCAGTGTTAGCACACGAGTTTGCTGCTAGCTACCAAATCACACCACGTGCCAATGTTCGTTACTTCGCTAACTGGTCAGAAAATACCAGCTTTGAAGACGGCGACCACCGCATCGAGTTCAACTACCAGTTCTAATCAGATGCGAGGCTGGCCGAAACAATGCCCACTTAGGTGTTGATTCTAAGGTTTCTGCTGATGCATACAAAACCACACAGTCAGCCCTATCACGCAGCCTCAATCATTATTCAATCCAACTTCAAATCCATGAAGTCTGAGATAGCATGAGGAGTCAGGTGACTCCTCTATTTTCAAAAGTACGATCAAGGAAGTCATTACATAGGCAAACCAATGATTCGTGACCTTCTAACCTACCTGTTCCTTATGTTCGCGCTTCTTGTCGGAGCCCACAGCTACGCTTCTGACGTGCACTCAACTCAAGACCAGTTAATCAATGATCTTGCTGCACTGGAGGTGGCGCACTCATCGGGTGAAACGCCAACCAATGAGCAAGAGTTCTTAGAAAACATACTAAAGCGCAAAAACGAACACCTAAGAGCCCAAATAGACGCAATCGCAGCTGAGCCAACCGATGATGAAAGCCTTTCTAAACTACTGAGCGATCAACTCGACCTGATGCAGCGCTTATTACTGTTGAGCGAAACAAAAATTCACCAGCAAGCGATTGAGTTTCGCGCAGCACCAGACGATGAGAAATCAACTCTGCTCGTGAACCTTCAACGTCGTTCAATGTTAATGGACACCTATTATGGTCAACTGATGGCCACCATTAACCAGCTTGAATCCAATGCTATTCCCGTAGACGAGGCGAAGGCCGCATTTAAACAGTCTGTGACTGAGCGTGTGGATTTCCTCACCAATATCTTGCTGTATAAAGAAGCCAAGATCATCGAACTCGAGCAGCGTAGTTCTTTTGTCAGCAACAATGAAGCACTGACACAAGAGCTCAATCAACAAAATGAAGAGCTAGAAATAACACTCTACAGTTTTGAATCGATCATCGCGCTAATGACAGCATTGAACATCGAAAATGCCGATCACCTAGCTTTGCTTGAGCAAGTTCAACGACACCTTAATACCGATATCATCGATGTCGATGTGGCTTACTCGTTCGTTGAAGAGACACTGCACTCTTTTCAGCTGTGGATTGTTGATAAAGCACCATCACTTGTTGTTCGCTTACTGCTTTGCTTAGCTATCCTGTTTGCAGCCAAGAAAATCGCCAACCTTGTTGCAATCGGCGTCGGCATGAGTGTTAAGAGCGCCAAAATGAATTTTAGCGTCTTGATGCAAAACTTTTTCACATCGATCGTTTCAAAAGCGGTCATGTTTATCGGAATTCTGGTCGCACTATCTCAAGTCGGGATTGAGCTTGGTCCGCTTCTGACTGGTCTTGGTGTTGCAGGTGTGATCATTGGTTTTGCCTTGCAGGATACCTTATCGAACTTTGCTTCTGGCTTGATGATCCTGATCTACCGCCCTTACGACGTTGGCGACCTAGTTAAAGTCAACGATATTCAGGGGACCGTTAATAAGATGAGCTTGGTTTCAACCACAATTCAAACGGTAGATAACCAAAGGTTAGTGATACCAAACAACAAAATCTGGGGTGATGTGATTAACAACATTACGGCAGAAAGCATCCGACGCGTCGACATGGTGTTTGGGATTGGTTATCAAGATGACATCGATAAAGCCAAAAAGGTATTCATGGATATTCTGACTAGCGACCCGCGCGTGTTAGAAACGCCTGAGCCTATGGTACGTGTCCATTCATTGAATGACTCGTCTGTTGATTTTGTTGTTCGCCCTTGGGTAAACACCGTCGATTACTGGGAAGTTTATTGGGATATGACAGAAAAGGTGAAGAAGAGCCTCGACCAAGAAGGTATCTCGATCCCTTTCCCTCAGCGAGATGTTCATATCTATAATCACAAGGTTGATTAAACTACCATCCCACCAATAAAGAGCAATGCAGCAGGCGCTCATTGCTCTTTTAATATAATGACTTAACCGGTTTACTTGATTCCCTCTATCAAACAGTAAGTTCCAATCGATTGCCATCAGGGTCAAGAACACAGCTCTCATAATAGCCATCACCTGTTCTTCTTGGGCCATCTAAGCGCTCATAACCATCTTTAACCAAGCGACTGGTGAGCTCATCCACCGCCTGTTCCGAACCTAATGAAATCGCCATATGGATGAAGCCCGTGAACTGGTCGTAGATGTCATCTTTCGATTCAGGCACAGAATCCATTTCCATGATCTCTAAACGACTGCCAGTTTCGAAAGAGAGGAAATAGGAAGAGAAGCCTTTGGTTGAGTTGTAGTATTTTGCGTTTGATGTCGCGCCGAAATAGTCCTCATAAAATCGCTTCAACACTTCGAGTTGTTTGGTCCAAATCGCGATATGTTCAATCTTCATTTTGTTCACCTAAGTTTGATGTCCAACATGAGATTACTCATCAAACCAGACTCAATAAACAGAACGAAATTCATCGAAACCGTTCCTATTTAACGGGCTCTATCTTATGTCCATAACTGTACAGTATTGGTATCTATGTTTGTGTAATAGTTATCTTTCCTCCATAGTCGGGTTTTACACATTCTGAGATATACGCCGTGAACTTTCTAAAATTAATAACTCTCGCTGCGATATGGGGCGGTTCGTTTCTGTTCATGAGAATTGCTGCCAATCCATTGGGTCCAGCGGTGTTGATTGAAGCGCGAGTTCTGTGCGCTGCCGTCACTCTACTCTTGGTTTCTTTTTATCTGAAAAGGAAGCTATATTTTAATGCCCATGCGAAACACTTTTTCATTCTTGGCTTGTTCAATACCGCGCTTCCTTTTTTGTTTTTCGCTTATGCCGCGCAGACACTCAATGCCTCGACACTCGCTATCTTGAACTCTACCGCGCCAATATGGGCAGCAATCATTGGTGCGATATGGACAAAAACAGCACTCGAGGCGAGAGTTCTATTAGGGCTTGGAATTGGAGTAACGGGAGTTGGCGTGTTAGTCGGTTGGGATGCGATGAACATTGGCCGTGAGGCTGTACTTCCTATCTTTGCGGCGGTAATGGCGGCCTTTAGTTACGGAATCGCCTCGAACTATACCAAACAAGCACCTAAAGTTGAGGCATTCAATAATGCTCATGGCAGTATGTGGGCTGCGGTATTGATCGTGTTGCCGTCCGTCTTTTTCATTCCGATGAGAGAGGCTCCGGATCTAACCATCACCACATCGGTGATCTTATTAGGCGCTGTATGTACAGGGCTTGCTTACTTGCTTTACTTCAATCTCGTTTCTGAATTGGGAGCACCTTCGGCTCTATCTGTCACCTTCTTGATTCCTGTTTTTGGCATCTTGTGGGGCAACCTGTTCTTAGGCGAAGCAATTGGCCTTAACACCATTTTCGGATCAGTTCTTGTTATTTCCGGCACCATGTTAGTGACCGGTATGACGCCTTCTAAGATAATAGAGAGCGTCAAACAAAAACGAGCAGCAAGAGCGGCTCGTTAGTCGAACTGCAACCAATGCTTAGCACTTCAGCAATATATGTTTGAATGACGATAGAAAGCTGCTCAGATACAGGTTAACCAATAGAAACCGTTAGTCAGTCATATATTGTTGAATTTTGTTTCTCAACCACTGATGAGCTGGGTTTAAATCGGTTCTCTTATGCCAAATCATGTACTGCTGCATCGGCAAGATTTCAAAAGGTTGATCAAGGACTTGAAGCTGGAAGGGTTCGGAAAATTGATTGGCAAAATCACGCGACGTGCTGCCAACACAATCTGAGCCCGATACCAGCACACACATAGTCATCAGCGAGTCACACTCTGCACTCACTTTCCTTTGCTTGAGTGGCGATTTAGTGAAGTATTCTGCAGTGTACAAGCGAGTTCGACGCATCCGAAAAGTGATGTGCTTTTCGTCATAATACTGCTCTTGTGTTATCGAGCCATCGATTCTAGGGTGACCTTTCCGGGCAATAAGCACTAGTTCATCTTCAATCACAGGCTGAGTCATATAGCCATTAACTTGCGGATAGTGGATATCGATCGCTAAGTCGGCTTGCTGCATGCTTAAACTCTGAAGAAGATCTTCTTCGTTGTTCGGCACCATATTGAACTCAATTGAGATATTTCCCAGTGTTTCATCTTGCTCAACAAGGGGTTGAAGCTTGGTTAAACCTATCTCATTCACCAAAATTCGAAACACATGATGCTGCTGATTATCAAACTGCTTTAAAGTGCTGACGGCACTCGTTATGCCTTCTAATGCTGGCTCAACTCGATTTGCTAATTGCACCGCTGCGTTAGTCGGAGTAATGCCGCGCCCTTCACGAATAAACAGGTCAGTATCAAGCTGAGATTGGAGTCGCTTCAATGCCCCACTCACCCCGGGCTGAGTCATACCAAGCGATTCAGAGGCTAAGGTGATCGACTGCAGTCGATACACTTCCAAAAATACGCTCAGTAAATTTAGATCTAACTTTTCAACATCACTCACGGTCACTCTCCATGTTTAGGTGCACTCGCATTGGGTATGCGACAAGCTTTGTGCTTCAATCTGCTACTTTTAAGCATACAACACATAACCGTTTGTGATGTGTTAAATAAAGTTTACTTTATTTTTTGCTATATGTCTTAAACCTATAATCGCCTCAACGAAACAAAATCCCGAATTGAAGAGGCTCTTATGACAACTTCACGCACGTTCAAAAACGCATCACTGTTCCTAGCTATTTCGCTCGCATTCCCAGCGGTTGCTGCAAACCATGACCACGCACACTTCAGCGAAATTGGCGATCAAGGTGGCAAAGGCGCAACCGAGATGACCACGCAAGCAAATCAAGAGTTCGCAAAAACACTTAACTTTGCCGACACTCGTGCTTTCGACAATAACAACAAAGGTCTAATTGCTAGCTTTGACCAAGAAACGGGCGACATCATTCGCAATAGCTTTAACTTCATAGACCCAAGTGTGACGAACGCTGACCAAGCACCTGACTCGGTAAACCCTTCATTGTGGCGCCAGGCGGTATTGAACCAAGCGGCAGAAGGCTTATATGAAGTTGTTCCGGGTAAAGTATACCAAGTTCGAGGCGCGGATTTAGCGTCTATCTCTTTCATTCGTAGTGACAACGGTTGGATCGCCTACGACGTTCTTCTCACCAAAGAAGCGGCCGCTAAATCACTTAAATTCTTCAAGAACAATGTGCCTGAGGGCGGTGAACTTCCAATCGTTGCGATGATCTATTCGCACTCACACGCCGATCACTTCGGTGGTGCTCGCGCAATTAAAGACGCGTACCCAGATGTTAAAGTGTATGGCTCAAAGAACATCACTAAAGAAATTGTCGATGAAAACGTATTGGCGGGTAACGCAATGTCTCGTCGTACCGCTTATCAATACGGCGCAACGCTGAACCGACACCAGCACGGTATAGTTGATGCGGCACTGTCAAAAGGCCTATCAACAGGTAGCATTACTTACGTACTGCCAGACTACGAGCTAAACCATAACGAAGAGATTGAAACTCTGGTTATCGATGGCCTAGAAATGCAATTCATGGATGCATCAGGCACCGAAGCAGCATCAGAGATGGTCACCTACATTCCTAGCATGAAAGCACTTTGGACGGGCGAACTGACCTACCAAGGTATGCATAACCTATACACACTACGTGGCGCAAAAGTACGTGATGGTTTGAAATGGTCTAAAAAAATCAACGAGATGTTGGTCACTTGGGGCGAAGAAACAGAGGTGCTGTTTGCGTCTCACTCAGCCCCAATCTGGGGTGAACAAGAGATTTCTGATTACCTAAAAATGCAGCGTGACGCTTACGGGTTTACTCATAACCAAACGCTTCGCTTAGCCAACAACGGTGTGGTTTTGCAAGACATCGGTGACGAGATTTACAAGGTAATGCCAGACAGCATTCAACAGTCTTGGCACACCAACGGTTACCACGGTACTTACTCTCATAATGCTCGCGCTGTGTACAACATGTACCTTGGCTACTTCGACATGAATCCAGCTAACCTAAACCCATTACCAATCAAGCCAGAGTCAGTGAAGTTTGTTGAGTACATGGGCGGCAGCGACGCTGTGATTGAAAAAGCGCAGCAAGACTTCCAAGAAGGTGAATACCGCTTCGTTGCAACAGCATTGAATAAGGTGATTCAAGCAGAACCAGAGAACAAAGTTGCACGTGGCTTATTGGCTGATACTTACGAGCAGTTGGGTTATCAGTCAGAAGGTGCTGGTTGGAGAAACATCTATCTAACGGGCGCTCAAGAGCTTCGTATTGGCACACAACCGGGCGCACCAAAGACTGCATCTCCGGATGTATTGGCGAATATGACCATCGAAAACCTGCTGGATTACTTAGCAGTAAAAGTGGATTCATTGAAGGCGCAAGACACGCCTTTTACCATGAACATTCAGCTGCCCGACGTGAAAGAGTTCTACTACGTTGAGATGTCTAACGGCAACCTGAACAACATCCAAGTATCAGAGCTGCAAGATGCGGATACAACACTGATCATCAATAAGTCTGACGTGTCTGATATCGTGCTTAAGAAAACAAGCCTTGGAAAACTGCTAGAAGACGGACAAGCAGGCGTGAAAGGTGACAAATCATCACTTAACAAACTGCTGTCTTCACTGACAGAAGCTGACACCTCTTTTGAGATTGTACCGCGTCCAAACAAAGGCGAAGAAGTTGATGCAGAGCTATACCAAGATTCAGCGGTACACGCTCATTAATCTCTAAAAAATAACAACGTCAAACAAAGCCAACATTGGCTGACACAAGGCTACTAACGACCAAGCCTCAACTAATGAATTTAGTTGAGGCTTTTTCTTGCAAGAGTAATCCACCAGCAGGCTAAAGCTTTCCATTACAAACCACTCCCAAAAGCTTTAGAAAAATTGCAGTATAATATCCGGCCACCCTATCCGACTCAGTATTGTCATAATTCTCATTTACAGCACGTTTTCTGACCGTTGCTCCTCCTATCATGTGAACTAGTATGAATTTTGCGCACCGAATCTTTGTTATAAAAGTTACACGGGTAATGTTTCAAAGGAAGAAAGATGCACAAAACAATCCTGATCACAGGTGCGACAGATGGTATTGGTTTAGAAACGGCAAGGATGTTGGCTCAACAAGGCCACCATATCCTGATCCATGGACGCAACCCTGCGAAGTTGAACAAGGTTAAAACGGGACTATCTAGACTGTGTAAAAATGCGGTGATCGACAGTTATATCGCAGACTTTTCTTCTCTCGCTGAAGTGAAGACTCTCGCACAACAAATCAGAGACAAGCACCTACAACTTGATGTACTGATCAACAATGCTGGGGTCTATAAGGTATCCGAGATTACCACTGCAGAGAACTTAGACGTTCGATTCGTCGTTAACACCATCGCCCCTTATCTACTCACGCAAATACTACTCCCTCTTTTTGATGCCTCTGGTCGCATCGTCAACTTATCTTCAGCAGCACAGGCCTCAGTAGATCTTGATATTATGACGAGTTCAAACGCAGGCGAATTAGATGGTCCAGTTTACGCGCAAAGTAAGCTCGCGCTGACGATGTGGTCTATCAACTTAGCTCATCAACTCGGGTCTAACGGTCCATCTATAATTCCCGTCAATCCAGCTTCATTTCTTGGTAGTAAATTGGTCAAGGATGCTTATGGTTTAGATGGCAATGACTTAGGAATTGGTGCTGATATTTTATGTCGAGCAGCACTGTCTGATGAGTTTGCCAACGCATCAGGAAAGTATTTTGATAATGATTCGGGGTTATTCAAAAACCCACACTCCGATGCATTGAATCACGCTAAAAACCGTAAATTAGTGGAAGTGCTTGACCAGTTGCTAGAAGAAAAATTGCACATCACCCCCATCTAATTCTGGCAGTGCATAGTATTACGCGTACTTGATGAAAGCTTGACTTAGCTGCTGAAAGAGTGAATCTACGTTGGGCAAGGGTATCACATGCGCAGACAACGGAGTATGAACGTGCGGATCTACTGCGGTCGGGTTGTCGCAAACTTGATTGTAAAAATTCACAGGCGCAACGATATTCTCTAAGTCAGCGTCTAACAAGATACAGGCTTGCGAAAGTACGATTTGACCGCCCCCTCGTTTAAGCAAAACGCGTTGAGCCGTACCCACTATTTTTTGCTTGTTGATGTTGAGATTGTAATCGCCATCGCAATAAGAACCTGGGGTTGCGTGCACATCAACATCAACGCCTAACTCTCTGAAAAATTGAGTTAAAACATCGCATAAATGCAGATAGGCTTTTTGAATATTATACGCTTCGTCAGAAGGCCAATGATAAATATGCGACAGGTTAATAACACCCGGTAGTTGGGGAACGGGAGCGCCACCGGTTTTACGCGAGGTGAGTTGCCAGCCTTGTGCCGCAAGTTGCTTTCTAGACTCCGTCGTAACTGGCCACTTTTTACCTGCGGGCAAAACAAGTGTTGGCGTTTTTGCTTGCCACAGCATTAAGGCTTGTCCAATCTCACCCGCCTGTATTTGCTGCAATAACTCAGCTTCTTTTTCAAACGCACGATCAACATCAATGTGCGGGTAACGCACGAGTTTATTCGTTAACTTCAATGCACTTTTCCTCTACAGATTGTGGTGACCTACCATTTAACATTCCGCAACGGTTTATGATAGACAAGGCTATGTGGGATAGAAACAGCGCCACATGTTAGTTATTGATGCCATAGTCGTTTGTTAGTTGCCCATCTCAAAGCCTAGTGCTAACATTTGTACACACACTAACAAAGGAACAAATCATGGACACTAGAATTCAATTTCGTGTTGATGAAGAAACAAAACGCCTAGCTCAACAAATGGCTGAAAGCCAAGGTCGCACTCTGAGTGACGCATGCCGTGAACTTACTGAGCAACTCGCTGAACAACAAAGAAAAACATTATCTCACGATGCATGGCTAACTGAACAAGTAAACCTAGCATTTGAGAAGTTTGACTCAGGAAAGTCCGTTTTCGTTGAGCACCAAACTGCTAAATCTCGAATGGAAGAGCGCAAAGCCAGAATCCGTAATCGAGGCAAGCAATGATTTTATGGGAAGAAGAGTCACTTAATGATCGTGAAAAGATCTTCGAGTTTCTCTATGACTTCAACCCTGATGCGGCAGAAAAAACCGACAACCTCATTGAAGCAAAAGTAGAAAGCTTGCTTGAACAACCTTTAATGGGTGTACAACGAGATGGCGTCCGCGGACGATTACTCATTATTCCTGAGATTTCGATGATTGTCTCTTACTGGGTCGAGGGCGATATCACCCGAATTATACGTGTACTCCACCAGAAACAAAAATTCCCTACGGATTGATTAATTCTTCTGGGGAACAACGCCGCGTTAAATGGTGAGCAACGCAGACCACCCACCTAAACCATTGTGCCGTAAACACTAAAGATGAATCAAATCGAAAATGCCGAGCGTTGGGAATCCGTCTTAAACGTTTGTTATAGCGATGTTTTAGAAAGTAGCAAGTGCCTAGAAACTAGTAAGTATGACGCAGCTATAGATTTTGCCTGATTGGTTTCATAGAAACTCTTTTTCTGGGTTGTTGCTTCTTTTCTAAAATGCTCCAGTAAACGAATAAGCTCTAATATATTGGATGAATCATCAATAGACGGTTTGTAGGCGAACAATGCCAATTCAAATAGAGCGACAGCACTTTTCATTTGATCTAAATTGTCTCTATTCCTAATCACACTATTCAACAACAGCAAATGGTTTTCAGATGGTCGACCATGGACAGTGATTTTTTCTGACAATTCAATAACTTTATCAATATCAGACCTCGTACGAGAAGTTAGGCTTTGGTATACATACAGTTTAACTAACATCAAACGAACAACTCTATACGCTAGGTAGGCTGCCAAAAAAAGCCCTCCAAATATACAAAATGCCTTAAATGACGCTACTAAATACTCATAATCACAGGACATACACTCTGAACCTCGCCGAAAATTGTTCTTCAATCGCTATAACATTTTAATATCGTGCAAGCACAAATCCAACCGCTTAACATATCAAAAAGGTCGCTTATAACCAACTGAATGTTATGCATTTAATATAGAAGTGGGTCTAAACATTAAGTGTGAAAACGTGCAAGCACACGTTACCGCCTATATAACGCTCGTTATCATTTTTAACCACCCAAACATTCATTTATTAATCAACAATTTAAATGCAAACCCTCGTTAGATTCGTGTTCAATCTGAGTTAAAAACCACTCTTTTTTAAGTCATTAATTATTCAACAATCAATAAACTGTCTAGATGTACAGATTTTGTGAGGGGGATATATGGCGAGTCAATTCATGGAGGCAATTTGCGAACATATGACGATGCGGGGCTATCGTCGCAGGACAATCAATTTATTAAGCAACTTCTAAAATCAGGCTCCGATATCAGAACGGTTCAAGAACTACTGGGGCACAGTGATGTTAAGACAACTCAGATATACACTCACGTTCTTGGGCAACACTTTAGCGGCACGACTAGCCCGCTAGACGACCTATAACGAAACTCGCTCATCGATAGTTGAACCTGGTCTTGATGGCTTCTGTCTGACAAGGTTGTCTGATATGGTGACGGCAGAACTTCAGCAATTGTTTAGATAGTATTGAATATGAAAACACTAACCATACTTGATGGTGGCATGGGCCGAGAACTCAAAGAAATTGGCGCGCCATTTTCTCAACCGCTTTGGAGTGCTCAAGCGCTGATTGAAGCACCCGATTTTGTTAGCCAAGCGCATCAAAACTTTGTCGACGCAGGTGCTGAAATCCTGATCACCAATAGCTATGCCTGTGTACCTTTTCACTTGGGTGAAGAGCTGTTTGAACAGCGTGGTTTTGAACTAGCAGCACTGTCTGGTGAACTGGCTAAAGCGGTTGCTGACAATGCTTCTCATACCGTGAAAGTAGCAGGCGCGATTCCACCGCCATTTGGCAGTTACCGACCGGACTTGTTCAAGGTAGAAGAAGCAGCGCCAATTATTCAAACCCTTTACGATGCACAAGACCCAAACATCGATCTTTGGATAGCGGAAACGCTCTGTAGCCTGCAAGAATTCAAATCAATCCATGCGGTTCTTAAGCAGTCTAATAAGCCGTGTTACTACGCTTTTAGTTTGGAAGATACCAAGGCTGATTCTGCCTACATTCGTTCTGGTGAGAGCGTAACAGACGCGGTCAAACTTGCCTGCCAATCGAACGCGCAAGGTATTATGTTTAACTGCTCGGTGCCTGAAGTGATGGATCAAGCCATTATCGATGCTAAGAAAGTGATCGATGAGCTAGGCTGCAACTTAGACATTGGTGTTTACGCCAATAACTTTGCACCGATCAACAGCGAACATAAAGCCAACGACATGCTTCAAGAGATGCGTGAGCTGGATGGTCAAGGTTACTTAGCTTACGCTAAACGCTGGCACGCACTGGGCGCAAATATTATCGGTGGCTGTTGTGGGATCGGGCCAAAACACATTCAAGCCCTAGCCGATTGGAAACGCGCCATACAGAACTAATCCAGCACTTCGACTAGAATAAAAACAAATAGAGAACAGGTTGAGAAATCTGTTCTCTATTTGTTTGTGGCGTCTCTGAGTACACTGATACAAAACAACGATTTGGAGCAACGGATGAGCAACACGCAACGCAAAATTAAATGGGGTATCGCAGGGCTAGGCAATATCGCTAATAGATTCGCAAGCGCAGTCACAGAGCACTGTTTGCACGGTGAGCTTTATGCTGTTGCTGCAAGAGATCACTCGCGTGCAGACACGTTCGCCAACAAATTTGGTTGCGATAAAGCTTACGGCTCTTATGAGGAGATGGCGAATGACCCAAATGTTGAAGCGGTTTACATAGCTACCGTTCACCCATACCACCAGCCTCTCACCGAGCTGTTTCTAAAGAACCACAAGCACGTATTAGTCGAGAAGCCAGCTTTCACCAACCTTGCAGAATGGCTTGAGATGAAAGCCCTCGCGAAACAAAATGGCGTGATGCTGTTAGAAGCGATGAAAACCGTGGTGTTTCCCGCGTATCGTGAACTCAAATCATTCTTAGTCGACAACAACATTCAGATAGATTCTATCGAAGCCAGTTTTGGTAACTACCACGATTATGAACCCGATTTGTTTATCTTCAATCCGGATTTGTCAGGAGGAGCAACGCTCGATGTTGGTGTTTATGGGCTTTGGTTCTTCTACGATCTATGCCGCACACTCGGCGTGAAACCTTCAAATCCTCAAGTGGAAATCACATGCCTGTATGAAGAAGCGAATGTTGATACCGAGGCGTGCTTTACATTCTCTGGTGATATGAAGGCTAAAATATCGGCATCAACAGTGCAGGATCTTCCCCGCTCAGCACAATTGAGTGGGCCCGATACCAAGATCGTCGTTCACGAAAAATGGTGGAACCCAGCCTTTATCGAGATTGAACATCAAGGGCAGAAGTCGACCATCAACTACCGAGTGACGGGGAATGGGTTCGAGTTTGAAATCGACCACTTTTCAGAGTTACTCCTTCAAGGAAAAACCGAGTCCAATATCCTAAGCTCAGAGATAACCGCTCAAGTTCTCGATACGATGGAAAAAGCACTCATTGACGCTGGCTATCAGCATTTAACGCAACCTCGTCGTTAGGAAAAACAAATTGGCTAACCTTAAGCGCAAGCTTGAACTGTATGAAAAGATCTTTCAGGCTTTTGGGCCTGGAGTATCACACTGTCAGGTCAACCAACTGGCGACACTGCTGCACGTGAGTGAACGTCACGTTCAAACCTTACTTAAAGCGATGACAGCACAGGGTTGGATTGAGTGGCAAGCTAGCTCAGGCCGAAGCAAGAAAGCACAACTCACGTGTCTAGTTGAGCCGATTGAGGCATGTTACCAATATGCACAAACTCAAGCAGATGCAGGCAACATCGAACAGGTGTTTAGCACCTTGAGCTTCAATGGTCGTAATGCTGGCGCTGAGTTACAAGCCTTTCTAAGCAGTACTAATTCGTCGGCGCAGAATATCGCGTATATCCCTTTTCACCGAGAACTCGAAGCTCTGCACCCTCAGCGTATACTCAGGCGCACCGAACGTTTCTTAGTGATGCAGATTTGCCAACGCCTGACCTCCGTTCAACAAGGAAAGCTGAGTGGTGATTTGGCTTATCATTGGCAGTCTAATGAAGATGCTACACAGTGGCACTTTCAAGTTCGTAATGATGTTCACTTTCATGACGGCCGATCACTCGAACCTCAAGACATAGCACACAACCTTAACTCGCTCTCCCAAAGCAAAATATGGCGTCGCTGCTATCAGCATATTGATGAGGTTTCTGTTTCGACAGGCAATGTGGTCGTCGTGAAACTGAATCAACCAGATTGGCATTTACCACGTCTACTCGGCAGAGCCGAAGCTTCGATATTTGAACACACATCAGACGATAGGCTGATTGGATCGGGTGCGTTCTCATTGGACATTTTCTCAAGCAAAATGTTGAGATTAAGCCGCAATAACACCTATTCACACAGCACGCCTATTCTCAACCGAGTCGAGTTGTGGGTCTATCCAGAATGGGCACAGAGTAAAGCTTGCGCTCAAAATCAGGTGTGCGTGAAACTACCCGAAAAGACGGTCACAGTGAATAGAGCAAGCGGTGCAGCTCTACACAATTGCAGCTCAATCTTCTTTAAAATTCAAAGTCCGATGTTGTCTTCAACAGCTCGAGAGTTCACCGTTGAAGACACCTCTGAATGCCAATCCCTTTTCGAGCAGGTGTCAGCGCTCGACGACCACAAAACCAACGTGAAATATGGGCACTACCTATCCACCAAAGACGTCGCACTTTGCAGCATTATTGATGAGAACGATCTCTTCACTTCGTGGTTAAGCTTTTTCACTCGCTTCCCGTTTGAGAACTTAACGCTGCCTGCTGAAATGCTAAAGACAATCGAACAAGGGTTGGACTTAATAAGAAACCAGCCAAACTTTGAGTTAGCGATGGGCGCACTGTTGGCACTGAAACATTGGCTAAATGAAACTGGGATTGTGGTTGAACTCAAGCAAGAGGCGTTCAACTTAGAGGTTTCTGAAAAGATACACGGCGCGCAGGTAAATGGTTTCGGTTGGTGCGAACTCGACAAGCTGTGGATTAGCCATATTTGATTCGATTCTTAACAGAGATAAGTCATTAGGCACTGCGACTTATCTTTAACACTTCCCTGCCAATAGTAAAGAAATCGGGGGCTAATGTACCTTCAAGGCGATACAAAAAAATGGTCTTACTGATTCGTAAGACCATTTGAAATTGACTCCCAATAAACAAAATCGAGAGTAAACGCGACTAATCCCCAACTTCTGGATCTTGAGGCTTTAAGGCGTTAGCTTACCCAGCTAATGCTAATTCAGACTCTTTATAGATACGGTTGACCACTTTGAATGCCGCTGGCGACATCAGTGTTTCTTTGCATCGAGATTTAAACTGCTCAGTATCAATCGTCTGCTTTTCCAATAAATATTGCAGCTCACTCAGATAGTTAGCCTCAAATACAGCTTGGCCGAGCGGTGTGCACTGGTATCGGCTCGACTCTTGATAACCAATCACGGTTAACACTGATTCTGGTAACTCCCAGAACTTAGCAACGGTGTAAGTCAAACGAATAGAGTAGCTGTTCATCAAGCGCTTCAATGCTAACGAATTAGGCGGAATAGAGGGATCAACATGCTTGAAGGCTTCGACCATCATTTGGAAAATGATCATCTTGCCTAAATTACGAATTAACCCAACAAAGTACGCAGCGGCTTGCTCTTCTTCGGATGAAGAATCTTTCATCAACTCCTTAGAAAAAGAGGCGGTTTGAATGCTGTGATTCCAAATCTTCTCACCAAAATGACGCCAATAAATGTTATTGCCCGGCGTGAAGTTCTTCATATAAGAATTCACCACACCTTCGATTAGCCCTTGTGAGCCCATGTTTAGAAACGCGGTTTTTAAGTCGGTAACTTGTTTTTCGCTTCGTTTGTAGAAGGCGCTGTTAGCCAATTTGATCACATCAGCTGCCATGCTTGGCTCGCGCTCAATCACTCTTAACAATGCGTCGACATCAAACTCGTCGCTCTGTAATTCGGCCATTAAAGTGGTCACAGAGGCAGGCATCACTGGCAACTCATTAAGCAGCGCTTTTGGAGAGCGAATCAAGCGTTCGATTTGGCAGGCCACAAACTCACTAAACGGGTCAGACTCTGTTCGAAGGCGTGATTCTCCAAACAGATAATCAAGAAACTCACCATCGTGAAGGCTTATCGTTCTATCGATAATGAGTGATGATGGCTTAGCTGACGACGGCGGAACAAAGATTGAAGACTTTACCGTGGCTTTTCCTTGCCCTGCTGTAAGGTTTTCTCTTTCAGAAACAGTTGGTTGGGAGACACTTTTTGAAGAGTTACTTTGATTAGCAACGAAAGGGGAAAATAGTGCCTGTAATACCCTTTTAAACATCAATACGGCTCCTAGATGAATACAAGATAGGTCGGGATATATAACGTCGGTGATTATCGCACAGGCCACTCATAAACCATACAGTGATAAATGAATCATCAATTCTTCAGCTGTATAGGATATGTTACTCACAGCTTGCTAGGACAAAGCCTCCAGTCTCGCCAGAAACAAAAGAGCGAACAAATAACACTTGTTCGCTCTTCCATAGATTTGAATTGTAACGCTAACTAAAACTAGCGCTTAGCCACTTCCAGCACGATCTTACCGACGTGCTTTTTCTTCAAGAATTCGTCTTGTGCCGTATGGATATCAGCCAATGGGAAAGACTCCGCCACAATCGCAACGATCTGCTGTTTCTCGATGCGGTTAACCAAGTTTTGGAATACTTGTGGTTCTAAAACCGTGCAGCCAAAAAAGCTCAGGTCTTTCAGATAGAGAGTACGAACATCCAAATCAACCATTGCACCACCAATCGCACCAGATACAGCATAACGACCATGCGGTTTTAGGACTTCAAGAAATTCAGGCCACTTTTCGCCAGCTACTAAATCGATCACGACATTAACGCTACTTTCACCTAGCGCTTTGATTAGATCAGCATCTCGAGCAATCACTTCGTCCGCGCCCAGTTCAAGTAGCTGTTGGTTTTTGCTTGGGCTAGTAATCGCAATCACATAAGCACCACGAGCTTTCGCCAGCTGAATCGCCGCCGAGCCCACACCACCTGATGCGCCAGAGATAAGCACGCGGTCACCTTCAGCCACATTCGCGCGAGTCAGCATGTTCTCTGCTGTTGAGTACGAACATGGGAAAGACGCCAGCTCAATATCCGACATAGTGCTGTTCACCGCATAAGCGTGCTTTGCTGCTACTTTGGTATATTCAGCAAAACCACCATCACACTCAGAACCGAAATACCATGGCTGTGGCAGATCTCGTCCGTACACTTCCGTTAAACAAGGTTCGATTAGAACACGCTCACCAATACGATCAACAGAGACTTCGTTGCCGACGGCCACGATGAAACCACATACATCTGCACCTTGGATACGAGGGAACTTTAATGCTTCACCCGACCAACTTGCGTCATCTGAATCGTCGCTTTTTGAGTACCAGCCGATTCGTGTGTTGATATCGGTATTGTTAACGCCTGCTGCCATCACCTTGATCAGCACTTCAGTAGGTTCAATTTGAGGAACAGAGATATCTTCGCGGTAGCCCAGCATTTCTGCGCCGCCGTGCCCTAACATCTCTGCGCCTTTCATTGTTTTTGGTATCTCGAAATTCATATTGTTTCCTTGAGTAATTTTGTAACCATATTCTGTGCTGATGCTACCGCTTCTTCGCCTAATACTGGCCACGCGCTTGATACGCCTTCATGAAGTAAAAACAGTGGTGTCGCGAGATCATCTCGCAGGCTCTGCTTGCCGATAAGCAAACGAACTTGTTCTTTATGCTGCGTAACCGCTTGGTTGATAAGCTCATTATCAGGGAACGCCGCAATCGCATTCATCGACATGCACCCATGCGGCGCATACTCTTCTAACCATTGTTGAAGCTTGTTGAAAATATGAGTGACAGATTCCAATCCAGCCTCTGGCGACGCTTCCAGTAAGAAGTCGAGATAACGTTGGTGTCGGTATTCTAATGCGCCAACAATCATCGCTTCTTTTGAAGGGAAGTGTTTATACAGGGTTCTCAGGCTCACATCGCACGCGGTTTTCAGCTGTGCAACGCTCGGCTCAGCAAAACCCTGTTGGCTAAACGCCACCTCAAGACTTGCTGCAATCTGTTCTCTCAACATAGTGCTCTCTTAATACCTGATAATGGGTAGAATGATTGTTCTACTTACAAGGTAGAACGATCACTCTACCCATGTCAATATCCAAATTTACGAATCAATAAAATGAAAATCCCGCACCCAATAAGATGCGGGATTTATCGATAGAGATGAAAAACTTACGGCTTCAGCTAGAGTCGGCTACGTATCGTCACCAACACAGATAATGCACCACAAAGTACCAACACCACGCCTAGATTTTGAATCATTCCCGCTAAAGCGAGCCCCGAACCAATCAAGGTGTAATACATCAAACCAAACAGTGCACCAGCACTTCCTGCCTGCGATTGGTAACTAACTAATGCGCAGCTCAACACATTAGGAATCGCAATGCCAAACGCCATAACCACCAGCATCATAGGAAGCAAGAACCAGATTGTGTGTTGTGAGAAATAGACACCCACAGCACCAAGTGTTTGCAGCCCTGCCGCTAAGCTAATCAAAGAGATAGATGACACTTGGCGCTTCAATAATGTCTTGTTCACTAAGCTTCCAAACAGCGTTCCAAGTCCAAGTACAACGCCGCTGTAGCCAAACTGCTCAACGCTGAATCCAAGCTGTAAGAAGGTAAATGAACCCAGTTGATAATACGAAAACAACGCAATATTGAATGACGCAACAAGCAGAGCTGATAACCAAATACTGCCGTCTTTAATCATGCGGATACTGAGTGACTTTAACTGCAAAGGCTGTTTAGATTGTTGTGTTTCAGGCAGCGACCATAGGCTATGTACCAACAACGCTAATGCCATAATAAACAAGGCAATAAACACATATTGATGTCCGCCTGCTTGGCTTAATTGCCCACCAAGAAGCAGTCCGATAATCGGGCTAATCGACAACCCCATTCCCATGTAACCGAACACCTTAGCTAACTCGGTGCCGCTAAAGGCATCTCGCAACATGGTTTGAGTGACGACAGAACCAACCGCAAGTCCGAAAGCGCCCATAGCTCTTGCTATCATCAACCACGTAAAGCTGTCGGTTTGCATGGCAATGAGTGCTGAACAGGCGAATAACCCCAACCCTAATAACATGGTTGGACGACGTCCCCATTTGTCCGCTAACACGCCCCATACCACCACACCTAACGCAAAGGCCGAGAAGTAAATAGAAAGAGTTTGAGCGGCTTGTGTGTAACTGACATCAAAGGATTTCGAGATTGAATCCAGAGTCGGGCTATAGATGGTTTCTGCTATTTGAGGGAACATCAACAACAGCACCATTTGCCATAAAGAAGGTTTTGTTTTCATCATTTTTCCAAGACCAGTGAACTTGACGAGGAGTCTAGAGGAAACTAACCTTGGCTCGTTAACAACATTAAAACCAAAAACAACAAGATTGGGACAAATGGCATTAATCAATGAAACCATCGAGTTTGATGCAGACAGCTTACCTGCACCTGTCATTGGCATTGCCGCAGATCTAGGCCAGCACGACTCGGGCATACATCATCACGTTAAGGGGCAACTTCTATACGCCCCGCAAGGCTGCATTACCTTGACCTTAGATAACGCCCTTTGCATTTTACCGCCGACCAAAGCCGTGTGGATCCCGCCCTATACCAAGCACCGAGCGCAGATGACCAATGTGGTTGCCTATCGCTCGCTCTATTTCGATAGCAGTTTTTACACCTGCCCAGAGGGCATTGAAATTGTGGAAGTGAACGAGCTTTTGAAGGCGCTGATCAATAAGATGGCTTTCTGGGAATGGGACATTGCCCCTGAGCAAACTACCAATACTGCCAACCTATTCTGGGAAGAGTTTTACAGCGCCAATCAGCATTCGTTCATTTTGCCGCTACCGACAGATCGCCGCTTTAAAAGCTTTTGTAAACGAGTACGAACCGCTTCCTTTCTCGCACCCGCCTTATCGACGTTGGCTGAATCAGTTGGAGCGAGCACCAAAACAATTACTCGATTATTCAAAGCCGAAACAGGCATGACCTATCAAGAATGGCGACAGCAGTGGCGCTTGTTTAAAGCGATTGAACTACTTTCTGAAAACCGACAAGTCGGTGATGTGGCGCACCAGTTAGAATTCTCGTCTAACAGCGCGTTTATTGCCTTTTTCAAACAACAAACCGGACAAACACCACTGGCTTTTACCAAGTTGGGGGCGTGATTATTGTCATCCAAACCTGTTAGTTTTACTTAATTTAGATACAAAAAAACCAGAACGTGGGTTCTGGTTTTATTTAGAGATATTGAATTAATCAATCAACACCAACGAATCTAAAATGCCTTTGCCACTATGGATCCCGCCTTCGTTTTCGCTGGCTGGCTTACTGCGGATTAAGTAGCCCGCATAGCCGTCCAGTTCGGTAACTGGTTCGCCTTGATAGTAAGCGGTGAATAGGCCGACTTCACTGACTAAATCAGTCACGAGCGTTTGTTGGGCATCACGCACAGCAATGGTTGGTACGTCACGTTCATGCGGGTACAAGCGCTGCATCAATGCCCATGCGTCGTACTCTTCTGGTTTAAGTTGGCTCAGCTGCTCGCTGATATCGTCACCGAATACACAGTGGCCGCCGCCCTCACCTTGGTTTTTCAGCACCCACTCTTGCTTGTCTGCTTGCGAGTTAAACCATTCAATCGACTCGCCAGTGATTGGCTTCATATCGGCCAAGACACTTTTCACCAATTCGGCTTCTTCTAACGTTAAACCCCAGCGTGCGTATTCTGGCGCTGGCATTATGGTCAACAGCATTTGCATGGTTTTACTGGTTGCTAGCTGTTGGCTAATAGTCGCGTTCATTGCGACATGGTGCTGTTCCATAAATAAGCGAGTCTGGCTAAGGGTATGGCAACAAACCGATTCATTAAGCTCAGGCATCCAGTAATCTGAATACTGATAACCTGCTCTTAGGTATACCACGTCGACAGCACCGACATCTTGCAGTAACAAGCGCTGATTCTCACCCGTAGAAAGCTGACAGCTCAATTGTTCAAAGGTACGACGAACCGTGCGAACACCCTGCTTTTGCAGCTCAACTTCAAGTAAATGTTGGTCATATACGTTGTCTTCATTTTTCTGCACTACCATCAAGAACACCGGCTTATCTTGCTCATTAAAGTCGGCTTTCACTTGCCTTGCAGCATTAGCGATACCATACGCCAACTGCGTTAACCCTTGGTTTTCAGCCGGTGTTGCAGACGAGTCTTCCAACCAATTGTTATAAACGTTTGGCCATTGGTTCTGCATGAATGAGTGGAATTCTGTTCCACGTTGACCAAAAGGCGCCATTCCTGCAGCAATGCCATTAAACTCAATCACTTTTGCCTCGTGTTGGCGATCATCCATGAAATCAGTACGCATCAACAACAAAGGTTGTCGAGCAGGATTCAAGCGTTCACCCGCAAAGCCGTGTGCTTGTTGGTGCAACTCCATCAGGCGGCCAAAGAACGGATCGGCTTTAGCCATGTCGCTCAGCGATGACTGTAGAAATTCATGATCTTCAGAAACATTATTGATGAGCTTGGTGATCAGCGGCGTCACCTTCAACAGGTGTTCAAAAACCTCACGCTCAATACTCATTGGTGCAAGGCTAAAAGGGCAATGCTTCGCGGTATTGTCTGACTGACGAAACGCGACACCGTGCATGATCGCCCACTCACAAGCATCTTCTATTATTTGTTGCGGAATCAATGACGCTGGCATTGGATTCATTTTGAACTCTCACTATATATCAGAAATTACGTCTCTAACTAAGACGTTGTTCGCCCTGAAAAGACGAACAAAAAGCGAAAAATATTTCACTTATTTAAATACGTTCAACCACCAGCTACTTTTGGGTGTCTTGGGTATTATTAATGATTAGCTCTCGCAGCCATCGGTGACTAGGTTCAGAATCGAAATAACGGTGCCACAACAAGAACAATCCACCAGGTACTAGGTCAATGGGGACAGGCTTCATTACTAATTCACCACTATCAATATAATCGCGAACCGAGTTGTATGGGTAACACATCAACAGGTCGCTTTGCTTGCACAATTTGATGGCACTGGTGATGTCTGACACGTTAGCCGCTTTGTTAATTTCAAGCTGCTTTGAGTTCAGCACTTCCATCAACAACCAGTCACCCGCTCCGCCTGTGACCAATTGGATATGTCGATATTTTAAAAAGGTGTCGAGATTCCACTCTTCTTGCAAAGCCGGGTGATCGTTACGCATCAAACATACGGAGTAATCCAAACACAATTCGACGTAATCCAACTCAGCAGGGATAGATTGCACGTGAGTAGAAGCACGTTCATCCAACTCAAAAATACCAATGCCAAAGTCCACTTCACGCTTAAGTAAACGTTTAAAACTATCGCTACTCCACGTTGAACTGTTGATGGTGATATGGGGTGCATCAGCAAGCGCTGTTGGCATAAACTGCGGATAAACCGCTGTGTAGGCGGTCTCAACAAGGTCTATAGTGAAGGTACGCTCACTCTCTTTGGGATCGAACACCTCAGGAACGGTCAGCTTTTCGATTTGCAGTAAGATTTGGTGAATCTTAGGTGCTAATGCGAGTGCTTTAGGGGTTGGGAATAGCCCTTTTGATTCACGCTCAAACAGCGGGTCATCAAACAAAGCTCTTAACTTGGTGAGTTGTTTACTTACTGCAGACTGGCTCAAAAACAGTCGCTCTGCCGTTTTGCTGACACTGCGTTCTTCAATCAGAACGTGTAGACACAGCAGTAAGTTCATATCGCATTTAAGTAAGCTTTTAACATCGACCATGATATTCCCCAAATTCAGGTTAATGATGATTATTTGTCACTTTAAATCATATCATGGTCTTGGTAAATTGAGCGCATGTGAGTTAACACACTCAAAGAACAATAGAATTAAGGAATACTCATGGATTTTCTAGCACTACCAAAGATTGACTTACACTGCCACCTAGACGGAAGTGTTCGCCCAGATACGATTATTGACCTAGCAAAACAGTACAATATCGAACTACCTGAAGATCGCGATGCGGTTGTTCAATCTCTAACTGTGCCAGAAGATTGCAAAAACCTAGATGAGTACTTAGCTTGTTTCAAGCTGCCACTGCAAGTAATGCAAACTGAAGAAGCGATTGAGCGTATCTCTTTCGAGCTTTACGAAGACGCAGCACTAGAGAACGTTAAGTACCTAGAAGTGCGTTTTGCACCAATCCTGCACGTAAACAAAGGCCTATCTCTTGATACGATCATTGCAAGCGCAGTAAAAGGCATGAAGCGTGCTGAAGAGAAATACGACATCAAGGGCAACTACATCATGTCTGTACTGCGTATGTTCCCTAAAGATTCAATCAAAGACGTGATCGATGCAGGTAAACCATACCTTGGTAAAGGTGTTGTTGCGTTTGATATTGCAGGTGGCGAAAAGCCAGGTTTCTGTGCTGAGTTCCCTGAATACACGCAGTACGCTATCGAGCAAGGCTACCGTGTGACAGTTCACGCAGGTGAGCAATGGCACGGTCAAAATGTTTACGATGCAGTGACTATGCTGGACGCAGAGCGTATCGGCCACGGTGTTCACATCCAAGGCAACGAAGATGCGTACAACATCGTGAAAGAGAAGCAGGTTGCTCTAGAAACTTGCCCAACAAGTAACGTGCAAACTAAATGTATTCACCAATTCAGCGACCACCCAATTTCTGAATTTAAGAAAGACGGCATCGTTGTAACCATCAACACAGACAACCGCACTGTGTCGAACACAACCATGACTAACGAAGTGAAGCGCGTGTGTGAAACATTCGGCCTAACAAAAGAAGATTACGCGGAAATCTACAAATACTCTGTAGAAAGCGCTTTTGCTTCAGACGAAGTAAAACAACACCTAATGGGTTTCGTTGAGCAAATCTAATTTGTAGAGCTTGTCTGGGCTCATTTAGTGATAAAAAATAGGAAGAGAAAGGCTGAGGCTTTTCTCTTTTTTTATGTCCATTTGTCCGTATTCTAATACTCATGTTGACCAATGAGATGCAAGCAATGAAAACGAAAACAGAACTCGAAAAGATGCTGTCCGGTGAGGTTTTTGATGGCGCAGACCATGAGATAGACCATATGCGGACGCACGCGAGCAAGGCGCTGTCAGACTTCAACCAATGTTCAGACGATACTCAGCAGCCAAGCCTGCAAGCTAATCTGTTTGGTAAAGTAGGAAGCAGCGTTATCCGTCCCCCTTTTCACTGCGAGTTTGGTAAAACCATTGAGATCGGTGACGACACATTCATTAACATGAGCGTCGTCATGCTAGATGGCGCGAATATCAAAATAGGCAACAATGTATTGGTGGGGCCGAGTGTCCAGTTTTACACGGCCTCTCACTCACTCGACTACCTCAGTCGTCGCAAGTGGGAAACGTTCTGTCTACCTATTACCGTCGAAGATGATGTGTGGGTTGGTGGAAACTCGGTCATCAACCAAGGCGTGACGATTGGGGCTCGCTCGGTTATCGCAGCGAACTCAGTGGTCAACAGTGATGTACCGCCAGACTGCCTATACGGTGGCACACCTGCTAAGTTGATTCGATATTTGAATACTGAGCAATAAAGTTAAGTAGAAGAATAAAGCGATTTAAAAGAACAAATAGAAAAAGAGGCGATGTTCATATGAAACATCGCCTCTTTTTAATCGATTCGTTTTAGCTCTTATCAGTCTTTTCTATCCGTCGTTTTTCTACTTATCTTGCCTACCTAGATTATCTACATAGAGAAACCTGACTAAAATAGATAGCTTGAGAACTTCGCTACATGATCACGTAAATTCGACGCCAAGAACACGCAGTTCGTTCTCACACTGCACAGCATCGATAAACTGAATACCCGCCATACCTACGGCTTTTGCTCCTTCTACGTTGTAAGGCATATCATCAATGAACACCGTTTCTGAAGCCTCCAGTCCATTATTTGAAAGCAACGCTTGGTAAATCTCAGGCTGCGGTTTAAGCATGCCAAGTTCAGCGGATACGGCTGCGCCATCAAACAAAGGCCAAAATTCGTAGGTGGCTTTTAGGTGTTCAACAATCTCGACCACGTTGTCGGTAAGTGCATACACACCATACCCAGCACGCTTTACACGCTCGATGAGGTAGACAGAACCATGCAATAAGATCTGCGTTTGCTTAACGTAATAAAACAGGCGGTCGCACTCTAATGAAGATAAATCGAGCTCTTGTTGGTAGCGAAATTTGGCTTCATTTTCGGTTAAGAACCCTTTGTTCAAATCCAACCAAATCGCACTTTGAAAAATCGAAAGCGCTCGGGCTTCAGGGTCGGCAATGTTACCAATCGTTAGTTGAGTAATCTCCAATGGCGACCAACGCACAATCACATAGCCCACATCAAACACGACATTTTTGATTTGATTCGAACTCATAACCTACTCCTCAATTAGTCACATAACATAGCAACAAGACAAACATTAAATGCCGCACCTTAAAGTTCATAATCTTGTTTTACAAAATGAGGACTAGAATCACAATATGTCGCCGAGCATGCACCAAAAAAACCATCATTAAGATGGCCTTTCAATAGTAAAAGCTTACATAAATTATGCCTTTACCAGTACACTCGATAAACTATACAAAAATAACAAATCATCCTAAAACATTAGGACTAAACGCTTCAAATAATTTAATATTTTTTGTAACTCGGCTTACGTTTTTCAGCAAATGCAGTCATACCTTCACGTTGGTCCTGTGAACCAAATAGGGCATGAAACAAGCGACGTTCTAATTTAAGACCCGGCTGTAGCGGAGTTTCAGCTTATTGGTTAACAGATTCTTTGCCAGCCAAAACCGCCATTCTTGGGTTATTGCAAATCAATGACGCAAGCGCTATTGCTTCTTCTACGTGCTTCCCTTCTCCAGTGATTTTGGTAATAACTCCCATATTTTCTGCTTCTTGTGCATTAAACACTTTACCGGTCAGTATATATTCCATAGCTTTAGCCTTACCGATTGCACGAGTAAGACGAGCTGGACCGCCCGCCCCTGGAATTACACCTAATGTAACTTCAGGTAAGCTGAATTTAGCTATAGGGTCTGCAACAACCATGTCACACATTAGCGAAATTTCAGTTCCGCCACCAAAAGCCACGCCATGAACAGCTGCAATAACAGGTTTGCGTAGTTGCACCACTTGGTCAATTTCAGAGGCTAAGTCTGAAGTAAATGCACTCTCAAAGTCTTGTGATGCGATCCATTTTAAATCAGCACCTGCACAAAATGCTTTGTCGCCTCCAGTCAAAACCATACACCCAATTTCACTATTGCTATCAAAAGCTTTAAGTGCATTTACGATGTCTATTGTCACTTGATAATTTAGAGCGTTGAACGCTTCAGGTCTATTAATAGCGACTAGTCCAACTTGGCCAATTTGTTCTGTTGTAACGTATTTATATTGAGACATTTAGTACTCCAAATTTTTTAGGTTAGTTTTCATAAATTAGATAATGGTATTAATCGTTCTCGTAGTTTCTTCTTCGATATTCGATATTCGATATTCGATATTCGATATAAAGTAGATCGAGGAAAATCGTCGGTTATGTGTATTGTTACGGGAACTTTAAAATCGGCAATTTTCTCTTTGCAATATTGAGTCATTAAAGTAATTACCTCATTTGGAGCTTGTTGTTTTCCTGCATCGTTGAGCGATACAAAAGCTACTGGCACTTCACCTAACATATCGTGTGGTTGGGCAATAACAGTACACTCCATGATTAAACCGCTGTTTACGATGGTTGTTTCTATTTCTACCTCTAACGCGGCAACATTCTCACTACCGATACGTAACATATCGATCGTTCGAGATACATAGTACATCCAACCTGCTTCATCAATACGGATGCGGTCCCCAGTATTTAACGCGCCACACTCATCAAATGACGACAAGGTTTGTTTTGGGTGATGGTAATATTCTTTAAAGAGGGTTACGCCTCTTTCGCCATAAATATATAACTGACCTTCTTCCCCAACCGTTGCTAGATTTCCGTCATCTTTACGAATCTCAACACTATAAAATGGCGATAGTCGTCCAATATTACCTGGAGGACCAGGGTGATCAGGATCCGAGACAATACAAGCGGAAATCGTCTCCGTCATACCCCATAACGCCATTGTTTTGGTGCCGAACTCTTGTTCAATCTCAGGCAAGCGCTCCAAACCGACCATAAAACGAACTTGATGCTCAGGTACAGGTCGCCCTGACAAGGCCTTAAATGCAAAAGGGATCATCGATACCCAAGTTATATTGTGATTAACGCAAGCATCCCAAAATCGCGAAGCAGAGAATTTTGGTTGTGCAACCACTGTGCCACCAGTCCAAAGAGTACTAAGTAGCGTAATCTGTACATTTGCGTGAAACAGAGGTAAGTACAGCAATGTAATATCGTCTTGATTCAAACGCATATTGAATGCCATAGACTTTCCTCCCCACATCGCATTTACATTAGTCCATAACGTTGGCTTTGGACGTGATGTCGTGCCTGACGTAAATTGAACTGCAAAATCACGTTGATGATCAGCAGGCAATACAGTGAGTGGAGAATCACTATAAATAGAAGCAAAGTGCTCAGCATTACTAGGTAATGCTTCGGCTCCCGCCACTATGAGTTGGGTACCACTTTTACACGCCTTCGACACAACGCTATGTAAAGAAGGCTGAGTAATAGCGACAACAGGTTTCATCACTTCACAGAAATGTTTCATGTTGTCGCTCGTTGACCGAGTGTTGGTCGTAACAGGAGTAGCGCCAATATAGGCACATCCGAACCGGCGACACCGTCGCCGGTTCAGCCTTGCGCGTTGAGCTAGAAAAAGAGCTTCAGAGCAGCACACAACAAAATCAGGATAAAATCCCCACAGAGAATAGTAAGAAGCAAACCAATCAAAAAAATGAAAGCGCGGTGAATGTGGCGGAATCGGCTCTATCAGAGTCAGAGAAAACCCTAAACGATCTTAACCTGGCTTTAGATGAGTTGGAGCAGGAAGCTAGCCAATATGAAGTGGCGAAAATTTCAGAGGAAGCCGCCGAGATCGCAAAACAAGCAGAGGAAACGCTGAAAAGAGCGGAGGCATTTGAAAAAATAAAGAACAACCCTTCAAGTTATATTGTTAGCGCGCTGCGTTAAAGGACGGTTTTTTCGGCTTAAATTATAACAAAGGGGCGTCAATCCGCCCCTTCATCCTTCCCCGCATTCACTATCAATTCGCAAAACTCGATCCCGTCGGTAAGCCTCTTAACATCCCGGGCGACCGTGTTGACCGGAACATCAAAAACCCTTTCAGCTTCAGAGGGGCGCATATCATCAAAGATAACCGCGCAAATTGCATCATACTTACTTTTCTTCCCTACTTTCCACAGCTTATCGAACATAAGCGAAACTTGTTTTTTATTCATAACGACCTCGTTTTTTAAGATTTTATCATTAAATAGTATCCATAAACTAGGCTAGACTTTTCGCCCACCTATCGACAAAACAGCAACAAACAGATTAAAATCAAATTGCGGGTAGGCTGATCACCGAAAGCCCGGAAATGTTCGCCGGGTTCCCGTAACCAATTACGAACACAAACCAAGAGCAGGGTTTTAAAATGACAGATAAAGATAAACCAGTTTTAACCGTGGAGCAGTTCAAAGGTAAGGAATTTCAATGATTCCTTACCTGAACAGTAGCGACTTAATTCACGCCAGAATGACTACCTGACTAACCTAACTCCTGCTCTACTATCTAAACACGTGTGTTTAAT
Organism: Vibrio sp. 10N.261.45.E2; assembly: GCF_002875705.1. Taxonomy (GTDB): domain Bacteria; phylum Pseudomonadota; class Gammaproteobacteria; order Enterobacterales; family Vibrionaceae; genus Vibrio. The sequence goes on from NZ_MCZZ01000014.1 coordinate 43,124, forward strand.
GAACATATTCAGGCTGTTTTCGCTATTTCAGATACACTCATCCTACGAAAACCCTAAATTGACCTGATTTGGGATTGAACCAGAGCATGATGAACCAGCTCTGACAGCGGCTCTCCAGCTCTAAAACGAAGAAACGTTAAGCCGTGACCACAAAGAATGCACTCAAATGGGTCAACCTTCACATACCCTTTCAGCATGGCGGCGTAACCGGGCATTTCTGGAGAATCTTTAGGGACGATGCCTAAGGCATCGTAGACCTTAGGGAGCATCTCATTGCGACGTCGATTTGATAGAAACCAAAGTATCGAATCATTTTGAAGTGCTTCTCTGGGGTATGCTCAATCATGCGCTCTATCAGTGCTTCTGGACTCAAAATGAGGGATTCAGCCCGACCATTTCTATGGTTGAGGTAATCAAACGTCACTAAGCTTCCTTGGAAGTTATGTCGTAAACGCGACGCCGATATGGGTGGGCGTTTTAGGTATCGGCCGAGGTAAGTCATGGTGGGCGTCACATTGGCCGTTTTCTTTGCAAAGTGCAATTTCCATCGGCGGCAATACTGGCTGGTTAAAAATCGTGACCAATCTTGCTCATTGCGAATAAAAGGGTAGCCTTCTCCTGCCAAATCTAACTCTGAGTAATTGGAGTCGAGAAGTTGAGTGATGGCGGCACGCCAAAACTTCTCAGTCGTCTTAGCTTTAAAGAAAATGGGCTTCCATAGGCCAGTCTTCTTACATAAGCCCCCACGCGTGACCGATACATTCCAATTCAGCTTTCTGCCGTAGGTGTGCAGTGCACAGAACACTCCGATATCGATATCCCGTTGTTTTGCCCATCCTAAGAAGATTTTAGCTGCACAACTAAAGAGATGATTGAGAAGAAATCGATTATCCCGAAAGACGGGCCACAGCGTGTGTGGAAGCGTGAACGTAACGTGTTGATACTCACACTCAGGAAAGACATGTTGTTGCTTTCGTATCCACCGCTCTGTGGCTTTAATGCCACAACTGCTGCAAAAGCGAGATTTACACGTCTGGTGAATGTATTTGTGGTGGGTGCAGTTAGCATGGCTGCATCGATACTCTTTGGAGCCAAAAGTGGCGGTACTGCAAGCGAGCATTTTAGTGACGTTTTCTATGACGACTTGTCGGAGAGTGCCCTGATGTTTATTGAGATAGTTCAGCCAATTATCGTTGGCATTGAAGAGTTGTTTGATGGGCTTATTCGGAAACATGGCCTATAGGATAAACTATTCATGCAAAGCACCCTAGTAGGTTGAGTCTCTTTGTTTTCGGCCGTAGGCTGCTCAGACGACACCGTCGCCGGTTCTGAGTTTAAGCCCGAAAAGCCCCGCCCGGTAAAGCTTCAAGTTGTCTCGGTTGGAATTGTTCAGGATAAAACAGAGTTCAAAACGCAAATCGAGCAGGACATTAAAAAGGCGATTTTGTCCCGGACGATAATCCGTCCTTCAGTTCAGGGAGTGCGGGAGGTCTTTAGCGGCGTTGGTAATGACAGAATTAGCGCCCTACTGAAAGAACTAGGGGAAATGGGGGAGCTTGTCCCGCGAGGCTCCCGAGGTTGGAAATACGCTAGTTAACCCCCTTTAAAGGCCAATAAAAACCTTTGAACGAAACCACACGCCCCACCACCTAAATGGCGTGGTTTCTCCCTATTATTTACTAAATTAATTAAAGCACATATCCGCTATAGCTTAATTTCCGGAGGGCTTCTTGCGCCTAAAAAACAGCTATAAAGCACAATAAGCCCCAATTTTAGCGGTCTTAGGGTCTATTTGGGTAAATAATTCATGTAATATTTAGTTACATGCTCAAGCGCGATATTGCTTGTTAGTGTGGACAGCCCACGCATACAATGCCAATCAAGCAAGCGATTAAGCCTTTTGCAGTTCTTTAAAAATTAGAATTTAAGCGAGTCCGGACGCTATATCCTGGACACCTCATATTTTGGGGATGAACGAATTTTAAAGCCCGAATTTTGGGTGAAGACTATTAACTACCGCCCTGTTAAGTGAACTGGGCAGGATTTAGAAATGAAAGAAAAACGCAAAGCACCGCGTCTAAGTCAGGTTGATTCAGCACGACGAGATCACCAGGCCGCAAAACTTCTAAGCGAAGGTAAGTCGCCCCAAGAGATCGCGCTTGAATTGAATATTTCAAAAGGAAGCATTTACGCAGTATTGAAGCGAGCTAAGAAGATTTAACTTTACTGGAAAGGCATTCGAAGTCGGAAAGGGATATTCTGGCACTTAAGGCGAAGCATTCCGAGCTATTGGAGGCTATTAGGGTCATTGACGCTGTAGACGCCGTTCGCGCCGGGATTAAGACCGTAAGAAAGAAGAAGCTAGATAAAGAGCGACAAGGGCAGATAGAAGCAATCAACGAAAAATATGATCGCATGATTGAAGCCGACGACTTTTTTGAAGGTCATTAACGGCTTTGTTGCGTAATTCAGTTTAGAGACAGAGCCGCCCATTTCGTGTGTTTCTTAGTCAATACGACAAGT
>NZ_MCZZ01000015.1 GCF_002875705.1 Vibrio sp. 10N.261.45.E2
CATGATCTGCTCCAGTTAGACTGGACACCGCATTAAGCGACATGTTGTTTTTCAAAGTTAACTGGGCTTAGATACCCAAGAGCACTGTGCCTTCTTGTTCGATTGTAATCAACTTCAATGTATTCAAAAAGCGCTTGGCGCATCTCTTCTCGGGTCATTATCGGCTCGTATTGGATAGCTTCTACTTTCATTGAGTGAAAAAAGCTTTCAACACAGGCGTTATCCCAACAATTCCCCTTCCTACTCATGCTTTGTTTTAGATTATGAGCTGCGATTAAATCTCGGTAGTCTTTTGAGCAATATTGGCTACCTCTATCACTATGGATAATCACGTCTTCTGGCATGCCTCTGCGGAACAACGCCATTGATAGTGCATCACAGACCAGAGTTGCGGTCATTCTGGTGCTCATTGACCAACCAACGACTTGCCGTGAGAACAGGTCGATAATAACGGCTAAATACATCCAGCCTTCGCTTGTCGCTAGATAGGTGATATCTCCAGCCCATTTTTGGTTCGGTGTTGTCGCATTAAAGTCTTGCTCAAGCAAGTTCGGGGCAACAGGAAGCCTATGCTTACTGTCTGTCGTACATTTGAACTTACGGGCGGCCTTTGCGACTAAGCTCTGGCGTTTCATGCTCGCGGCAATTGTTTTTACATCGTGCTTATTACCATTTGCCTCAAGTTCTTTTTGAATGCGCCTTGCACCGTCGCGTTCCTTTTTATCATCAAAGACTTCTCGAACTTTGCTATCAAGCTGCTTGCGGTGCTCGTTTCGTTGAGTGACTTTATGACGATTATCAATCCAATAATAAAACCCACTTCGAGAAACCCCGAACACCTTAGCCATACGGACAATCCTATATTGCATCAGGTGTTCGAGCATAAACTCATAGCAATCTACTTTAGATTTTTCGCGAAGTAGGTGGCGGCCTTTTTTACGATATCTAGCTCTTCAGCTTGCTCTGCTAATAATCGTTTGAGCTTGGCATTTTCAGTGGCGAGCTCTCTTTCTCTATCGCTAATTTTCGCGTCTTTTTTGACGGCTTTACGCCATCCATAGATTTGAGATTCATATAACGATAATTGTCGTGCGGCAGCAGCGACACCGACTTTCTCTGCTAACTTAAGCGCTTCGGCTTTAAATTCAGGAGCATGTTTGATTCGTATTTTCTTAGTTGTCATTGTCCACCTCGTTAGTAATTGTACTCATTTAACTCAGTGTCCAAAACTTCTGGTGCGGATCA
>NZ_MCZZ01000016.1 GCF_002875705.1 Vibrio sp. 10N.261.45.E2
TTCTTAAACGATCGGCATTAAACCCGAAGGTTGGCGTTTCTTTTTAGGCTATCAACTCAATTAAGCTTTAAGCGCTTTAAATGCGTTGATTAGACCGTTTGTTGAGCTGTCGTGAGACGTTACTTGTGCGTCGTCAGCAAGCTCTGGAAGAATTTGGTTTGCTAGTTGCTTACCAAGCTCTACACCCCATTGGTCGAAGCTGAAGATGTTCCAGATAACGCCTTGAACAAAGATCTTGTGCTCGTACATCGCGATTAGGTTACCTAAAGAGCGAGGGTTGATTTGCTTAACAAGAATTGAGTTCGTTGGGCGATTACCTTCAAATACTTTGAAAGGTACTAGTTCAGCCACTTCTTCTGCAGTTTTGCCAGCCGCTAGGAATTCAGCTTCTACTGTCTCTTTTGTTTTACCGAAAGCTAAAGCTTCAGTTTGAGCAAAGAAGTTAGACATTAGCTTTTGGTGGTGATCAGATGCTGGGTTGTGGCTGATAGCAGGTGCAATGAAGTCTGATGGGATCAGCTTAGTACCTTGGTGAATCAGTTGGTAGAAAGCGTGTTGGCCGTTTGTACCAGGTTCACCCCAGATGATAGGACCAGTTTGGTACTCTACAGGGTTGCCTTCACGGTCAACAAACTTACCGTTCGATTCCATGTTGCCTTGCTGGAAGTAAGCAGCAAAACGGTGCATGTATTGATCGTAAGGTAGAATTGCTTCTGACTCAGCGCCGTGGAAGTTGTTGTACCAAATACCGATAAGCGCAAGGATTACTGGAATATTGCTTTCAAACTCAGTTGAAGCAAAGTGGTTATCCATCTCGTGAGCACCTTCTAGTAGCTCTACGAAGTTATCGAAGCCAACAGATAGTGAGATAGAAAGACCGATTGCAGACCATAGTGAGTAACGACCACCAACCCAGTCCCAGAATTCGAACATGTTGTCAGTATCGATACCAAACTCAGCTACCGCTGTTGCGTTTGTTGATAGTGCAGCGAAGTGTTTAGCAACGTGTGCGTTGTCACCCGCTTCAGCCAAGAACCAATCACGTGCCGAGTGTGCGTTCGTCATTGTTTCTTGAGTAGTGAATGTTTTAGATGCAACTAGGAATAGCGTTGTTTCTGGGTTTAGAGGCTTAAGTGTCTCAACAATGTGAGTGCCGTCTACGTTAGAAACAAAGTGCATGTTTAGGCGAGTTTTGTATGGTGTTAGCGCTTCAGTCACCATGTATGGACCAAGGTCCGAACCGCCGATACCGATGTTCACAACATCAGTGATCTCTTTACCTGTGTAACCTTTCCACTCACCAGAAACGATGCGGTGCGTGAACAGTTCCATTTTAGCTAGTACAGCGTTAACAGCTGGCATTACGTCTTTGCCATCAACCATTACTGGGTTGTCGCTACGGTTACGTAGAGCTGTGTGAAGTACTGAACGACCTTCAGTCTTGTTGATTGCATCACCACCGAACATTGCTTCGATTGCAGACTTAACTTCAGTCTCGTTCGCAAGAGCAAATAGGTGCTGCATCGTTTCAGCATCGATAAGGTTCTTAGAGTAATCGACTAAGATGTCAGAACCGAAACGAGTAGAAAAGCTCTCGAAACGCGTTGCATCTTGAGCAAACAGCTCTTTCATATCCATATCTTGAGCAGACTCAAAATGAGCTGTTAGAGCTTTCCACGCTTGTGTTTGCGTTGGGTTGATATTTTTCAACATGGTATCTATCCCGATGTTACTGTAGGTTTTATTCTAAACGTCACCTGGGTGATGAATAGAACCCCCGATTAGGCGAAAGTTTATATTTTTCTGTGATGACCAAACCGCGTCACCACTGAAAGATTCTTTGTAATTTTTTTTCACGACGTATTATGCCGTATATGAAGAGCTGTACCTTGAGATAAATCAGGATTCGATTTCCTGAAGGAGGAATCGGTACAGACTCTAGCTCTAACATAATTAAATGTGAGCGAGACCTGATAAATTCAAGTTCAAAAGATAGCGTTAAACCACTTTTTTTCCAAATACATTATAAAGGATGGCGTATGTGGATTCAGAAGACTATACACCTAAATGCACGAAAGCGTGGATTTCATCTCATTACTGATGAAATTGAACAACAGATACACGACATCAATTCTCTATCTGTTGGTTTATTACATCTTTTTATCCAACATACCTCTGCCAGCCTCACGCTGAATGAGAACGCAGACCCGACCGTCCGTACCGATATGGAATCGCACTTCAATAAGTTTATCCCTGAGCGAGCGCCCTACTACAGACACACCTATGAAGGCGATGATGACATGCCCGCCCACATTAAAGCATCGACACTTGGCACCAGTGTGGCAATTCCTATTAGCAATGGTCGTTTAGCTTTAGGAACATGGCAGGGTATTTACTTAGGCGAACATCGAGATTGTGGTGGCAGCCGCACGGTGATTGCGACTATTCAAGGTGAGTAGACTGCTTGAAAGCTAAATCTTTTTAATAAAGACAATGCCTTATAAATAAAAAGAGTGGTGTGTTTCCACGACCACTCTTATCAAGATAGTATTTAGCCTACTGTAGGCTAAATACTTTAGAAGGGCTGGTTTATCATAACTCTAAAGGTCCCTTCGTCACCGCCTCGCGCTAATTCAGCACGAACGACAATACCTTCCACTTGGAAACGAACCGCGCCGCCTAGGCTCCATTTCATATCGGTATGCAGTGTTTTGATATCGTACTCATCAGCCACACGCCCTACTTCAGCAAACGCCACCCATTGCCACCAAGGTAAGTCGTAATAGTTAATCAGTGGGATATCACCAAGCGGTTGCCAATCTGGAAGCACTCGGTACTCAGCAGAGTAATGAACTGCAGAACGTCCGTGGTAGCGACCTCCGGTATAACCTCTTAATCGATACAAGCCACCCAATCGAGCTTGTTCTGTCTCAGGCGGACGAGCGCAATCTTGCCCAGAGCAGTTATCCCAAGTCGGTGTATCCGCCGTATAGAAATCGAATGCTAAAACTTGTTGGTCGAATAAGTCCCCTAACGGACCCAAAGCGAAGTACTGACTATTTTGGAACGTCCACTTCAACCACAAGTCATCGTTAGACCAACTATCTGCACCGGTGGTGAACTCAAGGTTAGTATGAGAACCTTTGGTTGGGTTACGTGTACTATCACGGTTATCCCAATCAAACGCCAAACTAAAGCCTGTTGCTTCTTCACTGTTATTTAAACCTTCGAGCTCACGAGCAGTATAAAAAGGCGTGAAGATAATAGAGCTGACACCCGATTCGACAGGGGAAGCAAAGCTCACATCTTTGATGGGTTGGAAAGCCCCCAGTAAACCATGCTCTGCGACATTGCCCCATGGCAGGAGATACTTAAACTCAAACTGATAGTTTTCTTCTAAGCCATCGGCAATGGTTTTGTCATCAATGGATGAATCGTTGTCGCCTTGAGAACCAATGTAATACGGGTTGTCGTTGAAGCGAGCTTGGTACATCTGAGTACTGAACAACACGTTTTCAGACAATGCGAAATTAAAGGCTGATAAGAAACCGACATAGCTGTCTTTATCTGAATAAAGTGCCATGCCAAACAGAGCGGCTTGAGGCTGCCAAACACCCTTTGCTACACCAGCAACCCCAAAGGTATTACCCATGGTTTCAGTGCTGAAGTAGAAAGGGACAAAGGCTGAGTCTTTTTCTTCGCTCAAGGCTGAAGAAGAAAAGCTAACACCAAGTAATGCCATTGCTGACATCAGTAGGTGTCGAGTGGTTCGCTTGAATATCATTTACTGTACTGAATCCATAGCTACTTCACATATTCCATCGCGACACGTGAAGTCAGCTTAGTCACTAACTCGTAAGCGATAGTGCCGATATGTTCTGCGACTTCTTCTGAAGGTAAATCTTTCCCCCACAGCGTCGCTTCATCACCGACTTTATCTGCAGCATCAGGACCTAGGTCAACCGTTAGCATGTCCATTGATACTCGTCCTGCGATCGGTACTTTTCGACCGTTAACGAACACTGGCGTGCCGTTCGGTGCGGTGCGAGGGTAGCCATCGCCATAACCAATCGCGATAACACCAACCTTAGTATCACGCTCACTGGTCCAGTTCCCACCATAACCGACACTTTCACCCGCTTTCACATCACGAACTGCAATGAGATGTGAGGTCAGGGTCATCACAGGTAAAAAACCAAGTTCTTGCGCTGATTTATCCACAAACGGCGACACACCGTAAGAGATAATACCAGGACGTACCCAATCGAGGTGACTATCAGGCCAAGCCAACAAACCCGCAGAAGCTGCAAGTGAGCGCTCCCCTTCACAACCATCAGTAAGAGACAAAAACAGTTCAGTCTGCTCTACAGTAGTGGTTCTATCGAGTTCGTCTGCACAACCGAAGTGGCTCATGTAACGCAGAGGTTTCGCTACGTTCGCACATTGATGTAAACGCTCAACAAAATTTTGGTATTGCTCAGGGCGAACCCCTAATCGGTGCATACCACTGTCGACTTTTAGCCATACCACGACGGGTGTTTCCAAATCTGCATTCTCTAACGCGCTTAGTTGCTCTTCACAATGCACCACAGTTTGAATGTTATTGGTCACCAGAATTGGCAAATCGCCCGAAGAGTAAAATCCTTCCAGCAACAAAATAGGTTTAACAATGCCACCAGCACGAAGTTGTAGTGCTTCTTCAATACGCGCCACACCAAAAGCATCAGAACTCTTTGAATGCTTGGCAATATGAAGCAGGCCGTGCCCGTAGCCATTGGCTTTCACAACAGACATAACCTTACATTGAGGAGCCTTCGACTTAATCTGGTTCAGGTTATGTTCGAGCGCGTTTAAGTCAATGCTCGCCGTCGCCGCTTTCATGTAAGTCATTAGCGATTACTCATCATCAAATGCAGGGCCTGCATAGTTATCAAATCGGGAGTGTTGACCTTGGAACGTAAGACGAACCGAACCGATCGGACCATTACGTTGCTTACCAAGGATAATCTCAGCAATACCTTTCAATGAGCTATCTGGGTTATAAACCTCATCACGATAGATAAACATGATCAAATCGGCATCTTGCTCAATCGAACCCGATTCACGCAAATCCGAGTTAACTGGGCGCTTATCAGCACGTTGCTCTAGGGAACGGTTAAGCTGAGAAAGTGCGACAACCGGAACGTTCAGTTCTTTCGCCAACGCTTTCAATGAGCGAGAAATCTCGGCGATTTCAAGAGTACGGTTATCTGATAATGAAGGAACACGCATTAATTGAAGGTAATCGATCATGATCAGAGAAATACCATCGTGTTCACGAGCAATACGTCGAGCACGAGAACGCACTTCTGTCGGCGTTAGACCCGAGCTGTCATCGATATACATATTCTTCTTATCCATCAGAATACCCATACTCGACGAGATACGAGCCCAATCTTCATCGTCTAACTGACCGGTACGAATCTTAGTTTGGTCTACGCGAGAAAGTGACGCAAGCATACGCATCATCAGCTGTTCGGCTGGCATCTCTAGCGAGAAGATTAATACTGGCTTATCTTGCTTCATCGCCGCATTTTCACACAGGTTCATCGCAAACGTGGTTTTACCCATCGATGGACGAGCCGCGACAATGATTAAATCAGAACCTTGCAGGCCAGCGGTCTTCTTGTTGAGGTCGTTGAAGCCCGTATCAACCCCTGTCACACCATCTTGTGGTGTTTTATATAGGATTTCGATACGTTCAAGTGTTTTCTCTAAAATGCTATCAACGTTTTGTGGACCTTCGTTTTCACTTGCTCGGCCTTCGGCAATCGCGAAAACTTTACTTTCAGCCAGATCAACAAGCTCTTCCGATGTACGACCTTGAGGGTCATAACCAGAATCCGCAATCTCATTTGCCACACCGATCAGGCTACGCACCAATGCACGCTGCGCCACGATATCCGCATAGGCATTGATGTTTGCTGCACTTGGGGTGTTTTTCGCAAGGTCAGCAAGGTAAGCAAAGCCACCCACTTCTTCAAGCTGTTCACGAAGCTCTAAATGTTCAGAGAGTGTAATAAGATCCAGTGGAGAACTTTCTTCAAGGATATCCTTTACCGCCTCAAAGATCAGACGGTGAGGACGGCTATAAAAGTCTTTGGCCACAACCTTTTCGGCAACCGTATCCCAGCGTTCGTTATCTAATAACAAACCGCCAATAACAGATTGCTCAGCTTCTAATGAATGTGGCGGGACCTTGATGGCGTCCACCTGATCGTTGGCTGATTTCTGACTTTTGGTATCCACTATGACTACACTCAATAACTAATAATGATCGTTCATTATACCCAAGAACATACGTTTGTAATCCGATCCTATGAGTTTGTTTTATTCTTAAGGAAGAATTTACCTATTGCTGACGGAATTAACCAAGGGTAGCATTACGATCCTGCCATTCACTCACTGTATAACTAGAGGTATGCGTGTCCAAATTATTGGCTCTGAGCACTGGTCTTCTAAGCTCTAGTCTTCTAAGCATCGGTCTCCTGAGCACTCCGTTGGCCTTAGCTGATGATACTAAAGCCTCTGTTGATGCTAATACCTCTGTTGATTCTATTCTCGACTCTATAGTCGTACCAGAAACTAATGCTGAGCCGATCGTCGTTGCACCGACTCCTGAAGAAAAAGAGTTGGATATCGCACCGAGTGATACGAGTGACACAGAACTACCGAGCCCACTAAAAACAGAAGTGGAATTTGGATATCAGTCGCATACTGGCAATTCGGATTCACGATCGCTAAACGCACGCCTTAACGGTGAGTACACGGCCGGTCGTCATAGAACCAGTGGTGAATGGAAATACTACAACCTCTACAAAGATGGCGAAGAAGATAAAAGGCAATCAACTTATTCGGCTCAGAGTGACTACAAGTTAAGCCCAAAAACCTACCTTTACGGCAGTTTCAAAGGTGTCGATTCACGGTACAGTGCTTACTTTAAGGACTACACCATTTCGAGTGGTCTGGGTTACCAGTTTTCAAATACCGAAGAGTTTGTGTTGGAAGTCGAAGTGGGCCCAGGTTTTCGTTACCAAGAGCCAAACCTCGATGAGATCGACGATGATGACATCATCTTCCCTGAGATTGTTGAAGAAGCGATTTTTCGTGGCAACGTGAATACGTCTTGGCAGGTATTGAAGAATTTGCAACTTAAGGCAGACGTGACGCTGGTATCTGGTCACAGTAACCTAAAGTTTGATACCGAACTCGAGGCCATTAACGATATTACTGACAATATCGCACTGAAAATCGCTCATTCTCGACAGTACCACGATAAGGTACCTGACGGATTAAGCAAAGAAGACTCAGTGTTGTCGATTAACCTGCTCTTTCAATTCTAGTTCCAAGAGCAATTCTAATCTTAAGACCACATCTAACCTTAAGAACGACTTGTTCAGACCTAACAGCTTTTGGATCACCATAAGCTTTTTACTTACCGTAACCCTTCTTTGTGTTTTCCTATATTCCAGGCATAAAAAAACACCAGCCGAAGCTGGTGTTTAAAACTTTCAAAAGAAAGAATTCGTCTTGGTACTGAAATTACTCAGCTGCAACGATAGCGATTTTCGCAGTAGCAAAAACTTCAGAGTGAAGTTGGATGCTTACTTCGAATTCGCCGATGTTACGTAGAGCGCCTTCAGGTAGGCGTACTTCGCTCTTAGCTACTGCAACACCTGCCGCTGTAATAGCGTCAGCGATGTCACGAGTACCGATAGAACCGAATAGTTTACCTTCGTCACCAGCTTTAGAAGCGATTGTAACGCCTTCTAGAGTGTTAACGCTCTCTGCACGAGCTTCAGCAGCAGCTAGTTGCTCAGCAACTTTAGCTTCTAGTTCAGCACGACGAGTTTCGAACATAGCAACGTTGTCTTTAGTTGCCATAACTGCTTTACCCTGTGGGATAAGGAAGTTACGAGCGTAACCAGATTTAACGTTTACTTGGTCGCCAAGGCCACCTAGGTTACCGATCTTATCAAGTAGAATAACTTGCATTATCTTAGTCCTCTTAAACTATTATTAACTATTACCGATTACTGATGCTTGTCAGTGTACGGTAGTAGAGCTAGGTAACGAGAACGCTTGATAGCGCGAGCTAGTTGACGCTGGTACTTAGCGCTTGTACCAGTGATACGGCTAGGTACGATTTTACCAGCTTCAGTGATGTAGTTTTTAAGAGTTGCTACGTCTTTGTAGTCAATCTCTTGTACGCCTTCTGCAGTGAAACGGCAGAATTTACGACGACGGAAGAAACGAGCCATGGGCTATCTCCTGATCTTAAATTTAGTAAAGCGGTCTTTCACAATTATCGAAATAACTATCAACGACCTAAAACAAGTTGAGAATTTTTTAAGGCCTTAAGCCAAAAAAGAATTACTCAGCAGCTGCTTCTGGTTTAGCTTCTGTACGCTCTTCACGACGAGGAGCACGCTCTGCACGCTCTTCTTTTTGCTTAAGCATAATAGATTGCTCAGTCACAGCGCCTTTAGTGCGCATGATCATGTTACGTAGAACTGCATCGTTGAAACGGAAAGCAGTTTCTAGCTCGTCAATCACTTCTTGACCAGCTTCAACGTTCATAAGAACGTAGTGAGCTTTGTGAAGCTTGTTGATTGGGTAAGCCATTTGACGACGACCCCAGTCTTCTAGACGGTGGATAGTACCGCCAGCTTCAGTGATAGAACCAGTGTAACGCTCGATCATGCCAGCAACTTGCTCGCTTTGATCAGGGTGAACCATGAATACGATTTCGTAATGACGCATTTGGTTGCTCCTTACGGATTATTAGCTTCCACGAGTGGCCCGGTCGTCCAGAGGAAGCAAGGAACTAAAGATAAATGACCGAGTTTTAAGGACGGCAAATATTATAGAAAGAGCTTGGTATTGGCAAGTGATATTTGGCGAATAATGAAACAGTTTTTCTTTCGCAATTTCCAATCAATTTGAGCCGATAAAACAAACGCCCATTACCTAAGTAATGAGCGCTTAATATCCGTGTATTTTCAATCTATTACTGAGCTAGGCGCTGACGTACCGCTTCGAACAGACAGATGCCAGAAGCCACTGACACGTTCAGACTTGATACGCTACCAGCCATCGGGATCTTGATCAGGTCATCACAGGTTTCACGCGTTAGACGACGCATACCGTCACCTTCTGCACCCATCACAACAGCAAGCGGGCCTGTTAGTTTCGCTTGGTAAATGTCATGCGTAGCTTCACCTGCCGTACCTACAAACCATACGCCTTGCTCTTGCAGCGCACGCATTGTGCGAGCTAGGTTAGTTACGCGTACTAGAGGAACCGTTTCAGCCGCACCACATGCTACCTTGCTAACCGTTGCAGTAAGCGGTGAAGAGCGATCTTTCGGTACGATAACAGCAGCGACACCCGCGGCATCTGCATTACGTAAACAAGCACCTAGGTTGTGAGGGTCTGTTACACCATCTAAAACCAACAACAATGGCTGTTCGTGCTGCGCTAGGATATCGTCTAGGTGAGTTTCGTTGAGCTGCTTAGCAGGCTTCACCTTAGCGATAATACCTTGGTGATTCGCACCTTGTGCTTTCTCATCAAGCGGCTTGCGACCCATCTGTTGAATCGACACACCAAACTGCTGCAGTTGGTTCAGTAGTGGAAGAAGACGCTCGTCTTGGCGACCCTTCAATACATACGCTTCGATAAAACGGGCTGGATCTTTTTCTAGTACGGCTTTCACCGCGTGAATACCGTAAATAAATTCGTTACTCATTGTCTCAACTTACTCTTATTGCCCAGAGAAGAACATCATCAAACCCGACGTACTCATCTCTGTATTGTTTATTTCGAGAGTGTGCCTCTTCCGCTAGCTACTCTCGCATTTAAATACGCTCATATTAAATGAGTGAGACGCTAAACCTGATTGGCAAAGCGCCTTATTAGCCTTAAGGTTTATCAGTCTTAAGACTTATCAGCCTTTGGCTTACGGCTTGCTGCACGCTTTTTCTTAGCGCGCGCTTTAGCAGCGCCAGTTTTGTTCGATGACTTTTTCTTCTTAGCCGGGCCTTCGCTACTTCCATCTGGTCGCTTCGTTGGCTCAACCATAGGCTTCGCTGATACGCCCGGCTTATTGCTTTTCACCGCTGAGCGCTTCTTGCTTTTTGCCTTTTTCATCGCTTCTGCTGCACGCTTCTTGGCTGTTTTACCTTTACCACGCGGCTGACGATCAGTGTCTTCTAAGTCAAAGTCGATTTGGCGAGTTTCTAAGTTAACCGCAGAAACCTTCACTTTAACCGAATCACCCAAGCGGTAGATATTACCTGAGCTTTCACCCACTAGACGCTGACCAACAGCATCGAATTGGTAGTAATCATTCGCTAGTGCAGAGATATGTACCAAGCCATCAATGTGCAGCTCAGTGAGACGCACAAAGAAGCCAAAGCCAGTCACGTTGGCAATCACGCCATCCATCACTTCGCCGACGTGGTCTTGCATGTATTCACACTTCAACCAGTCGTTCACTTCACGCGTTGCATCATCAGCACGACGCTCAGTCATAGAACACTGCTCGCCGTAGAAGTCCATATCATCGAAAGTGTAGTGGTAACCACCCGTTGGCGTCCAACGTTCGCTGTTACGACCGCCTTCTTTCGCAATAAGGTACTTAATCGCGCGGTGCAATAGCAAGTCTGGGTAACGGCGAATCGGCGAGGTAAAGTGAGCATAACGTTTAAGCGCTAAACCAAAGTGACCTGCGTTATCCGCGTTGTATACCGCTTGCTTCATTGAGCGCAGTAGCATGGTTTGGATTAACTCACGGTCATCACGCTCGTTAATCTGTTGCATCAGTTGTGCGTAATCAACAGGAGATGGCGACAGGCCACCTTCCAGTGTTAAACCTAATTCACTTAAGAAGCTCTTGAAGCCCATTAAGCGCTCTTCGCCCGGAGTTTCGTGAACACGGTACAGAGCAGGCTCTTTCGCTTTTTCTACGTAAGACGCCGATGCGATGTTCGCCAGAATCATACACTCTTCGATGATCTTGTGCGCATCGTTACGAACGACTGGTTCAATACGATCAATCTTACGATCCGCATTGAAGATAAATTTGGTTTCTACCGTTTCAAACTCAATCGCACCACGTTCATCACGCGTTTTCTTAAGTACTTTGTACATCTTGTGCAGCTCTTCAAGATGCGGCACTTCTGGCTCGTAACGCTCACGAAGCTCTTCATTGCCATCCAAAATCGCACCTACTTTGTTGTAAGTAAGACGAGCATGAGAGTTCATTACCGCTTCATAGTGCTTGTAACCCGAGAGCTTGCCTTTGTCTGAGATAGTCATCTCACAAACCATACATAAGCGGTCTACTTGTGGGTTCAAAGAACACAGGCCGTTAGACAGCACTTCTGGCAGCATTGGCACAACTTGTGACGGGAAGTATACCGAGTTACCACGGTTAATTGCTTCTTTGTCTAGCGCGGTATCTGGGCGAACGTAGTAACTTACGTCAGCAATCGCTACCCATAGGCGCCAGCCTCCGCCTTTCTTCGCTTCACAGTAAACCGCATCATCGAAGTCTCGCGCATCTTCACCATCAATAGTAACCAATGGTAGTTTACGCAGGTCTACACGCCCTTCTTTTGCTTCTTCCGGAACATGCTCACCAAGATTTTCGATTTGCTTATCTACCGCTTCAGGCCACTCTTGTGGGATCTGGTGAGTGCGAATCGCAATCTGCGTTTCCATACCCGGTGCCATGTTCTCACCAAGAACTTCAGTCACTTTACCCATCATGTTGCGAGAACGACTGCCGCGATCCGTAATTTCAACCACAACCACATTACCCATTCGAGCACCGCCTTTATGCTCAGTAGGAATCTGGATGTCGTGACTGATACGCGAATCATCAGCAACCACGTAAGAATGGCCATACTCAAGGAAGAAGCGGCCAACAAGTGGCGTTTTACGCTCCTCAAGAACACGAACTAAGCGGCCTTCACGACGACCACGCTTACTGTTGTCAGTAGGTTGAGCCAGCACGTAGTCACCGTGCATGATTGTTTTCATCTGGTGATGTGGCAGCAAGATATCGTTATCTTTACCGACACTGCCGTCTGGGCGAACCCAACCATGACCGTCTTTATGACCAATCACATAGCCTTTAATCAGTTCCATCTTCTCAGGCAATGCGTAGCACTGGCGACGAGTAAAGATAAGCTGTCCATCACGTTCCATTGCACGTAAACGACGACGCAGCCCTTCATATTGCTCCTCTCCATCAAGACCCAAAGCTTCGAATAGATCGTTGCGGTTCATAGGGATATTCGCTTCTGTTAGAAACGAAATAATGAACTCTCGGCTTGGTACTGGGTTATCGTAATTTTTCGACTCTCGGTCGGCAAAAGGATCAACAGTGGTTGTCGCTGTCGTGTTTTCTGACATTGGTGTGTTTTTTGACATAGGCGGGCCTGCTTAAGCAAGGAAGGTATATACCCCTAGTATATCTGATGCTAGGGGTAAGCTACAGATATGCTTTGGAAAACACTCAAATAACCTAAGATTGATACATATCTTCACTTTGTGAAACATCACTTCATAGACGTGGACTATCATCAAAAAATCAAACAAACGATAAAACAAACGTTTGCGCCATGAATGAAATACACTATTATCCACGCACTTTACCAACTCCTGTTCTGAGTATGATATGAAACTAAAACGCACCTTATTGGCTTCAGCAATGGCAAGCCTAGCTCTATTTCCCTTCGCAAGTTCAGCAATGGAAAAAGCTGATCTGATGATTACCGATGCGATGGTTCTCACCATGAATCAAGATAAAACGGTTTATGAGAACGGAACAGTTGTCGTAAAAGACAATAAAATCATTGCGGTAGGTGATGCTTCACTAGAGAAGCAGTACCAAGCGAAACAAGTGTTGGACGTTGATGGTGATATCGTGATGCCAGGCCTCATCAATACTCATACTCACGTATCAATGACAGTTTTCCGTTCGTTGGCCGATGATGTGCCAGATCGTCTACACCGCTACATCTTCCCGTTAGAGAAGAAGCTGGTATCGCGAGATATGGTGCGCATTGGTGCCAACCTAGGTAACGTTGAAATGGTGAAAGGCGGTGTGACAACTTACGCCGACATGTACTACTTTGAAGATGAAGTCGCAAAAACTGTCGATAAGATCGGTATGCGTGCCATCCTAGGTGAAACTGTGATTAAGTTCCCTGTGGCCGATGCAGCTAACGCAGAAGAAGGCATCAAATACGCGTTGAACTTCATTGAAGAATACAAAGATCACCCACGCATCACACCAGCGTTTGCACCGCATGCGCCTTATACCAACACCACAGAGATCCTTCAAAAAATATCTAAGCTATCCCTAGAGCTAGATGTGCCAGTAATGATTCACCTTGCAGAATCACACCGTGAAGAAGAGAAAATCGCAGAGCGTTCTGATGGGTTATCCCCGGTTCAATACATGGACAGCATTGGTGCACTCAACAAGAACTTGGTGGGTGCACACATGATCCTAGTGGACGATCATGACATCGAACTGGTGAAGAAATCAGATATGGGCGTAGCTCACAACATGAGTGCCAACATCAAGTCAGCAAAAGGTGTATCACCAGCGCTTAAAATGTACGACGAAAACGTACGTATCGGTTTAGGTACCGATGGCCCTATGTCTGGTAACACATTGAGTACAATTGATGAGTTCAACCAAGTAGCCAAGGTTCACAAGCTAGTGAACAAAGATCGTGCTGCGATGCCACCGATCAAAGTGATCGACATGGCGACAATGGGCGCAGCAAAAGCGCTGCACATGGAAGATAAGATCGGTTCTCTTGAGGCAGGCAAACTCGCCGACATCATAGTGATCGATACCAAAGCGCCAAACATGGTTCCAGTATACAACCCATACTCAGCACTGGTGTACTCAGCTAACTCAGGCAATGTTCGTCACTCCATCGTTGATGGCAAGATCATCATGCAAGATCGCGACATGCTAACGGTAGACGAAGATAAGATCCGTCAAGAAGCACTCGATTTCACTAAGGTTGTTCGTGAAACGGTAATTGAGTCGGGTGAGGTTGTTCAGTAGCCCCTCATATCAATCACAGTAAGTAAATGATCAAAAAAGGCCTCGCTGATATTCATCTGCGAGGCCTTTTTAAATGTATTTTTTATATCGAGATAGATGGTTAACGAGTGCAGTTATTAATCATCAACTCTAATTTAATCATCGCTTTACCAAAACACGTCTCGACGCTTTGCCCGAGCAATAATGTTGTCTGGCATTCTCTGTTCCAGACCGCTACGAAGCACAGTGATACGTTTATGTTGTCTTTGGTCTGCCGTTACTGAGTTATACAACCAACGGTAAGCATCTTCATAATCCAATGGACTACCGTAGTCACGCAGCAAGAGTTCCGCTAAGTGAATGCTCGCACTTAAGTTCCCCATAGAGGCCGCTTCACGTAGATACGGAATCGCACGCTCTTTGTCTTGTTGTACCAAAGTACCACGAGAGTAATAACGACCTAACTGCTCTAGTGCAGCGGGCAAACCTTGATGTGCTGCGTTTTCCATATAGTAAAGGCCAAGCTCTACATCTTGTGGAACACACACACCCCAAGCCAACATATCACCGTATAAAAACTCATAAGAAGGCAAGCTTATACGCGTTGCACGAGCAACGATATCTTCAACTAACTGGCACTTATCAGCTTTCACTCGCTCTAGATGTTGATTATTTTCGATTAAATTAATCAATTCAGCTTCTGTATATATTGGAACAGGCTCTCCCACATCAGCCAAATTTGCATGACTCAAGGGTGAGCTCAGCGCCATTATCAATGAAGCTGCCACAATTCGTAGCTTCATACCTGCACTCTTTTATCTGTCGTCAAAGTTATCTATTAAGGGTGCAGAAGGTTTCTACACGCACGAAACAGGGTGAACTTCACTTTCCATGATATCTGTATCGGCAATAACCCTGATGGCTTTAGACAAAACTTGCCGCTAATGGGCAATATTTTGCCAGATGGCGTTCAAAAGATCACCAAAGACGGCTTCGTTTTCAAATTACAGGTACAAAAAAGCCGACTTAATAAAGTCGGCTTTTAGAAACGATTTAATTATCAAAGCACTTTATGTGCTGTGGCAATCACTCAGCGGGCATTATGCGCCGTATGGGTGAACCTTGATGATAGTTTCGTTACGGTCTGGGCCAGTTGATACGATATCAATTGGAACACCCGTTAGGTCTTCGATACGCTTGATGTAATCTAGAGCAGCTTGTGGAAGCGCGTCGATAGATTTAGCACCAAATGTGTTTTCAGACCAACCAGGCATTGTTTCGTAGATTGGCGTCGCTTCTTCGAATGACTCAGCAGCCATTGGAGAAACTTCTAGGATAGAACCATCTTTCATCTTGTAACCAGTACAGATTTTTAGTTCTTCTAGGCCATCTAGAACGTCTAGTTTAGTTAGACACATACCAGATAGAGAGTTGATTTGGATTGCACGACGCATAGCAACAGCATCGAACCAACCAGTACGACGTAGACGACCCGTTGTTGCGCCAAACTCGTGACCAACATCGCCTAGGTGTTTACCAACAGGGTCTTGCTTCTCAAGGCCATCGTATAGCTCAGTGGGGAATGGACCTGAACCAACACGAGTACAGTAAGCCTTAGTAATACCAAGGATGTAACCGATGTGACGAGGACCGAAACCAGAACCTGCAGCAACACCACCAGCAGTCGTGTTAGAAGACGTTACGTATGGGTAAGTACCGTGGTCGATATCTAGTAGCGTACCTTGAGCACCTTCGAACATGATCTTGTCGCCGCGCTTACGTGCTGCGTCTAGTTCGTCAGTTACGTCGATAACCATCGCAGTTAACATGTCTGCGTAGCTCATCGCTTGCTCAAGAACTTCTTCGTAGCTTACTGTTTCAGCTTTGTAGAAGTGCTCTAGTTGGAAGTTGTGGAATTCCATAACTTCTTTTAGCTTCTCAGCAAATGCTTCTTTATCGAAAAGGTCGCCAACGCGTAGACCGCGACGAGCAACTTTATCTTCGTAAGCTGGACCGATACCACGACCCGTTGTACCGATAGCTTTAGCGCCACGAGCGATTTCACGCGCGTTGTCGATTGCAATGTGGTACGGAAGAATTAGAGGACAAGCTTCAGAAATGAAAAGACGCTCACGTACTGGGATACCGCGATCTTCAAGAGGCTTCATTTCTTTTAGAAGTGCGTCAGGCGATAATACTACACCGTTACCAATAACACATTTAACGTTATTGCGTAGGATACCTGATGGAATTAAGTGAAGAACGGTTTTTTCACCGTCAATTACAAGTGTGTGACCTGCATTGTGACCGCCTTGGTAGCGAACCACGTATTTTGCATCTTCAGTTAAAAGGTCAACGATTTTACCTTTACCTTCATCACCCCATTGGGTGCCTAGAACGACTACGTTATTTCCCATCTTTCCAATTTCTGTTGCTAATTAAAAATGGATTCTAGCACTGAATCACACTTCTTGCAGTCACTTTTTGTCCATAAACGTTAACGCTGTACAAAAATAAACCAGCGATAACTGAAGGCGAATGTATGAAGATACTGATATCATTGCTTTTTTACAGACAAAAGGCAGCACCATGTCTCAATCAATTTGGCTCGCTATTGGGCTCGTACTTATTGTTGAAGGGCTCGGTCCCTTGATTGCACCCAATGGCTGGAGAAACATGGTCGCGCAACTCAGCGAGCAACCAGACACGCAACTGCGACGCATTGGCGGTTGTCTTGTGGTGGCTGGAGCCGTTATCGCCTTTATGACTTACCGCTAGGTTCCTATAAGTACTACTCTGCTTATAAGTACGAGCCTGTTTATAAGTACCACTCTGTTAAGCGCCTTCCTTAGTGCCGTAATAGTGAACCCGCAAACATGTCTCGCTCTTAGATAAGCCGTAGAAAACAAAAAGGCTCCCATGATGAGAGCCTTTTGCGTTTTAACGTATTTTGCTTATTGAGTTAAGCATTCGCTAACGCATCAGCTTATTTTGCTGGAGCGCCGCTCGCTTGGTTCATGTATTGGAAGAAGTCAGTCTTCGGATCCAGTACTAGAATGTCGCTCTTATCGCTAAATGATGTCTCATAAGCTTGCAATGAACGCATGAAGCCGTAGAACTCAGGATCTTTGCTGAAAGCATCAGAGTAAATCTTCGCTGCTTCTGCATCCGCGTCACCACGAGTGATTCGAGCTGTACGATCCGCTTCAGCAAGAACTGTTGCTACTTCTAGTTCAGCTTGAGCACGGATAACTTCTGCTTTTTCACGACCTTGAGAACGGTGTCTACGAGCAACCGATTCACGTTCAGCACGCATACGGCGGTAGATAGATTCACTAATTTCGTCAGGAAGGTTAATCTTCTTCATTCGGAAATCAACAACTTCAACACCTAAATCAGCCATCGCGCTTTCTGACGTTCCAGACAAAACGTTTTCCATGATCTTGTCACGTTCGCCATCCACTTCTAGAGCTTCTGCAGCGGCTACCGTTGTCACAACTTCGCTATCAGCAGAGTCTGGCAGGATGTCCTTATTACGAGGGCCTGACACGATCTGCTTAATTTCACGAGAACCAATTTCAGAACGAAGAACATCTGTCACTTTACGCTCAAGAAGTGCTTCTGCCGTCATGATATTGCCGCCGCCAGTACTCAGATAAAAACGTCCAAAATCAGCAATACGCCATTTTGCGTAAGTATCAATTAGAACGTCTTTTTTCTCTGACGTTACGAAACGGTCAGAACGACCATCCATCGTTTGAATACGAGCATCAAGTACTTTTACGCGATCAAATAGTGGCAGTTTAAAGTGCAGGCCTGGTTCATAGATTCGTGATACGCCGTTGTCGTCAAGAACTCGACCAAAACGAATTACCATGCCACGCTCGCCTTCTTGAATCACAAACAGTGACATCAATAGAAGGGCAATCGTCACAACTAATACAGGGATCATTAATTTACGCATTATTAGTATCTCCCTTGGCGTGAACTGTCTGAACGAGTTTGAGTGCTAGACTTTGGATCAGCTTGTTTTTCTAACTCAATTTGATCGTAAGTCGATGTCGCTTTTGCAGGGCGAGTACCCGGCTGAGAGCCACCTTGTGCGCCTAGCTTATCAATTGGTAAGTAAAGCAAGTTACCACTTGATTCAGAATCAATCAGGACTTTCGAGGTGCTTGAGTACACTTTTTCCATTGTATCTAGATACATACGGTTACGTGTTACTTCAGGCGCTGCTTTGTATTCTGGTAGCAGTTTCTCGAACTGAGCAACTTGACCTAAAGCACCGTTAATTGTGCGTTCTGAGTAACCCACAGCTTCTTTCTTCAAACGCTCAGCACGACCTGTTGCTTTTGGAAGAATGTCATTTCGGTATGCTTCAGCTTCACGCTCGAAACGCTCTTCATCCTCACGAGCCGCGATAGCATCATCAAATGCATCTTTCACTTGCTCAGGTGGACGTGCTGACTGGAAGTTCACGTCAACAATAAGAATACCCATATCGTAGCTATCGATAATGCGGTTTAGTGTTTCTTGAGTGCTTTGACGAATCTGCTGACGACCACTAGTTAGGATGCTATCCATCAGTGAGTCACCAATTACTGCACGAAGCGCAGAATCGGTTGCTTGGCGTAAACTGTCGTCTGCATTCGTTACACGATACAAGTACTTGTATGGGTCAGAAACACGGTATTGAACACCCATTTCAACCGTCACAACGTTTTCGTCTTTAGTCAGCATGGTGCCTGACGCGCGCAAAGAACGAATCGCTTGAACGTTGACGAGTTGCTCATCGCTGATTTCATCGATGAAGCGTGGGTGCCAGTTAAGACCAGGTTCTTCGATACGGTCGAACTGACCTAGTCGAAGTACTACTGCTCTTTCTGCTTCGCCAACGGTGTAGAAACCAGCGAAGAACCAGATAGCAATAGCAATAACGGCAATGACACCAAAGCCAATTGCACCGCCACCACCAATAGATGGTCCGTTACCGTTGCCACCCTTTTTACCAAACTTGCCACCTAACTTTTGACTCAGTTTATTAAACACTTCGTCTAGATCTGGCGGTCCTTGATCTCGGCCGCCGCGATTATTTTTATTACCCCAAGGGTCATTATCGCGGCCGTTATTATCGCCGTTGTTGTTATTTCCAGGCTCATTCCACGCCATTAGAAAGCTCCATCATTTGATATGACGTTATACTGTAGCAGTCTCTTTGGTAACGATAAAGTCACCTAAGAGCGCCCCTTCTCTTTTTTCAAGTTTAGACCAATCTATTTGTTGCATTCGGATATCTATCAACAAGTTACCATTTTCATCATACTCTTCTTGTTGAATACATTTCATCTCGAAGAATAAGCTACGAATACGTCCCTGATGTTGATGTGGAATACACAATCGGAATTGAACCATCTGGCTAGCTAAACGCTCAGTTAAAGCTTCAAACAGCAGTTCAATACCTTCTCCTTCCATTGCAGAAACCCAAACAGCGCGAGGTGCGCCCTCTTCGTCTCTTTCAATTCGAGGTTTTTGGTCTTCCATGCAGTCAATTTTGTTCATGACTACAAGGGTTGGCACTTCATGAGCATCGATTTCTTCTAATACTTCATGAACAGCCCGAATGTTCTCACGAAAACGGTCATCACTGGCATCAACAACATGTAACAAAATGTCAGCTTCCTGCGTCTCTTGTAATGTTGCCTTAAACGCAGCGACCAAGTCGTGTGGTAGATGGCGGATAAAACCTACGGTATCTGCGAGAATTGCAGGCCCGACATCTGCCAAATCAATCTTACGTAGTGTTGGGTCTAGGGTTGCAAACAGTTGGTCTGCCGCATAAACACCAGCACTTGTGATGCGATTGAAAAGTGTTGATTTCCCCGCGTTGGTGTAACCAACCAAAGAAATTGTTGGGATTTCAGCTCGATTACGAGCACGTCGTCCTTGTTCACGCTGCTTAGCGACTTTCGCTAAACGACGCAATATTGCCTTTATACGGTCACGCAACAAACGTCGATCGGTTTCCAGTTGAGTTTCACCTGGACCACGAAGACCAATACCACCTTTCTGCCTTTCAAGGTGAGTCCAACCACGAATCAATCGGGTAGATATATGACGAAGCTGAGCGAGCTCAACTTGTAGCTTACCTTCATGAGTTCGCGCACGTTGTGCAAAGATATCTAAAATCAAACCCGTGCGATCAATCACACGACATTTACACAATTGCTCGAGGTTTCGCTCTTGGGCAGGAGAGAGGGAGTGGTTAAAAATCACAATTTCAGCACCGGTCAGCTGAACAGCTTGTGCGATTTCTAGGGCTTTACCTTCTCCAACGTAGTATTTAGGGAGTGGGGATTGTCGGCTACCAGTAATCACTTGTAGCGTTTCTACCCCCGCAGAGGAGACCAGCATTTCACATTCGCTTAGGTCTTCCCATTCTCCCTCTTGCGTGAAGTTGATATGAACAAGTACGGCTCGCTCGCCGGATTCATAACGGTCAAACAAGCAACCAACTCCTTATTACAGCGCAAGCTGTATCAATTGAACGATTAATCTTCAGTCTTCTCTGGACGATCAGATGGCGTGCGTTGCTCGCCGCTGTGGTGACTAACTGCACGTGCAGGAACCACAGTAGAAATCGCATGCTTGTAAACCATTTGGTTTACTGTGTTCTTCAATAAGATCACGAATTGATCGAAAGACTCGATCTGACCTTGCAGCTTAATGCCGTTAACAAGATAGATAGAGACTGGAATGCGCTCACGACGGAGTGCATTTAGGAATGGGTCTTGTAGCGATTGCCCCTTAGCCATTTTATTTTCCTTATTTGTATTTTGTTGTAATTATTTAGCTAGTGGTGCACAAAAAGGTGCGGCCTTTGCATCTGAGCTAAATGAATAAAAAAACTCCGTTGTTATTGAAAGGCTGTGATTTTTTAAAAGCCTCAATAACGGATCCTTTCCAGAGTATATTCACGCAAAAGCGATCACATTATACACAGCAATACTAATCAGATGCTATTGCATCTGAAAGAGTTTCTAACGCTTGATCAATGTTTTCGCTATCTAACCAAGTTAAATCATCCCAACTGCGCAACCAGGTGATCTGTCGCTTGGCCAACTGACGGGTTGCACAGACACCACGGAAAACCGCTTCGTCTAAATCACAATTACCGTCTAAATAATCCCACATCTGCCTATAACCAACGCATCGGATCGATGGCAGTTCAGGGTGAAGATCTTCTCTGGCGTACAACGCCTTCATTTCCTCTTCAAATCCCGCTGCTATCATCTTCTCGAAACGCAGCTCAATGCGGCGATGGAGTTCTTTCCTTTCCTTGGGAGCTATTGCAAATTGTTTTACACGAAATGGCAGGCTATCGCCTTTCGTTTGAGTTAGCTCTGTTAATGTTTTACCCGAAATTCGGTAAACTTCCAATGCCCTTGAAAGCCTTTGTGGATCATTTGGGTGTATTCTTTCAGCGGATACGGGATCTATCTCTCTTAATTGATCGTGCAATGCCTGCCAACCTTGCTCGATAGATTCTGCTTCAATCTGCTTACGAATCTCTTGATCCGCTGCTGGCAATGGCGATAAACCTTCCAACAATGCTTTGTAGTACAGCATTGTGCCACCAACAAGTAACGGAATTTTGCCTTCCGCTACAATCTTATTCATTTCATTGATCGCATCACGACGAAAATCTGCCGCAGAATACGCTTCGCTTGGATCCAAAATATCAATCAAGCGATGAGGCGCGAGCGCAAGCTCTTCCGCATCCGGTTTAGCGGTACCAATATCCATGTCTTTGTAGATAAGTGCCGAATCGACGCTGATGATCTCTACAGGGTATTTCTGACGTAAGCGGATAGCTAAATCTGTTTTTCCTGATGCCGTTGGGCCCATTAAAAACAACGCTAAAGGTAATTTTTCAGTCATGGTATTTTGTATTTGCTTCTCTGTTTTAGCTCTTTTTAGCAAAGGGCTTTTGTGTCGCGACGTATTCAGCTAAAAAGACAAATGTCGTCGCGAAAAAATTAAACCGTAAACGCGGCAATGGTCGCTGAAAAGTCGATAGGATTCACAAACTCTGGATCATCTAATGGAAGTAGACCATGCCAAAGTTGTTCAAGTTCCCCAACTAGTTGAACCGCTTCAGATAAAGTGTAGTCGCTTTTTACTTGTGCCGTCTGAATCCCGATCCAGTTGACCAAAGATGGTAGCAGGTCGTTGGAAACATTAGCCGCGTGATTAGCATCAATCTGAGCGTTTAATGAAGCGGCGTAAGATAACAGATCTGGGATCAAAATTTGTAAGTTTTGCTGCCTTAATGGAGAAGGCACGCCCATCACCATTACCGCCTCACTGTTTCGTGCCTTAAGCTCAATCCCTAGCAATGCCAGCGTTTGGCTCAGCGCCTTAGCAACTTCAACAAGTTCACAACCAAGCTTAATCGATAAGGGCACCAATAGCGGTTGGCTTTTTAACGAACCACCTCGTGTATCAAGCTGACCAACAACACGTAATAACTCTGCCTTCACCAATGAAACCAACACACAGCCATTCTTATTACCCATCACCAAGTACTGACGTTCCACTATCGAGACCGCTTTTCCTAAATCCGTCACAGGTGCTCTTGGTTTCGAGTTTAAGGAATTCGGTTGAGTCGGCTTAGTTTCTCTATTTTCTATGTTATCTCTGGTTTCGACAGGTGCCGCATGCTCTTGAGTAGATAAGGGGGCTACAACTTGATCATCAAAATCTGGCGTTTTCAGAAGCTCTTTGTAGGCTTTCACTTCACGCTTAGAGGGCGCTGGTTCAGCATGATGTTGGTGTGGTTCTTTTTCTTTCTTCGGTGCAGGTCGAGACTCTATCCACTCTTGACGAGGAGAACCGGTAAAGCTGTTTTCACTAGCAGACGAACCTCGGCCAGCTGATGAACTTGAGCTGGTTGATGGAGCATAGTGTCGCCCGCTATCATTAACGCTGTGTTGAGGCTTCTCAAAAGCGTGTTCAGATTCAGCTTTTCTCGGGTAGGCCGGTGTTTGTTCAATAGCATGGCGCACCCTTTCAGAAACTTGGGTTTGCTCCGAGCTGTTAAACACTGTGCTTTCTGGCTCAGCAAAACTAGCAACATCACCAACCTCAGAGCTCGTATTACCTTGCTGATGATGTGTCTCTTCTGACTGATGAAAAGCCGACTGATTGATTGGCGCAGCGTCGATTTGCTTGCTCTGTGCTAAGCCATCACTCAATGCTTGGTAAATAAAATCATGCACAAGGCGCGCTTGATGAAAACGCACTTCATGTTTGGCAGGGTGAACATTCACATCCACTTGATGTGGGTCGAGCTCAATAAACAACACATAGGTTGCGAATTGGTCTGGACGCAGGCTAGTTTCATAGCTTTGACGAATTGCATGGTTGATCAGCTTGTCACGCATCATACGGCCATTCACATAACAGTATTGCAGGTCGCTTTGCTGTCTTGCCCCCTCAGGTGTGGTGATCCAACCATGAAGTTTCAAACCTTGATGTTCGAGCTCAATCTTAAGCATATGGCGAACAAAAGGGTTACCACATACCGCTGCAATACGCTTTTCAGCTTGAACATCGGTTTTAGCAGCGCGGTACTGACGAATCATTTTCCCGTTGTGACGAAGGTTGATCGTCACATCAAAGCGGCTCAATGCAATGCGTTTAAGCAGCTCATCAATATGCGTGAATTCGGTTTTCTCGGTGCGTAAAAACTTACGGCGTGCTGGCGTATTGAAGAACAGATCCAACACCTCCACCGAGGTGCCAATGGGGTGTGCGGCAGGCTGCAGTTTCACCTGCATATCGCGCCCTTCGCTGTGTGCTGCCCAAGCTTGATCTTGAGTCGCTGGGCGTGAAGTCATGGTTAAGCGCGCAACAGAACTGATACTCGCCAGCGCCTCACCACGGAAACCTAGGCTGACGATCGCCTCAAGGTCATCAAGGGTATGGATCTTAGAGGTCGCATGACGGCTCAGTGCCAAGGCAAGCTCATCTTTGACGATACCCTTGCCGTTGTCACGAACGCGAATCATCTTGGCACCACCTTTCTCGATATCAATATCGATACGTGTGGCGCCAGAGTCCAAGCTGTTCTCAACCAACTCTTTCACAACAGAAGCTGGTCTTTCTACCACTTCACCTGCTGCGATTTGGTTAGCTAGCCGAGCTGGCAGTATTTTTATCGTCATATTTATTGCTACCTTACTGCCATTGGTGGGAACAGTTTACGTTTATGTTCGTACTTCTAAGTTTGTATTCCCGCGCTTGAGGCCACTAAGTTCTTTCCTAAATTACTTATGCGGAATAATCAGAACTTGGCCTATCGCTAGGCTGTCTGATCTTAGCTTATTTGCTTGGCGAATGCTGTTGACGCTCACGCCGTATTTCGACGCGATCTTGCCAAGATAATCACCTCTTGCGACTTTATGTTTTCGCAGAGGAATATCCTTTACCTCAACCGTAATACGTAGCTTTTGACCCACTCTTACCGTTTCAGACTTCAAGCGGTTCTCACGTTTAATATCAGCCACCGATACTTTATAGCGGTTGGCTATCTTGCCTAAGTATTCCCCAGACTTAACCGTGTGAGTGATGGTCTTAGTTTTAACAGCGCTGCTTGATGATGAACTTGAAGCATTGCCTGGAATCTTCAGCACCTGGCCAATCGCTAAGCTGCTCGACTTCAGGTTGTTGTATTTCATTAGTGCCTGTGTCGATGTACCGTATTTGCTCGCAATCACCGATAAAGACTCACCGCGAGACACTTTATGCTGGCTCACGCTACCCGTTGATGACGTCGCATTAGACAAGATAATCCCTTCTGGCGGGTTAGCCTTCAAATACTTAACAACGGCTTTAGTCACAGCGCGAGCAAGCTTATCTTGATGCGAACGTTGGAAAAGAAGTTTCTCTTCTGTCGGGTTCGAAATAAAACCAGTTTCTACCAGTACAGATGGGATCTGTGGTGAACGTAATACTGCCAAACTGGTGTTGATCGGCTTACTGTTATGCAGCTTAGCAACTTTACCCATTTCAGACAGGATCGCCGTTGCCAGTTTGTAACCCTCTTTTTGAGAGTGGCTAAACTGCAAATCAAGCAGGGTTTGGTTTACGTTCTTATCATCAATATTGCCGGTGAACGCAGCGCCGCTGCCACCGAGCAGTTCTGATTGTTTCTCTTTGTTTTCAATCCAGCGAGAGATCTCAGTGTTCGCACGTCGAGTGTTCAACACAAAGACCGAACCACCTCTTGGCTGAGGCGTCGTAAAGGCATCGGCGTGAATAGAGATCAACAGGTGAGCTTCATTCTCACGAGCAATCGCGACGCGTCGATTCAGGTTCACAAAGTAGTCAGCGTTACGAGTCATACGAGTTTTGATTCCCGGAACCGCATTCAGTTGCGCTGCTAGCTTCTTCGAAATACTCAGAGTCGCATCTTTTTCATACTTACGAGATGGACCGATTGAGCCTGGATCTTCACCGCCATGGCCAGGATCAATCACAATTAGAATGTCTTTTTGGCGCTTAACCTGATTAATGTTCTTACTTACCGTTGGCTTACTCGGCGTCGATGTCGCTTTACTTGCCGCACCATGAGGTAAGTCAATCACCAAACGGTGTCCATACTGACCACCGGGAGTCGGGCTCAGTTTGAACAACTCGGCTTTAGACGACTTCTTTAACTCAAAAACCAAGCGATACGTGCTTTTGTCTGGCGGTGAGCTCTTACGAATCTTAGATAGAACAGGGCTATCTTTCACCACAACCGGTAACTTAGTCGCAAGGTTGGTATTTTTTAAATCGACGACTAAGCGACTTGGGCTACTTAGGGTGAAATAGCTAAAGTCCGCTTCTGATTTTAAGTCGATAACCACACGAGTTTCTTCAGGAGAAGGCCAAACCCTTAAACTTTTCAGTGAGTTTGCAGAGACAAGTGAAGAAAATAGTACAGAAAAAACAGCAGCCATCATGGCTACTGTTGAAATAAGGCGTCTAGAAATCAACATAACTCCAACTGACTAAGTAAGCGCTGTCCGTATTCACTATTAGCGGTTAAAGAAACAATACGGTGATCGTCTTGGTAACGAATATCAATATCCAAATCTGCTTCTGGTAGCATCCCATAACCTTTCTCAGGCCATTCAACCAAACAGATAGCATCTGGAGTAAAATAATCACGAATTCCCATGAACTCTAACTCTTCCGGATCGGCTAAGCGATAAAGGTCAAAGTGATATACCTGCCAATCGGCAAGTTGATAAGGTTCAACTAGAGTATACGTTGGGCTCTTTACATTTCCTTGATGGCCAAGTGCTTTTACAAAACCACGACTGAAGGTCGTTTTACCTGCGCCAAGATCACCATGCAGATAAATAGTCGTCTGCTGTGAGCAAAGATTAGAAAGCTCCGTTCCTAATTGAATCGTTGCTTGTTCATCTTTCAAAGTAAATTGTTTCGTGCTCATGAATACGTTCTCTAAAAATCGATCGTTGACTATATAAAAATCAAAAGAACAAGAATAGTAAACCGTGATGCTTTTGAGAGACAAGCACTCAAGTGTAAGTTCTATGAAAAATACTGCTCAAAACGCGTCTGTTCTGGTCAACACCACTAAGATCCGTTAAGATCCGCCCCCATTTTTGCCGAACCTAATTTTAATTAGCCTTATCTCTAATTGTAAAACAGAGAAAATAAGAATTAAGCCATGAATCTAGACCATCTTGTTGAAAAAATTAAAATCTGGGGAAAAGAGCTAGGCTTTCAAAAAGTTGGCATCTGCGATATTGATTTAAGTGAACACGAAGCCCCCCTTCAAGCATGGCTAGATGCGGGTCACCACGGCGAAATGGATTGGATGGCTCGGCATGGGATGATGCGTGCACGCCCTGATGAACTTCACCCTGGTACAATTCGAGTGATCAGCGCTCGAATGAACTACCTACCACCGGAAGCTCAGTTTGCCTCTAACCTAAGCGATACTACTCAAGGCTACATCAGCCGCTATTCTTTAGGCCGCGACTATCACAAATTGTTCCGTAACCAGTTGAAAAAGCTGGGACAAAGAATTGAAAAAGAGGTCGAAGGTTTAGACTCACGACCTTTCGTTGATTCAGCGCCTATTTTGGAAAGACCGCTCGCTCAAAAAGCAGGGTTGGGTTGGACAGGTAAACACTCATTAATTCTTGATAAAGACGCTGGCTCTTGGTTCTTTCTAGGGGAGCTGTTAGTCAACATCCCT
Organism: Vibrio sp. 10N.261.45.E2; assembly: GCF_002875705.1. Taxonomy (GTDB): domain Bacteria; phylum Pseudomonadota; class Gammaproteobacteria; order Enterobacterales; family Vibrionaceae; genus Vibrio. The sequence goes on from NZ_MCZZ01000016.1 coordinate 27,393, forward strand.
CTTCCAGCCGATGAACCTAGTGTCGATGAGTGCGGCAAATGCACCGCATGTATCACTTCTTGCCCAACAGGTGCCATTATTGATGATGGCGTGGTGGATGCGCGCAAATGTATTTCGTACTTAACCATTGAATATGATGGCGTGATCCCTGAAGAGTATAGAGAAGCGATTGGTAACCGTATCTACGGCTGCGACGATTGTCAGTTAGTTTGCCCATGGAACCGTCATGCCGAACTCACAGAACAAACCGACTTTCACCGCAGAGAAGACTTCCAAGAGGCTGACCTAGTTTCACTTTCAAGTTGGGACGAAGCGACCTTCCTAAAGAAAATGGAAGGCTCCGCAATAAGACGTATCGGCCACACCCAGTGGTTGCGCAATATCTTTGTTGCGATGGGCAATGCGCCATTTCAACAACGCATTGTTGAAACCCTGGAGTCCCATCAAGGCAAAAACGAAATGCTAGATGTCCATATTGAGTGGGCTTTGAATAAACAACTACAACAGTTACCTAACGCTAGCGGCGTGCAACAAGATAACTGTGTGCAAAAAAGTAACAGCAAAATCTCCACCAAAAAGCACAGACTGATACGTATTGTTGAGAAAGGACTACCAAGAGACGCTTAACGCTTTATATACCAATGTATGGCAGGCGAGCCCCCACTAACAGTCCAATATTTAAGACAACTCGTTGCACATAATTTTAGAACAATGTTTGACCTTGTTCTCAATTCTAGCAATGTGGAAAAAATTCAGAACTCTCGTAAACTTCCGACACCCGCGCAAAGTTAAACACAGTACCGATAAATGATTAAGATCAAAAAACAACAAGTTAACGATCTTTTATCAAATCCAAGATAAGCATCCAACTTGATAAAAAACAACAAGTTACAATCGCCATAATTCATCTAATATATTGAAAACAAGAAAGATCTTTTAGGGATAGGTAAAGAATTAAGCCTGAAATAACTTTATCAACCAAGTTATCCACATCTAACATTTTGTGGATAAGTCTGTTTATAGATGTGAAAAACCTCAAGTATCTGCTTCAGAGACCTGATGTTTACTAGCATTCCAGTTGCTAAGAAAAATTTAAGACAAAAAAATATCCACCATGATGGAGGATTATTTGCTTTTTGGGGGGATTATGCTTCGCAGCATTAAAGAAAGAGCGTGACCTTTAAGGTCGTCTTTAAACTCTGTGATCTAAAGAAAAACACGGTGGTTTAAAGAGTCTTAATAGCTTTGTAGAAGAAAGCTGGAGCGATACATCGGGTTCGAACCGATGACCTCAACCTTGGCAAGGTTGCGCTCTACCAACTGAGCTAGTATCGCATTAGTTAATCGCTGCTCTTACTGCCTTGGGCAACAGATAGCGCT
>NZ_MCZZ01000017.1 GCF_002875705.1 Vibrio sp. 10N.261.45.E2
ACTTATTATCTGAAATCGGGTTTAAATAACACGAAATAGGGTTTAAATCATTCCCTTGTTTATATACCAATAATTTCAGAAGGGTTATTGAACAATAACAGAGCGCTTTTATTCCAGCTCCCATTCGTTATCGTATTTATTCACAAAAAATCGTGCATTTGTTCAATAATACAATGAGTTAGCTATGAACGATTAACATAACTGATATATGATGCACGGCTTCAGTATGTCACATCATTTTGGCACCCGTTCGATAACAGGATCCTCATGAGCTTTATTATATTATTACTTCTTCTGCTATTGGTTGGCTTTACGCGTTTACTGCAATGGCGAAAAACCTCTCTGTTTTTATCTCTTGTTCTTATATCGTCATTTATGTTGATTGGTTCAGGCTTAATTCCTCGATATTTACTGAACGACCTGCAAGCCGATTACGAAAGTAAGCCTAAGATCCAATGGTCGAATAATAACGCCATTGTGTTGCTTGGCGCTGGTACTCAATTCATCAGTAGCACCCAAGAGTTTGAGCCGACCTTTTTCTCTTTCGGCCGAATCAACGAAACCGCAAGCCAATACAAAGCTTGTGCAAAAACGCAAACCAGATGCAAAGTGATCATCAGTGGTGGCGATGCACAAAATCACGGTGTCACCGAAGCTGAGGTTTATCAACAACAATTGCTGAGACTTGACGTTCCAATGGGTGACATTATCCAAGAGCCAAATAGCGTCAACACTTGGAAAAACGCACAGCTCACCAGTGACTTAATGAAGCATCATAAGTTCGACAACATTGTGTTGGTTTCATCTGGCCTACATATTCGCCGCAGCGAGCTCTACTTCAACCACTTCGGTTTGGATGTTATTCCAGTGAGAGCCGACTATATGGCAGCTCAGATTTCTTGGTTGCCATTGTGGTACAACTTTGCGGTCACAGATTTTGCCTTGCATGAGCAGATAGGCTTTGCTCGTTACAACACCTACAACTTTATGGGTTGGAACAGCAAACGGGAAAAACCCGGTGATGCTTAATCTTGTTTAATTAAGTTAACTCGAACCATAAAAATGCAGCGGCAATCGAAAGTTTGTTGCTGCATTTTTTGATCCTGACTATCACAACACCCTTTCTTATTTTGGCTTCCTCAATAGCTCCTCAGTTCATTAATGGGAGACACCTTGCTAATCAATCTCAAGAACTAATTTCCAAGCCAAAACCCCAAATAGCGAGACTGGTGAAATAGAAACGCTCAACAATCAACCACCCATTAATTGGATTGTTGAAACTAATTGAAAGCGATCAGATAAGTCTTTATCAACCAACAAGGTCAACAGTACAACCCTCTGATATTTATAAGTATTTATTTTCAATTCATTTCAGTATTTTTGGCATTGTTTTATATGACAAAGTACATCCCGCTAGAGTCCCTCGGCTTTAAATCAATACCCATAAAACGAATTAAATAAAAATAGCCAAACAATGGCATTCAGGAACTTATTCATGCTTAACGTCAGTAAAACCTTTCTATTCAGCTCAGCACTCTCTTTCATCTCTTTTACCACCCATGCAAAGATATATTCAGACCAAATAGTATTAGATAACCTCGGTGAAGATGTCTGCCGCTCCGATTATCGCCCGCTCAACCATACAGAAGCTCAGCAGCACAAAACCGCCCTGCTATCTCGTATGAATGTGTGGGACATTGCTGGTCTTAAAAATGACTGGGTGATCATGGGATCTGGTTACCATGGCCTGATCAAACAAGGGCAATCAAGCGACAACACTTGGTGCTATCCCAATACCCCAGACGCAGGTCTGCCTTACTACGAAGAGCAAGTCATTGCAGCGAACAACAACCATAATATTCAACGCGCCTTAGTCAGCAACAACATTCGCTTTATCAGACCGTTAAGTTATTTAGGTCATAACCTTGGTTACGCTTGGGTTGGAGGCGATAACGCACGGTACGTCGGTCAAGACATGACAATAAAGCCACTCAACAATGGCTGGGAGATCAAAGGGACTAGCAATGGAAGCTGCGCAGGTGACCGATGTAATGAGAAGACAACAATTACTGTCGATAACTTCGCTTACACACTCGACAACAGCTCATTTTTGCATGGTTCTGTAACAGAGACCGACCAAGAGTTGATAAAAAACGTCTCTGCCTATGCAATCAATGATAGTGAACAACCTAAACAAATCGTCGTTGATCTCCATTTTGAGCAATCAACACAATGGAGCAAAACACAGCGCTTCGATCTTGCTGATTCAGTCGCTATTGAAGAGACCTTTCACTGGCCGCAAGTCGGAAAAACAGAGGTAAGCGTCGCACTAGTAGAAGGCCAACGTTTCTCCGACATCAACAGTGGCGCTCGCTTTGAACCAACCGAGCTACAAGCCATTATTACCGTACCTGCTCACTCCGTGCTGCCTTTTCAAGTCGAGTTTTTACGCTCTACCATCTCTTACCCATACCGTATCAAAACGAACATGAGTTACGACGTAAACTTTACCGGTTTCCTGCGTCATAGCGGTAATGCGCTAAGCTCACATCCAACAAACCGCCCTACTGTCTCACACACTTTCACGATGGGAACCACCAGCGAAGATGGAGCCAATATCCGTTACCAATGGGATCACCGTTATATTCCTGGAGAGATGAAATGGTGGGATTGGAGTTGGGCAATCAACACCCATGGTTTGAGTAGCATGCAGTACGCCGCAGGTGCCAGTGTCCGCCCATTCTATACGTATGTTGCAGGCCAGTTTAGTGCTGAATCTCAATATTCTGGAATGATAGATATTGGTACAGAGCACTCTGTCGACTCATTTAACGCCATGACACCATCTGGCAGTTACAAAACCTATTATGCCGGTGACATCAAAGTTATGACAGACTTCGATCCCGCAGCCCTAGCGCAACTCGGTTATGACAACGCTCAGTTAACACTTACCCCAACGCAGTAATAAGCGGAATAAGAAGTGACACCAAACCCATAGTGTCTACTGTGGGCTTGATTCGTCTTATGTTCTCTTAGCCGTCCAAGTACATTCACGCCTAGGCATTCACTCTCTGAATCGTTTTTCATTGACTTAAAAGTGAAATCATAACGACACAATAATTTGCGTAACTTAGGGGGCAAATAGGCAATCAGATTACAGTGCCTATCAGGAGGATGTATGAAACCAAATCGATCTACGGTACTCACTGGACATGTCAAACACTGTCCATGTTGTTCTACCGAACTGGTCATTAAAGACCACATTCACGTTTGCCCACGCAATGAAATTGGCGACTGTTACTTTGATGGCTATGACCAACACGAGCAGCGCGCTAACACCGATTTTATCGACCATGTAGATGCCAATGATAGCCTTGTTTACGGCATGTCAGAACACTAAGTGTTACTCAGACTGGCTAAGGTCATTTCGCACCAATAAAAAATGCAGCGACAATCGAGTGATTGTTCGCTGCATTCTTAGATCCTGTCAATAAAGCGGTGAATCTCAATTTAACTAGCTTACTAGAGCTAGATAAAGCGGTTTACCACATTAGATCGTCTGGGATCACGAAGTCTTTGTACGGATCGTCTTCGTCTACTTCGTCTGTGCTACCCGCTTGCGTATCAACGATAGATTCTTCGTCGCGCATAGCAATCTTGTTAGCAACTGCTGTTGGGATAACAACATAGCTCTCGCCCTGACGAGCAATACTTAGAATGCCTTTACTTAGTTGCTTTTGAGTCAGCTCTTCTACGTAAAGGTATTTAACTAGCGTACCGTCGGTGAAGTTGTATTTGATCTCACCGTTCTTCTGTTCTAGCTTGTTCATCTCAATCAGTTGCTTCACTTGAGCCTTAATTTCTTTGCTCAACTGCTGTTCTTTCAACTGTTGGTTTAGTTCTTTGTCTTTCGCTTGCTGCGCCAGTTTAGTTTCTTCTGCTGCCGCTTTTGCTTCACGAGACTGAACGCGAGACTTTTTAGAGCCTTTCTTCGCCTTCTTTAATTTTTTCTCATTTACCAAGCCAGCTTTAAGCATCTGCTCTTGGAGTGTTAACTTTGCCATGACTTTCCCAGTTCAGGATTAAAAACGGCACTATCATACCTGTTTTTAAGGTTTCTGTTTACTGAACAAAGTTAAATTACAGAACAATCGCAAAATTTATGTTGAGACAACTCAACTGTCTCTGCAATCCCTTCTTGTTGTTTACACCTTCAACTTTTCCCAATACACGACTTTTACTTAAACACACCAAACTGGTTCGTTTATCGTCCAAAGCCCATGTTCTAACTCTATTATTCGCGCGCGTACCACTTATCATTCCCACAAAACAATATGTTAGTTTTCAATGATTAATCAATTTTATAAAACCTTGGCATATATCTCATATTTGAATAAATGCCATAGAGTTATAACTCCAATGTCATAACTCTTGACTACGTTATTCTAGACATCAATCAATAAGGATAACGTAAACGATGAAAACTCAATGGACTTGGTTAGCTGCACTTGTGGCATCCACATCAATCGCTTCGACCTCTGCGATCGCAGACACCGACGTGTATCTCACCAATAACACCAATCAAGTGATGACCATTCAAGCCAGTCACACAGGTACCGACCAGCTTCAACTGGGTGATGAGTGGCAACAGCACGTTGAACAGATTGGCCCTTGGGAAACAAAGAAGCTGATCAGTTTTAATCGTTGGACGGGTGTGAAGTCAGGGCAAACCTATCAATTCGATACTGTCATATCTAACCCTGTTGGAGAAAGTATCACGCTCAATCAAACCATGAAGGGACATTGGTACAATTCAACTCTGCGACATGGTTTGAGTGCCGCAGACGTAAACCTAACGTTGCATGACGATCGCAATATTCACCGTAGCACGACCGATGCTTTCGGGATCAATTCGGAGCTTGCCCTCAAAGCCGATTCTACGGCACGTTACGATGACATTTACTACACCATCACCCCGCCAAAAGTGGATGAGCAGCCAGAACCAGATGCCACCACTCTCAAAGTCATGACCTACAACATCTGGGCGCTGCCTGCCATCGCTTCACACATTGGTGATCGCTACGATCTACTCCCTCAATACGTAAAAGGCTATGACGTGTTGGCACTCCAAGAGGTGTTTGCCAACGGCAGAGATGAATTTCTACGTGAACTGGCAAAAGAGTATCCTTACCAAACCAAAATGCTCGATAAAGACGGGATTAACATCTATGACGGTGGCGTAATTATTGTTAGCCGTTACCCTATCGTAAATGAAGCTCAGTATGTTTTCCCTGATTGCACGGGTACAGATTGCTTTGCAGACAAAGGGGTTAACTACGCGGAAGTGATCAAGAATGGTAAGGCTTACCATGTATTTGGCACGCACACTGCCTCGTTTGATACAAACACCGCTCGTGACTACCGACAACGTCAATTCAAGCAAATGCGCGCACTAGCACAGTCTTTGAATATCCCTGCATCAGAAACTGTGGTTTACAGCGGTGACTTCAACGTGAACAAGCTGAAGTTCCCAGGCGACTACCAACAGATGCTCGCAAATTTACAAGCAGATGAGCCGAAATACTCTGGTTACACCGCTTCTACTTTTGACCCTCGCATCAACAACTTTGCAGGCGAACCTATGTCGGGTGGCGAGAATGTCGAATACCTTGATTATGTGGTGGTGAGTTCGGAATATGCAGCCAAAACTCATAACGACAATCGCGTGGATGTCCCAAGGTCTACAAGCAGTGAGTTATGGAAGCACTACAACCTTTCAGATCACTTCCCTGTTAGTGCCGTCATTAAGTAACGCGTTGAACCCATAATGCATCGAGTTATATTAATCCTCATGCTCGTCTTAACGGCGAGCATTGTTGGCTACTCATGGTCATCAATATCGAACGAATCATCGCTGCCTTCTGTTCAGATTACAGAAGCTAAGCCCCGTGTTTCACAGACAACGGCTGACGATAACTCCACGCCAACTGCAACCGCTAGTTCGGGAAATGCTGCCATGCAGAGCAAACATACCCCCGCTGTTTCACTGGATGGAAAAACCTATGCGGGAAGGTTTGAGCGAACTTCAAGGTAGAGCTTTATTCGATGAACTCGATGAGTTTTGGAAAGTTTGCCAACAACGCGACGACTGCATTGAACAACTGGCACGATTGAAATCAGAACTGTCGAGCATATGGTTTGAGTTACTGAGCGGCTATCCAGAGCTCACAGTCGACTGGCAATTAGCCCAAAGCAGTATTCCACTTGAATCCATAGAAAATATTGAAGAACGTATTGCCCTATTCAAGCAGTCCGCACAGCAAGTATGGGGCAAGTTGGCCAACCAGCTATTCGCAGACCAGTTTGCTCATCTGGATTTTACGCTTGACGCAAATGTTCTTGAAGAGAGTGAAGCGAACCAGTTTTTGACTAACTATCAAGATCTGCTTAGTGAATGGCAAAACAGTGCGGGCACATTAAACGCCGAAACACAGCTTCAAAAATATGAGTTGGCCGTCTCTTTGATACCCACCAGTTATAGCCCTTCTGAGATAGTCTTAATCAAAACCGACCTTCAGGAGAGCTACTTAGACGCAACACAGGCCAATGATATTGGCGCGCGTGAACAACAAGTCGAACAACAAAATCAAACCGTGATGACTTATCACGAACAACTGAATCAACTCAAAGCAACCTTAAACGCTCAGCGAACGTCAAGTCATGACACTTGGGCTCAACAAGATTGGGACAGTTACTATCAACAGAAAATCACCGACTTCAGGGAGCAGTTTTTTAGCAAATAACGCTTTAACTTAAACCGTCACGAAACTGAGCGGGCGTTTTATTGAGCCACCCTTTAAACGCCCTTCTGAAATTTGCTGGGTCGCTATAACCGAGCCTTTCACCAATGTCATCGATACTCATGGTCGTGCCGAGCAGCAGTTCCTTAGCTAGTTCTACTCGAACTTCGGTCAGTAGTACTTGATAACTGGAATCATGGGTTGCCAGTTCTCGTCTTAGCGTACGAGAACTGCAACCGAACTCTTCGGCTAACTGTTCAATATTCGGGAAGCTGCCTGCGGTTTGATAGAAGATCGTTTTGATCTGGTTAGTCAACAAATGTTCAGAGTCCAACGTATCGACTATCGATTGGCAAGACGCGAGATAACGCTTCAGAGTCGCGGCATCATGAGTCCGCAAGGTTTGCTCCAAAACCGATGCATCAAAACGCAGCTCACAATGGTTTTGTTCAAAAATCACCGGACACTGGAAACGGTTTTCATAAAGCTTGACGTAGTTAGGGCGAACATAGGGCAAAGCCAGAGTCTGAATATCCAGATCATGGCCAGTCAGCTCTTTGAACAAAGAGACAATAGAACTCAGGAAATACTCGCTGCAGAAAGGAAGCAGCTCACCCACCTCAAAAGTATTTTCAATCTGGATCACCGCTTGTTCGGAATCTAGAAGCAGTCTAACCGAGAAGATAGGCCCATTCAGGCGCAAATATTTAAATCCCGATTGGATGGCCTCCCCAACATTTTGACTGGTCGATAGCGCATAACCCAACACGCCAAAGTGGCTCAGACTTGCATGCTCTCCTAACCAAAGCCCTAAACCATCGTGAGGAAAGCTCTGATTAGCCGCGCTAAACAACGCAAGCTTATCAGCGTAAGTCAGCTTTCCATTCGGGTCTCGCCAATCCATAGTTTCTAACCCGACTTCCGTGAGCAGCCTTTCAATATCGACACCTCGTTGCGCTAAGGTATTCAACAGCAGCGCTATATCTAATGCTCCTAGCTGATGCCGATGCCCCGTTGGCTTATACTCCGCGATAATCTCCAATCAAATCTCCTTGTATCGAGCCTCGCACAACAATCTTGACCACTCAGGTCCAACAACCCATGCTGACGAAATCGTGATTAGTAACCAGCTCTTGTCCGAATATGACCTCCCAATTCTACGCTACTCATCGCACAATGGCTTTAATTGTTAAATTAATGTGAACCATCGCAAATGATAAAAACAATCCCTGCCCCACATAATTTGATTGATTCTAATGGTCAGCCGACTATTGGGCATTTCGATGGCATACCTAAGCACCTGAACATTAAGAGCTTTGACTACCGCAACTCAATGGATGCAAAAGCAAATCCTTGGCAGAAGCACTTTCATTACAAACAGTTTCAATTTGTTAGCATCGTCACCGACACGCACATTATTGGTGTCGCCATCGCAGATATTCGCTACTTGGGTTCCGCATTTTGTTATCTGTACGACATCGAAAACAACCATCTTGAAGAGTCATCTTGGTTAAGGCCATTAGGGTTTGATAAACAAGTGACCGCTTCACCATTTGAAGGAAAGACAAGTATTGCAAACCAGAGCATTACGTTTGAGATTGAAGGCGGACAATGGCGAGTTCGCTTAAGTACCAAACACATCAAAGCCGATATCGCTTTAGAGCCAGAGACCGACAGCTCGCCCATCGCGATGTGCAGCCCAACAGGTTATTCAGGTTGGACTTACACCCAAAAGCACAATGCTTTGCGCATCAGCGGCGATATCCAAGTCAAGGGAGCATCATTAAACCTCACGCAAGCTCGTGCTGGTTATGACTTTTCGGCGGGTTACATGAGGCGTGAAACCAGTTGGCGTTGGGCTAGCCTCAACACGCAATCAAATGGCACTGATATTGGCCTGAACCTCGCGGCAGGCGTCAATGAGACGGGAGGCTGCGAAAACGTATTATGGGTGAATGGAACTAGACACTTACTTAATCCGGTGCAGTTTACATTTAGTCGTCAAAACACGGATTTACCTTGGCAAATAACATCACAAGATGGGCGTATAAACCTGTCATTTACCCCCTTAAATAACCGCAGCGAAAAGCTCAATTTATGGCTGCTAAAGAGTAACTTCCGTCAGTTCATCGGTCACTTTTCTGGCTCGATTGAAGACAACAATGGTGTGACACATCCACTCGATGACGCTCTTGGACTAACAGAAGATCACTTTGCTCGCTGGTAGCGTAATCCTGCTGAGCACTGAATCTCAGGCGACCAAGCTTACACAACACGTATCGTGTCTCAACGAGGATAGAACATGAATATCGACGCATTAATCAATCACCCAGAATGGCTACTGCTGGTATTAGCGCCCTTGTTCGTGCTGTGCATGTTGGCTGAGTATTTTATCGGTCAGAAGCAAGGTCGACTGCCTGATAACTCGAGCTATAAACTTTCAGAAGTAATGTGTAACTTCACGCTAGCAGGCATGCACCAGCTCTCGGATTTACTCACCGGGTTATTGATCGTGCAGCTGTATCTTTGGATGTTCGGCTGGCGCTTAATGGACATCGAAATGGGTGTGCTGAGTTTTGTTGTATTGATGGTACTGCAAGACTTTTTCTATTACTGGTTCCATAGAGCAAGCCATCGTGTCCGCTGGATGTGGGCAGCACACGTCGCCCACCACAGCTCAGAACGCATGAACTTCAGCACAGCTTTCCGTCAAAGCTTAATGTACCCATTCGCGGGTATGTGGCTATTTTGGGTTCCCTTGGTCATCATAGGTTTCGACCCCAAATGGGTCATATTTGTGGTGCTTCTCAACCTAGGTTTGCAGTTCTTTGTCCATACACAATGGATACGAAGCTTAGGTGCACTTGAATACATCTTTAACACCCCTTCACATCATCGTGTGCATCACGGGAAAAATCCACAATACATCGATAAGAACTACGCTGGTGTTTTGATCATTTGGGATAAGTTGCTTGGTACGTTCGAACCCGAAGTTGAAACTGTGCGTTACGGCGTCACCAAGCCAGTAAACAGTTTTAACCCGATAGTGGTTACCTTCCAAGAGTGGAAAGCTATATTCAAAGATCTTAGAAACCGAGAATTAAACATAAAAGAAAAAGTACATTTGATACTCTCACCTCCTTCAGACTAATCAAAAGCGATCGGGGCTAATACACTTTATGAAAATCGATGAGGTTGAATGTGAGATCGCTGACCCAGAAATCTCCGTCCAAGTCGGCACCTTGCACGTATCGCTTATCTCCCATTTCCAAAGTCACAATGTATTTGCCTGCGATGAGCCCCTCTACCATATAAAAGCCATCGCTCTCAATCTCACTCGAATACTCGGTGCCTTTCTGGATATGCTTGAAGTGCAGATAAGCATTGTTTTCTATGTCGCCTTCTACTGTGCCATCGACGCCAAATGACACCACCATCTCTATGTGAGCATGAGTGAGTCCGACTTGTTTGGTATTCACAAACACGGGGTTTTGAATCGGCGTCAGGTTAAGGTCGAGTGCTCCTTCATCAATATAGATCGGCAAATTATCCCGAGCTGGGACACTTGAGAATTCAAACCGACCTTTTGCGTCACTGACCGTTCGTTGATCCAATATTTGTAGGCTGACACCTGGTATGGGTTGTTTGTGGTGGTCATAGACAATGCCCGTCAGCTTAGAATGGTTATATCGATTCCACTCTACAAACTCACCAATGCTGTCATCAAAATAAGTCTTAGCACCGAACTCAGTGGTCATTTCGACACCGTATTGATCTTCTGTTCCTTCCAACTTAAAGAGTAAATAAGGGTTCACACGCGCTTCTAAGGAGGCAGTAAACGAGACATCCTGCTTTTGATATCGTGCCGATACGTTCGTCGTGAGTTCTTGAAAGACCTCGAAAGGATCTAACAGGCACTCTTTACACGCATTTCTGAGGGATAGTTCCGTTCGCTCATGATGACCAGAGCCATTAACGGTTCCAGAGATATTCCACGATGTATCCGAAAACCCGCTTTTAGCTAAGCCAATCGTATGAAGATAGTCATCTTGATGAGAGGCTTTGGTGTATCGATAATCGCCAGCGTATGAGACAAACAGATTGCGAGCCACTTTCGAGTTCAACTTAGGCTCAATGCTGAGCTCATCTTCATCATCTCTCACGGACAAAAAGGCGGTTAAGTTTTCAAGCGATAGGTTATATTTGAAAACATCGTATTCCATCGACTCTGAGTCCAATTCATCGGTTTTATTAAGCTCTATCGATGCCGACTGGTCACCGTTGATCAAAATATCAAACTCCATTGGAAAGCGATTAAATTCAGGCAACCAACCAATATGGCCTGCAAACCAGTGTGCTGGTAAGTATCGCCCCTGAAAGCCAACGAGGTCTTTACCATGTTGTCTCATAAAGGCACTGCCTACAGTGAAATAATCGGCAAGCCCGTATTCGAGTGATACCGCGCCAGCTCGGTCTGTACCTTCATTTCCCACTACTTGCACACCCCACTCATTGCGTGGCAAAAATGCATCTTCTAAACCAGCAACGGTGATCTCTTCCTCTTGCCAAACACCTTTCGACAAGTAGTAGCGAAACTTGATGGTGTCTCCGGGGGAAATATTGTCTTCTTCGACTACAAAGCGTCCAAACTCATCTGAGCGATAAGTGGTTTGATAGATGCCATTGACCAAGACATCGATGCTGATGTTAGGTTGAGTCGTTCGTTCGAGTTGAAGGTTGCCGAACTCTGTCTGTCGCTTTCGATTGGTGTAATAGAGCCCATCTTCGAGGGTTTGATTCACGGTAAAAACGCTGCCATCTAATAACACATGGCCAACTTCCAAAGAGCCTTCACCTTCATGCGCTTCCACCGCGATGTTGTAATAAACGATCGGGTTATCTTCTCGCGAATCAATCGACAAGCGAGACAAGGAGTGTTCTGTGCTCAATATGGTATCTGAGATCGCGTAAACATCTCCGCCAGTTTCACTGTCATGATAAACCGATGCCGCTAATCGAGTGGCTAAGCCTACCGCAGCCACAGGTTCGAAAGCTGGCGTGTTTTCAGCTCGCTTAAGCTCTTCGGCCTTCCTACGCGATTCATTTTTCATCTTAGAGATCGCCGCTTCTAGTTCAGTCAATGAACTGAATTCTGGCGAGACCGTTAGCCGGTAATCATTAATATCCCAACGCACTTTAGCCGGGATACAAGCTTGTAAGCTATACCAATGGATATAAGTTTCTGAATCGATGACTTGATATTTGATCGACTGAATATTGTTATCATCGCGATAGCAGATTGCTTGTTCAGTATCCACAATATAGGGGGGAGACTCTCTTGCCACATCTTGAGGTAGGTACAATTCGCAGTATCCATTTTCATCACACTGCCCATTCATTTCGAGCAGATAAAAAGCGGCATTGGATATCGAAATAAAGGGCTCTTCGTAGTCATCCATCATGACCCGATAGAAGCTATCTCCTACTTTACCCACTCGAACTTCAACATGGGCTGGATAGAGTTCGCTCGCATCACTTTCTGCTTTAGATTGCGAATATGCAGCAAAGGGAAAAAGCGAAGCGAGCAGAAGAAGTCGCCAAAACATACAGCTGAACACTGGTTTTTACAGAGTTCGCGACAATGAAACGAGAGCTAAAGAACACATTCGTAGAGAGGTTGTTCGTTTTGAACTAGTGAGATCTTCGACCCTTTTGGGAAAGGCTTGATTAATTCCGCATTGCGAAGGAGTACCACTTTTTCGCTATGGTCGTCGACATTCAATTTCGCGGTGAACTGAAACTTGCCATCGTTGCGGATCTTGATGCTTTGGTTGTCACATGCAAACTTAACGTCTTGTACTTGCTCACCTTTCTGAACATAAACGGGGACATAACTATTGATGTGAAAGTTCAATTGAAAGGCAGATCCGTCACTGTTAGTTTTGCTCGTAGACAACGCAATGTCTGATAGCTCTGACGATTTTGCTATCGGAGAAAACCACAAGTAAGCTCGGTACTCTCCGTCTGCCATATCGGCAGGTAAAGCATTCATACGTAAACGAACCGTGCGTCTCTGGTTAGGTTTAAGTTCACGAATGATCGGTGGCGAGACCTTAATCCAATTTGCGATGTCTTCCGATTCAGCAATATTTGCGTCAGTTCGAACCAAGCCACTCGCCTTTACAGGGCGATAAATCGGTTTTATCTCCAAACGAATCGGTTGGTCTGAATTATTTTCGACAACGATTTTTTCAGTGACCGAAGTGTCGGCATCCAATACAAAACGGGTCGGTGCGATGAGTAACTGAGCATAGGCTTGTGTTGTGAAGATTAAGCCGAGAACACATGAGATAAACAACTTCATTTATAATTAACCTCAAAAGGGATTGTACTGGTGTAAAGGCCTGCGGGGTGGTTAGCGCCGATTTTCACTTTCGCACCAATACACAATAATTTGCTTCTTCCATTGCCTTTGATCTTGGCTCGACCTCGTTTTGATAAGCCACAACCAAAATAAAACTTTCTAATACGAAAGCGTTTGGATTTACGAGAATGGTTTAAGCCCGATTTCAGATAAT
>NZ_MCZZ01000018.1 GCF_002875705.1 Vibrio sp. 10N.261.45.E2
TTTAATTTCGACTTTGTCTACAAAGTAGACAAGTCACCATAGAGTTCTAAGTTTTCTTAGTATTTTATGTTGACTTTCAAAGTAGAAAGCGTATTATACGCGTCCTGCTTAAGTGCTAAGGCACTGAAAGCAAAGCTCTTTAACAATTTAAACCTATCAATCTGTGTGGGCACTCGTTGATGAATATCAAAACGTTTTATCGTTAGATAAAACAGATTCTTCGGAATCAAAATTGATTTCAATGAACTGAGTGACCAATACAAATAACCTCGGTTATTTGGCACAGTCAATTCATTACCATTCTGTTGGAATGGTAATAGCTTTAAAATTACATATTAGTTTTGAAGTCAGTATTCGTTGAGTCACAAAATCTTAAATTGAAGAGTTTGATCATGGCTCAGATTGAACGCTGGCGG
>NZ_MCZZ01000019.1 GCF_002875705.1 Vibrio sp. 10N.261.45.E2
AGCGAAGCTCAAAAAGGAAACGCTCTTTAACAATTTAAACCTATCAATCTGTGTGGGCACTCGTTGGTGAATATCAAAACGTTTTATCGTTAGATAAAACAGATTCTTCGGAATCAAAATGATTTCAATGAACTGAGTGACCAATACAAATAACTTCGGTTATTTGGCACAGTCAATTCATTACCATTCTGTTGGAATGGTAATAGCTTTAAAATTACATAGTAGTTTTGAAGTCAGTATTCGTTGAGTCACAAAATCTTAAATTGAAGAGTTTGATC
>NZ_MCZZ01000020.1 GCF_002875705.1 Vibrio sp. 10N.261.45.E2
TTTATGAGTGATTTGGGTATCTCTATGGTCGCTTTCAGATTGGGATTTGTCTCTTACCCTTTCGGGCTGCCCTGCGCTGTGAGTTAGGCTTTACGCCCCCATTCCGGTCTCACAACACTAATCATTTATTCCTTTCCCGCTTATCCCCTCTAGCAGCTACAAGGGGCGGATTTATCGAGCGTTTGCTTAGTTCTGATTAGTGCCTTTACCATGCCACCTTTGGAATATCCCTTGGTCGGTGGCTGATGCGCGTCGCTCAGTCCAAAACATCTTGAATCCAAACAGAGTGCAGGAGTACTTGAAGTGCTTACGTGATATGGCTATCATGAAAGGACTTACCCAGTCGGCAAAACTAGTAAGTATTCCGAAAAGCCAGCTCGCCAAAGCTGGTTTTTTCACATCTAGGGAAAGAGATTAATCCCAAAAGCGATTGATCTCAATGATCCTTTGTAAGCGTCTTCGAACCGACTCATTGACTTTCTAATATCAACACAGATACCGCCAACTAAGGCGGTATCTGTCATTCTGAACGCTATTAAGGGATCGGGGGACTAGTTCGTCTTTGGCATGTTCCAAGGTAGAAGATGACCATGGTCATCCTCACTCTTCAGTTTCGGGATTTCTCGTAGCACGTATTCGAGGTACTCATACGGCTCACAGTCGTTAGCCTTCGCGGTTTCGATAAGACTGTACAACACTGCACTGGCGCGGGCTCCATTATGAGTCTTTGAGAACAACCAGTTGTTCCGTCCTACCGTGAACGGACGTACTGAACGTTCCGCTCGGTTATTATCCATGCTTAACCCGCCATCATCGATAACTCTTACTAGCTTCGACCATTGATTCAGACTGTAGCTAATCACCTCACCCAATTTACTTTTAGGGGGCACCTGAGTGACCGATTTATCTAACCACGCCTTGAACTCATTGAGCAGAGACTGAGTCTTTGATTGGCGGGTAACATATCGCTCTTCCCTCGTCTTATCTTTGAGGGTTTGTTCAACACGATAGAGCTTTTGGAACCAACTGACTGCCCACTGGATTTTACCCCCTTTTCCTTGCTTTCCTTTTGGTTGGCTCTGCTCTGCCTCTATGAACTTACGTCTTGCATGAGCCCAGCAACCCACCAACTTCGCTTCTGTCTTTTCATACGCTTTATACCCATCAACATGAAGGTATTGTAGTGGCATAGTGAATT
>NZ_MCZZ01000021.1 GCF_002875705.1 Vibrio sp. 10N.261.45.E2
GCAGCGTAGCTGCTATGTTCCCTCCTTTGGTGAAGAGGCTATAATCAAGCTGCTTATACATGAGAATTGCCTCGTTAGTTTTAATTAACTATCGGGGCTTTTGTCTATCAGACACAAGCGAATTTCACGCTGATGCGTTTGCTCATGACTGATAGCCAAGAGCACCCAACTTCATTGTATCATTGAAGTTATTTATGTCGCGGTCATTTTTTTGTGACTCGATGAAGCAGGAGATGAATCACTTCTTCATCGTCTACATGTGTGACCTCTACACGATAGTTGGCGTTGTTTTGCACCGCTTGAATTAACGCTTCAAGCCGGTGTGTTTTGACTGTCATAGCGAGTGGGGCGATTTGGTTATTTTCATTATCAAACCCTTTTTCTATCTCTTTCTCATCCATATACAGCGTATCGTCCTCTCTTTGACGCTCTTTTTTGTTCAACATTGAGGGGAACTGAAAGTCTTCAAATAATTGCGTTAGCATGATGTACAGTTCATCGGCTTGTGAAAACTTGGTTTGATAGTCAAGGTTAAGCTGATTTACGTCCCATAACTTCTGCTCTAAGTTACCTTTAGGGTGACGGCCTATACTGAGCATGGTTTTCATATCTTTTTTACATGTACTGAACTTGGCAAGCTTTACTCGTGTTTTAATGAACTTCACCAAGAGTTCATTTCTTCGTTTTATCGTCCAAAACCCTTGTTGTCCCTGCATAGCACAATACAATGTCAACAAACCATGAGTGACGAGTTCATCAAGGGTTTGGTAATGCTTTAAGTTTCTGCTCATCGTCTACGTGTTCTGCTTGTTGTTTTTTGGGTAATCTCTGAAATTGGGGTGATCAAGTAACCTCGATGATTGGCTCGACGGATAAAAGCAATTGCTCGTTGATGAGTCAGGTGTATATGTCGCCACTCATTCCCCACTAAAATATCTAAGATTACGTCTTGATTTTTATTAGCCATACCGTCTCCTTTTTTAAAACCTTGGCTGGTCTGACTTACACCTCTGGTTGAAGGTGCAACGGAACGAAAAACTATGATAAGGAATCTTCGGTTCTGTCGCAAACTTTT
>NZ_MCZZ01000022.1 GCF_002875705.1 Vibrio sp. 10N.261.45.E2
ACTTTTTCATGACAATAGGCGAGCGCTTTCCAATCACCATGTGCATTTATCCCGCCTAGAGTCACTGAAACATGTACATGAGGGTGCCAAGTTAACCGCCTCCCAAAAGTATGTAATGCGCAGAAAATGCCAATTTCTAGTCCAGCCTGCTTTGCTGCATAAAGAAGGTTGTCGACAGCGAGTTGGCAAAGTTTATCGAGTAACCGGCGGTTGTTACGAAACAGAGACCATAAAACATCAGGAAAAGTGAATGTCATGTGCATCCAAGGGCAATGTGGCATTCGGTCTATCTGTTGGACTATCCAGTTGTCGGTCGATTTTTTGCCACAGCGAGAGCAGGCTCGACTAGAGCAAGTGAACCATATGTTTTTAGAATGGGTACAGTCTTTGTTTTCACAATGTAGCTCTTTACAACCCAATGCCGGTTTGCCGCAGGCGAGCATTTTAGTGACTTCAATGATTTCGATATCTCGAAGTGTTGAATCTGTCGCCACCATGGTTTCCCATGCTTTATTGAACTCAAGTAGAAAGTTAAGCGGTCTAGGTTGATAGGGGGTGTTGACAGAAGTACGAGCAGCCATGGTCAGTAAAGGTAATCAGGTTGTGATTTATAGCGAATGAAAAACCTGATTATACTCATAAACCTGCCACGCGCCCAATTGCAGCGTAGCTGCTATGTTC
>NZ_MCZZ01000023.1 GCF_002875705.1 Vibrio sp. 10N.261.45.E2
TGTACCCATTCTAAAAACATTTGGTTCACTTGCTCTAGTCGAGCCTGCTCTCGCTGTGGCAAAAAATCGACCGACAACTGGATAGTCCAACAGATAGACCGAATGCCACATTGCCCTTGGATGCACATGACATTCACTTTTCCTGATGTTTTATGGGCTCTGTTTCGTAACAACCGCCGGTTACTCGATAAACTTTGCCAACTCGCTGTCGACAATCTGCTTTATGCAGCAAAGCAGGCTGGACTAGAAATTGGCATTTTCTGCGCATTACATACTTTTGGGAGACGGTTAACTTGGCACCCTCATGTACATGTTTCAGTGACTCTAGGCGGGATAAATTCACATGGTGATTGGAAAGCGCTTGCCTATTGTCATGAAAAAGT
>NZ_MCZZ01000024.1 GCF_002875705.1 Vibrio sp. 10N.261.45.E2
ACATCGCCAGGCTTTAAATTATGAACACTTGTCAGCGACGACAAGTAGTCCACTGCGGAGTGGTAGTTCAGTTGGTTAGAATACCGGCCTGTCACGCCGGGGGTCGCGGGTTCGAGTCCCGTCCACTCCGCCACTTATTCGATAACCTCGCCTAGTGCGAGGTTTTTTCGAATCTGAAGTAAGATAAAGTTTTAGGGGTGTAGCTCCAATTGGCAGAGCAGCGGATTCCAAATCCGCGTGTTGGGAGTTCGAATCTCTCCACCCCTGCCATTTTCCCTTATGGGATATGAAAAGCCTCAACTTCGGTTGAGGCTTTTTGCCATCTAGTATTATGAAAAATAGAGATTTTCAGAACTCTTGCCTATCAACCCCATCAAAAGCTCATCAGAAACGTTCATAAAGCCTCTCCAAAACACTTCCGGTACATATCCTGAACTTTCAGCTTCGACCTCGTGGTGAGCTATACAGCTATGAATAGCGCTTGCGCCTACCTAGAGTGAATATTGCCAACAAACACCTTTCATCGAAATTCGCGACTGGTATGGTCTATATCCGGTCATGTAGTTGGAATCGGTGGTCGATATAATATTTATGGTTTGGTAGGAAATACGATTACATTATCTGGTATGCATCCTGACTGATTTTTGATATCCCACTCTTCGTTTACGGTATTCATCTCTAAGGTGGTGATATCTCCCGACATAGACTGCTTAAGTTGTCGTATACGCTCAGAGATACTTCTAACTTGCTTTTCATCGTATCCACAGTAGTTTTGTAACCAATGAAACAACATCTGGTTCGCAGGATAAATCATGTATTTAAGCCCTTTATATTGCTTAGGCATGCTATTCATATCCGCATCAAAGCACATAATTTGTTCAGTATCAGGCAAGCATCCGGAGTTTTCAGCTGTATCCTTAAAGAACCAAGTTATTTCGTTGAGATGTGACTGTAAACTTCTGTCCGAACGAGTAAAGAAGCGGTACTCGTTATTCAACCTTAAGAATTTCTTCAACATCGGGTCAAAAGTATCATCATTCATGATCATTAGATCTTCGCCAAAATACTGTACTAAGTTGGCTATACGTTCAATAAAGTCAGTGATAAATCGTTGGTGCTCACCTTTCTTCAGGTCTACGAAGGTCATTACATAGCGAGTATTTTTCTCTATAGCAAAGATAATAGGTTTACGCTGGACTCTGATCACATGTACTAACCATTCGCTGATTTCTTTGGGCGTATTGCCGTCGTTATCTTTTAGATGGTAGATATCATCTGATATCAATTTACAGGGAGTAGGATTGATTGGTGATATCTTTTCTCCTTGTCGAGTTACGGTGAAGAAATCACTAGCAGCTTTAGTACAGTTGAAAATCAGCATGGTATGTTTTTTCTAGTTGTTTAAGTTGTATCAGATTAAAGGCTGTTTCAATAAAAGCCAACCTGTAGATAGTACGTAAACGACCATGAAGTTATGATTTTCGTCATTAGTATATGCTGTAACCTTTGTCTGTACTGACCACCAACGATAAATCTCAGTCTTTGTTATAGCAATGTAGGAGTGTTGCCGATGTTTGTTTATTGATGTTGTGGTGATGATTAGAAGTGAGATTACAACGCTGAGCAAAACGAGAATGACGGCAATATACTATTGCTAAAGACAGTATCTGAGATTTATCCCTGAGTCCCACCATAACAATCCACCTCAACTTCTTCCACATGTTGAAGAGAGCACGCCAGTTCAGTTCGATGAAGAGCATGCTCTGATGCTTAAACATTGGCATATCGACAAACAAGGTCAGTGGAAAGACTTAATGATTCCTCGCCTCAGCGCTCGTATGGGTACGCCAGGAGAGTGGAGTAGCATCAATGGCGTACATGAACCCATCTATCAATTGAAGCAGCACGCAACGACTAGGCTGCGTATCGCGAATGTTGATAACACGATTACCTATCCGGTTGCTATTGAAGGGGCTGAAGCATGGGTCATTGCTATTGATGGTAACCCTATAAAGACACCTTATAAGCTGACTCAGCATAAAATTGGCCCAGGTATGCGTGTCGATCTTGGGTTGATTGCTCCCAAGGCGGGGGAGCGAGTGAATGTCCTTCAAATGAAAGGACGTTTTCCTTTTTCATTATGTGAATTTGAGGTTGTAGATTCCACGCTAATAGAAGGCCAAACACTTCCTTTATTGCCTCTCAATCCAGTGCCTAACTTAGATCTCGTCAACGCAGAAGAAATCGATTTTGTGTTTGAGTGGGAAGGGGCGGTATCACCGGTATCTAAAGATGGGAAGTCGATGCCTAAGTTTTGGCTCACTAACAAGCGCGCGTGGGAGGGAATGAGCAAAGACAATATTCCCGAGCCGTTGGCGACTTTAGAGTTAGGCAAAACTTATATATTCGATCTAAAGAACGTCACTCAATACCACCACCCAATTCATATTCATGGTCATACATTCACTGTATTGGAACTTGATGGCAAAAAAATAGAAGAGCCTTTCCATACCGATACTGTATTACTAGGGAAAAATGGCCGAGCGAAAGCTGCGTTTGTTGCAGACAACCCAGGGCGTTGGATGTACCACTGTCATGTAATCGAACACATGAAAACGGGATTGATGGGATATATTGAAGTTAAGTGACACCTGTAACGTTTAATATTTGCGCATGCATTCTTAGTTTCTACCCTCGCTTTTATCGGCGGTAAAGCTAGAATATAGGGACTGTTATTTGGGAGGATTCATGGGTCAGTTATCTATTTTAGGTTTTATTGCCATTGGTGGTGCATTTGGTGCTTGTTCGCGCTATTTGATTTCAGAGTTATGTGTGGCGATGTTAGGGCGTGGTTTTCCTTACGGTACGCTGACTGTTAACGTGATCGGCTCCTTCATTATGGGTCTACTGATCGCCGCATTTGAAAATGAGATGGTTGCGACTGAACCATGGAGACAGATCATTGGCCTCGGTTTCCTTGGAGCTTTGACTACATTCTCTACATTTTCGATGGATAACGTGCTTCTTATGCAGCAGGGCGCTTTCTTTAAGATGGGGCTCAATGTGCTACTCAACGTGGTTCTCAGTATTTCAGCAGCATGGATCGGCTTCCAACTTTTGATAAAGTCTTAAAACTTTCTTACGATTTGTTAACAACTCGGCTTGGTTTATCCAAGCCGTTTTTATATACTCGATCGAACTTGTCGGAGTGCCATATGGCTGAGACCGTTAACTCGGGATCCGTTGAACCTGATCAGGCTAATACCTGCGAAGGGAACAAGAGTAGATATCTAACTAGAATCCTTCTAGAGATCTATCTCCAGATCACAACTGTATTTCTTAACGTGATCCCTCTTGTAGCATCTAATCCGTCAAGCATTTTTATCCCTATAAATAATGGCTAAAAGCCAAGGAAAAATGCTATGTCGAGTCGTAAACAAGCAAGACTGGAAGCGAAGAATTTCATCGATTCTTTATCCGTACAACCTTATCCAAATTCAAAAAAAGCTTACATCCAAGGATCTCGAGAGGACATTCAAGTCCCTGTACGAGAAATATCACTCGCAGATAGCCTTGTTGGTGGTACGAGAAAAGAGCCTGTATTCGAACCTAATAAGCCTATTCATGTCTACGATACTTCCGGTGTTTATACCGATCCTACACATGAAATAGACCTTTATAGCGGCCTTCCTAAATTGCGAGAGCAATGGATTGAAGAGCGTGGCGATACGGAATTGCTCGATGATGTAAGCTCAGTTTACACCAAAGAACGTTTAGAAGATGAAACCCTAGACGACCTTCGTTACGGAAACCTGCCTAGAATTCGTCGCGCTACTGGCGACCAATGTGTGACTCAACTGCACTATGCTCGTCAGGGTATTATCACTCCTGAGATGGAGTACATTGCGATACGTGAGAACATGGGACGTCAGAAGTTTGCTGATGAGCAGCTTAATCACCAACACCCCGGCCATAACTTTGGCGCAAACCTACCTAAAGAAATCACCCCTGAGTTCGTGCGTAAAGAGGTTGCTGAAGGTCGAGCTATTATCCCTTCAAACATCAACCACCCAGAATCAGAGCCTATGATTATTGGCCGAAACTTCTTAGTGAAAGTGAACGCCAATATCGGTAACTCTTCAGTAAGCTCTTCGATTGAAGAAGAAGTTGAGAAGCTAGTATGGTCGACTCGCTGGGGTGGTGATACCGTAATGGACCTTTCTACTGGACGTAATATCCACGAGACCCGTGAATGGATCCTACGTAACAGCCCTGTGCCGATTGGTACGGTTCCTATGTATCAAGCGCTTGAAAAAGTGAATGGCGTTGCAGAAGATCTTAACTGGGAAGTGATGCGCGATACCTTGATTGAACAAGCGGAGCAGGGTGTTGATTACTTCACTATCCACGCAGGTTTGTTGCTTCGTTACGTTCCGATGACGGCTAAACGTGTGACTGGCATTGTCTCTCGTGGTGGCTCTATTATCGCAAAATGGTGTCTTGCTCATCACCAAGAAAGCTTTCTATATACACACTTCCGCGAGATCTGTGAGATTTGTGCGAAGTACGATGTGGCTCTGTCGTTAGGTGATGGCCTACGTCCTGGCTCTATTGCAGATGCCAACGATGAGGCTCAATTCTCAGAGTTACGTACTCTAGGTGAGTTAACTAAAGTTGCTTGGGAATATGATGTTCAGGTGATCATTGAAGGCCCTGGACATGTACCTATGCACCTTATCAAAGAGAACATGGACGAGCAGTTAGAGCACTGCCATGAAGCGCCTTTCTATACGTTAGGCCCGCTGACCACTGATATTGCACCGGGTTATGACCACATTACCTCTGGTATTGGCGCGGCGATGATTGGTTGGTACGGCTGTGCGATGCTTTGTTATGTAACACCTAAAGAGCATTTGGGCTTACCAAATAAAGAAGATGTGAAGACTGGCTTGATTACTTACAAGCTGGCAGCACATGCAGCGGACTTAGCAAAAGGGCACCCCGGCGCTCAAATCCGAGATAATGCATTGTCTAAAGCACGTTTTGAATTCCGTTGGGAAGACCAATTTAATCTAGCTTTAGATCCAGAAACAGCACGTTCTTTCCACGATGAAACCCTGCCACAAGAGTCGGGCAAGGTCGCTCACTTCTGCTCTATGTGTGGACCTAAGTTCTGCTCGATGAAGATTTCTCAAGAAGTTCGCGAGTATGCAAAAGACACTGAACAAGTAGCCGCTGATCAGGCTATCGAGATTAAGATGCTAGATAATCCGTTGGAGGGAATGCGTCAAAAATCACAAGAGTTCCGTGATACTGGCTCTGAACTTTATCACCCTGCTGTAGGCGCAAAAGAAGCTCAATTAGAGGAATAATGACAGTGAAGGTTCTCATCCCATCTCAATACATCGAGTTAACGGGGGAGGTTCAAAACTGTCTATTGGTTGCTAAACGACAAGGTTTAGCAACTGATGCAGTTGAGTTGGGTGTAAGCCCAACTCGATACTTCTCTATCGTTGATGCTCAACAGGCACTATCTATTGGTTTTGCTCATGATATTGATTCATTGGCGGAGTGTCAGTTAGCGCAACTGAACCATGTTGTTGATTACAGTAATTCAGTTGCTTTAACTGATGTTTGTGCCGCTTTGACTCAAGCTTCGAACACCGTCTATATAGGAGTCCCCGATGATTCAGCTGTGTTAGATATCTGGTCACACATAGATGCTAATCGTGTTATCAAGAGTGAAACTACAGCTCATCAAGAGTTATATAGTCGTGGCCACTTTGCTTGGTTACTTACTTTATTGGCGTTGGAATTTCCATTGGAAGACGCGCTGGTTTTAGCTCGCGCTGCATCGAATGTTTCACGTGGAACATGGCCTGCACATCATCGAGATTTTCCTATCCCTGTTCTTGAAGATCAACGATTGGATATCAGTGTTGGTTGGGCTAACCAAGGGACATCACTTTCCTTCCCTGAGTTAAGCAAAAACAGTCTCGGCTTATACCCAGTGGTTGATGATGTTGAGTGGATAGAAAGGTTGCTTAAGCTTGGGATCAACACCGTCCAACTGCGTATTAAGAACCCTCAACAAGCCGACTTAGAACAACAAGTCGCGCGATCGATCGAGCTTGGGCGAGAATATAACGCTCAGGTTTTTATTAACGATTACTGGCAGCTTGCACTCAAACATGGCGCTTTTGGTGTTCACTTGGGACAAGAGGATATTGAAGAATCAAACCTTTCCCAACTTAGCCAAGCAGGTATTAAGATCGGTCTATCGACTCATGGTTATTATGAGTTGCTACGCATCGTCCAAATCAATCCAAGCTACATTGCACTAGGCCATATCTTCCCGACTACGACGAAACAGATGCCATCAAAGCCTCAAGGTTTGGTGCGTTTATCTCTGTACCAACAGCTAATTGATACCATCCCATACACAGAAGAACTTACTGGTTATCCGACGGTTGCTATTGGTGGTATTGACCAATCGACAGCTGCGCAGGTTTGGGATTGTGGTGTATCGAGCTTGGCGGTTGTACGTGCGATTACATTAGCGGAAGACCCACAAAAAGTGATCGAATTCTTCGATAAGCTGATGACTCCTAGCTCTTCAATGACGAGTAAAGAGGTTATGCGGGAGCCTAGCTATGCTGAGTGACTTTGAGTTCATTCGTTACCAACGACAAATTGCCTTGCCTGAAGTCGGTGAGCAAGGTCAACGCAACCTGTTAAATAGCCATGTGTTGGTGATTGGTTGTGGTGGCTTAGGTAATTCTGCTGCTCTCTATCTCGCAGCTTCTGGTGTCGGAAGAATCGTTTTGGTCGATGATGATTGTGTTGATTCGTCCAACCTGCAGAGACAGGTTGCGTTCAAGGAGAGCCAATTAGGTTCACCTAAGGTCGAAGCACTTAAACAACAACTGAATGAGCTCAATGGTCGAAGCCAAGTAAGAACCATCAATCAACGAATGAGTGAAAGCCAACTTGAATTAGAAGTAATGTTGGCTGATCTCGTGTTGGATTGTACTGACAACTTCGCGTCACGCCAGCAGGTTAACCGAGCTTGTTTTAAAGCTAATACACCTTTGATATCGGGTTCTGCAATCGGCTGGAAAGGTCAATTTATTGTTTTTGATTATCAGAACCAGAAAGGGTGTTACCACTGCCTTTTCCCGTTTGAACATCATCCACAAACAACGCGTTGTAGTGATAGCGGCATCATTGGTCCAGTGGTCGGCACTATCGGTAATCTCCAAGCTCTTGCTGCTATTCAGCGTATTAGTGGTGGCGAGTTTAAAGTCGCAACGCATCAGCTAAAGCTGTTCGATGGCCAGACCATGAACTGGCAAAACCTAATGGTCACGCAAGATAGCGAATGTCCGGTTTGCAACACAACGGCGATCCAACATCTAGAAGAAGAAGCACAATGAGCCACATAACTATTTCTATAAACGAGCAACCAGAGCTGGTCGCGCAATCGTCATCTCTTTCAGACATCATCCAAGCACTATCGCTACCTGATTTAGGGTGTGTATTTGCTATCAATAATGCGGTTGTACCACGCAGTCAATGGCAAAAAACCATCGTCAACGAGGGCGATTCCATCTCTCTTTTCCAAGCTATTGCAGGGGGCTAACCATGTTAACCATCGCAGATAAAACGTTTCAATCACGTCTGTTCACTGGAACCGGCAAGTTCGCAAACAAACATTTGATGGCGAGTGCTATCGAAGCGTCAGGTTCTCAGCTAGCAACCATGGCACTGAAGAGAGTCGATATTCGTTCTGAGCAAGATGATATTTTGCAGCCAATTATTGATGCTGGCGTTAATCTACTTCCGAATACCTCTGGTGCGAAGAACGCGAAGGATGCGATTTTTGCCGCACATTTGGCTCGCGAAGCACTCGGTACTAACTGGCTAAAGCTTGAGATTCACCCAGATCCAAAGTACTTGATGCCAGACCCCATCGAGACACTTAACGCTGCTGAGCAGTTGGTGAAAAATGGTTTTGTTGTGTTGCCTTATTGCCACGCCGACCCTGTCTTGTGTAAGCGCTTAGAAGAGGTAGGTTGTGCTGCTGTGATGCCACTCGGTGCACCGATTGGTTCGAATAAGGGAATCGCTTCAGCGGACTTCTTAGAGATCATTATCGACCAAGCCAACGTTCCTGTGATTGTTGATGCGGGCATTGGTGCGCCATCACATGCTGCACGTGCAATGGAAATGGGTGCAGATGCTGTGTTAGTGAATACGGCGATTGCTGCTTCTCAACAGCCAGTTGAAATGGCGATTGCCTTTAAGTTGGCAGTTGAAGCGGGCCGTATGGCTTACCTTGCTGGTCTCGCTGGTCAGGTATCTCACGCGGTTGCTTCTAGTCCGCTAACTTCATTCCTAGACGAGTAGTATTGCCATGACGTTTGTTGATCGATTTAAACAGCTCAACTGGGATGACATTGGTATGTCTATCTTCAGTAAAACGGCGGCGGATGTTGAACGTGCTCTGAGTAAACCCAAACGTGACTTAGAAGATTTTAAGGCTTTGATCTCTCCGGCTGCAGAACCTTACTTAGAGCAGATGGCACAACAATCGTTGGCGTTAACACGTAAGCGATTTGGTAATACGATGTCGCTGTATATTCCTTTGTACTTATCGAACTTGTGTGCGAATGCGTGTACCTATTGTGGCTTCTCAATGGAGAATCGCATCAAGCGTCGGACATTAACTTTGGATGAAATTGATGCCGAGAGCGCGGCCATCAAAAAGATGAAATTCGATAGTGTATTGTTGGTGACCGGTGAGCACGAAACTAAGGTTGGGATGAAATACTTCCGTGAGGTGCTACCGAATATCAAAGCACAATTTAACTATCTTGCGATGGAAGTGCAGCCGCTTGATCAAGACGGCTACGCCGAGCTCAAAACGCTTGGCTTAGATGCAGTCATGGTTTACCAAGAAACATATAGCCCAAGTACCTATGCTGAGCACCACTTGCGTGGCAACAAAATGGATTTTGAATACCGGCTCGAAACGCCCGATCGTCTGGCAAAAGCGGGTATTGATAAGATAGGTATTGGTGCTTTGATTGGTTTGGAAGATTGGCGAACGGACTGCTTCTTCGTGGCCGCTCATTTGGATTACTTAGAGCGAACTTACTGGCAAACGCGTTACTCGATTTCTTTCCCACGTCTTCGTCCTTGTGAGGGGGGGTTGCAACCTAAGTCGATTATGAGTGATAAGCAGTTGGTGCAACTTATCTGTGCTTATCGACTATTAAACCCTGAGGTTGAGTTATCTCTTTCGACTCGTGAGTCTGCAACGTTCCGCGATAACGTGTTGCCGTTAGGTATCACTAGCATGTCTGCCGCATCAAAAACACAACCTGGTGGTTATGCTTCCGGTGAGGAAGAGCTTGAGCAGTTTGAGATAAGTGATGAGAGAAGTGCAGCTGATGTTGAGGCTATGATTCGTCAACGCGGGTTTGACCCGGTGTGGCGTGATTGGCACAGCGCTTACTCAGGCTAACTAATACCAATCTAAATAAGTATCTGCACATTCTTGCTAGTTAAAATCGCTGATAGCATCGTTATAGATTTTGTAGGTAGGCCAACTAGCTAGCTGCAATCTATGCCTTGCTCTAAGCGATTTTTCCTGCGCAATTATCTGATCACCTACTTATCCAGATTGGTATAACATCTTGGCTGATGTTCCACGTGAAACATAAATGATGCGAAATCAATAAACAAAAACGGCTACCCTTAGGTAGCCGTTTTAATCTCTAACTGAGCTATTAGTTTTGGTTCAGTTACCTGCCTAACAAGGTATTAAGCGTGAGCAAGTGGAGTAGTTGCTTGGCGTAGCCACTCTAACGTGTCACCTTCAACTAGTGGGCTAACGTCGTTCCACACTTTTTCGTGGTAATCGTTTAGCCACGCCAGTTCAGGTCTTGTCAATAGGTCAACGTTGATGTTGCGCTTATCGATAGGGCAACGTGTTAGCGATTCAAACGTTAGCACCGAGAAATCACCTTGAGTTGGAAGCTCAACAACCAGCTCTAAGTTTTCGATGCGAATACCAAACTCATCGGCACGGTAGTAACCCGGCTCATTTGATAACACCATACCTTCAACAAGAGGGACGTCGATTAGCTTCTTAGAGATGCTTTGCGGGCCTTCATGAACACTTAGGAAGTGACCAACACCGTGACCAGTACCGTGGTCATAGTCGAAGCCTTCTGCCCATAAGTGCTGACGCGCTAGGATATCAAGTTGGAAACCACGAGTGCCCTGTGGGAAACGCGCACGTGCAATGCCGATGTGACCTTTAAGCGCTAATGTGAACTGCTGGATCATTTCGTCGCTTGGCTGGCCAATCGCAATAGTACGAGTGATGTCGGTTGTACCATCTAAGTACTGACCGCCTGAATCGACTAGGTACAGAGTATTCATCTCTAACTGACCTGGTTCAGGTTGATTCTCGTGGTTGTAGTGACACATAGCAGCGTTGCCGCCTGCTGCTGAAATGGTGTCAAAACTTAGGTCCATTAGTGTTGGATCTTGCTCGCGGAATGATTGTACTTTGTCAGCCAACACCGCTTCGTTGTGCAGGCTGCCTTGCGCTACTTCTGCATCAATCCAAGACAAAAACTTGGCCATCGCAACACCATCACGAATGTGACACGCTTTCATGCCCGCAATTTCAGTTGCGTTCTTAGCAGCCTTTGGCATTAAGCACGGGTCTGCTGCTTCAATGATATGAGCACCTGCGTTTTGTAGAACAAGCGTGTACCAAGCGTTGCTTGTGCCTGAATCAACTGACACATTCTTACCTTCTAAAGATTGAAGACGTGCTTCAAGCTCAGATGGGTGAGAAACACGAATACCATTACCAACGTGCGTCTCAAAGCCAGCAGGGATACGAGCCGGGTCTAAGAAGAAATCGACACTTTCATCGGCGTGAATGATGGCATTAGACAACACAACCGGTAGGCGAGATACGTCCAAACCACGAATGTTAAGCAACCAACAGATAGAATCTAGTTCAGTAAGGATTGCGGCATCAGCACCTTTGGCTTTTAGTAGGCCTGCAATTTCAGCACGTTTGCTTTCACTTGATTGACCAACGGCGTCGGTCACCATTAGACGAACATCAGATACCACAGGCTCAGGGCGATCAGACCAAAGCTCATCAATCGGGTTTGCTGTTAATGTTGTGAGTTCTACTTTATCAGCCAGTTTAGCTTGTGCGCCTTTCAACCAAGCCGCTGTGTGCATGCGTGGGTCAAATGCTACCTTGCTGCCTTGCGCTAGTGAATTGATGATCCAATCTAAAGTCGGCTCTTCAATAAGGTGGCGATACTCAAATAACTCTGCTGGTACCTGCTTACGAACCTGAACGGTGTAGCGACCATCAACAAAAATAGCAGCGTTTTCGCGGGTAATAACTGCTGCACCTGCAGAGCCAGTGAAACCTGATAACCAGTGAAGTCGCTCGTTATGAGCTGGAACGTATTCGCCTAGGTACTCATCTTCGTGTGGGATGATAACAGCATCTAGTTGGTTCGCTTCAAGCCAAGCTCGAACCGCAGTAACGCGTTCCGCAGTGATATTGTGCATCTGTGTTTATCCTTATTGTTAGGGTCCTTGTTAACACTCACAGTAGATATACATGTGAGGGGACTTATTAGGTCAATAAGCTAGCGCTTTTGTTCGTTTGCTGCAAACGCTGTACGCCATTTTTATCTAAGGTGCAGAGTTTTTTCTTTGATGATATCTCGCAACCAAGTTAACGCTGGGTCATTTTCTCTATCACGGTGCCAAAACAGAGTGTATGCCATCGGCGGAAATTCCATTGGCAGAGGGACAACGACTAAGTCGAGTTGTTTGGCAACAAGGTAGGTGAAGTGACTTGGTGCCGTAAATACAAAGTCAGTGTAGGTACACAGGCTAGCCGCACTGTTGAAGTCGGGAACAGAAATAGCGATATCACGTTGGTGACCAAGATCAGCGAGCTTGTAGTCGAGAAGCCAACGATCGTTACCATCACACCTTACTTGTACATGACGCTGTGCAAGGTAGGTTTCCAGATCCCATTTGCCACTCAGAGCCGGGTGGTTGCGCCTTAATACACACATCTGTGCATCTCGGTAGATCTCTTGTTCGCAAATATCATCTGGCGGCAGCATGGTTAAACGCGCGTCGTTGATGTCGATGTCTTTACCTGTGAGACCAATATCTAACTCACCAAGTTGTAACTTCTTAAAGGTCTGTTCTGTCCACGCGTGGGTGTTGATATTCACTTTAGGAGCTTGCCGAAATATAGCCGGTAGGAAGTGGGGAAGAATAAGCGGGTAAACACTCTCAACAGCTGCAATGTGAAAGCTGTGGTCACTGTTGTTTGGAATAAACGTCTCTGGTTGGGTGAGTACATCAAGCTGGTTTATCAATGTTTCTAGCCGAGGCTTAAGAAAAACCGCCTTTGGTGTTGGTCGCAGTCCATGAGCACTTCGTGTGAAAAGGGGATCATTAAATTGCTCACGAAGTTTGGCCAATGACTTACTCACAGCAGACTGGCTCAGACACAATCGATGTGCAGTGCGTGTAACACTTAGTTCTTCCATCAACACTTGTAAGCAAACCAGTAGGTTTAAGTCGAGGCGTGATAGCTTCTCAATATTCATATGAGTTTCCTACTTGGAATAATGCTAATGAGTATATGCCATTTTTGTTCATATCTTTAGTTGGTTATTATGCACCTAAATTGACTCATCCGGAGAATCTTGTGCCTTCTAACGCGCTTCCAACCCCTAGTAAACTGCAGGTTGCTTTATTGGCAATGCTGGTTTTATTTAGCCCTTTGGCTATTGATATCTACTTACCAGCTCTGCCGCAAATTTCGACAGCGTTTCACGTGGAACATGCACTAGCACAAGATACGATTACTTGGTTTTTATTTGCCATGGGTGTCGGCCAACTGTTTGCTGGCCCTTTGGCGGATAAGTTAGGACGTCGAACCGTTGCATTGGGAGGTGTTAGTATCTATGCATTGAGCGCTTGCTTGGCGTGGGCAGCTCAATCGATTGATATGATGCTAATAGCTCGGCTGCTACAAGGCTTAGGAGCTTGTGCGACTTCTGTAGCTGCCTTTGCAACGGTTCGCGATCTATTTGGCCCAGAGAAGAGTGGCCGAATGATCAGCTACCTCAATGGTGCGATTTGTTTCATTCCTGCGTTGGCTCCAATTCTTGGCGCTTGGCTAACGCATCAATTTGGCTGGCGCTCGAACTTCAGCTTTATGGCAGGCTTCGCGGTAGTCGTAGGCTCTATCTTGTTTTTCCAAATGAAAGAGTCTAACCCAGCGACAGAAAAGGTTGCGGTGTTCAAACTAGAGCGATACTGGTCAGTATTGAAAACACCATCGTTCCTTTTTCACGCAACCTTGTGTTTGATGGCGATGGCGGTAATTCTTGCTTACGTAACTTCAGCACCGGTTGTGTTGATGGAAAACCTAGGCTTGAGCATGAAAGAGTTTACCTTCTGGTTTGGTCTTAATGCGGCGATTAACATTGCGGCTGCGTTTACGGCTCCTAAATTCATGGACCGCTTTGGTACATACAAGGCATTGGTGGTTGGTATCTCAATGCTAGGTTTAGCGGGCGTGATTATGTTGGTGCTTGCTGAGCACGCGACTCCAATCGCGTTCATGCTACCAATCTTCTTATCATCGGTTGGCTTTGCTTGGATTCTTGGTGCAGCAGCAGGTAAAGCTTTAGAGCCTTTTGGTGACCGTGCGGGTACAGCTGCTGCACTGCTAGGCTTGTTCCAAATGAGTGGTTCAGGGCTTCTTGTGGGCACCATGCAACGTCTTGATTTAACATCGCAAGTGATGATCGCTCTGCAAATGTTCCTGATTGTTCCTGCATTGTTGGTACTTGCGAGTAAGGCGGGTAAGTCTTGGCATGCGACGTTTGCTAAGGCATAAGTTACAAGGGTGACAAAATATACAAATGGCGGTTTTCGAAACGTTAAAACATGGTATATTTGTCATTCATTGAAACGTTAGTCCCCAACGGAAAATACTGTAATGTCATTAACAACCTACGAAATGGCGCGCGTCTTAGAACAAATGGAAGATGCACCTGAAAAGGTCATGTTTGGTAAACTGCTTAAAGAGCTAGGCAACCAAAGTGAAGAGCGTATTCGCAGTGCGGCAAAACAAGTTCCAATCGATACTTTGCGAGATATCATTTACCAATTTCAGCGTGTGGTAGAGTCTCGTAAGGGTGAGCAGGTTCAGCTATTGGCAAAAGAACTTGCAGAGCAAGGCATCTCTGCTGAAGAGCTACAAGCTTTTCTAAATAAGTAAGCTTATCCCAGTTAAAAAAGAAACCACTCAATTGAGTGGTTTTTTGCGTTTGGGCTGTAGCCATTTAGCTTTAGCTATTCAAAAGAGGTGAAAACTCATCTTAATTCCTGAATTGCGCATTCAAAACTCTATCAAGTGAGAATGGTCCTGCGCCCCACACGACAACGATAAGAATCATTAATCCCCATAACTGATGATCGTAGAAGCCTTGATCCCACAATACAGGGTAAGACACGACAGCAATGATATTGAAAACGAATAACACAGCAGCCATAGGTCGTGTTAATAAACCGAGTGCTAAGAACACCGGCAGAATTAACTCAGCGGCAGTTCCCATGTAAGCAGCCAGTTCCCAAGGTAGCAGTGGCACTTGGTATTCCAACTCAAACAAGTAAAGCGTGCTATCCCAAGTCGCTATCTTAGTGAGCCCAGAATTAAAGAATACCCACGCCACCCAAAGGCGACAAAATAGTAGAAGCACTGGAACAAAAAGGGCCTGTGATTTCTCAATCAAACTGTCGTATTGAGCCATCATGTTCGTGACTGTGTTGTTATCCATGTTATGTCTCCAATTCGGCATTGATTGAAAAACCTGAGATGACGTTTAGCGCCATAACAGTATTCAGATGTTGTAGTAAGAAAGGGTCGATTGCTGAGAGTGTTTGACCCGATTGCAATTCAGTTAAGAGTTGGTGGCTCTCTTTACTCAAACTATGACTTTCAACCTGTGAATTCTCAGCTCGGATTAACACCCCAAACTCAGCTTGATTGATGTCTAGTCCGTCGAGTTGTTGCTGATAGATGGCTTGTTCAAGTGCGATAATCGTGTAACTAGAGTTCACCAGTGTTACCGAATCTTTGAGATGAAAGACCAAAGCACCTTGCTGCTCTTGTGGTACATCAGCAAGACAAGAAAGAGGTCTCTGGTCGGTATGTACTTGTGACGTAAACCTTGCCAAGCTGTCTTTTTGCCATTCATACAACGCCACTTCACCGAGATAAGGTGCAGCCTCGATAACGGCAGGAAAGGCTTTTATAGTCTGCTCAAAGTGTTCACCGTAACCGCTGACATCACCAGAGGTCGATGGATAACTTAAGACATGTTTACGAGCCATCTGTTGGAAGCACTCTTCACCAACTAACATTTCAGTGAGTGGGTAGGTTGCTGCCAGAACTTCGCTCAAGCTGATCACAAAGTTATTACGGTAAATCTGGATTCGCTGTTCATCGGTAAAATGGTCGCTCACTATGTTGCAGTGCTCACCATTGTTTTGATAGCGTAGGGCGTTAGCAAACTCCAATTGAACATCTGCTAGGGAGTGGCTCATGATGCGCGACTCCTTTGGTTGAACTTGTCGTGTTGATACAAGATGTCACTGGCTTTGGTTGCTTCAGCCAATAAAACTTGGGGCTCTGGGATATCTAGATCCCACTCAATCAAGGTATGGCGCAAACCATGTTGTGCTATCCAATCGGTATAGAGTTGCCACACTTCGTCACAGACAGGTTTACTGTGTGTGTCTATCCAGATCTCACCTTGTTCAAGCTTCTTTTTGGTAAAACCTGCCAAGTGAATCTCTTCCACTTTGTCTGCAGGTATTCCTCTTAAGTACTCATCACAGCTGAAGCCATGATTAAAAGATGAGACGAAAATATTATTGAAATCGAGCAGTAGTCGACACTCGGTGCGCTTTTGTACTTCAGCCAAAAACTCCCACTCTGGGATAGTTGAATGTTTGAAGGCAAGGTAGCTCGATGGATTCTCAATCAGCATAGGGCGTTGCAGGCTGTCTTGTACTTCGATGACATTGCGACAGAACACTTCTAGCGCTTCTTCGGTATAAGGCAGCGGTAATAAGTCATTGAAATAATGACCACCAGTCTGACTCCAGCTGAGATGATCAGAAACCAAGAAGGGTTCGATATCATCAATGAGCTCTTTTAATTGCACCAGATGATGTTGATTGATGCGCTCGACAGAACCGAGAGATAATCCAACACCATGACAACTAATGTTGTGTGCGCTGCGAATTTCTCTGAGTTTTTGGCGTTGCGGTGATTGAGCTAAGAAGTAGTTCTCGCTGTGGACTTCGAACCAACTTACTAAGGCTGGAGTTTGGCTAAAGAAGTCCAAGTGCGGTGTCCTAAGGCCAACCCCTGCGTTGGGATGAAGAGTTTGAGTCACAACGGTTCTCCTAATCGGAAGTGGAGGTGAGCTGAATATCAGCCCACCATACTAAGCAGCTCAATTATGATGATTGAGTGTTACCACCAGTTAATTTGCCACACAGTCCTTTAGGAACGACCACGAATGCATCGGATTGGTTGTCTTCTTTTGCTGTACCCGCACATGAACTTGTTTTAGTTGCACAGT
Organism: Vibrio sp. 10N.261.45.E2; assembly: GCF_002875705.1. Taxonomy (GTDB): domain Bacteria; phylum Pseudomonadota; class Gammaproteobacteria; order Enterobacterales; family Vibrionaceae; genus Vibrio. The sequence goes on from NZ_MCZZ01000024.1 coordinate 16,743, forward strand.
CATTTTGGCCAGCTTTTGCCACGCCGTAGCATTTTTCTTTCGCTGCTGCTTCCGCAGGTGCTGATGTAAGAACGGCACCGCCAAACGCTAGTACACTTGTGATTGCAGCTGTAACAGCAAGATTAGAATTTTTCATAGTCATTCCCTCTAGGACTTAATAGTATTTTTACATCGCAGGTTAATGAGTTGTTAACTTGCTTACTAAAAAGGATAGGAAGAACTAGGAAATAATTTCACGGCATTATAAAAAATATCAATATTAATGATGATTTATCATTTAAGTTACTGATTTTATGATGTTAAATTTTGATTGTTTTTTCTTCTTATTATCCTAAACGCAGCCTAGTGTTTAGGTTATAATCAACTTTTATGTATAAATACCCAGTAGTGAGCATATCCAATGATAGATCCTTCGCTTTTACTCGATGGCCTAAACGACAAACAACGTGAGGCGGTCGCGGCACCTTTAGAAAACCTACTTATTCTGGCAGGTGCAGGCAGTGGTAAAACGCGAGTGTTGGTGCATCGTATCGCTTGGCTGCAAAGCGTAGAGCAAGCATCACCGTTCTCTATTATGTCGGTTACCTTCACCAACAAAGCGGCGGCAGAGATGCGTGGTCGTATTGAAGAGTTGATGATGGGGAGCTCGTCAGGCATGTGGAATGGCACCTTCCACGGCATTTGTCACCGTATCCTTCGTGCTCACTACCTAGATGCAAAACTACCAGAAGATTTCCAGATCATTGATTCAGATGATCAGATTCGCTTGTTGCGTCGCTTAATCAAGGCGCAAAACCTCGATGAAAAACAGTGGCCTGCCAAGCAAGCTTCTTGGTGGATTAATGGTAAGAAAGACGAAGGCCTGCGCCCGAGTCACATTGACGCCTACCATGATCCAGTAACTCAAACATGGTTAAAGATCTACTCTGCTTACCAAGAGGCATGTGACCGTGCTGGCTTGGTCGATTTTGCTGAGATCTTGCTAAGAGCACACGAGCTGCTGCGTGATAAGAAACACATCCGAGAGCACTATCAAGCTCGCTTCAAGCACATTCTTGTCGACGAATTCCAAGATACCAACAACATCCAATACGCTTGGCTACGCATGATGGCGGGCCCTGATTGTCACGTAATGATCGTGGGTGATGACGACCAATCTATCTATGGTTGGCGTGGTGCCAAGATCGAGAATATTCAGAAGTTCTTGGATGAATTCCCTGGCGCTTCAACCATTCGACTCGAGCAAAACTATCGTTCAACCAAAACCATTCTTCAGGCGTCGAACGAGCTTATTTCGAACAATACTGAGCGTATGGGTAAAGAGCTTTGGACCGATGGTAACGATGGTGAACCAATCTCAGTTTACTCGGCTTACAACGAGCTTGATGAAGCCCGTTTCACGGTTAGCAAGATCAAAGAGTGGCAGGAGAAAGGCGGAGCGTTAGAAGATACCGCAATGCTTTATCGTAATAACGCCCAGTCTCGTGTTCTTGAAGAAGCTTTGATTCAAGGTGGTTTGCCTTACCGAATCTACGGCGGCATGCGATTCTTCGAGCGTCAGGAAATCCGAGATGCCTTGAGCTACATGCGTTTAATGGGTAACCGTAACGATGATGCTGCTTTTGAACGTGTGGTAAATACACCAACGCGTGGCTTGGGTGATAAAACCCTAGAGACAATTCGTTTCGCAGCGCGTGACCGTGGTGCAACGATGTGGCAAGCAAGTCTTGCTCTAATAGAAGAACAAGTGCTGCCAGGCCGTGCTGCTGGTGCCTTAAGCCGTTTTATCGAGTTAATTAATGCGCTTGAAGATGACACGTTAGAGCTTAGCCTACATGAACAAACTGACCACGTGATCAAATCGTCGGGTCTGTTTGCGATGTACGAGCAAGAGAAAGGCGAGAAGTCGAAGGCACGTATTGAGAACTTGGAAGAATTGGTAACGGCAACGCGCCAGTTTGAAAAGCCGGAAGAAGCGGATGAGATGAGCATGCTGACGGCGTTTTTAACTCACGCAGCTTTGGAAGCGGGTGAAGGTCAGGCCGATGAGTTTGACGATGCGGTTCAGTTAATGACCCTACACAGCGCTAAAGGCCTAGAGTTTCCAATGGTGTTCATGGTGGGTGTCGAAGAAGGCATGTTCCCAAGCCAGATGTCTGCCGAAGAAGCGGGGCGTTTAGAAGAAGAGCGTCGCCTGTGTTACGTAGGCATGACCCGTGCGATGGAGAAGCTTTACATCACTTATGCTGAGATGCGTCGTTTGTACGGTCAGGATAAGTACCATAAGCCATCACGCTTTATTCGTGAGCTGCCGGAGACATGTCTGGATGAAGTACGTATGAAAGCGCAAGTCAGCCGTCCTGCAAGCAGTGGTCGCTTTAGCCAAACCGCAGTGAAAGAGAACTTCAATGAAACAGGCTTTAGCTTGGGTTCTCGCGTGAAGCACCCTAAGTTTGGTGAAGGCACTATCATCAACTTTGAAGGAAGTGGTCCACAGAGCCGAGTGCAAGTGGCGTTTAACGGTGAAGGGATTAAGTGGTTAGTGACGGCTTACGCGCGTTTAGAGCAGCTTTAATCTATTACTTCAGCATCTAATAACCGTTGATTATTGAAAACCAAAAGAGCAGCCAATGGCTGCTCTTTTTTATTGCGTACCGCTTTAAGCGATCACAATAGATGGCTGACTAGAAGGGATCTTACAGTGCTGCAAGTGCCGCTTCGTAGTTTGGCTCTTCAGTGATCTCTGCAACCAACTCGCTGTGTGTTACCACACCTTTTTCATCAACAACGACAACTGAACGTGTTGTTAGGCTTGCTAGTGGACCTTCAGCAATCGCTACGCCGTAGTCTGATGCGAACTCAGGAGAACGGAAAGTCGAAGCGTGTTGAACGCCTTCAATGCCTTCAAGCTCGCAGAAACGACCCGCAGCAAATGGAAGGTCAGCAGAAATACAAACAACAACCGTGTTCTCAAGCTCTGCCGCTTTTGCGTTGAACGTACGTACGCTCATTGCACAAGTTGCTGTATCGATGCTTGGGAAGATGTTTAGAACGACTTTCTTGCCTGCAAGAGAAGCAAGAGTCAGTTCAGAAAGATCGCCTGCAGTCAGTGCAAAGCTTGGTGCTTGTTCGCCAGTTTGTGGGAATGTGCCAGTTAGCGGTACAGCAGCGCCTTTGAAGGTAACGTGTGACATGAATTTGTCCTTAATTTAATTATGGTTATGAAACTAGTTGAGCCTAGTAAGACTTACGTTACTCGGAAGTGATTAAGATGTGAATGCTTTAAATGTCAGAATTGTAATCAAAGGTCTTTGATTTATTTGTTTTAGGGGAAGAAAAGGTGGGACGACAGATAAAGAAAAACCCCGAGAGCTTGCGCTCATCGGGGTCTATAGTCTTACTCGCAGCAATCCGGCTACTAAGTGTGCTCCATGCATCAAATCCATGATAGTGTGCTGTTATCCTTCAGCGTATTCCTTTCGTCGCCTTCCTAGCGGTGTCCTTGATCTTATCCTGATCTGCCAACAATCCTCGTTAGCGCGCGTCACTTGTTCCTTGAGCGGTGTCCTTTACATCATCCTGATGTTCAGTCCTTTCCTCGTCCAGAGGTGTCCATTGTCTTTCCTTAGTAGCAACCATCCTAGTTACTATTGCGTCCATTCAATGTCCATTTCGCTATCCATGCCGATTATTCATCCTGAGTAATCGAATCTTCATCCTGAAGATAACCAAGTCCTTGGCGTTTCCTGTTCCGTGTCAGCATCCTTCCGACACCATTCATATTACCGATTCCTTATTTATCAGCAATGGTGCATAAGCGAATTTCTATATAATTATTTGAATGATAAATGTACGTATTGTTTAATTTCAATTGGTTACAATGTCTAGGTGCTTAATTTCGCAGTTAAATATCGATATTTACTCACTGCCTTGTAAGAGATCTCGCACAAGACAGGGAGTAAAAAGGGAGTATTTTCCCTTATTGGCCGATAGCGGCACCTTCACGACGAGGGTCTGCAGCACCTTCTAGACCATCTTTTGTGATGCGAATGGCGTGTAAACCCGAGTTAAGATCGCGAACGTTGACCTCAAATCCCATCTTTTCTAGCTCAGGTTTGAAGTTTTCCGCCGGTGTTCCTTTTTCCAAATCTAAGGTTCCGAAACGGTTTAGGAAGTGAGGTTGGTTGATCGCTTGTTGGATATCCATGTCCCACTGGGTATGGGCAATAATGGCTTGTGCGACATAACCTATGATGCGGCTGCCGCCCGGAGAACCGATCGCCATGTAAGGTTTATTGTCTTGCATGATGATGGTCGGTGCCATTGAAGAACGTGGACGCTTACCCGGTTCAAGTCTGTTCGCGATAGGCTTGCCATCGTTATGAGTCTTGAATGAGAAGTCGGTTAGTTCGTTATTGAGTAGGAAGCCTCTTACCATCAGGCGTGAGCCAAAAGCATTCTCAATGGTGGTGGTCATCGATACGACATTGCCATCGCTATCAACAATATTGAAGTGGCTGGTGGAAGGCAGCTCAATAGATACATCTTGGCTTCGTAGCATGGCGTGATCCCACGGTGGGGTGCCTGATGGCGCACTCTCTAATGCCTTTCCAGCAGTAATTAACTGGGCACGTTCCTGCAAATAGTCAGTATTCACTAACCCTTGGGTTGGCATTGGCACGTAATCTTGGTCTGCCATGTACATACCACGGTCTGCAAAGGCTAAACGAGAAGCGTCCGCTAACACTTGCCAAGATTTTGCATCGTTTGGTCCCCAGGATTTCAGAGCAAACTGCTCGGTCATCGCTAAGATCTGTCCAACCGTTAATGCGCCTGAACTTGGTGGTCCCATTCCGCATATATCGTAGCTCTCATAAGCGGAACAAACCGGTTCACGTTGCTTAATTGAATACGCATCGAAGTCTTTTTGCGCCAAGACGCCCGGGTTCCCTTTCGCGGTTTGTACTGTATTGATGATGTCAGCAGAAATCTCGCTTTGATAGAAAGCCTTAGCACCATCCTTTGAGATAGCGTTTAACGTTGCCGCGTATTCAGGGTTCTTAAGTAGAGTACCTGCGGTTTTCGGGCTGCCATCGGCATTGAAGAAGTAGGCTTTAGTTGTTGCAAAGCGGCTTAGTCGTTCTTGGTCATTTTCAATCAAGGTCGCTAAACGTGGGCTGATGGTAAAACCTTCTTCAGCTAGCTGAGCAATGGGCTTAATAAGTGATGCCCATTCTAACTTGCCGTATTTCTGGTGAGTGTCCCACAACAATTGCACCGTGCCCGGTGTCGCAACAGAACGGCCGCCAACCACAGCATCATAGAATTTAAGAGGTTGTCCGTTTTCGTCTTGGAATAGACGTGGTGTGGCATCAAGTGGTGCTGTTTCACGACCATCGTAGGTTTTGAGTTGCTTATCCTTGCCATCAAAATAAACAAGGAACGCACCACCACCAATACCTGATGACTGAGGTTCTACTAAGCCAAGCATGAGCTGAACCGCTACCATGGCATCAATGGCGTTACCACCACGAGCAAGCACATCAGCTCCAGCCTGTGTTGCTAATGGGTTGGCTGCTGTGACCATCCAGTCATTGGCTTTAACGAGCTGTTTGGTTTCTAAACCACTACTTTGTTCGGGTGCGACGGAATCGGCAGCTTGATTTGCCCAACTGACGTGAGAGGCAAAAAGTAGGGTAGAAGTGGCGAGGGTTGTTAGTTTTGTTTTCCACTGCATGATCTTCTCCTTTTAATATGCAGAGCTAGATTGGCAGTGGAAAGATGAGATAGCCAGAGTGTTGTTAATGAATTGTAATCTTGATTCGAATTTAAGCGATTAAACCGGACAGCGACTGCCAAAGAATACTCACGCCAATAAGGCTGAATACCACGCCACATAAGCCATCGATGTATACTGTTGCTTCGCTGAGTTTCTTTTGCAATGCCTTAGTCGAAAGCATCCACGCCAGTAGTGAGAACCAAAATAGAGACAGACCAAATAGGATGATGAGCGCAAAGCCTTTACTTGACAGAGACATGTCGGCAGGCACTAGGCTCGACATCAAGCTGATAAAGAACACCAAAGCCTTTGGGTTGAGAATGTTGGTCATAAACCCTTTAGAAAATGCATCTCGCTTGTTGGTCAGAATCAGATCTTTGGAATTGACGATATCGGCATCATCATCGTGGTTCTGAATGATTTGCCAGGTTGCTTTAAGTGCTCCGTAACCTAAGTACAGTAAGTAGCTACCGCCGGCTAGTTGGATAATGGCAAATAATGTCGGTTGTTGGTGGACTAGGTAACTGATTCCCGTCAGGCTCAGCAATGAGTGCAGCAAGATCCCGCAAGATAAACCAAGCGCAATGTACAAGCCTGTCTGTCGTCCGTGACGCGTCGCATTTTGCACGACTAACGCAAAATCAGGGCCGGGGCTCATCAAAGCGATGAAGTGGATAGAGGCTAGGGTGATCAGTATGGTGACTTCGTTCATCGTCAGTTCTCAATAACGTTGCCGCTATTTTTAAATAAGTAATCGTATTGAGCGTAGCTTACCGTGATTTGAAATCGAGCAATTGTAAATTATCAACACTTAGTTGATTTGTGAGGGTGGTACGCCGAACGTGGTTTTGAAAGCCTTAGAGAAGTGTGCCTGATCATAGAAGCCAACTTGGTGCGCAACCTTAGTACCACATATCCCAGACTTAATCAGGCGCATGCTTTGTTCCATGCGTAAACGGCTCAGCCATGCATAAGGCGTAATGCCCATTTTGTTTTTAAAATGGCGTTGGAATTGAGTCGTGGTTAAACCACACAACTCAGACAGTTGTTCTAATCGCACTGGTTGATCCAAATTCGCCATCAAATAATCTTTGAGTGTATCAATCGATTGATTACCCAGTTTGATGTCGCTTTTCGATCCAAATTCCGCATAACGATCGACAATCGTCGAGAATCCTTCGAAAGGTAAGCAATCTTGAGCGAGTTGGCTGATGTTTTGATTGATTAACAGGCCATGTAAGTTGCGTAATTGTGAAAATGCAGCTTGATCGGAGAGGATTAACTCAGAAAAGCTTAATGTGTGACCATTTTTCTTGGGATCGGCAAGATCTTGAAACCATTGGGGAGAAACCGCAAACACACTGACTTGATAACCCGAATCGAGCTTGGAGTGTCCATCATGCAGTTCATCGGGTGGCATGATAACAACTTGGCCAGCACCAACATTATGGCTCGTCCCTTTATAGACGAATTTCTGCTGTCCTTGGGTAATTAAGCCAATGTGAAAGTCCAAATGATAGTGGCGCTGAAAGGCAAACTCTTGGTACTGAGCTTGGATCAGGCTGATATCTTCTGTTGGAGTAGAGTAGTAGTGGACTTTATCCATGGTACAAAAAAGCTTGGTCAAATAGTCATCAATTCAACCAAGCTTATCTTCGTATTAAGGGATTGTCTTGTAAAAAACGATCAGTGTGACTGCTTAGCGCGTTTGTTCTTCTTGTTGTTACGTAGGCCATCAAAGCTGAAAATAACCAGAGCGCCCCAAATAAAGGCGAAGGTAATCGCTTTATCTGAAGTAAAGGCTTCGCCATAAATCAGCACCGCTAAAAAGAACATTAAGCTTGGTCCAATGTATTGGAAGAACCCGAGTGTCGATAGCTTCAAGCGGGTTGCAGCGCCAGTAAAACAAAGCAGTGGAACCGTGGTGATCACTCCGGCAGCAATCAGTAACAGGTTGAGTTGCATCGGGTTCATCGATAAGTCTGAGGTCGGGCTATCGGCAATAAACAGCAAGTAGGTTGCGGCGAGCGGCAGCATCACCAGAGTTTCAATGAACAACCCCGTTTGCGCCTCTAAGCTGACTTTCTTACGCAGTAAGCCATAAAAACCGAAGCTAAAGGCTAGGGCAATGGCGACGATCGGCACTGAGCCGAAGGCAATTAATTGAATTAATACACCAATCGCAGCCAGAGCCACCGCAAACCATTGCAGTTTACGCAAGCGTTCGCCAAGGAACAGCATTCCGAGTAACACGTTGATCAGTGGATTGATGTAATACCCCAAGCTGGCATCAAGCATGTGATTGGAGTTGACCGCCCAGATAAAGATCAGCCAGTTAGCACCCACTAAAACAGACGTCGCCACCAAATAGAGCATTTTTGGTTTCGAGGTCAAAGTGTCGCAGACTTTACGCCAGCTGCGGCCAATGTGTAGTAAGAAAGCAAGTAGGAAAAAAGACCATACTACACGGTGGCTAAGGATCTCTAATGGGGAAACGTCACTTAACGATTTGAAATATATAGGGGCGATACCCCACATGGTGTAAGCACCGACAGCAAGCAAAATTCCTTGGCGCGTACGTTGTTGTTCTTCTGGAGTCATGCATCTTTCTCTAGCACTGAGTGCTTATTAATAAGATTTATAAGAGAGTTGGTCAGTATAGGAGCGATAACCCTTTTCACCTAACAATTTGCGGTTTAATTCGCCAGCGTTCCCCTCTACAATGTGCGACTTGCTTGCCGAAGATGCTTGCTGATTTCATACCTCGATTAGGAACCACAATGACCGCCACTCTGATTGCTGAGCAAATACCAACCCCCGCGAATGATGCGCAAACCATCTTACAAGATGTGTTTGGTTATCAAACCTTTCGCGATGGTCAGCAAGAGGTCATTGATTTGGCCGTTGAAGGCAAAGATAGCTTGGTGATTATGCCAACCGGTGGTGGTAAATCTTTGTGTTACCAGATCCCTGCTTTAGTTCGTGAAGGGCTGACTCTGGTTATCTCGCCGCTTATCTCATTGATGAAAGACCAAGTCGATCAGTTGAAAGCCAATGGTGTGGCAGCTGAGTGTATTAACTCTTCAATGCCCCGCGACCAGTTGTTGAATGTGTTCAACCGTATGAATTCAGGTCAGCTGAAAATGGTGTATGTGTCACCAGAGCGTGTATTGATGCGTGACTTTATCGAGCGTCTTCAAGGCTTACCACTTTCAATGATTGCAGTTGATGAAGCACACTGTATCTCTCAGTGGGGACATGACTTCCGCCCTGAATACGCATCGTTAGGTCAACTTAAACAGTATTTCCCGCATGTGCCTTATATGGCGCTCACGGCAACCGCCGACGATGCTACACGTAAAGATATTATCTCGCGTCTGCAGCTTATCGATCCGCACACTTACTTAGGCAGCTTTGATCGCCCTAATATTCGCTACAACCTGGTTGAGAAGCACAAACCCGTATCACAGGTGGTTCGCTACCTAGAAACACAAAAGGGCAACTGCGGCATCATCTATTGTGGTAGCCGTAAGAAAGTGGAGATGGTGACCGAGAAGCTGTGCAATAACGGCATTCGCGCTGCGGGTTATCACGCCGGCATGGACACCGATGAACGCGCTTACGTTCAAGAAGCCTTCCAGCGCGATGATATTCAGATCGTGGTCGCGACTGTTGCCTTCGGTATGGGCATCAACAAACCCAACGTACGCTTTGTGGTGCACTTTGATATTCCACGCAACATCGAATCTTACTATCAAGAGACCGGTCGAGCGGGTCGTGATGGTTTGCCTGCTGAAGCCATGATGCTGTTTGACCCTGCTGATATGGGGTGGCTGCGTCGTATGCTTGATGAAAAAGAAGAAGGCCCACAGAAGCAAGTTGAGATGCACAAGCTGAATGCGATGAGTGCCTTTGCTGAGGCGCAAACTTGTCGTCGTCAGGTGCTACTGAACTATTTTGGTGAATATCGTGAGAAGCAATGTGGCAACTGCGATATCTGCCTTGATCCACCTAAGCATTTTGATGCGACCCAAGAAGCGCAAAAGGCGTTGTCTTGTGTGTACCGTGTGAATCAGTCGTTTGGTATGGGCTACGTGGTTGAAGTAATGCGCGGTATGCAGAATATCCGTGTGCGCGATAATGGCCACGATAAGCTGTCTACCTACGGCATTGGCCGTGACCACAGTCATGATTACTGGATCAGTATCTTCAGGCAACTAATTCATAAGGGGTTGTTGTTCCAAAACATCACCCGTAACTCAACGTTGCAACTGACTGAAGAAGCGCGCCCACTGCTACGCGGAGAAATGACGCTCGAGTTAGCTGTTCCTCGTCTAGACACCGCAGTGCGTAATGCTAAGTCCGATAAGCTAAGCAGCAAGAACTACGATAAGAAGCTGTTTGCGAAGCTACGTAAGTTGCGCAAGTCGATTGCTGATGAAGATGGTTTACCACCTTATGTGGTATTCAGTGATGCGACTTTGATTGATATGGCTGAAGTGCTGCCAACCTCATACGGTGAGATGCTGGCGGTTAACGGTGTTGGTCAGCGTAAACTCGATAAGTACGCAGACCCATTCTTAGATTTGATTCAAGATCACATCACGATACACGGTTAATTTTTAGGATCGTTTTAAGAAAGCCAAAGCTCATAAAAATGATTGGTTCATCGGATAAGAATAAGGTTTATAGGGAAATGACAACACAAACAGAATTTGGCTTAAGAGAGTATTTGGCTGAGGAAGGGCGTTTATTGATTACGTCTCCAAGTTTTGATTTTGATTCTTACGAAGTGTTAGGTGAAAAGCTGGTGGCGTTACTGTCAGCATCTGTTATTGAAAAGCAATGGGACGCCGACATGCACTCTTGGTTGATCGATTTTGAAGACTGTCGGATGTTCTTAAAGTCAGAACATTACAGTGAATCAATCTGGTTTGAGTTGTTAAACGCGGAAGAAAGCCGAGAAGAGTTTGATTATCTCGCGACGCTTTTTAAGCGCGGTTTCTAACTTTTAGCATCGCTTCCAAACGTAGCTTTTAAACCTGGCTTTTAAAACATAGTTTCTAACGCCATTCACCAATAAAAGTGAGAATAAACGTTTGCGTTTGTTCTCACCGTTGCAGCCAATATTGATTAATGTATAATCGCCCGCCGCTCAATAGAGCAAATTATAGATACATTTTTAATTCACATTATTGGTAAGAGCTTTCTTTGATTATTCGAAGAAATGACTCGATTTGGGTTCCCTCACCCCCAAACCAAACTAAAAAGGTACAGCATGAGTAACTTTACCCCTGCGCAACAGCGCAAAGCCCTAGCACTATTAGTTTTGTTCCATTTAGTCATCATTGCGTCAAGCAACTATCTGGTTCAGCTACCTTTTACCGTTTTCGGTATGCACACCACTTGGGGTGCTTTCACTTTCCCGTTTATCTTTCTAGCGACTGATCTGACTGTACGCATTTTTGGTGCGCAACTTGCTCGTAAAATCATTTTCTTAGTGATGCTACCTGCACTGGCCGTTTCTTATTTTTTGTCAGTGGTGTTTTTTGAAGGTTCATTCCAAGGCTTTAGCCAACTAGGCGAATTCAACTTGTTTGTTGCACGTATCGCTGCGGCGAGCTTCATGGCTTATTTACTGGGTCAAATCTTGGATGTGCATGTTTTCAACCGCCTACGTCAGCTTAAACAATGGTGGGTTGCCCCAACATGCTCAACGTTATTCGGTAATGCTATTGATACCATCGCGTTCTTTGCGATTGCTTTCTACCAAAGCCCAGATCCATTCATGGCCGAGCATTGGACTGAGATTGCCTTAGTCGATTACGGATTCAAACTTATCATCAGCTTAGGCTTATTCGTGCCTATGTACGGCGTGCTTCTGAACTACATTGTTAGAAAGCTAACGGCTGTGAACCCTGACTTTAAAGCGACAGGCGTGAACGTTTAAGGATCAGATTAGAAACGCATTAATGCAAAGATAAGAAAAAGCCCAAGTTAGTCTACTAACTTGGGCTTTTTTAATTTCTAGCGTCAGATACTAATATCAGAGGCATTCAATATTCAATGGCCAGCCAATATCGGTTTGTCTATTCGACTCGATCTCTAGCTCAGCAGCGGTCAGCGGGTTGTCTGCTAGCCATTGCTTAGAAAGCGTCAAGGTCAGATTGTTACCATCGGTTGCAAGCTTAAACTCAGGCTCTAGTGCTGGATTGCGACGATGAGTCAACAAAATAGCTAAACGCAAAATACGTAAGATACGCTTGCTGCTGGTGCCTGAAATAGCATGCTGCTCAGGTAATGAGGTTAACTGTTCACGGTAGCGACGAGTCAACTCACCCAAGTAGTGCTTTTGTGCTCGAGTAAAGCCAGGCAGGTCTAAGTTTTGCAGTAGGTAAGCGCTGTGTTCGCCGCCTTTTTTGAAATCGATGGTTAAACCAATCTCATGAAGCTTGGCTGCAGTTTGCAATAGCACACCAGCTTGTGGTTCTGAAACCCACTCTTCGGCACCCGCCTGATCTAGCAGAGTCTGTGCGACTACAGCAACTTGTTCACCGTAGCTTACGTCCATTTGATAGCGTGATTGAACACTCTTAATGGTACGAGCTCGGATATCTTCTTGGCGTAGTTCATCAACCATCTCGTAGGCTAAGCCTTCACGGAGTGCGCCGCCTGCGAGTGTCATTGAATCTATTTCAAGCAGCTCAAAAATCGCGATAAGAATAGAAAGACCACTTGGGAACACTAGTGCGCGCTCAAGGGTTAAACCTTCAATCTCAAGCTCTTCTAAGCGCTCTGTAATCATCGCTTGTTTTTGTAGACGCTTAAGTTTGGCATGAGTAATAACCTCATCCATGCCTTGCGCCAACATGATTTCTTGCAGTGCCTGAACGGTACCACTAGCACCAACACACACGTCCCATCCGATATCAGTGTAGCTATCTAGTATAGGAGCCAACGTCGACTTCGCCGCTTCAATGGCATTGTTAAAGTTGGTTGCGGTTAATTGGCGATCTTTAAAGTGGCGCTCAAGCCAAGTAACACAGCCCATTTTTAAGCTGGTTAGTGCTTTCGCGGAGAAGCCTTCACCAATGATCATCTCGGTGCTTGCGCCACCAATATCAACAACCAGTCGGCGGCCGCTGCCACCAGAAGTGTGTGCTACGCCTTTATAAATGGTCGCAGCTTCTTCTTCGCCGGAGATAACATTGATGTCGTAACCAAGTATCTGGTTCGCTTTCTCGAGAAAGATATCCACATTGATAGCAGTACGTAGGGTCGCTGTACCCACAATGCGGATATTTTCTTTCGGAATATCTTGCAGTCGCTCTGCAAAGAGACTCAAACAGTCCCAACCGCGCTGCATGGCTTCTGTACTAAGCGCATTATTTTCATCTAAGCCTGCAGCTAAACGCACTTTGCGCTTAATTTTAGCCATGGTTTGTACGCTGCCATCGATATGACGCACAACGAGCATATGAAAACTGTTCGACCCGAGGTCGATTGCAGCGTAAAGCGGTGGTGACACTGTTTGACTCATAAGCGACTAAGCTTCCTTGTTATGACGCGGTTGGCGTGGGCGACGGTTCTGGTTTGGTTTACGGTTACCGTTGCGTGGGCCATTGTTGTTTGAGCGGCGTTGTTGCGGGTTACGTGTACGTAAACGCAATGGTGCTGGTAGATCTTCTAATAGTGCAGAAGCATCGTAGTCAGACACAGGGATAGCATGCTCAATGTATTCTTCGATTGGTGGCAAGTTGATTGCGTAATCTTCACAAGCAAAGCTGATCGAGTGACCACTTGCACCAGCACGACCGGTACGGCCGATACGGTGAACGTAATCTTCACAGTCATCAGGTAGGTCGAAGTTGAATACGTGTGTTACTTGAGGTATGTGTAGACCACGAGCTGCAACGTCGGTTGCGACAAGTAGGTCAACATCACCTTTAGTGAACTGCTCAAGAATCTTTTCACGTTTCTTCTGAGGAACATCGCCAGTTAGCAGGCCAACACGGTGACCATCTGCAGCTAGGTGGCCCCAAACAGACTCACATTTGTGCTTAGTGTTAGCGAAGATGATAGCGCGCTCTGGCCACTCTTCTTCAACTAGAGTCTGCAGAAGTGCCATTTTGTGTTCGTTTGAAGGGTAGAACAGCTCTTCCTGAATACGGTGACCTGTTTTACGCTCTGGTTCAACAACTACATGCTCTGGGTTGTGCATGTGTTCGAACGCTAGCTCTTGTACGCGGTAAGACAATGTCGCAGAGAACAACATGTTCAGGCGATCTTTTGGCTCAGGCATACGGCGGAACAAGAAGCGGATGTCTTTGATGAAACCAAGATCGAACATGCGATCAGCTTCGTCAAGAACAACGGCTTGAATGTGGTTAAGGTTAAATACCTTCTGCTTGTAGAAATCGATGATGCGGCCAGTCGTACCAATTAAGATATCTGCGCCTTCTTCGATCTTACCTAATTGCTTGTCATAGCTTTCGCCACCGTAAGCAAGTGCGGCTTTGATACCTGTGCTTTCAACCAGAGATTCAGCATCGTTGTAGATCTGAATCGCGAGTTCACGCGTTGGTGCCATAATAATCGCACGTGGCTGGTTAGGCTTACGCCCTTCATGCTCAGGTGTTTTTAGCAGGTGGTTAAAAGTAGCAGTAAGAAACGCAAGCGTTTTACCAGTACCCGTTTGGGCCTGGCCTGCAATGTCTTGGCCGGTGAGCAGTACCGGGAGCGCCAAGGCTTGGATCGGGGTACAATAATCGAACCCTTTTTTCTCCAATCCTTCAATGACTTGCGGAAGTAAATCCAAGTCGGCGAACTTTTGCTCTGTGATATGCGTCTTTTTCATTGCTATAGAATATCAGCTTAAGCTTGCAATACGAAAGTAAATACATTCCAATAGGGCATCTATTTACTGGTTATCATCCAACCAGTTCTAAAAAATACATTGGAGTGGAAGATGAGTGATAAGATTTTGCAGCTAACTGATGACGGTTTTGATAACGATGTAATCAACGCTGCAGGCCCTGTTCTTGTTGATTTTTGGGCTGAATGGTGTGGTCCATGTAAAATGATTGCGCCGATTCTTGACGAAATCGCAGACGAGTACGAAGGCAAGCTCACAATCGGTAAATTAAATATCGACCAAAATGCTGGTACTCCACCAAAATTTGGTATTCGCGGCATTCCAACGCTACTTCTTTTCAAAGATGGCGGCGTAGCAGCGACTAAAGTTGGTGCTCTATCTAAAACTCAACTTAAAGAGTTCTTAGACGCTAACCTTTAATCAGGTCAGCAATTGAAAAGAAACCGTGCAGTTAACAAATGCGCGGTTTTGTTTTTTCTAAGCTATGGACTAGTCTTAGTTTTAGTGCTAATTTATCGCACGTTAATTGAACGAATTTCTCTTCTTGGTCGATCCTGTGACCAAATCCTTCTTAACTTAAGAAAACAGATCCTATTTTGACTAAACAAACTTCCACCACTATGAATCTTACTGAACTGAAGAACAGACCTGTGTCTGAGCTTGTTAAACTTAGCGAAAGCTTAGGTCTTGAAAATCAAGCTCGCCTAAGAAAACAAGACATTATCTTCTCCATCCTTAAAGCGCATGCAAAAAGTGGTGAAGACATCTTTGGTGATGGTGTTCTAGAAATTCTTCAAGACGGTTTTGGCTTCCTACGTAGCGCCGACAGTTCATACCTGGCTGGCCCTGATGATATCTACGTATCACCAAGCCAAATTCGTCGTTTTAACCTTCGTACAGGTGACTCTATTGGCGGTAAAATCCGTCCACCTAAAGACGGTGAGCGTTACTTTGCACTACTTAAAGTAAACACGGTTAACTACGACAAGCCAGACAACGCTCGTAATAAGATTCTTTTCGAAAACCTTACTCCTCTTCACGCCAACGAACGTATGGTTATGGAAGCGGGTAATGGTGCGACTGAAGATATTACGGCTCGTATTCTTGACCTTGCATCTCCAATTGGTAAAGGTCAGCGTGGTCTGATTGTTGCCCCGCCTAAAGCGGGTAAGACAATGCTTCTGCAAAATATTGCTCAAAGTATTGCTCGTAACCATCCTGAGTGTGAACTAATGGTTCTACTTATCGATGAGCGTCCAGAAGAAGTAACAGAAATGCAGCGTCTAGTTAAAGGCGAAGTAGTTGCTTCAACATTCGATGAACCAGCATCTCGCCACGTACAAGTTGCAGAAATGGTTATCGAGAAAGCAAAACGCCTTGTTGAACACAAGAAAGATGTAGTTATCCTACTGGATTCTATTACTCGTCTAGCTCGTGCATACAACACTGTGATTCCTTCATCAGGTAAAGTTCTTACTGGTGGTGTTGACGCGAATGCTCTACATCGTCCAAAGCGTTTCTTCGGTGCGGCACGTAACGTAGAAGAAGGCGGTAGCTTAACTATCATCGCAACAGCACTGGTTGATACTGGTTCTAAGATGGATGAAGTTATCTACGAAGAATTCAAAGGTACAGGTAACATGGAACTGCACCTTAACCGTAAGATTGCTGAAAAGCGTGTCTTCCCTGCGATTGATTTCAACCGCTCTGGTACTCGTCGTGAAGAGCTTCTTACGAAGAGCGATGAACTACAGAAGATGTGGATCCTGCGTAAGATTGTTCACCCAATGGGCGAAATCGATGCAATGGAATTCCTTATCGACAAGCTAGCAATGACCAAAACGAACGATGAGTTCTTTGACGCAATGCGTCGTCAGTAATATTGATTAGCTGATTGTTATTTAATAAGCGCTGCCCTCGGGTGGCGCTTTTTATTTGCATTTTTTTACGACAGCTTGCAGAATGAGCAAAAGTGTTACAAGGAAGTTAAAATGCAACATGGACTGTTGTCATCATTACTCCTGTCTACTTCACTGTTATTTTCACCGGTTGGTATGAGCTATGCCACCGAGATGTCTCCACTTACAGTAGAGTCTTGGCTTGAGAATGATCAAGTAAAACTGAAAACTGCTGAATTACTCGAGCTTGTCGTACGTGACGAAGTCAATTCGCTACGTTTTGCGCTTGAGCGTCTGACATTTCCCCAGCAAGAGGTGGCACGTTACCAGCTCTTGAAGAAGCTTGAAAAGCAACAAATCGCACTCACTCCCAAGATGTCTATCTTTATCGAGCAGCAACTCGCTATCACGCCTACTTATCAAGTGTTAGAGCGTGGAGATGGCTATGAGTTTACGGTACCAGCCTTTAATTACCCATCAATTGCTAATCGCCTTATCAAACAGTGGCGCCAAGATCAGAAGACACTGGTGTTTGTACTAGATGCAGAGAAACAGGAACTCGACCTAAAAGAGTGGTTATCTGGATCTGAGCATCAAGTTCAAACGCGAGAAGCACTGCTCATCAGAGAACTAGACAGTTTGTCTCCTGAAGCGGTTGATTATCTGACCAAGCAACTTACCGAATCTTCTATTGTTAGCTGGTTACCTTCTACTGAGGTAGTGGTTCGATTAGCGCAAGTGAGCGAAGACCCAGAGGTCTATAAGATTCTATGGCGAATGAAGGCCGATTATCATAGCCAAAGTGAGTTAGTTCGCCTTGCCGAAACCAAACAAACGTTCGCGCTTGAGCAGGTAATGGCTGCGACTAAAAACCCGCGCTTGAAAGATGAAGCAATTACTTTACTCACCAAGGTTAATCCATTATCAGAAGAGGTGAAGCAGTTTCTTGTCTCTCGGATGGCGATTGCCGATGACGCACCATTAGTCGCGCGTGAACTCGCCAAGCAAGGTCATACGCGATGGTTGCAAGATCTCGTCAATGATAACCCTCAGGTGAAGAGCTCTTTGATCGAGCAAGCATTACCGTAAAGTGGATTTTGCCTCTCAATAACCACACTAAAAAGGGGGATCTCAGTGTCACCCTTTTTGATATACTGAGCGCAGAATAATCAGCATGTAGAAGTCCTATGAGTTTTAAAGATTTACGTGATTTTATCGACCACCTTGAAAGTATTGGTCAGTTGAAACGCATTTCTCACCCAGTTGATCCAGACTACGAAATGACCGAGATTAGCGACCGTACTCTACGTGCTGGTGGCCCGGCTCTTTTGTTTGAAAATCCAGTAGGCTATGACATGCCTGTTTTGACCAATCTATTTGGTACACCTAATCGTGTTGCTATTGGTATGGGGCGTCAGGAAGTCAAAGAATTGCGTGAGGTGGGTAAGTTGCTTGCTTACCTAAAAGAACCTGAGCCACCAAAAGGCTTTAAAGATGCTCTTGATAAACTGCCTGTGTTTAAGCAAGTCTTAAACATGCCGGCTAAACGTCTTCGAAAAGCGGCTTGCCAACAAGTGGTGTGGCAAGGCGACGACGTCGATCTAGATAAAATTCCCGTGATGAGCTGTTGGGCTGACGATGTCGCGCCATTGCTAACGTGGGGTTTAACGGTTACTCGTGGTCCTAACAAGAAACGTCAAAACTTAGGTATCTATCGTCAGCAGAAGATCGGCAAGAATAAAATCATCATGCGTTGGTTAGCCCACCGTGGTGGTGCGTTGGATCTGCGCGATTGGATGGAAACTAATCCAGGTAAACCATTCCCAGTATCAGTAGCGTTTGGCGCAGACCCTGCCACCATTCTTGGCGCGGTTACACCAGTGCCGGATACTTTATCTGAATACGCGTTTGCAGGCTTATTACGCGGCAGTAAAACCGAGGTCGTTAAATCCATCAGCAATGACTTAGAAGTCCCTGCAAGTGCGGAAATCGTGATGGAAGGTTACATCGACCCGAATGAATTCGCGGACGAAGGCCCATACGGAGACCACACGGGTTACTACAACGAGAAAGAAAAGCACCATGTGTTTACGATTACTCATGTAACCATGCGTGAGAATCCTATTTACCACAGCACGTATACTGGCCGTCCACCGGATGAGCCTGCGGTATTGGGTGTTGCATTAAACGAAGTGTTTGTTCCTATCCTTCAAAAGCAGTTCCCAGAGATAGAAGACTTTTACCTGCCACCTGAGGGCTGTTCGTACCGAATGGCTGTAGTGACTATGAAGAAGCAATATCCAGGTCACGCTAAGCGTGTGATGATGGGTGTATGGTCTTTCTTACGCCAATTCATGTACACCAAATTTGTATTGGTGTGTGATGAAAATGTGGATGCACGCGATTGGTCTCAAGTAACTACAGCGATGTGCGAACATATGGATCCGTCACGCGATAGCTTGTTGATAGAGAACACGCCTATCGACTCGTTGGATTTTGCATCACCCGTAGTTGGGTTGGGCTCTAAGATGGGTCTAGATATCACTAAGAAGTGGGATGCAGAGTTAGCGCTATCGCCTGATGTACAATCAGCACCAGTAAATAGTGAACGTATAGAAGGTAGCTTGGCTGAGTTAAACAAGGCTCACCCTGAAATTATTGATATTCATCTACAGAACGACAACGCAAGCATGGTTGTGGTGTCTATTGATAAACAAGCTGCAGGCAATGGCAAGAAAATCATGGAAGCAGTTTGGTCTCAATTTGATGAGAATAAGTTTGTTGTCGTGTGTGATGGCGATGTCAAAGTGAGTGACTGGAATGACATCATTTGGGCGGTAACAACAAGAATGGATCCGGCCAGAGATACGTTGTTCCTTCAGAACGAAACAGGACACTCCAAAATGGGATTAGATGCGACCAATAAATGGGAAGGCGAATGCCTTCGCGAGTGGGGCGTTCCTATTACAAAAGATCCTGATGTCGTGAAAAAGATTGATAGCATCTGGGAACAGCTAGGAATTTCATGAGCTACCAAGTAGTCTTATATCCAGAAAACATCAGTTTCACAGTAGAAAAAGGGCAAACGGTCTTGGATGCTGCGCTCAACAGCGATATCTATTTCCCAAACCGTTGCCAAGTTGGCGCATGCGCGATGTGTATGTGTAAAAAATTAGACGGGCAAGTGAGTTACCATCTTGAACCCATGCTCACAGAGAAAGAGCAGGAACAGGGTTGGATTTTCGCTTGCCAAGCATTTGCAGAAAGTAATTTAGTTCTAACCTTTGCCGATTAAGGGTTAGTAAGAGGAAGAACATGACTATTAAATGTAAAGTGAAGTCTATCGAGCCTTTGGCTTGTAACACTTACCAAATCCTACTTCACCCAGAAACACCTGTCTCTTTTAAAGCGGGCCAGTACCTGATGGTTGAAATGGGCGAGAAAGATAAACGTCCATTTTCTATTGCAAGCAGTCCATGCCGCCATGAAGGTGAGCTTGAGTTACATATTGGTGCCGCTGAGCACAATGCTTACGCATTAGAAGTGGTTGAAGCGATGAAGAAAGCGCAAGCAGAAGATGGCGATATCGCTATTGATGCACCACACGGTGATGCGTGGATTAAAGAAGAAAGCGAACGCCCTCTATTATTGATTGCTGGTGGTACTGGTTTTAGCTACGTACGTTCAATCCTAGATCACTGCATCGCGCAAAACAGCAAAAAAGAGATTCACTTATACTGGGGCGCAAAAGACGAGTGCCAGTTATATGCAAAAGAAGAGCTAGTAGGCATCGCAGAAAAGCACAGCAATGTGCACTTTGTACCGGTAGTAGAAGAAGCACCTGAAGTATGGCACGGCCAAACTGGTAATGTACTTGAAGCGATTACGCAAAGTTTCGAATCACTGGCTGATTTCGATATCTATATTGCAGGTCGTTTTGAAATGGCAGGTGCTGCAAGAGACCTATTTACTCAGAATAAAGCAGCAAAGCGAGACCATATGTACGCTGATGCTTACGCCTTTATCTAATAATACACTTAGATTTTGAGTGAAAAGAGAGCAGAAATGCTCTCTTTTTTACGTTTAGGTGAACTATTAGGCAGTTAACCTCTATTTATTCATTTTTTATGAAAAAGTAGTTGCTAACCTGAGAGGGTTCCCTATAATGCGACCCCACTGAGACGGCAGTCGCCACAAGGCTTCAGCAAGAATCAGTAAGACGGAAAGCGACAAAAAATTAATTTTCAAAAAGTGTTTGACACTGAATGTTAATTCGCTAAAATGGCCGTCCACTTCGAGAGACTCCTTAGTTAAAAGGAGCGCTCAAGAAGTAAAGCTCTTTAACAATTTAAACCTATCAATCTGTGTGGGCACTCGTTGATGAATATCAAAACGTTTTATCGTTAGATAAAACAGATTCTTCGGAATCAAAATTGATTTCAATGAACTGAGTGACCAATACGTTTAACTACTTGTAGTTATTCGGCACAGTCAATTCATTACCATTCTGTTCCTATTTATTTAAGAAGAGAGGGGTAATAGCTTTAGAATTACATGTTCATGTTTACATGAATATTAGTTTTGAAGT
>NZ_MCZZ01000025.1 GCF_002875705.1 Vibrio sp. 10N.261.45.E2
CCGCGATGAACCTTTTTTATCCCTCAGACCATAAATCCATAATAAAACAGGTGATATATAGCCCTACGTTTGGTTGGTTTTTGTCCCGCACCGCCTTGGTTATACTGCGCCTGATTTTAATAAGCCATCATGACGAGCTAGGTTTCAATACCCAGCTATGATCAGAATAGGCAACCGCTCTGGATTTACGTTCCAGCTCGCAGAAAGGAAAAACCATGTCTC
This sequence comes from Vibrio sp. 10N.261.45.E2, assembly GCF_002875705.1. Lineage (GTDB taxonomy): Bacteria > Pseudomonadota > Gammaproteobacteria > Enterobacterales > Vibrionaceae > Vibrio. The sequence goes on from NZ_MCZZ01000025.1 coordinate 223, forward strand.
AATATGTTGTATGTGCTCTGTATAAATTCGTAGCACTTGATGATTACCAAGAAATTCGCCAACCACTCACTGAATTGCTAGAAGCCAAACAAATTCGCGGTACTTTGTTACTTGCGAGTGAAGGCATCAACGGCACCGTTGCTGGTAAGCGCGAATCTATCGACGCCCTTCTTCAATGGTTCAAGCAAGACTCTCGCTTGGCTGATGTCGTTTACAAAGAGTCGTTCAACGAAGAACAACCATTCAACCGCACTAAGGTTAAGCTTAAGAAAGAGATCGTAACCATGGGCGTTGAAGGCATCGACCCTCGCCACGTTGTCGGTACGTACGTTAAGCCAAACGAATGGAACGACCTGATCTCAGATCCAGATGTGATCTTGGTGGATACTCGTAACGATTACGAAGTCGACATCGGCACATTCAAAAACGCGGTAAACCCAAACACGGAAACTTTCCGTGAATTCCCTCAGTACGTTGAAGACAACCTCGACCCTAAGAAGCACAAAAAAGTCGCGATGTTCTGTACGGGTGGTATTCGTTGTGAAAAATCAACAGCCTACATGAAAGAGCAAGGCTTTGATGAGGTTTATCATCTTGAAGGCGGCATTCTTAAATACCTAGAAGAAGTGCCAGAAGAAGAGAGCATGTGGGAAGGCGACTGCTACGTATTTGACGGCCGTGTTGCGGTTAACCACCAGCTAGAAAAGAGCGGTTATGACGTGTGTAACGCGTGTCGTTTGCCAATCACTGACGAAGACAAAACCTCTGAACACTTCGAGAAAGGCGTAAGCTGCCCTAAATGTATTGATAAGCACAGCGACGAGCAGAAAGCCCGTTTCCGTGAACGTGAAAAGCAAGTTCAACTATCGAATGCTCGTGGCGAAACCCACGTAGGTGCCGAAGCTGCTCACCTTATCGAGCAACGCAAGAAAGAGAAGCTTGCACACAAAGAGCAGCAACGCTCTGGTAAGAAAGCGAAGTAAGCTTCACACATAGACCTAAAGTTATAAACGTATAACGATAGACACAAAAAGGGCGCAAGTTCGAGGATCATTCCACGAGTTTACGCCCTTTTTTGATCGCTTTACGGCTTTGTGTTTTGAGCCACATTTCTTTCAAAAAATAGCTTCTATACTGTTAGTAATCCGACTAGAGAGGAAGTGCCAATGCTCAATGAAAACCATGCCTTTATCTTAGATTTCCCAGATCTTAAATTAGACATTGTTCAGCTCAACCACGACGACGAAAAATTCAAAGCAGACATGCAGAAATACCATCAACTCGACTACGACATCCGTCAGCTAGAAATCTCCGGCAGCCCTATCGATGATGACAGCATGCACAACCTAAAAGTAGAACGCATGGAGCTCAAAGACTCGCTTCACAAGCAACTCACTCGACATCACGCGCTTAAGATCGTTTAAACGAGTTCTACAAATATGACTTTTAGAGCCACGCACACCGCGTGGCTTTTTCGTTTAATTCGTCTATCAATCGATTATGGTATTTTTTGCTTATAAAAAGCTCAGAATAAGGAAGTGGAAAGAGTGAAAATCAAGGGTGACAAACTACAATTCCAACTCATTTCAAACTCAGAATTCGAAGAGCTGTTTGCGTGTGTTAAGCAAGGTATCTTTATACACGTGGATAGCGTTTTCGGCTGGGATGATGACTTTCAACGTCAACGCTTAATCAATGATTATCATCCCTCTTGGTTTCATTGGATCTATCACGAAAAGAAACGTGTGGGGCTCGTCTGCTTTAAGCCTTATGAAAACGCATACCATATTCATCTACTGATCATTTTCCCTCAATATCAAGGCCGTTCGCTTAGCATACAAGTCATGACTCTCATACATAAGAGAGCCATGGAACAGCAACGAAGCCACGTCAGTCTATCGAGTTTTAAAAGTAACACTCGTGCCATTAGCTTTTATCAGGCACTTGGCTATCAAATTGTTGATGATAGGGATGATAATTTCGTGGGAATGAGGCTCGACCTAGACCACAAACTCCACCGTTAATTAAACGCCCTAGCCACTCTACCATTACTGCTCAATTCGTAGTGACCAATATAGGCTGGGATAAATACCGATTGCCCTTTAGTGAGGGTTAAGTGTTCACCTTTCTGACTCATTAGCGTTAAATCATCATCTATTGCCATCAAAATTTCAGCACCGCTTGTGATGACTTCTTCTTGATGTGGGCTATGAAAAATATTGAAATTGAAATCACTAACCGGGATGTCATAGCTATCGCATTGACCCAGTTTTGAGGGCGCGAATAACAAGCGTTCAAACGGGATCGGTTTGAATTCTGTACAGGCAACCAACTCGGCGACATCAATGTGTTTTGGTGTTAAACCTGCTCGCAGCACGTTGTCTGAATTTGCCATGATCTCGAGCCCAGTTCCCTTAATGTAAGCATGCGGAGTGTTCGCATTCAAATACATCGCTTCACCCGGCTTTAGTGTGATCAAGTTAAGCAGCAGAACACAAAACAGACCGATGTCGTTCGGGTACTGATGGCTAAGCTCAGTAACCAAAGCAAACTCTGCTTGGTCTTGGTGAGCTGCTGCGTAATTCAGAAGTTGCTCTAATGCTTGATGTTTGTGTTGGTCATTTAGCGTTAACAGATCACGGAAAAACGCTTCTAAACCTAGAGAATCAAGGTTGTTACCAAACTCTTCAACCAAACTAGCCAGCTCGCTCGAATCCAACTTTCTGAACAGACTTAATATTTCATCGAATTCTCGAAAGCCATTCATCGCTTGATATTCAGTGATCGCGTAAACCAATTCAGGTTTGTGGTTCGAGTCTTTGTAATTACGGTGTCCAGCGCTCAGAGGAATGCTTGCTTGCTCCTCTCTTGCAAAGCCAATTTCGGCTTGACGCTTGTTTGGATGAACCTGAACAGACAGCGCTTTTTCTGCCGCTAAGATCTTAAACAAGAACGGCAGTTCACCGAACTCCTGCGCAATATCATTTGATAGATAGGCCGGTTTATTCTTATTAATCAGATCAGATAGAGGCACCAAATGCTGGTCAAGCTTAACCATTGAACAACCTTTCGGATGCGCTCCCATCCAAACTTCCGCTTGCGGTTCTTGTGACTCATTCTTAAAGCCAAACAGTTCACGTATCGAAGAAATGCTCCCCCATGCATAATTTTGGATGGTGTTTTCCATTGGGAAAAATGAGTGTTCAGAGAAGTGGCTGAGTGACATGGCGTTTTCCGTAGTGAGCCCTTTGAACACAATTCAGAGAGCTGATTTCTAATAACGTAAATAATTAGAAAGACTACAGAGCGCGGCTAAAACCCACATGAGATGGGGTCTTAGACGCAATAGGAAAAATTCTTAGAAACGGGTGAGAACGATGAAAAGCGTGAAAAGAGTCACATTTGAATATCACGCATAGAAAGTACCGGAAATAAGATAGCGGCTTGTATCGCACTGGTTACAGCAGCGATACAAGCATCTACAACGAAAACACCAGTGACTATCTTGCTACCGAGAAGCAGCCTTAAAAGCCAGAAGGAGCTTCTGCACTTTTCTGAGGTGATTGAGCTTGCAGGAAAGGCAGTAGCAGTAACCCGATGACAGCAGCACAAGTAGAGATGGTAATGAAGAACCCACTCCAACCGTAGGTTTCTAAAACGAGCGCTAATGGATAACCCGAGAGTGCTGCTCCCATGTAAGCAAATAAGCCAACAAAGCCTGTCGCTGCCCCGGCAGAATCTTTGTGCGAACATTCAGCCGCCGCCATACCAATAAGCATTTGAGGGCCAAAAACAAAAAAGCCTACACAAAACAGCCCAGCAGCTTGAAACACAAAGTTGGTTAAAGGCATAAGCCATAAAGCCGATACCGAGAGGAAAATACCAATCGCAAACAGGATGTTCATTGGACCGCGGTTACCACCAAACAACCTATCCGATCCCCACCCAGCAACAAGTGAACCAACAAAGCCACCAATCTCAAACAAAGACAAAGCTGCGTTCGCATTGATCAAACTGTAATCGTGCTCTTCGGTTAAGTATAAATTACCCCAGTCGTTGACTGCTGTTCTTACGATGTAAACCAACACATAACTAAAGGCGAGCAACCAAATATACTTGTTGCTGAACACGTAGGTTTTCAGGATTTCTCGATAGCTTAACCCTTGCCCGTGGCTCTCTTGTGCCAACTCTAGATGGTCATTGCGCCACTTTCCGACTGTCGGAAGCCCCATTGTGGTGGGCTTATCACGTAAACGCCAGCAAACGATAAGACCAATAAAAACACCAATCACACCCGGCCAGATAAAACCTGCTCGCCAACTGAATTGCAGCGTCAGGTAACCCACGAGAATAGGGATTAGCGCCCCACCGACGTTGTGTGCTGTATTCCATATAGCCCAGCGAAAGCCTCTTTCAGAGCGAGAATACCAAGTCGTCAATAACTTAGAACACGATGGCCAGCCCCAACCTTGGAACCATGCATTGAGCACCCAAAGCAAGATAAAAGCCGCCAACGAACTAGAAAAGCCAAACGCGATATTGATCAAGCCTGTCGCGATTAAGCCAAGCCCCATGAAGTAGCGCGGGTTTGAACGATCCGATATCGTGCCTGAGATAAACTTAGATAAGCCGTAAGAAAGATAAAAGAGCGTGCCAATTAAGCCGATATCACCTTTGTCCAAGCCAAGATCGGTGATCATAGCTGGCGCGGCATAGTTAAAGGTTTTACGAGTGAAGTAAAAACCTGCGTAGCCGACATACATTCCTATCATGATGTGGAGGCGCCAGTAGCGATAACTCTGATTGACCTCATCATCAGTAAGAGCATAACTCTTGGACGTTGTTGAACGCAGAAATCCAAACATATTCGTTCTCACACTTTAGGTAATGTAACGCTGATATTGGTACCCGAAAATGAGCCACTAGCGTTGATTGTCATCTTGCCGCCGAGCGCCTGAACACGCTCCTGCATACCACGAACCCCCATTCCTTTGAGAAGGTCTTGCGCTGTAAAGCCAACGCCATTGTCTGTGATCTGAAGATAAGCCTGATCATCTAGAATCAGTTCAATTCTAATTTCGCTCGCTTGAGCATATTTATGAGCATTGTTTAAAGATTCTTGGCACAGACGGAAGAGAGTGACCTTAAGCGTGTCACTCAAGCACGAGTAATCACCTTGCCAATTTAACTGGATATCAACGCCGTGATCCGAAAACTCCATCTCTCGAATAAGCTGCTCTACAGAATCTTTTAGATCAAGATCGTCCAACATCTTAGGTCTTAGTTTCGTGAGTAGACGTTTGGTGGTGTCATAAACATTCAAAGACAATGATTCAATCGTACCCGCACAACGAACACTCATATCAGCGGCATCGACACGTTTAATAATACTTGCCTGCGTGCGAATAGCAGTGATGTTCTGGCCTATTTCATCATGCAGCTCACGGGCAATATCACGACGAACCGACTCTTCAGCCGTTACCAGCTGACGTGAAAGATTTTGATTTCTGGAAAGCTCACTTCGCAATTTCGAGTTAAGATCTTTCTGCTTTTGAACCGCTAAACCAAGCAATATACCGGTAATAGTTTGAGCGGATAGAGACAAGAGTAAGTCGGTAATTTCAAGTTTTGACGTTCCACTATGAGCTGCAATCAGCGCGACGCTGTTTAATAGAGTCGCCAGTAATGCGCCCTGCCATCCGTAACGAACGGCAAGCAGGATAATAGGGATAGCCATACAGAATGGGGCGAAGCGTCTTAGCTCATCAGGCAAACTGGTTTGTATCAAGATACTGGCCACCAGCAACACACTGTATAAAGCGATGTGACGGACTTTGAACTCAACAACATTGTTGATTAAGTAAGAGCTCAATGGCGCCCACTTATTTTGAAATAAGTAGTTCCAGACCAGATAACACATCGGCACCAACATCAAACCACCTGTGATACTCACCAACCACACCATGTAAATAGCCGGAACATGAGAACTGACCACGGCAACATTAATGAGTGCTGTGACCATGATTAAGCTCGCCATCACTAACAAGTGACGATTCTGGTCACCATAGTAATAACGTTTGGCAATTAACGTGGCAGGGATGCTCAATCCACTGGCGATGAGTATTGTCAGCCATTGAGGTTCATCAAGTAATAAGGCTAAAGCGATCGCAAGCCCCCACTCTGCAATATAGATCGCAGGCCAGTAGTGAGTGCGAGTATGCAGCGTCATTCCCAACCTGAGTGAGAATGGGAAAAGCAGTATGGCTAACTCGGGGTCATTAATGAAATAGAAGGCAATAACCCACAAACAGAACCATGCACAGCCAGCCATAAAAACCCCGCACAAAGAGGTGGCTAGATAAGAGCGCATTAGTACTGATCTTGAGTGAACAATTTAGCTAACTCAACGTTGTTCTTAACATTGAGTTTGTCCATCGCATTGGCACGATGGACATGCACCGTTTTATGGCTAACCCCTAGCTCTACGGCGATAGATTTCACGTCGAGCCCTGTTGCCAATAGCTGACACACTTCGCTTTCTCTGCGGGTTAGTTGATTTAAAGAGGCTTTATTCTTCATGGGTGTCGCAAGTTTAATAGCAATATCTGGCGTGAGATAACAGCCACCATTCGCACTCGTGTGTACGGCTTGAATCAACTCATCAGGGCTACAGCGCTTGCTGAGATAACCTTTGGCTCCTAATTCTAATGACTTTTCAACCATCGCCGGAGAGTCATGAACGCTTAACATGATACTGGCAATGCCTGATGGGATCTCTTCCAATAAGCTCAAACCACTTTCGTCTTGCATTGAAATATCTAAGATCACGACATCAGGGTGACAACTTGGCAGTCCAAGGCGCGCTTCTGCCGCAGAGTTGAATTCACCCACGACCGTAATATCAGCCTCAAGACTGAGTAATTGAGCAAAGCCAGATCGAACAATGACGTGGTCATCAACTAACGCAACATTAATCATGATATTAACCAAAATTAAGAGTAAGAAAGAAAAATAGCCCCGACAGGAGCTATATAAAATTTAGTTTATTGGTAGAGATGATACTGAATCGAACTCACGATTGGTATGATCTCACGTGCTTTAAACCAATAAAGCACGTGAGACTCGCTACGCGTTTTGAGCCGCTAAGTGCATTTTCTTAGCGTGGCGAATCTTCTTCTCTTCCGCTACCGCTACAAATAGCAGTAACACTATACAAATTGCTGCTGACGTATCGAGTGCTGCGAACGTTCCTTTCCAACCCGTTAAGCCGAAAATAGGCGTTCCGTCTGCAATCATACCTAGGCCAAGTTTGGCAAAGCTGTCACCAATTAAGTAAGCAAATGTGCCTTTCACACCATCTGCAACACTGATTGCTTTCTTAGGCACAAAACCTACCGCAGCAACACCAATCAGCAACTGAGGACCAAACACTAGGAAGCCAAGCACGAATAGTGATGCGAGGTACATGAATTCACTCGTTGCATGCTGGTAGAACTCTAGAGAAACAATGATCAGAGCTAGCGATACACAAGCAACCAAAGCACGGCGTCCGTTAGCAAGGTCTGACAGATAACCCCACATTAGCGTGCCGACTAGTGCACCAACCTCAAACAGCGTGAAACCTGAAATTGCCGTTTCTTTTGATAGACCTAGCTCTTGATACGCATAAACGGTAGACCATTGATCGATACCGATACGAACAATGTATAAGAAGATATTCGCGAAGCAGAGCAACCAGATCACTTTGTTTTTCAGAATGTATTCAACAAAGATCTCTTTCTTGGTCATTTGGTTCTCTTCAGCGGCCGTATCTTCTTCGCTGACTTCTTCACCAAACAATTCTTCAACCGTACCTAGACCGTATGCTTCTGGAGAGTCATTACCAAAGCGCATACCAATAAAGCCAACCACAATCGCGATGATCGATGGGAACACGAACATACCAATCACGTTACCGTCAAATAGGTAGTTTGCACCGAACAGAGCAACACCAGCAGCACCTGCGCCGCCCACATTGTGTGACATATTCCAAAGGCCTAAATAAGAGCCTCGCTTGTTACGAGGTGTCCATTTAGTAATGGTCGAGTAACTTGATGGCCCACCGGTACTTTGGAAGAAACCACTCAACGCATAGAAGGCAACCATCATGAATAAGCTAGCACTGCCGCCGCCCATACTGAAGCTGAAGCCCAACATTGCAATACCCGAAAGAACAAGCATGAATGGCAGGAACTGCTTGGTGTTTTTACCATCGGCATAATAGGAAACGACGGTTTTACCGATACCGTAAGTGATAGAGAAACCCAGACCGATAAGACCTAGATCCGTCATCGATAACCCATAAGTAGAAATCATGTCGTTTTGCGCGACATTGAAGTTCTTACGGATTAGATACATGGTTAGATAACCAATGAACACGACTAGGTAAGATTGCAGGAATGGTTTAAACCACATTTTTCTTCTGGTTTCGACCGGAAGATCCAGCGTCGGTTTTCTAACCTGATCTAGGAACTTTAACATTGTGAACTCTCTTATTTTTTGTGAGGTCTGCACGGCATAATTGCGACCATGCATTCTTTGTTAGTTGACCGTGAAATAATAAGGAGTCTAAAAATCGACCGCATGAGAGAGGGTCTTAGAATAACTAGGAAAAATTCTTAGTTCGGAATTGGGAGTCAAGAAACCGTGAACAGCATCACTTTGTTTACGGTGTGTTATGTATTGATATTACGATAACAAAAGTCGCTCATTTCAAGGCTGACGAACCTTGTAAATAAACAGAAACAAGTGAAACGTTTCGCAGCAAACAAAGTACCAGGGTCGATTCATCACAATCAAACTCCATGGCATAACCGACACTGGTTCAACATTCATTCCTATTAAAATAGATTCGATAGGCTTGTTACGTTTTGCGCGAATCGAACTACAGTAGTTTACCGCTGCCGTCTTCCCACATAACTTCGCACTCTTCTTTGATAGCGGCTTTCAACAGTTCAACCAACGGAAAAGCTCGGCTACCGATATTGACAGGCACTTCAATAACTTCTTCTTCATTGTCGTCATCAGCATTTTCTTGCTCGACTGGTTTGCTTTGCTCTGCAGCGATCGCAGCACGTAAATTATTCAAAGCTTGAGGAACGTCTGGAGCATCAATGGCTCCCGGGATCGCGCCACTATGTCCAAGCATCTTAATGAACTGAAGACCGACTTCACCAAACATCGTGACGCTAGCATGAGCCTTGCAACTAAAGGTAATTAACATAATGAGCCTCTCTCAATTTTGGTTATCTACAAACTATGTTGAGTAACACACTGGAAAGCAAGTAGATAATGGTAAAGCCGTATCTTCGAACTCGAACCTTGATAGTTCCATCTTCGAATTAGTTTGTACCGTCAGTGATACACGTCACCATTTATTATCGGTTGAATAGTCTTTCATATGAAAGCTTGATAGTAGTCACACTAAATAGAGATTAAAGCCTCCGCGTAGCTTATTATTTAATCTACTATTAACACCATTATCAAAAACTTTGGCACAAATCACATGAAAAGGCTCGTCGGCAGACACCTAGAAGAAATGGCGGACATACGATCGACCCGCAAACAAAAAATTGTCCACTCCTTTTCAATGACTGCCGCTACGTTATTCATTTTCTATACTTGGGCTTACTTCCAAGGCCAACACTATACGCTGTCAGCTTTCGAATTGTGCTTTGCCATTATTGCCATCTCTAACGCATTTTACGTAAGAAAAGTCTCCAATCCTGAGTACTCCGAATTAATTCTGAGTGGTGTTCTTCTAGTTCAGGGCATCATCCTATTCTTGTACAGTTATGCTATTCCCGACAGAATACTTTGGCTCTACCCGATCTTAGCTGCTGTCATATTCATTAACGATTTCAGAATTGGCGTTATCTTGAGCACCTCATTTTGTGTGTTTATCAGTACATTGATTACTGCAATGCCTAACAACTTTTCTTTGCCATTTAACAGTACACACAGGTTTATCCTTAGCTTATTTACCATGAGCTTGGTGTGCCATACATCCGCCTATTACTACACAAAAGCCGTCAGTTATATCCAACGCCTTTATCAAGAAGGCATTGAAGATCTGGCCTATAGAGATCAACTAACAGGCTTGGCAAACCGTTGGAGCTTTGAACGCTGGGCGACAGAAAAGTTAGCGACTGTGGATAGTGAGCGATCACTTACCGCATTGGTCTTTTTGGATATTGATGACTTCAAAGGCATTAACGACAGCTACGGGCACGACGTCGGAGACAGTGTTTTACAGCATTTTGCTAATCGCTTGAGTAACAATATTCGAACCAGAGACAGAAAAAGCCACGAATACGATTATTCCATCGCGCGTTTTGCCGGAGACGAATTTGTTCTGATGCTCTACGATATCCCTACTCGTAAAGACCTAGATGGTATTCTCGATAGGATTTGCGGGCTGTTCGAAAGCGGTTGCCAAACAAACGAGAGAATCAAGGAATTGACGCTAAGTGTTGGGGTTTCTTTGTATCCACAAGATGCGACAGAATTGCATGAGTTAACAAGGTGTGCAGATAAAGCCATGTATGTAGCTAAGCACTCAGGGAAGAACCGATATGCTTATTATCATGACAACCCAGTATCGACATTGATAGAAGAATTACCGGCGAATCTAGCTAGCTCAGAATCGGATTCTTCTGAACTTGGAGATTGTCTTGAAACGAAAGTGGAAGGAAACAATGTAACACTGTTAAAAACACGTCAACGCTAGCCTGCCATACAACTCAGCGGCGATGTTAGCCTGCAATGTACATAAGCCAAAGGCTTACTAGCCCAATCACAATAATCCATACAACTTGTCGGGTACGGTCCGGGTTAACACGCTTGGACCTAGATACTGGTTTAAAGGCGACTTGTTTCTCCGAATGCATAAAAGCCGCTTCCACCTCGCGCTTTTTCCCCCGCCGCTTGACGGCATTATTCGCTACTTCAGTAAAACGCTGACCTTGCTCCGTTGTGAAATCATTATCAAAGCCCATTCGACCGTGCCTTTCGCCATGTTTTTGCTGTACTGCCATAGCGTCCTCCTTGGCGATCTAATCTATATTGAGTATAGACTTAATTTCATATTGTTACCTGTTCAAGATTTTCGAATAAGACACTCAACGCAGTGCCATCTTCTTTCTCAATTAAATTACATAAACTACAGCTATTAAAGTTTATGAGGGTTTCAAAATGACGAATGTAAGAGCAGTAGATCATGTGATTGCAGCACATGCCACCTCAGATGGTGATGGTGTCAAAATCCAACGACTCGCTGGTTTTAATAACGCGCGTTTCTCTCCATTTTTGATGATTGATGAACTTAAGTCGGATGAAAGCAAAGACTATGTTGGCGGCTTTCCTCCGCATCCTCACCGTGGGATAGAAACGCTCACTTACATGCTCCAAGGCCACTTCCAACACAAAGACCATATGGGAAATGTTGGAGAGCTACGTAGCGGTGGCGCGCAATGGATGGCTGCAGGACGTGGTGTTATTCACAGTGAAATGCCAATAATGGAAGAAGGTGCGCTGCATGGTTTTCAGATTTGGATAAACCAACCTGCGACACATAAAATGCAGCCAGCGCAATATCACGACTTCCAAAGTGAAAGCATCTCGGAGCATCAAGGTGAACAAAGTGGTTTGTTGAGAGTAATTGCTGGAGAGTTTGAACTGCACGGCCAAACTACCGGTGACTCAGAGGCTTTACGGTCACAAGGTCCATTGCAGAAAACAGGTGTACCATTAAGTGTTGCGGATTGGCGATCTCATTCTGGGCAAAAAATGACGTTAGGTACTAATGTTAATCATAATGCCATGACTTACGTGTACCGAGGCAGTATTAAGATCGGCGACAAAGTTATCAACCAAGGTCAACTTGCCCTACTCACCAAAGCTGACTTGTTGTCTTTGGATAGCTTAGAAGATTCCGGTGTAGTGATTTTTTCTGGCGAACCGATTAATGAGCCTGTTGTGCACTATGGTCCGTTTGTCATGAACTCGATGGAACAGATTGAACAAACCATTCAGGATTACAACAACGGTGTGTTTGAGACTTACTGATATCTAGACTTAGCGCTTGTGTGTTGAAGATTGAAGATTGAAGATTGAAGAGATTTTGCAACGAACAACGATTTGGTCATCCATTTGATGACTACAAAAACAAGTGACACTATCCACTGCCGGTTACTATCACTTATTTAACCACGCTCTTAGAGCGTGGTTTTTTCTTATTAGACAGAAGCTAGTTTAAGGCTTCTTATAGGTACTCACACAAGTAAGCTGTCGCTTCTTTTACCTGTAGGTCGAATGAAGAGTCACCCGCAACGTCAAAAGACTCACCAGATTGGTATGTTGTCCAATCATCATCGCCAACACGCTTTACAATCAGAGCGCCTTTAACCACTGTCATCTTTTCAGGTGCAGCAGTACCGAACGTGTACTCACCAGCCGCCATTACACCAACACTCACATCAGCACCAGACTGGTTAAACGCTAGCGACTTAACGCCACCTTCAAAGTATGTATTTTCTTTAATCATTGTACTTCCTTGTTATCTTCAAATTGCAATTACTGAGCTCACCGAGTAAGCCTGTGCGTAAATTTAGGTGATAATTGTTTTAACCAATTCGAGACGCTCCTACAAGAAATAAATACGCATAGCTTAAGCATTTCTAGAATTCACTTTCATTGATAACGCAAATACTGGGGAACAAGATTAAAAAACACTAACGCAACCTAATTTATTTGAACATTCGATCCTGCTTCTAACTCTTATAACAACTTTTGCAAACTAAGGTTTTAGTTAATAGAATCAAAAACAATATCAGTCGATAAATGAAGAGATAATGGCAAAAAAGCCAACTAAAAGCAGAGATCTATTTGCCAACTCGTTACTCTACGGCTTCCTATTAGCTGGCTTTATGATTGCCCTCACCGCTGGCTATTTTGCTTACCAAGCCCACCAGAAATCTGTCAGTCCAAGTAACGTCTATGGCACATGGATAGAGATTGCAGCTCCACCTTACAACACCGATATCCTAACGCTTTCAGAGAAAGGTGTGATGATGAATCATCGTCTTATCACTACCTCATTCGATTTTGACGGTAAAATTGTCACGATCAACACAGGCTCTGGAACCACCGTTTACACCATCAGTGGCACCTACGACTCGCCTCGCTTGAAGCGACTAGAACCAAGCGTCCCGTCTCAGCAGTTTGTTAAAGAAGGCTACGAAGATACTGCAACTGGTGATACCCATAGCATCATGCAACAACGACGCGCTTCGTTAGCTGAGCAATTCAAAAGATAGTCCCTCTCTTTACTCTGAACAGCATTATTCATCAGATTTAGTCGTCGTTCTGATCTTCTCGCCCAACAGACCTCACTTTGTGACACCGCTTCAATTCACAATATTTTCTTATAGTTTGTCGCATCTTTTTATAACTTCGTGTCGTGAATTTTCACTTATGAGATTTTCCTACTGAAGAGGGTTTTATTTTATAAAACATGGACTCAGTCTCTCATTCATTAAGCAACAAAATTGTAACAAGATACAATTTTTTAGTTGTCCATCGAAAACGAATTTATTTTCAGTTATGAAATTAAAACTCTCTCGAATACTGACTGGGAAGCTCCTTCAAAACTGATTGGAGCCGTTTATGGGGCCATTTGGTTCTCGTAACCTTCAAGGAATGAGAGAAATAGTATGATTCGTATAAATACCTGTGCTGCGAGCATCGCTCTAGCGCTATCTGGTACAGCATTAGCTGCTCCAACCGCACCTAGCATCGACATGTATGGTTCCAACAACCTGCAATTTTCTAAAATTGAACTCGCGATGGAAACCACTTCTGGCTACAACCAGATGGTGAAATATCACGACAAAGCAAAGGTCGACGTTAAATTTAACCAATGGAGCGGCACGTCAGGAAACACGTACAACATCTACTTTGATGGCGTTAAAGTGGCAACAGGCCCAATCACTGGTAGCCAAACCACGGCTTCATTCGAATACGGCCAAGGTGGCTTATTTGAGATGGAAATTGAAGCATGTGACGAAACAGGTTGTAGCAAGAGAGCACCAGCTCAGATCACAATCGCTGATACCGACGGCTCACACTTAGCGCCACTTGCGATGAACGTAGATCCAAACAACAAGTCATACAATACAGACCCTAACACGGTAGTAGGTACTTACTTTGTTGAGTGGGGTATTTACGGCCGTGATTACACCGTTGACAACCTACCCGCTGACAACTTGACCCATATCCTTTATGGCTTCATCCCAATTTGTGGTCCGAACGAATCCGTAAAATCAGTAGGCGGTAACAGCTACAACGCACTCATGACAGCTTGTCAGGGTGTTAACGATTACGAAGTGGTGATTCATGACCCTTGGGCGGCTTTCCAGAAGAGCTTCCCTCAAGCAGGTCACGAATACAGCTCACCTATCAAGGGTAACTACGCAATGATGATGGCGCTCAAGCAGCGTAATCCTGATTTGAAGATCATCCCATCAATTGGTGGTTGGACGCTGTCTGACCCGTTCTTTGATTTCACCACCAAAGCCAACCGAGACACCTTCGTAGCTTCGGTTAAGAAATTCCTTAACACATGGAAATTCTATGACGGTGTCGATATCGACTGGGAATTCCCTGGTGGAGGCGGTGCCGCGCCAGATCTTGGTGACCCTGTAAATGATGGCCCTGCTTACATTGCACTGATGGCAGAGCTGCGCGTGATGTTAGATGAGCTAGAAGCTGAAAACGGTCGTACTTACGAGCTGACTTCTGCAATTGGTGTCGGTCACGATAAAATTGAAGACGTGAACTACGGTGATGCTATCCAGTACATGGACTACATATTCGCAATGACTTACGACTTCTACGGCGGTTGGAACAACGTGTTAGGCCACCAAACAGCACTGAACTGCGGTAACTTCATGCGTCTTGGTCAATGTGACGGCACAGGGCTTGATGAAAATGGCGAACAATACACTGGCCCTGCTTACACCACAGACAATGGCATCCAATTGCTGCTTGAACAAGGCGTTCCAGCGAATAAGCTTGTAGTAGGTACAGCGATGTACGGTCGTGGTTGGGAAGGCGTATTACCTTCATCACTCACCGATCCTAGCGACCCTATGACTGGCGTTGGTAACGGCAAACTGAAAGGCAGCTCTGCACAAGGCGTTTGGGAAGATGGCGTTATCGACTACAAAGGCATTAAGGCGAACATGCTTGGCGCGAATAACCAAGGCATCAACGGCTTCGAATATGGCTACGACGAAATGGCAGAAGCGCCATACGTTTGGAACCGTACTTCTGGTCAGCTGATCACGTTTGATGATGACCGCTCAGTTAAAGCAAAAGGCGCGTACGTGCGTAGCCTTGGCCTTGCGGGTCTATTCTCTTGGGAAATTGATGCAGACAACGGCGACATCCTGAATGCGATGCATGAAGGTCTTGCGGGCGGTACGACAGATCCTGTCAACCGTAAACCAACGGCTGCTGCAGGTGCCGACCAATCAGTTGAAGGTCCCGCTTCTGTTTCTCTAGATGGCAGCGCTTCAAAAGACAGCGACGGTACAATCGCTAGCTACGCTTGGTCACAAGTGAGCGGGCTAGCCGTGACACTGGCGAATGCCAATGCGTCTGTTGCAAGCTTCGATGTTGTGGAAGTCGCACAACAAGAGACTCTAACATTCAGCCTAACCGTAACAGACGACGAAGGCGCAACGTCAACAGACACGGTTGTTGTAACGGTAAATCCTAAAGACACGGGCCCAGTCAACACAGCTCCGGTAGCAGTGGTTACGGCTCCGGCTGAAGTCAATGCGGGTGACGTTGTTGTGGTTGATGCGTCAGCGTCTAGCGATGCGGATCAAGACACATTGACCTTCGCTTGGGATGTACCTGCTGGTATTGATGCAACGGTTCAAGGTTCTTCAGTGAGCTTTGTCGCAGCGGAATACACGCAAGACACAGTACTGAACTTCTCTGTAACCGTTAGCGATGGCACTGATACATCGGTAGCCGCTACTTCCGTGAAAGTTCTTAAGAAAACCACAGGTGGCGGTACGTGTACTAACGCTTGGGATTCAAGTGCAATCTACACTGGCGGTGACCAAGTGACTCAAGGCGGTAAGGTTTGGGAAGCGAAATGGTGGACAACAGGCGAAGATCCAACAACAACAGGTCAATGGGGCGTGTGGAAAGAGATCGGCCCAGCAAACTGTGCTAACTAAAAAATAGCATTTAGTTAAACACTAACTAAGAATCAACTAAACACCTAAAAGCAAAGGCCAACCAGATAATGTCTGGTTGGTCTTTTTTTATATGTTTTCTGAGCTTTGAGCTTACGATTTTTTTTACTGGCAGCCTTCTGACTTGCGATCGTTAGACTTAGCCAATTAAGTTATCAAAACTCTCGAATACTTGTGGGCACTTCATCACTCGTCCGTGGCCTTGGCCTTGAGTGGCAATCAAGGTCACGCGACCCATTTCATTCGCCGCACGCTGAGACACATCAAACTTAGTAAACTTATCTTGTTCATCATGAACAATGATCGTTTGAGACTCACGAAGTGCTAGCTTGCCATAGGGATCAACAGATTGAATTGGGTAGTTAAACTGCTCTTCGACTTCTCCAACTACGGCCTCAAACAGTTTCATCGAGTAACCAGAACGCGCCACGCTACCGAAAAGGTTTTCTAGATAATCAAGTACAGGTGCAATCAGCAATAATGGCTTGTTTTCTAATTTAATGTGCTTGCATTCCAACGCGGAAGCTGTACCCATGCTGTGACCGACCAATCCAGCCACTTCACCTACCGAATCGAGAATAGCTTCAAGGCCATTCACAAACGCTGGGATATGACCATGTACACCATCACTGCCCCCATGAGCCGGATGGTCGTAAGCCAGAGCCGTAAAGCCTTTCGCAGCGATATGCTCCATTAAAGGGAAAAACTGACTCGCCGTACCAGACCAACCATGAGTCAGAACCCAAACTGGACCCGTGCCCAAAGAATAGGTTTTTAAAACCCCATCACGGCCTTTGATTTCACTCTTGATAAGCCCTTGAGGATCGCCATTTTTTTGCTCAGTTCGCATTGGAGTGAGCAGTAATTTGCGCGCAGTCTTCTTCGCATGACTCGGCGCTAAAATGTAGTGCAGATTGGTGGTTGCACCTATTAGGCTGCGCTTGAAGCTGAACTTGTTCGATGTATTAAAGTAAATTTTGTCACTCATGACCGTTCCTTGTGTCGCCATTAACTATGGCGGATAGCGCTCGGCCCTAAAAATCGAACGACCGTGCTATTTGTTGATATAAAAAATGGTGCTACCGCTGACCACCATTTCTCTCAAAATTGCTCTTAGATACGCTTAAACTACTTTCCAGCTGGCAATTAAGCGCTCTACACCACTCCAAAAATGAGTGTGGCTCGCTTGTTGGCCTCGCAATGAGTAGAACAGGTTTGCACTCAAATAGAGACCGTACAACTCGAAGGTGGCTTGTTTTGGATCTAAATCAGCTCTGAACTGCTTGCTCTCAACTGCTTTCGTTACCTGAATGGTCAAGTAATCAATCCACACTGAAATGGTTTTCTGCAGTGCTTTTTGGATCACAGAGGTTTCGCTGCCTGCATCTTTCCATGCATCAATAAACATGCAACTGCCTTGGAATGAATGATTCCACCCCAACCAATTGTCGAGCAGCTGTTTTAATTTCGCTTCAATATCACCATCTCCCAGCTCTCTTGCGGGAATAATGACTCTTTCAGTGAATATCGCATTGGAATATTCGAGTACAGAGAGTTGCAAGTTCTCTTTAGAGTTGAAGTGTGCAAACAAGCCACTCTTAGACATGCCGCATTGCTTGGCTAACTCACCAATCGTCAAACTCTCAAGCCCATTTTCACTCGCAAGCGCGAATGCGTGGCTCAAAATATACTCTTTGGTTATCTTTCCTTTGCTCATTATTCACCAATTATAAATCTGATACGTTATTTTTAGCACGTTCGTTCTTTTTTTCAAGTTTTTTACTTAACCCTTGGTATTCATTTTGTCTTATCTAGGGCGTGTTGACCTTTCGCGGTAAAATTTTGTTCGAGATAAAAGCGTTTTAATCGCGGCGAGGGGGGAAGTAGCCTAGTCATTCTAAGCAAATCCCCCCCCAACAAAGAGTAAAACGCTTTTAACCGAACCCTTCGGGCAGCGTTTGCTGGTCATTTCTACTGCGTTATCGGCCTTTCATGTAGGCTAGCTACACATCAAAGCCTCTGCCTTGTAGACATACCCAGCAATTCGCTGCAAAAATCAGCTCGAAAGGTCCACATGCCCTAATAACTGTGGAAAAATGCGACAGCATTCAAAGGAAATTGAAATCGACTAACAAAGGAAAAACAATGAACACACTTTGGGAACAGTTTGCGTTTTCGGCGTCAGTAACAGGCCCTATCTGTTTAATGCTGTTTCTTGGTGTGATGCTCAAGCGAATCGGCTTGATCAATGATAATTTCATTGATGTCGCATCTAAGGTCGTGTTTCAAGTCACCCTACCCGCGATGCTATTTCTAAGTATTGTTCAATCGAATCACAACTTTTCAGCCAGTAGCGCGTTAGTTGCTTTTGGCGTCATCGCTAACTTTGTCTTTTTCTTGTTCACGATTTTCTCAACCAAGTTGGTATTCAAAGGTTCGAAAGATCAAGGTGTGATTGTCCAAGGTGGGTTTCGCGCTAATACTGCAATTATCGGCCTCGCCTATGTGGCTAATATCTATGGCAATCAAGGCGTGGCATTGGCGGCTATCTATGTCGCATCCCTAACCGTGCTATACAACATTCAAGCCGTGATTGCACTGACACCAAAAGGTGAAGACACAGGCGCGAAAGCGATCAAAGTAATCGCTAAGTCGATTACCAAGAACCCATTGATCATCGCTATTTTCTTAGCGGTCGTCTTCTATGCACTTTCGATTCCTATCCCCAAAATGGTGACTGACGCTGGTCAATACTTTGCTAACATGACGTTGCCTTTGGCTCTGCTGTGTACCGGCGGGTCGCTGGATATCAGCTCACTCAAACAAGAAAAATTGTCGACGTGGTTCGCCTCTAGCTACAAGTTAATTGCCTCACCGTTACTGATTACACTAGCTGCCGGGTATTTAGGATTTGAAGGGCTCGATCTCGGGCTTATCTTCTTAATGAGCGCAGCACCAACAGCGGCGGCAAGCTACGTTATGGCTCGTGCGATGGGAGGAAACTCAACACTGGCAGCTAACATCATCGCGCTTACTACTGTTGTTTCTCTTATCACTTGTACACTCGGTATTTTTGTACTTACTGCAATGGATTTAATATAGCTGCGACAGGCTTCAAAAAACCGACACTAGCCTTGAAACAAAGGTCATAAGCCTTGATTTAGGACTAACTGGTTAGGCATAAAGGCTGCTAGATTTCGTAAAAATTTTACTAAGAGATCTGATATGTCTTCCGTTCAACATATGCCTTCGCAACACATCGCCAGTATCGAATTAGGCCGAGTGATAGCTATCTTGGCGATCATTGGTTTACACGGCCAAATGGCGCTCACTTATTGGCAAATAGATGAAGTGCCTTGGATCGGTTATGTGCTCAACCAAACTGCCCGTTTTGCGGTCCCTCTTTTCTTCTTAATTTCCGGTTATCTTATTCAGCCCAAGCTGATTGCATCCCCATGGGAAACCGTCATTAATTACTCGAAACCACTGCTTAAGGTTTGGTTAGCATGGAGCATCATTTGCTTAGTGATGCCATTCAACCTCGCGAAGGTAGAAGAGTTTGGCTATCTAGGTGAGCGCGAAGGTTATTGGGGTTTCTTAATGAACACGCCACTTAACTCTTTCTTAGAGGGCGGTTTGGTGCATTTATGGTTCATTCCAGCTCTGGTATGCGCAGTGTTGATCATCTCTCTATTGGTTGAAATGAAGCTCAATAAGCTTCTATTGCCGCTCGCTATTGCGCTGTATGGCTATGGTGTTTTGGCAGGAAGCTACGCAACGCTAACCGGATTAGAAGCGCCCTTCTTCACGCGTAATGGTCCGTTCTTTAGCACTTTGCTCGTTACCGCTGGCTTTCTGATTCGCCAGCACCAATTGCAGCTATCATCAGCAAAAGCGTTGGGCTTACTCGCAATAGGAATGGTCATCCACTTTTCAGAAGCAGCATGGTTAAGCCAATTTGATGTCGCCTTTAATATTCACGATTTCTTGTTTGGTACCGCTTTGTGGGGGATTGGTGTTTTCATGTGCCTTTTAGCTAATCCCAACATGGGTAACTACGCTTGGGTTCGTGCCATTTCTAATCGCATGCTGGGTATCTACGTTTGCCACTTACTGATCATTATCTTGCTGTTCAATATCTGTGGAATCTTCGGCATTACAGAATTGGCAAAAGACATTACGGTATTTTTTGGCACCGTACTGCTGAGTTTCGGCTTGGTCGTTGGTATCGAAAAAACACCACTACGACGCGTACTGCTTCGTTAGTATTTTCACCTAAAACTGTCGGTTAAATCAGTTTTAAAGAGCAACAAAAAAGAAAGGCAAGATAACTGAATATCTTGCCTTTCTTTCATCATATTAGAACTGAGACTCTCTCTCGTGAGGTGTTATCGGAACGCCATCGCGCCTTTACCTACCCCTTCATAAGCCACAATTTGTAGTGATTGGTTTTCTACCAAACTTGGGGCTACTTGATCCGCAATGTAGCCTGCCAGTAATTCCACCGTGGTATCGGTTGGTAAGATTTCCGTTTCGCTCTTAGCAATCGCTAGCTCAAATTCGCCTTGTGGCGCTGTGTAGCGGAAGCCATAGTGACTTTCATCATTAACACTGTTCGCTTGTTCACTCAGGTTAAGTGATGAAACTGAAACTTGGTCTTCTTTAGAGCCTAAGTAAATGTCTTCCCAGCGCTGAGCAAACGCCAGCTCGCGTTGTTCGTCACGCTGGCCATCAACCACAATTTCGACTGGAGAACGGTGACCATGCGCAATACGTTGGCAATTACCATCATGCTTTTTCAAGCCATGGGTGTAGTGGTAGAACGCGCCATTAATATTTTCATGGCGAAGGGTGATTTCTAACCCGGTAACGTTGCTTGGTAGATTATTGCGAAGAATGCCATAAACATGAGCAGTTACGCTCTCGGTGGTGATCGCTTCAGCATCAATCAGGCAATAAGCTTCATCAGGGCAATGTAAGTGAAGGCTCTTGTCACCGCGCAGTACATCAACTTTAGAGTAGCCCGCTTTGCTCGCTTGAAGAACAATTGCAGCGCTTTGCATTGGCAGTAATAAACGGTGATCAACGTGCTCATCAACGAGCTGTTTGATCTGCTTTTTGACCTTGCTAAAATCCAGCACCATGCTCATTTCATTAAGTTCACCAGACATGGTGACATCTAAAATCCAACTATCTCCTACGACCCCTCTGCGTTCACAGATGTATGAAGAATCGATAACGGTAAGGTCTCTTACAAATAGGTTCAAGTTGAACTCCTTAATACTTTAATGAGATACGGGAGGCTGAATAATGTTCAGCAGGCACTTCGTCTCATTGGTGTCTAGATAAAATAGGACGGGCAGGATGTTACAATGAGCTTATAAAGTCCACCTTTTTACACCCTCTTCCGATAAAAGAACAAACTACATACAACTTCCGCTAAAACTTAGACCAGCACGATGCGAATAGCCATAAACCGAGTGAGGTTGCCCGACGCATCACGACACATTTTGCTTTAACCAAAGACGCGGTGATACGCCAGCAACATGTTGAAAAGCGCGAGAGAACCCTGAATAACTATTGTAACCCACTTCATCAGCGACCCAATTGATGGGCTTATTTTGCAATAACAGAGATTGAGCCACAGAGACTCGCCACTTTTGCACATAGTCACCCGGCGTCTCACCCACTTCTCGTTTGAATGCTTCAATAAACTGAGTGCGAGACATCGCGGCCAATGACGCCATTTGCTCTATCGAAAAGTGGCGAGCAGGCATTAGATGAATCGCAGTAACGACCGGAGCAAGCCGCGGATGAGCAAGCGCAGAAAATACGCCTTGATCGATCTGCTGTTGTTCAATGAGATGGCGGAAAATCAAAGCCATCAAGGCGTCACTCAACTTGTCCATTAGATATTGTTGCCCCGATGAATCTTGGCTCGACTCTCGAAATAGCACCTCTATCACTGGCATTAAGTTAGGTGCATCCGCAAACGGAATGACTATCACGTCAGGCAAAGCCGACAATAAAGGATTCATTTGCCCTGAACGATATTCGACATTCGCACACACAACCTCTGCGCCGTCTCCCACGCCTTCAATCACATGTGGTGTGCTATTTGGAAGGTAAACAATGCAGGGCTGTGACAGCTGCTTGGACTCCGTGTACGCGCTAGACAAGGTCAACTCACCCGCGCTCAATACATGAAGATGCCCTTCTTTACCTTGTAGCGGCTTAAATGACGACACTCCGCACAAATTGCCAGAATAGAAAACACCGGTACGTATTGAAAAGTGTTCCATTAGTTGTGAAAGCAGATCCATGCATCCTCCGAACGATTCGCTTACTTTTAAGTTCTTTTGTCCCTCTATAGACCGGACGAGTGGGCTAAATTATTTCAAACAAGATAACCAACACTGACAAGGAACTTGAAATGTCACACATGAAATCGACCAGTCAAAAAATCACTCTATTGGCCGCGTTACTAGGAACCAGCTTTTCACTGATGGCAGCAGACATCGACATGAGCGTTGATAGCAATGACATCGCGATCAAAGGCTATGACCCTGTCGCTTATTTTGCCGACGAAGGGCCAGTTAAAGGTACATCTGAGTTCACAGCGACCTATAAGAACGCGATCTATAACTTTGCGAACAATGAAAACCGAGATAAATTTCGAGCCAATCCAGAAGCTTACGCACCTCAATATGGCGGGTACTGTGCCTTTGGAGTAGCAATGGGTAAGAAATTTGAAACCGACCCTCTCGCTTGGAAGTTAGAAGATGGGAAGTTGTATTTGAATTTAGACAAATCGGTTCAAAAACGCTGGCTAGAGAATACACAAGAGTTCATCCAAGACGCCAATACCAACTGGACCACCATCAAAACAGTAGAAGCCTATAAGCTGTAAGTTCTAAGTTCTAAGTTCTAAGTTCTAAGTTCTAAGTTCTAAGTTCTAGCCTACAGATCTTATCCATTGCCCATTAATAAAAACGGAAGCGACTAAACGCTTCCGTTTTCATTTTGGCTTTCCCCAAATAGGTAAACACAAAGCGATTAGTCACACGTACAAAGCTCATTTTTATTCTATACTCCTAGCAGATAAGCTTTTCTTTTTATGGAAGAATAATGATATTACCTAGGATATTGGTACTCGGGCTCTTCACCCTATCAACACTGACTTATGCCAACCCGTGGCAGTTCATCAAAAGTGAAGATGGCATCATGATTGATAAAAGAGCACACAGTGAAGGCTTAGTCGAAATACGAGCACAAATGCAAACGCCCACCACTTACTCCGGTTTTTTGTTGTTACTGGAAGACAGCGAAAACGTGCCAAACTGGATCGATAATGTCTCGCAAAGTCGTGTGTTGATGCAGATATCTGAAACTGAAAACATCGTCTATACCCAGTTCAAAGCACCGTGGCCTGCTAGAAATCGCGATATGGTGACCTATTCAAAATACAGCATCGAAGATGGGCAGTTTGTTTTGTCGATAAAGGACGCATCGAACTACTTGGCGAAAGAATCAGGGTACATTCGAATCTACGATGTGGACGCACTTTGGACACTGCAACCACTGACTAATGGCAATACCTACATCACCTACACCGCGTATGCAAACGCAGGTGGCATCTTGCCAAATTGGTTGATGAACAAGTTATCGATAGGCAGTGCACTGAGCACGTTCAAGGGGCTAAAAGAACAGTTACCAAAGTACCAAGGTCAACAACACCCTAACCTGCCAAGTGAGTCTCGCTAGCGGTATAAGTAGATGGGAAATAGGGAAAGTAAGATTAAGAGCTATGGCCTTCTAGCGAGATCGCGCGCTAAGATAAGCGCCAAACCAAATACCTGCAGAAACAAGGCAATGTTCTTGTAGAAAGCCATTTTCTCATCAAGCCTTTGGATTAACTCAACCAAGGTCAAGTTATCCAGATAATAGTCATCGATTCGAGTTCGTTGGGCTTCTTGGGCACTGTTTATCAGTGTCATCAGTTTCGGTAAATTACCCAAAGAGATACTTGGCACTTCGCTAGTCACCCAACGCTTAAGTTGTCCACGTAGAGCTTCATCGAGAACAGAGGTAGGCTGCACCGTTTCTGGTTTATCAAGGTGAATCAGGATCGCCTCACGCTTGCGCTCTAGGGTTTCAATCGTATTCCAAGCAAGCTGTATTGAGTACACATTGCCGTATTTTCGGTCGTTGTATTCCGCTTTCTCAGCTTCGATTTTATCGAGCACCAAGCTCGACATGACAATCGCCATGATGTTGAGTATCAAGCCTGCGAGGACAATCGCCCAAGCAGGAGGAAGGCGCAACGCCATAATGCTCCCTAGAACATTTTATCAAAAGGTAGGTAAGCTAAGTTTAGGACAATCAAAGAGATCATACAGATAAGCGTTAACACCATCCCCACTTTTCGACCTTTGAAATTCTTCGCTAAGATCCCTTTCGCATGAATCACACGGCCCAAAATAAACGCGACACCAATAACATGAATCAGCCACACACCGGCACCGTTCATCTCTAACAATCCCATCAAAATTACCGTGATTGGGATGTAATCCATTGCGTGACTTTGTGCCGAACGTGCTATCTGTAACGACTCAACACCACCATCGGCATGAGCAACCAGATTGATGCGCCTTTGCTTAATCACCTCAATCGCCAACCAAATCATTACGACCGTCAGCAAGGCTGCGTAAAGTGCTGTAACCATCATATTTCCCTATTATTTTGTGTTTACTCAGTGTTCTTTCTTAATCTGATCGACAACACCCGCCGAGATAAATGAAAATCGCGCCCGAGCACTTGTAAGAGATCTCTCACACCGAACGTAAGAGATCACAATCAAGCTTCGCAGAAAATTCCTAAAATACAAACCCAAGCCCTTGTTTTGTATGAATCCACGCATCTTTCTTTCGATTAGTGGGTACATTTATTTCTTGAGGTGGATTGTGAGTAAAGCCTCTACGGTGTTTAATACACATGTCGACAGGGAGTTGGCAGGAACAGGAAAAAGCCTAACGGATTAGGTATCTTCAGGATGAAGATTTGATGGCTTAGGATGAGTTATCAGCAAGGAAGTTACGCTCTAGGATAGAGTCACTTGTCAGTGATGATGAGTTAGCAAGGACACCGCTAGGATGGCGATGAATTGGATAGGTTAAAGGATTTAGCCACGTCAAGGAACGATGCAGGGAGCACCAGTTACCTATTGAAAGATAAGTAACGCGCAGTAGCAGGATGGCTACGAAAAGAATAGACCCCGTTTGGTGAAAGCCAAACGGGGTTTCCTTTTTTGTAACGTCTAAAAGCTATTAACAGCTAACAGTTAACAATCAAAAGTCACGTTACAAAATAATGTTCATCAAGAACATTGCACCAAATGCATTCAATACCGAAATCGCGATCATTACTGGGATGTAACGACCTTCAGTACCGATTGGTCCCATGATACGACCCATGTATTGCACCTGAGAACCCATCAAGTAGATAGCGGGTGCCAAGATGGCAATATGGGTGCCATTCAAAATGCCTTGGTCAAACAGTGTGATAACCACACCCACAGCACCACCCATCGACATCCACGCGCCAATCAATACCGCTGCCGCTTCGCCAGGTAAACCAAATACTGCCATGATTGGGGCAAACACGCTGCCCATCAAATCCAGCGCACCGGTGATCTGCAATGCCTTAATGATCACAAATGCCATCAGAACATTCGGTACTGTAGAGGTCGTTGCAATAACCCAGCCTTTCTTAGCACCTTCAACGAAAATATCAGTAACCATTGGTATCTTTGCTTTAACTTCGCTCATTATGCTACTTCCTCTTCCAGTTTTTGTTCTTTGTCTGATTTTGGTTTGTCTTCTTTGCCTTCGGTAATGTTCAGGTAAATACGGAAAAGGTTCGCGCCAACGAACTTAAAGATGAACATCACAGCGACAGCAAGACCAATTGACGATGTCACTGCTAAAGAGCCGTCCATCGCGGTGAGAGTGAACAGCACCGCACCTGAAGAGAAAAAGTTAACGATAGCCGCACCCGCCGTAAACTGGAACATGGTGAACACATCAGTTTCACGCTTAGTCAGGTGCCCTTCGTCTTTCAACTGACGTGTCATCGCAGCACCAGCATCAGTACTTTGTAGCGAAGCGATCAGTGCTAAGCCTGAGTTACCCGGAATGCCCATCAGAGGGCGAAGTAGAGGTGTCAGCAGTTTACGTGCTGCATCCAGTGCACCGTAATGCTCAAGCACGTTGATCATACCCAGAGCAAACATCACGGTCGGGATAAGTGTCAAAGCAAAAATGAAACCGTCGCGTGCACCACTACCGCCTTTACCACGCAGTGACGTCGTTGCCGCTTGAATACCGTCGGCCGTTTCACTCACATCGTAAGCGACCTTACCGAATGAACCGTTGAGCGTTGTAAAATCGAACACCCCATACCATTCATTGGATTGCATTAAGCCTGAAAAGAAAACAATCGCGAATGCGAGTGCGATATAGCTGCCAATCGTAACTTTACGATCGGTTTTGGTTGGATTAGTCATAAGGACCTCTATACATCTCGTTTATGTGGAACAGAACACGTATAGATAGTGCAAACTAATAAGCGAAAGGTTAATGACCAAAATCAAATAGCGTATCGGTTTGAATAAAAGAAACACAGCAACATATAAAACTGTGATTTGGATTTAAAATCAGAGTTATACGCTAAATAATTTAGAATATTTCACATACAAAACTAAACAAATATTGCCTCAAAAACGCAACCAAAAATGCACACAATCACCACGCAACTCTGGCTTCTAGTGAGAAGTCTTTACCTAGTGCGATCTCTGATAATGTTGTAAGAGATCTCTTACATAATTTTTTTGTTCAATTTTAATTCGATTATAATACAAACACTTAAAAGGTGATTTCGCTTCCAAAATGCAACCGTTTGCTCGTCATTGATTGAGTTTTGAGCTAAGCCCAAACAGTGAGCCATTTTATAAAGAATTTGAGCTTGATTCGAAATTCCAACTCTCAGAGGTGCTATAGACTTCGCGCAGCCAATATAGAAGGAAAACGGTGATTACTATGGAAATGAAAACGCTTAAATATCAAGTAATGGGCAAAGGCATGTGGATCACTGCAACGGTATCTCGCGTAGTAGCGGACAAACTTGCGCTTGAATATCAATCCTATGGCTGGCCTGTTGAAGTATGTGCTGCAGAACAAACACTGACGTTTGATCTTAATGCTGCATAATATTGGCAATTTCGAATAAGCTCTATCGGCACTTAGTCCGGTAGGGCTTTTTCTTTACCCGTTTGCGAAGGCAAAACAATAATACAGTGTATGCTTACCGCAAGGCCGTATTTCGTTCATATCACAGTCTATTGCTTTCACTATAATCTATTGAATTATTAAGATATCTATCACACTCCACAGGGTTATTTAAGTCTACGCTTTTACGCGTGTTAATAACTTATTAACTTTGGAGCGTAATTCATGTTAGGTACCCAGCTTGCAGCTGTTCTCTCTTTATTCTTCTTTTCTTCGGTAGCAGGCGCGGCAACCTCTCAGTTAGGGGAGCCTCTCAAGCTAACGAGTTCATTTGCTGGCTACCTATCACTGACCATTTTTGTTATTGCCTACATTGTGGTGATGATGGAAGAGTATCTAAAGCTTAGAAAGTCCAAACCCGTGTTACTTGCAGCTGGCCTGATCTGGATAATCATTGGTTTTGTCTACCAAGAACACAACCTCGTTGAAGTCGCTAAACAAGCACTCGAACACAACTTGCTGGAATACGCCGAGTTGTTACTTTTCCTCCTCGTCGCCATGACCTACATCAGCGCTATGGAAGAGAGAAGATTGTTTGATGCACTACAAGCATGGATGGTAGGTAAGGGCTTTAATTTCCGCTCTCTTTTCTGGTTAACCGGTATTCTTGCCTTCTTTATCTCACCTATCGCCGACAACCTTACGACAGCCCTTTTGATGTGTGCCGTGGTTCTGAAAGTTGCAGGGTCTAATCCCAAATTCGTTAACCTCGCCTGTGTGAATATCGTCATTGCCGCTAACGCTGGCGGTGCATTCAGTCCATTCGGAGACATCACAACGCTGATGGTGTGGCAAGCCGGTTATGTGAGCTTTAGTGAGTTCATTCCCTTGTTTATTCCATCAGTGATGAATTACCTCGTCCCTGCACTGATCATGTCCTACTTTGTTCCCACAACCCAACCCGACACGGTGCATCAACACGTTGAATTAAAACGTGGTGCAAGACGCATCGTGTTGTTGTTCATCATGACGATAGCGACTGCGGTTGCTTTCCATGCCGTACTTCACTTCCCTCCTGTGATGGGCATGATGATGGGGCTGGCATACCTACAATTCTTTGGGTACTTCTTGCGTAAGACCTTGCCAAATTCACTGGCGAAGAAAAAAGCGGTGGCAATTGCCAACAATGATGAGGGGGCATTACAACGACTCGGTTCTGTTGTGCCATTTGATGTATTTCGAAGAGTATCGCATGCCGAGTGGGACACGCTGTTGTTCTTCTACGGCGTGGTAATGTGTGTCGGAGGCTTGAGCCTGCTTGGGTACTTGGAGCTTGCCTCTGGCGTGATGTATAGCCAATGGGATCCAATTTGGGCCAATATTATGGTCGGGATCTTATCTGCGATTGTCGATAACATTCCAGTGATGTTCGCTGTGTTATCAATGGAACCCCAAATGTCGATGGGCAACTGGTTACTGATCACCTTAACCGCAGGTGTTGGCGGCAGCTTGCTGTCTATTGGTAGCGCAGCAGGTGTCGCATTAATGGGGGCGGCACATGGCAAATACACTTTCTTTGGTCATTTAAAATGGATGCCAGTGATCATGATTGGCTATGCCGTCAGTATCGCGGCTCACTTATGGCTTAATGGCGGGCTTTTCTAATTCGGCAATATTTTCTAATTAGCCTTACCTTTCATAGGCTTCTCAACACGTGTCCAGACGTTACTCAACTGTATCGCTGGGCACTGGTTGCAAGTTAACATCTCTCCCTGCTTTTGAATTCGCATCACTAATCTAGAGTCAGTTCGACTGCTTCCAGAATTGAACTCAATGGTGATCAAGTCATCATCGACACGATAGGTTCGAGTTACGGAATTATCCGCAGTTTGATAAGTCACTTGCCCAGATTCAAACAGTAAATAACTGCCATTATCTGCGTTCTCATACATACCGTTGAACAGAGCAAGTTGTGGCACCTCGAAGGGGCGACTGGTATCAGTTAAGCAGCCTGTCAACAATAATGCGCAGCTGCAACCAGATACAAGTAAGGGGAGTCTATTCATTTGGGCATCCTTGCCTAGAGAACATAGTCAAAGAATATGCAACCAAATCGATATTTTCCAGTAAACGCTAATTATGATGCAAAGTCTCGTTTAAGTCTCATTAGCCGAACCGCAGGCTAGTCTTGCTCTCTTCCCTCAATAACCAATAAGCGCTGTTTACGTTCTACACCGCCCGCATACCCCGTCAGCTTGCCATTTTTTCCAATCACACGGTGACACGGCACAATCACTGAAACCGGATTTTTACCATTCGCCAAACCTACCGCTCGAACGGCTTTCGGATTGCCTATCGCATCAGCCAGTTGTGCATAGCTCCAAGTCTCACCATAAGGAATGGTTGTCAGTGCCAGCCAAACCGATTGTTGGAATGGCGTCCCCTTAGCGGCGATCGGCACAGAAAACTGGATGGCTTCGCCTGAAAAATAGCGATTGAGCTGCTCGGTCGCCAATGCAAAGATCGGAAAGCTATCATCTTGAACACCTAATTGTTCTGGCTTAGTCGTGTGAGTTTCAAACCAAAGGCCTAGCAACCCTTCATCGTTCGCCTGTAAAGTCACGGTTCCTAATGGGCTCTGATAATAAGTAAAACGGTTAGCCATAATATCTCCTAGCTTGGTATTGCAGATGTTTGTGGATTGCTAATGTTCGTAGATTGCTTTTCTATTAAGATTGATTCCAACAATGGAATGTTGCGTAACTCCCCCACAGTGACACGCTTTGTGTATTAATAGCAGGGCGATGCTCGATGAATTTCCTTACCACCAAATCGCCGACTAGCAGATGATTTGGTTCGCTTAAGCCCCGAAGCAGCGCATATTGAATCGTCCACGGCCCAATGCCTTTGAGGTCAATCCATTTAGAAGGATGCTCAGCTTCATTGTCGACCATGTATTCGGCAAAACGCTTTAAAGTTTCTTTGCGGCTTCCTGGCATTCGCAAGAAACTCACATCAGCTTCTGCTATCTGTTTAGGTGTTGGGAAGTAGGCCTTCTCGTGTGCATCAGAAAGCTCTCTGACCAATAAATTAAGCTGACCAATCGCCGCGGTGACTGAGACTTGTTGCCCGAGAATCGCTCGTACTCCGGCTTCCCAAGCACTCCACACGCCAGGTATGCGGATGCCACTCTTAGCCACCAAGCTAGGGTCGACAGTCATTAAGAAGTCCTCGACCTTTGCAATATCGACATCAAGGTCGAACATACGTCGGATATTTGCAATCAGGCCTCTTAATTGGCGCATATCATCCAACTCGAATTCAATATCCAAGCGGTTCTCTTTGGCTAACGTCGCCTTGAACCACCCCTTTGACCCATTCACGTTTACCGTGCGCTTGTAATAGTCGTCGCCAACATCTTCTAAGCCTTCAATCATTCTTCGTCGATAAAAACCGAGTAAATGGTTCCAGTCTAAAGGTCCATTAAAACCAAACTGAATATGATTACTCCGTGCGTCATTTGGTTTCGCTCGTCTGATTTGGCTTGGTGAAAGCTGCAGTTCTTTTTGAAAGGCATCATTAAAACGGCGCGTGCTATTAAAGCCACTTGCAAAGCCGACATCAGTAATGCTCATGCTGCTAGTGTGCAGTAACTGCTTGGCAAACATCAATTGGCTATAAAGACTGTACTGTTTTGGTGACACACCGATATAGTTGTCGAATAAGGTTCGTAAATAACGGTCAGAAATACCCAATCGCGTTGCAAGGTCAACGATAGACCCTGAATTCAGCGCGCCGTTATCAATCAACTGCATCGCACGTAAGAAAGTGGTTTCAACTCCCTTCCAAGCCGGCGAGAAAGGCGCGCTGTCTGGTCGGCAGCGTAAACACGGGCGATAACCCGCTTTCAATGCTTGAGCTTGATGAGAAAAATATTCGACATTTTCTTCTTTTGGTGGACTTGCTGGGCAAATAGGGCGACAAAAAATCCCGGTCGTTTTCACCGCTGTAAAAAACATTCCATCAAAGCGAGCATCTCGCGCATAGCGAGCTAAATGGCACTGCTCACTCGTTAAGGTACTGTTGTGATGGATATTTTTCGACATGCTGTACTCTTCCCATTTGCAATAGCGTTTGATTCGATAACTAAAAGTTTACCGTGAACCGCAATTGTCGCTAGCCATTTTCGGAAGTGAAGGTTAGATAAATCACAAAAAAGAGTTTTAATTTTATTCAATTCGGCTAAATTTAACCTAGAGAAGGCAAACTTCTCACAACGTCAACGATAGGTACTTAGCACGCTAAGATGCAGAGGCCTATCGAATATAAAAAGGAAAAAGGCTATGGTTTTACACACGTGTCGTATTGTTTTATCAAATCAACAGGTTCTCACCAGTCAATCAGTCGAGCAGTCTCTGAGCTTTCTTGAAGACAAAGCGGACAACGGGATTTCTATGATTGAGATTGACGCAACGGATGGCAATCAAATCCATTCATACATGTCTCGCTCTCTTGAAGAGTCTATTGAGAATCTGATGAACCTATAGGACGTTAAAAAAGCGATTAAAGAAGGCTACACACATACCAGGCTTAAATGATTTTATTGGAATCAGAAACGATCTCTAATTCAAAAAAAGCACATCTCTGGTTTAAAATAAAAATGTCTCCCAACTATCACTAGTTAGGAGCCATTTTTTATTTAATCAACAAAGCAATAATTTGTCGCTAATACTGTCACTCAGGTGTTTGTTCAGCGGCTTGTTGTAATGTGTATGCTGTTGATGGGTCAATCTCATTAACCAACTTCTCAACCTGCATGATCGCATCAACTGAAGTACTGCTTTTACGGTAGCTCAGGTAAATAGGACGATACCAATCTTCAACCCCTTTCACTTTGTGCAGCTGACCCGAATCGATAAACGGTTCAACTAGAGACACCGGTAGATATGCACTGCCGCCTTTCTCTAAAATAAAATCAAGGGCGATACGGGCTGTTGAAGTACGAAGATACGGCGCTGGTACTTTGGGGTGACGTTCTGCGTGTTCAGACCCAAAACGCGTGCCCCAATCCACATACACGTACTTATGTTGGAATACAGATTCCAGATCATCTTGCTGCGTTGAAACCAACACCAAAACCAAATCAGCGACTTTTTTACAGTTCAGCTCTTCCGCTTTGATCTGATCGAACGCGAAAGCCATATCTAAGGTTCGCTCTAACAAATTACGGTTCAGTTGCTCACGCCCCATCACCTCTGCCATAAAGCCATAACCGCCAAAAGAGTCGGTCACCACACTTAAACAGTTTTGCAGATACGCATCCCAAATATTTGGTGTGCCGCCCAGCGTTAACTGCAAGGCTTTACCACTCTCTAGCGACAGCTCAAATTTGGCTTGTTGTAGGGTAGACACCATAACTTCGGCATAACCAATCAAACGTTCACCGGAAGATGTGAGTTTGATGTTATTGCGGTCACGAATGAAGAGTTGCGTATCAAAATAGCCTTCAAGCTGTTTGATACGCGCACTCACCGCCGCTTGTGTTAAATACAAGTTTTCAGCTGCACGCCCAAAATGGCGCACCCTTGCAACCTCAAGAAAGGTTCTAAATACTTTCACATCCATCAAGTACATCTCTGTAATAAATCTGCTAACTAGCCGATCTAGGATTGTTTATCGTAAAGGCAAAAACGTTTTGTTTCCTATTTTAGCCTTTTAACAATATTTTCGCGTGAGCAATAAACACTAATTTCTATCTAACCACATTACTGAGGCTGATATGTCTGAGACCGAATTCCGACACGGAAAAAAACGTTTTTATGACACCATTAAATTCCCACGAGGGTTCGCTAAGTCGGGTGATTTTACTCTTTCAGAAGAGGAAATCCTAACCTTGTTTGGTGACACTATGCTTGCACTTGAAACTGGTGAACTAGCACCAATCAATGCAGAAGAAAAACACTTCATTAAAGTGTTGTCTCACCCTCATAAGGCAAAGTCCAAGTTAGAGCGTGTTTGGTTGAAGTACATTCAACTGGCTCGTGGACGCCGTCGCTTTCATACCCTAAACGGCTGCAAACGCGGTGAAGTGCCTAGGGAAGAATACGAAAGTGAGTTAGTGTTAGAAGATTAGTAAAATCGCTCAAAGTGATACCTCTTCACTTTGGGCTTTTTTTGTCTTCAAACACACATCTTCGTTGTAATTGGTAAGTTTAGCCAAACTGTTCGTTTTTACCAATATTTATATACAATTCATAGCGATAGCTTGAGTAAAACACGGCTCTCGTTCAATCTTATGGGAATCCATCCCAATGAGAACCATCGCTCTTCTACCTGCCTCCGTCTTTTATCACGATAGCGCTCTGTTGCCATCATTATTTTTCTAGCTTCAACTATACTCTCAGCGTTTGTATAAACAGCGAACAGCGTTAATACACTAAAGTTCTCTAGTGTCTCGGCAACACCATTTCAGTAAACACATATCAAGATATAGAAGCGCACCAATCCTTTAGGCTCTGAATTAGATCAGTATTGCCTTATATGACAAACGTATTAATCTTGTTTAACGCTACCAAATATCCATACAATAATTGTGCAATTTTGAGAGTTCCAGTCACAGATACGACGAAAAAAGCAAAAACTTGACCTAAAACAATAGCGGAACTGGATAACTTATTTTATAATGCGAATTAATGTTTCAGAACACTATAAAATTTTATTTCTAGGGGCAAAATCAATGAGACTTATTCCATTAAGCAACAAAGCAAAAGTAGGTAAATGGGCTGCTCGTCATATCGCAGATTCGATCAACAAATTCGCTCCAACAGCTGAGCGTCCATTTGTACTAGGTCTTCCTACTGGTAGCACACCTCTAACTACTTACGCTGAGCTAATTGAACTTTACAAAGCTGGCGAAGTAAGCTTCAAGCACGTTGTAACATTCAACATGGATGAGTACGTTGGTATCGAACCAAACCACCCAGAATCTTACCGCACATTCATGCACGAGAACTTCTTCAACCACGTTGATATCCAAGCAGAAAACATCAACCTGCTAGACGGCCAAGCTGACGACATCGATGCTCACTGTGCAGCATACGAAGAGAAAATCCGTTCATACGGCAAGATCAACCTGTTCATGGGTGGCGTAGGCATCGACGGTCACATCGCATTCAACGAACCAGGTTCTTCTCTATCTTCACGCACTCGTATCAAAACGTTGACTGAAGACACTCGCATCGCGAACTCTCGTTTCTTCGATGGCGACATCAACCAAGTTCCTAAATACGCACTAACTATCGGTGTTGCTACTCTTCTAGATGCTGAAGAAGTGATGATCCTTTCTCTAGGCCACAACAAAGCGCAAGCGCTTCAAATGGCTATCGAAGGCTCTGTAAACCACATGTGGACTGTTACAGCTCTACAAATGCACCGTAAAGCTATCATCGTTGCTGATGAGCCAGCTCAACAAGAGCTAAAAGTTAAGACTCTACGCTATTTCCAAGAGCTAGAAGCTGAGAACATCCAAGACCTATAATCGATTGTCTTGAATAGAGAGGCGTTTTTAATAAAAAGCGCGTCTTAAGTAGAAAAAGCCACTGAATGTGGCTTTTTTTGTATCTGCCGATTTTGGGGTTAGTGGGAGAAGAGGCTTCGAGCATTTTTTAGAGGTGCAAAAACAATAAAGCGATTTCTCCAACTAGAGAAACCGCCATCAATTTAAGCTTTGTAATGAAACAAACGAACAGCTACAAGATATGTAGGATGTGAGACAAGATAAACAAGAATACAAACTAGAGCTAAGAGCTCAACGCATTATCTCGGCATAAGGTAGTGATAATGTCAGTGATAGCCAATACGATCGTCGACTTCACCTTTTGATTATGTCGCCCCAAGAACATTTCAAGCATTGGGCCAGACATTGTTGCCACCATCTCCGCGTCATATTCGATAGGCATAATACGCTGAATCGCGTGCACCTTGTTGAGTTCAAATATCACATCAACTTCTGTGAAGCTGGTGTCTTCACCTTGTATTTTCGCCCACTCTTTCAGGGTAACGAAAACTTCTAGATCGTCGTAAAGTTCTTTACTGATCACGCCAAGCCCAAGTAGCAACTTAGCACGGATCATGATCTCACCTAATGGGCCACCACTGTTAAGAAGTGGTTCGACAACGAACTTAATTGCAGTGTCGTCTTTCTTAAAGATATTTTTTAATACGGCATCTACCGTGTCGTCCAATGCATCATAAGCAGCCATTAGGCAGGCGCCATCACTCTCAGCTTCCGAAAGGGCTTCGAGTAATTCAGTTTCATGGCTAGTTTGTATTGGCATAAAGGCTCGACAATAAGAAAGTGCCACTGGTGTGGCACTTTGATGGTTTATCATTTCAATGCTAGATAAGCTTCTTCCGCTAGTTTAACAACTTCTGAGTCACTATTCAGCTCCGAATAATGCGCTAATGTCTCCGCAAAGCCTTTTTCTGCGAACATTGCTTGAAGTTCAACCGCTTGTGGGTCGTCTTCATTCTTGTAATGGAACGCAGCAGCGATTGCTTTAACTAAGTGAGCATTCGGTAGGCCGTACTCTAATGTACCGTTTAAAGGCTTAACTAGGCGGTCTTGTGGGCTCAGTTTACGAATTGGCTGACGACCAACACGGTCTACTTCATCACGTAGGAACGGGTTAGCAAAGCGACCAAGAATCTTTTGGATGTATGCTGCGTGAGCTTCTGGATCAAAGCCGTAACGCTTAATCAGAACCGCACCGCTCTCTTCCATAGTAGCTGTTACTTCAGCGCGGATTACGTCATCTTCGATAGAATCTTTGATTGTCTCGTGACCTGCAAGCACACCAAGATATGCTGTTACCAAGTGACCCGTATTTAGCGTGAACAGTTTACGCTCAACAAACGCCATTAGGTTGTCAGTGCATTCCATACCTGGGATGTTTGGAATCTCACCTTTGAATTGAGTTTGATCTACGATCCACTCGCTAAACGTTTCAACCGTTACTGCTAGAGGATCTGTTTCACCCGCTTCTGCCGGTGGCACAATACGGTCAACCGCTGAATCAACAAAGCCGATGTGCTCTTCAGTGAACGCTTTCATTTCATCAGAAAGATGCTCTAACACTGCTACTTTTAACTGGCTCGTACCGCGAACCATATTCTCTGCCGCGATGATGTTCATTGGCGCAGTATTGTTTGCAGCTGCACGTTTTTCAATGCCTTGAGCAATAGACTTAGAGATGATTTTAAGAACCGTAGGGCCCACTGCTGTCGTCACAAGATCAGACTCAGCAATGCAATCTACCACAGCGCTTGTCGCTGAATTCACTGCTGTCACATTCTTAACAACTTCTACAACGCACTCTTCGCCAACAATTTTAACTGGGTATTCTTGACGTTCAATTAACGCATTTACAACCGTTTCATTTACGTCAGCAAACGTAACCTTCATACCAGCATCAGAAAGAAGCTTACCAATGAAACCACGACCGATATTACCTGCACCAAAATGTAACGCTTTCATAATTTTGACCTTATAAAT
The DNA here is from genome assembly GCF_002875705.1 of Vibrio sp. 10N.261.45.E2. Lineage (GTDB taxonomy): Bacteria > Pseudomonadota > Gammaproteobacteria > Enterobacterales > Vibrionaceae > Vibrio. Next base: position 37,371 of record NZ_MCZZ01000025.1, read on the forward strand.
ATTTGAATCTAGATAGCTAACTGCTCAACAACATGCCTTGACGATGTGCCCTAGACATTAAGCAGTAAGCTATTCAGACTGAATCTTGTAAGAAAGATTAAGACCGAAAATGAGGCCAGTAGGGGGATACTGGCCTCCTTCACTCAGGAGCTTGACTAGAGCTTTTTAGTTTCCGTTGAGAATACGTAGAACATCAGCAGGGTTTGTTGTGTTCTGTAGGCATTCCACAGCTTCTTCATCATCGAGTGAATTGGTAATAGCCATCAGCACCATGTTGTGCTCATCGCCTTGTGCGGCAATACCGATAACCATTTTCGCGATATCATCTTCATCTTCATCTTCACCCCACTGAATACCTTCAGGGTACTGACAGAAAACGATGCCGGTTTTTTGTACGTACTGCTTCGCTTCGATTGTGCCGTGTGGCACTGCGATAGACTCACCTAGGTAGGTAGACACTAGCTCTTCACGAGCAAACATGCCGTCTACATATTCTGGTGATACATTGCCAAGTTTTACTAATTGGTCGCCAGCAAACTTGATTGCGTCTTCTTTTTGAGTCGCTTTAAGGCCAAGGAAAATACTGTCGTTAGTAAATGAAAGCTTATTACCTTCTTGTGCTGGAGCCGCTGCAGGAGCCGAAGCTTCTACTTTCGCTTCACCACTTTGAGCATCTACAAGCTCTGCAACTAGCTGGTCGTAGACACCGCCATCTAGGAAATTATTTAGAGACATATGCATTGCACTTGGTACAGTGTTTCGAGCACGGTCTGTTAGGTCTTTATGCGTAATAACAATTTGCGAATCAGCCGGTAGGTTGTTGATTGCGTAGTTGGTTACTTCAATGTCTAGGCCAGCTGCCGCTACTTTCTTGCGTAGTAGACCCGCACCCATAGCACTTGAACCCATACCCGCATCACACGCTACATAAACTGCTTTTACATCCGCTAGATTTACGTTTGCTTCTGATGCCGCACCTTTAGAAGACGCTTTCATGCCTTTCATTTGTGCAGAAGCTTTTTCTAGAGAGTCTTCTTCGTCATCTTGAGCTGAAGTCTTAAGTAAGATTGAAGCAACTACAAAAGATACTGCTGTTGCAGCGATAACAGAAAGAACAACACCAATGTAAGAGCCTTTTGGCGTCATCAGTAAGATTGCGAAGATAGAACCTGGTGATGCTGGAGAGATAAGGCCAGAATCGAACACTACGTTAGTGAATACGCCAGCCATACCACCTGCGATTACCGCAAGGATTAGACGTGGGTTCATTAGAACGTAAGGGAAGTAAATTTCGTGGATACCACCCAGGAAGTGGATGATAGATGCACCAGCAGCAGATTGCTTTGCGCTACCTTTACCAAACACCATGTAAGCAAGTAGTAGACCTAGACCTGGACCTGGGTTCGCTTCAATTAGGAAGAAGATTGAACGGCCGATCTCTTCTGACTGCTGAATACCTAGAGGAGAGAAGATACCGTGGTTGATTGCGTTGTTTAGGAAAAGGATTTTCGCAGGTTCTACGAAGATAGAAGCAAGAGGTAGTGCACCCGCTTCAACCATTACGTTAACACCAGCCGCTAAGCCAGAAGATAGAACTTTAACTGCAGGGCCAATCACGATGAACGCAATGATCGCGCAGATCATACCGATGATGCCTGCTGAGAAGTTGTTAACCAACATTTCGAACCCACTCTTCACTTTACCGTGAACAGCTTCATCGAATTTCTTAATTGCGATACCACCTAGTGGACCTACAATCATCGCACCCATGAACATTGGGATATCAGTACCAACGATAACACCCATTGTTGTGATAGCTCCCACTACCGCACCGCGGTCACCGCCAACCATTTTACCACCGGTGTAACCTATCAATAGTGGCAGTAGGTATGTAATCATAGGACCAACCATTGATGCTAACGTTTCGTTAGGCCACCAACCTGTTGGGATGAATAGTGCAGTAATGAAACCCCACGCAATAAATGCGCCGATGTTTGGCATTACCATATTGGATAAGAAACGACCAAAGTTTTGAACCTTAATCTTTGCTTCTGGAGATAACATAGGTAGAACCCCGTAATGTATTGGTTGGTCAAATGACCGAAAGTGTGTGCTCAAAAGTTGGTAAAAATGTATCACAACGTTTCCAAAATGCACCCCGACCCAACTTTCGTGACAAATGTCACACAGAAAAAACACTTCAGGGTTAATAAGCGCAATTTAGATCACAAAAACATCATGAACTTAAATTACAAAGAGAAAATACAGAGAATAAGTCTCATTCACACGAGACCTAGATCACATTAAATACTGACGCACCAAAAAATAAATAGAGATCGCCATCACACTTAATAAAAGATAGCATCTAAAAACCATATAGCCCGCACAAAAGAACACCATATTAAGCATGAAAAGTATGCATTTCGATGAACAAGATTGCCATTCATGTAATTTAATTACACAGCGAGCTACATTTAGTACAAGCTTAAAATAGGACACAATGCTCCGCTGAAAACAAATACCAATGGACTGCTGTTGGTACTGATTGATGTGATATGGTAGTGACTCATTCTAACGCTATCGCATCATATATATCTCCAACACCCATCAGCTGATCACTCCGCTATTTGAGAAAAGACTATGTCAGACAAAATTTCCACCTCCGCACTCGCTAAACAAAAAGGCATAGAAGCTAAAGCTTTATTTAGCGATCTAAAAACAGCTGGCTATATAGTGCGTTCACAAGAGCGTTGGATTCTCACTGAACGGGGAGAAAGCTTTGGTGGGGAATATGTCGAACATAAGAAGTTTGGTGTCTTTATTGTCTGGCCTGAGAAACTGCTTATCGATTTGGACTCATTCTCAGGAAAAACACTCACCGCCACCCAGCTTGGTAGTGCCTTTCAACTCAGCGCAAAGAAAATCAATTTGCTGCTCAATGAGCTTGGTTGGATTACAAAAGAAGAAGACGGTTGGCACGTCACCTCTACAGGCTTAAAAGCCGGTGGTGAACAAAGAGAAGATAAAGCGACTCAAAACTTGTTCGTGGTATGGCACGACTCACTGGTTCGCAATAAACGTTTGAAGCAGTCTGTTGTTGAATTCCTGGGGCATGATGCTGAAAGCCACTCTACTGATGTGTCTTTCTCCAGTTTTCGTCAGAAATTTGAGGCAAAGCATCGTAGCTTAGATGGGCATTATGTTCGTTCAAAAGGAGAGCTGATCATCGATAACTGGCTTTATATGGCAGGAGTGGTTCATGCGTACGAGCGCCCGCTTCCGATATCAAAAGAAGTGATCAGCGATTTTTATCTACCAAGTGGCAAAGTGTACATCCAATTTTGGGGAACCGATTCTGCACCAATCACCGAAGATAAACGTGAAATCACGAGAGCAATCTATGAAGAGCATGGTTTTGGCTTAATCGAAATCACGCCAGAAGACATCCCGAACCTAGACAGCGTACTTCCTCCATTATTGCGCCAATATGGTATCAAGGCGTACTAAGCGACTGAATCTAGAGATTCCACCTCAATTAAGATCACATAAATCGAATCATTATGGACATTATTAACCATAGTGATTTGATATGTTCGCTATTTTTCCCGAGTCATTCTTCTATTATCTTACACCCATCGACTTGAGCTACCGCAGATACTCGATTTATTGGGGCATGTTCGATAACTATTTAGACGTTCAATCTATTGAGATTCGTTTAAATTCGTTATCCGTTTATTGTTGACGTGACTGAACATAAAACCCTACAACATTTATTCTTGATAGATATTAGGATTCAACATGACTCATCCAATCATTACTGATCTAAACACTCGTTACACAGCTAAAAAATACGATGCAGAAAAACGCATCTCTGCGGAAGACATGGAAGTAATCAAAGAAGCACTTCGTTTGTCAGCTTCTTCTATCAACTCTCAGCCTTGGAAATTCATCATCATTGAGAGTGACGCAGCAAAACAACGCTTCCACAATACTTTCGAAAACATGTTCCAGTTTAACCAACCACATGCAAAAGAAGCGTCACACACGATCCTGTTTGCTTACGATCCTAAGTATACAAAAGAAAAATTCGCTAAGCGTGCAGATACAGAAGTAAGCTCAGGTCACCTACCGGCTGAAATGTACGAGCAATTCTTAGGTGCTTACGCATTTGCAGAAATGAACACTGACGAAGCGGGTTTCAACGGTAACTGGACTAAGTCTCAGGTTTACATCGCACTAGGTAACACGCTACACACACTAGCTCGTCTAGGTATCGCTTCAACACCTATGGAAGGTGTGGACGCTAAAATGATCAGCGAAGAATTTGCTGACGAACTAGAAGGTCACGTTGTTGATGTTGCACTCGCTATCGGCTACCACAAAGATGGCGAAGACTACAACTACGGTAAACCAAAAGCGCGTCTAGCTCTTGATGAAGTCGTTACTACGCTGTAACAGCTGACACAAACAAATCGCACTGCTTTATTTGGCCAGACTCATGTCTGGCCTTTTTTGTATCAGATATTCATCCAAGCAACTACCACTTAGTCATAAAGACACATTGGATGTATTTTGATTACAAAGATGAAGATGTCATAAAGACACACCACAGTGTTAAAAAACCAAACAAACATCAATAAAACAGCTACTTAAAAACATGGCACAGCTAATGCAATGAGAGCCTTAGATATTTCAATAAGGTATTATCATTATGACTATTCACGTTAAATCAAATGTTCACTGGGTCGGCGTCCACGATTGGGAAACCGAACACTTCCATGGTAAGGAATACCACATGAACAAAGGTACTAGCTATAACTCGTACCTGATCCGTGAAGAGAAGACCGTGCTTGTCGATACTGTCGATCATCGCTTTACTGAGCAATTCCTTGCAAACCTTGAGATGGAGATCGATATCAACGACATCGACTACATCATTTGTCAGCACGCTGAAGAAGACCATGCAGGTGCCCTTTCAGCGCTATTAGCCAAAATTCCAAACACGCCTATCTACTGTACTGAAGCGGGTGTGAACTCGATTGTTGGTCACCACCACCAGCCAGACTGGAATTTCAGAACCGTAAAAACCGGTGACACACTTGATGTCGGTAACGGCAAGCAACTGATCTTCGTAGAGATGAAAATGCTGCACTGGCCAGACTCAATGGCTACCTACTTAACAGGTGACGAAATCCTGTTTAGTAACGACGCCTTCGGCCAGCACTACTGTGATGAGAACCTATTCAATGACCAACTAGACCAAGTCGAATTGCATGAACAATGTCTACGTTACTTCTCGAATATCCTGACTCCGTTTGCGCCGCTGGTAAAAGCAAAGATTGAAGAAGTACTGAGCTTAGGCGTGCCCATCGATGTTATTGCAACTTCTCACGGCTGTATTTGGCGTGACAATGCGACCCAAATCGTTGAGCAATATTACGAATGGTCGAAAGCCTACAAAGAAGATCGCATCACAATTGTCTATGACACTATGTCGAACAACACTCGCATGATGGCTGATGCTATCGCTAAGGGGATCCGAAAAGGCAGCCCAGAAACGGCAATCAAGGTGTTCAATATTTCTAAGCACGACAAGAATGACATCCTTGCCAATATCTTCCGTTCAAAGGGTGTGCTCGTTGGATCATCGACCATGAACAATGTGATGATGCCGCAGATCGCAGCCTTGCTTGAAGAGATACACGGCCTTCGCTTTTCTGGAAAAAGAGCAGCAGCTTTCGGCTCTTCAGGTTGGACTGGCGGCGCAGTAAAACGCATTGATGCTCGCCTACGTGAAGCGAACTTCGAGGTTAGCGCACCACAACACATCCACTGGAAACCTGACACAGACGCCCTTCGTCAATGCATCGATTACGGTATGACACTGGCTGAAGTTTGGCGCACAGATGCGAGTGAGGTTAGTGAACCTAAGCTAGTTGAGCGCAGCGTAAAGAAAATCGACACTCCAGACAATCAAACAGAGCAAGTGACAGCGCCAGAAGCGGTTACCCCTGACACAGAAGCACAACACACAGATGTACAGTCAGCTCACAGCGCAGACTGCACCTGTTGGCGCTGCACTGTTTGTGAATGGGTATACGACCCACAGCTGGGTGAACCCTACCAAGGCGTTGAACCGGGCACACCTTGGGCACAAGTGCCTGATGATTTTCTTTGCCCAGAATGCCATTTAGGTAAAGAAGTGTTTGTGGAGAAGTAACATGTCGAACATTGTGATTGTGGGTGGTGGTTTCGCCGCCCTACAAACCATAAAGATGGTACGTAAGATTGATCAAGCTATCGCGATTACCATGATCACCGCCGATACTGGGGTTGAGTATAGTAAGCCGAATCTTTCACACGCGTTTAGCCAAGCACAAACACCGGAATCCATGACCGTTAATAATGCTCAGCAATTGGCTGAACAGTACAACGTCGTCATCAAAACCGGGGCTTTTGTCAGTGACATCGATACCAAGCAGCAGTGTGTTCATGTTGACGGGCAAACTGTCCACTATTCGAAGTTGGTATTAGCAACAGGCGCGACGCCTTTCATACCACCAGCAGAAGGGCTTAAACACAGTGAGACCATCACGTTAAATAGTTTAGAAGAGTTCGAAAAACACAAAGCTCAGATCGACGACGCTCAGCGCATCACTGTAATTGGCGGGGGCTTGATCGGGGTAGAGCTCGCATTCGACCTTCAAACAGCGGGTAAAGATGTCACGATTATCGAACCCGCGAGTTATCTGTTGAACAGCCTTGTGCCGCCCTTTGTGTCACTCGAACTGGAAAGAGCGCTAACAAAAGCCGGGGTTACCGTGGAAACAGACTCTGCGATTTGTCGAGCGACTTACTTACCCGATGGAGTAAGGCTGCAAACGACCGCTTCTCGATTGATACGAACGGATACCGTGATTGCCGCAGCAGGATTAAGGCCAAATACGGCTTTAGCAACGCAAGCAGGAATAGTGGTAAACCGAGGAATTGTGGTCGATGACACTTTGAAAACCAGTGCCAACAATGTATACGCGATTGGTGACTGCGCTGAAATTGAAGGGCGTGTGATGGCTTATTTGCAGCCCGCCATTTTGTCGGCAAACGTGTTGGCGAAGCAGCTGATTATGGATAAAGGTGAGATCAAAGTGGGCGAAGCAAAGCTCAGCCTGCCTCATATGATCACCAAGGTGAAAACACCGAGTTACCCGATTCAGCTCGCAGGGCGTGATATTCACACCGCTCAGAGCTGGGAAACTCGATTCGATCCTAAAGGCATTATCGCTAAAGGCTTCAATGAAGATAACCAGCTGGTTGGATTCATTGTCACGGGAGAGCATACCAAAGCGGTATTCCCTCTACTCAAGGAACTCCAAACGAGTTGCCCTGCATAAACTGCAGAGCATTCGCTAGATAATAAAAAAGCCAGTCAACTGACTGGCTTTCTTGTATTCATATTAGTGCGATGAGCTCATGTATTTAAGCAAAGGCGAACATTAACCAATAAAAGAGATGTAACCTTGTAGGATAATCAGGTTAACGATATCAATGAAGAAAGCACCGACGATTGGCACTACCATGAACGCCTGTGGCGATGGACCAAAACGGTTCACCAAAGAGCCCATGTTCATTACCGCTGTTGGTGTTGCACCTAGGCCGAAACCACAGTGACCACCCGCCATAACCGCAGCATCGTAGTTAGAACCCATTACTTTGAATGTCACAAAGTAAGAGAAGAGCCCCAACACCACAGCTTGAACTGCAAGGATAACCAAGAACGGAATCGCAAGGTCAAAGATGTTCCAAAGCTTGAGACTCATTAGCGCCATTGCTAGGAATAGTGACAATGACACCGTACCAAGAATATCAACCGTTTCGCTGTCTGTTTTGTGCAACTTGGTCACTTCAAAAACGTTTGTGATGAACACACCGATAAACAACGCGTAAACGAAGTCTGGAATCATCAACCAAGAAATTTCAAAAGTCGCCACCCACTGCTCTAAGTACTTCGCACCTGTGATACAGATAAGAAGGATGAACAACACTTCAATCACCTTCTTCGCCGTCACTTTGTCTTCTTCATACTCGTTGTAAGTAACCAGTTCAGGGAAACGTTCGTGCGTTTGCGTGCCAGTGCCATACTCAGATTCAAGCTGGTTTTTATCAATCAGCTTTTGCGCCACTGGGCTACCGATAATACCACCGATGATCAAACCAAAGGTTGCGGAAGCCATCGCGATTTCAAGCGTATTTGCAATACCAAATGTGTCTGCAAAAGTTTGAGACCAAGCAGCACCCGTGCCGTGCCCACCCGAAAGCGTGATAGAGCCAGCAATCAAACCCATCAAAGGTTCAAGACCTAGTGCCGTTGCTAAGGTTACGCCTACACCGTTTTGGATAATGATGTAAACCGAAGCGACCCCTAAGAATAGGAATACCTTGGCACCACCTTTCATCAGCTGCGTGTAGTTAGCCGCAAGGCCGACCGTTGCAAAGAACATCAACATGAAGGTGTTCTGCAAGGGCAAAGAAAACTCAAGATCAAGGCCGTTAAAGTGCAGGGCTGTAATAGCAAAAGCGACAATCAAGCCGCCGACAATGGGCTCTGGGATGTTGTACTTTTTGAGAACCGGAAGCTTTGCATTGACGAAATGACCTAGAAACAAAACACTAATCGCGATTAGGAAGGATTCTAGTGGTCCAATTGAAATTAATTGATTCATATAACCTCTATTTTTTTACGTTCTCATCTTCCCTAATGAGTCTAGTTTTATCTGTAATTATTTGTGCTGCTCTACCTATATTTATACAAACTGGAGAGAAATTGTGGATTCGAAAAGCGAACACATTACTGCGAACACTTAGTGCCATGTTAGTAGCACGTTAACTTTTAAAGGAGATAAAAGGATTTGTGACAACAATCACCTCCAAAAAGTTGAAAACGGCGTGAGTATTCTTGCCGCTGACTCTGCTTTTTTAGTACCTAAAAAAGCAAAAAGGAGCTATTGCTAGCTCCTCTTTCATCACCATCGCTGGTAATTAGAATTTTTTCGGTGCGTAACCAGTCATAACCTCAATGCGAAGTTCTTTGCCGATCTTCGTCATTGGGTGAACAACTACCAGTCCTTTAACAGACTTTTTAAGTTTACCCATATCCGCTTGCTCAGCCTTAGTAATTTCACGGCTAAATGGCATATCAATCAGAGATTTACGCTCTTGATTCACATCGTAGCTTTCTTTGTGTTTAAGCTGGGCAATTTTCTTAGTTAGCTTTTTAATCTCTTCCTCAAACTGACGAACAACAGGACGATCATTACGAGTTTTAGCAGCATCTAACTTGTGGCGACACTTGTCTAGACGGTTGTTAATTTGTTGAAGTTCGTTTTTAACACTCATAATAATTTCCTAAGATTAAACAAGCCAATTCGGATTGGGGCGCGGAGTATAGCACAAGGGTTCACTTGAACCGAAATTTATCTGTTCATTACCAACAGAAACGAATCACATCGATACCGAACATTCATCTCACCTATTCTTTGTGGTGAGTCTCTAAAACAAATTATTCATTGATAGGATAGCGCCTACTTCAAAAATTGCAGTCCTCGATACATCAAAACTCCGTCTAAACTTATACTCTAACGCAATAAATAAATTAGGGCGCTCGCCCCAGTAACAGCTCCGATTCTCAGCATAATCAAAAGGATAGCCGATGACATTATTGAAACGAACACTGACCTACAGCCTAGCCCTGAGTTCAATGTTTGCCGCAACTTATGCATCTAGTGAACAAACAACCCAAAGTAACCTGATCGTCGAGTTCTCTGCCCCGCAAAATGCCGAAGAAGAGCAGCTCAAACGCGAGATACAAAACAGTGGCGTTAATGACACCGTGATTGACCTATCAAACCAACTTTTTATGTTTGAGAATCCATTAACCATTCAATACGGTGGGGAAGAAGGACCACTCTACGATCCACAAACGCATCAAGTGTTGATTCCCTATAGCTTTTACGCTGATTCAGTCAATTACTTTGAGAAAAACCAATACGAAAAAGAGTATGGAAAGTCGGCACAAACTGGCGCTATCGATACCTTATTACACACCCTACTGCACGAAGCTGGGCATGCGTATATCGAAGACCAGAACATTGCCATATTAGGTAAAGAAGAAGATGCCGTTGATAACTTGGCCACGGTGCTACTGCTTAACTACGTAGAGCATGGATCCGATGCCGCTATTAGCGCAGCAGACATGTTCGCTTTCGAGTCAGAAGATCGCCCGGAATATTACGACATGGGAGAATACATCGACGAACACAGCTTTGATCTACAACGTTACTTCTCCACCTTATGCTTGGTGTATGGCAGCGACCCTGATGCTTTTAAAAACTTGCTCGATGAAGTAGAAAACGACTACTTAAAAGATAGAAAAGAGTTCTGTGTCGAGCACTTTGACGTGATAAATGAAAATTGGCATCGGTATTTAAAAGAAAGTGACGATAGTTAAAAAGCAGTCTCGATGACTAAAAAGCGGCTTTGGCATTAAATGCCAGAGCCGTGATTGGATAGTTTGGCTTAAGTCTTACGTTTTAAGAGTTAAGAGTTAAGAGTTAAGAGTTAAGAGTTAAAACCCTAGACCTTCACTTTATACTTCAGATCTTGTGCTTCATCGCCCGTCATACCTCGGAATCCCCAGCAGTGCGATGGCTGTTCTTTAATGGTGATTTCTATATCAATAGGAGAGATAGCTAACTGCTTCTCTATTTCCGAAAATATCTTCTTAATTAAGCGCTTCTTAGTATTTACCGCTCGACCTTCCATCATATTAATTTCAATGACGGTATAGGCTTCCGTTCTTCCCTCTGGATAAAAGAAGTCGTCTCGTTCCAATGGCACAAATCGATGTGCTCGCTTGTCATCGGGTAAACCCATCTCACTATTCAAGCACTGCTGCAACACATTTGAGAGCTGCAACTTAATCGGATTTAAACACTCTTTGATACCATAAATAACAATCATGACCATTCCTTTGATGCGATGTTAGGTATAGAAGAACGTTAGATAGAAGCACCTTCTGGCAACTATCCATTCGCTTACTATTTGTACATATATTACCTAATGACGCGCATGAAAAAAGGCAAAAACAATGAATTTATGAACAAGTGCAACAAAATACCTATCCCTTTACAAACATAAGCCAAAGCGAATTGATCGAACACCACCCTATCCGCGTATATCTTCTCAAATCACATTCGAACTAAGGAGTGCTATGTGCCGAATTCACCTAGGAAGACCACGCGGAAAGACGCCAAACAAGAAACACCCGTAGAGTCTTCTCTAGAACTCGCTGTGTTTCCCCTGCCCGTCTTTCTCTTACCAGGGGGTAGACAAAGGCTGCGCATTTTTGAGCCCAAATATCTCGCAATGGTTGCTCATGCCGCTCAGGGTGATGGTTTCATTATTGCCACTCAAGACAACACTAATTCTGAACACCTGAGTTCATGGGGGACGAAGGTAACTATCGTTGACTTCAACATGTCTGATGACCAAATCTTGGAAATTGATGTCGAAGGTGAAAGGTTGGTTCAACTTCATGATTCGCACCGAGACAGTGATAACCTGATCAAAAGTAACTACAGTTTGTTACCTCACTGGCCAGCTCATGAATACAAAGTACCCAACGTTTTTACCGCATTTTTGGTTCAGTTGTTTCGCGATCACGACTCGATAAGAACGCTCTACCCCACTCCAGATTTCGAGAGCCCACAGTGGATCTGTGCGCGATTACTCGAAATGATGCCTATTCCTTTGGAAAAGAAAACAGAATTTACTGAACCAGCTAGCTTTCCGTCTCTAGTTCCCTTTTTGAATCAAATCATTACGGGGCAATAAACACTTTTCTTCACTATAATTTTGTATAGTGGAAATTAATTTAAATAAAAGTGATCCCAATCTTCTCCCTTCGCGTAGTGCCTACCAAATTCGCATGATGGTTAGTTACTATGCAAGTGGAAAGCAGAAGTTCAGGGAACGGCAAGGAGCATGTCATTATCCCAGATAAAAAAGCACAGACAGACAACAAAGTCCCAGCAGAGCTGTCGAGCTGGCTGGTTTTAGTTGGCTCAGACCGAGACAAGCAGGCTTTTACCTACTTGTTTAAGTTTTTCGCTCCTAAGATAAAGCGCTTTGGAATCAGTAAATTGGGCGGAGAAGCCGCTGCCAATGAACTCGTTCAAGACACTATGACGAACGTTTGGAAGAAAGCACATCTTTATAATGAAGAGAAAGGTGCAGCAACTACGTGGGTCTACACCGTCATGCGTAATGCTGCTTTCGATATGCTTCGCAAAGTAAAAGCGAAAGCTGAGCAGACAATAGCTGACGACATTTGGCCATTTGATGCCATGGTGGCGGAATCTCAAAGCGAAGATTTACCCTTTGGCGACCACTTGATGAGCCGTCACGTAATGACTCAAATCGAGAAGTTGCCTCTTGCTCAAAAGACCATTGTTAAAGGCGTCTACTTTCAAGAACTTTCTCAAGAGCAACTCGCTCAGCAACTTGGCGTCCCACTTGGAACCGTAAAATCACGTCTAAGACTCGCTTTAGCCAAACTTAAGGTTCACATGGGGGAACAAAGCCATGATTAAACATCACCCAAATGCAGCAATTCTGAAAGGTTTCGTCGATGGAACGCTAGCAGACTCAGTGTCCTTGATTGTATCTAGCCACGTCGAACTGTGCGAACACTGCCAACAGCAAGTAAGTCAGATTACAGCCGAGGCTGCGAACCATGCATTTGAAGCTCAGCCAGCATTTTCAAATGAAGAGTCAGGCAACTTTTCGTTTGACGATATGGATTTTGACTTCGATGCAATAGAAGCAATCACAGCCGATGCTTCCCAGTCAGTCGAAGTGACTCCTGAAGTCAATCAAGTGACCGTAGCAGACACCACGTTTACGGTTCCGCGCGCGATCAATTCAATTGCGAGAAAAGACTGGATGAACCTAGGCAAAATCTCACGAGCAAGACTCGATTTTGAAGACGAATCTCTTCATACCAGCCTTCTTCACATTGATAAAGGTGGCCAGGTTCCTTGCCACACACACAAGGGCTTTGAGATTACTCTTCTATTGGAAGGTAGTTTTGAAGACGAAATGGGTGTCTACAACAAGGGCGATTTCATTTGGCTAGACGGTAACCATACGCACCAACCAGAGACCAAAGAAGGGTGTGTTTGTCTAACCGTTTCAAGCGATGCATTACACTTTACTAAAGGCGTAAGCCTGCTGTTCAACCCGTTAGGAAAATACATTTACTAGGTTCATCACAAGAATGAGAAAGTGGGCTAGGAAAGGCAAAACTTTTTGGACTACAGTATTCTATATAAGATAGGCAACAAGCCACATACAATAAAAATAGCACTGAGCACAAAAGCGAAAGGAATGGACCAATGGATAAAAAAATAAAAATAGGCATTAGCGCATGTGTCGCTGGTCATAAGGTTCGATTCGATACAGGGCATAAGCGATCTCGTTTTTGTACGGAAGACCTAGCAGATTACGTCGAACTAGAGCCAGTGTGCCCAGAAATGGCGGTTGGCTTACCGACACCTCGACCGACAATTCGTCAAACGAGAATGCTTGACGACATCATCCACGTTTCTCGCCCTGATGGATCAGGGGACGTGACCAACGAGTTGATTGAGTTTGGCCAAACTTATTCAAAAAACAATCAACATATTGCAGGTTTTATCGTGTGTCAGAAAAGTCCGACCTGCGGTATGGAGCGCGTGAAGGTGTACCACCACCATGGCCGTGGTTCTGAATCGACAGGCGTAGGCATGTTCACACAACAAGTTATGGACGGTAACCCGTTACTACCTGTTGAAGAGAATGGTCGCCTAAACGACCCTATTCTGCGTGAAAACTTCATGACACGAGTGTTTACCTACCAAAAGTGGCTCGATCTGGTCGATGAAGGTATTACTAAGCACAAGCTGATTCAGTTCCACAGTGCTCACAAATATCTAGTAATGTGCCATCACGTCGAAGGTTACAAGAGTCTGGGTAAGCTTCTAGGCGGGAATGATCTTGAAATCGACGAATTGGCCACTCAGTACATCGAAGGCTTGATGACTGCATTGTCACATCATGCCAATCGAGGCAGTCACGCAAATACCCTGCACCACTTGCAAGGTTACTTTAAGAAGCAGCTGAGTAGTGCTCACAAACAAGAGCTTACCAACCAGATTGCTGCATTCAGAGAGGGCGTAATTCCGTTACTAGTGCCGCTGACACTGATCAACCACTATCTAATGGAGTACCCAAACGAGTACTTGGAATCTCAGGTTTACCTGAACCCTCACCCACAAGAACTTAAATTGAGATACGGATATTGAGCGACATTTTATGGATACGACGAGACCTGAGGATTCACGATAACCCAGCGCTCGTCGCAGCGATTGAAAACGGCGTATCGACCGCTGTTTTTATTTCAACCCCACAGCAATGGAAGCTGCATCACCTAGCACCAATCAAAGCCGATTTCATTCATCGCCATCTAAAGCAACTCGAATCCCAACTCGCGGAATTCGGTATCACTCTGCTGCACCTCAAAGCTACCGATTTTGACGACCAATCCAAACAGCTGACCGACTTGTGTCAGCAGCTTGGTAGCAAATGCGTCTACGCCAACTCAGAGCCAGAGGTCGATGAGCAAGCTCGCGATCAAAAACTGATATCGAGTGGCCTCAATCTTCTGATTAGTGATTGTGATGTAATGCTTCCATTAGGTAGTGTTCTCAACAAACAAGGTGAGATGTTTAAAGTCTTTACGCCATTTAAGAACGCGTGGCTAAAAGAAGTACAGATGAAAGGCATCATCTGCAGTCCAGCTCCAGTTGTACCGACTGAACGTTCACAAGAACAGCTTCCAGACGATTTAAAGTCCTTAAAAATCTCCGCTGACTATGATTTCGACTTCCCTCAAGTTGATTCAAGCCGTTGGCCACTGAGCCAAGATGTCCTGAGTAACGTGATTCCCAACTTCCTAGGGAGTAAGGTCAACGATTACGCGCGACTGAGAGACATTCCCTCTGTTAAAGGAACATCCGGACTGTCGCCTTATTTGGCTATTGGTGCTGTGAGTCCACGTTGGTTAGCAATTCAACTGATTCAGCAACAGCCCGACCTGTTATTTGACACACAACTGCCAGCCTTTTCTTGGCTCAATGAACTGATTTGGCGAGATTTTTATAAGCACTTGATGTTCCACCACCCTAAGTTGGTCAAAGGTGCGAACTTTCAGCAGAAATACAATGGTTTAGATTGGTATCACGATCACCCTAGCTTCAAAGCTTGGTGCGAAGGAAAAACAGGGTACCCATTGGTTGATGCAGCCATGCGTCAGCTCGTTGAGACAGGCTGGATGCACAACAGGCTAAGAATGGTGGTGGCAAGCTTCTTGACCAAGCACCTGCTTATTGACTGGCGCTGGGGCGAGCGTTTCTTTATGTCGCACCTGATCGACGGTGATTTTAGTGCCAACAATGGTGGCTGGCAGTGGGCTTCAAGTACTGGCTGTGATGCTCAACCTTACTTCCGAATTTTCAATCCCATCACTCAGAGTGAAAAGTTTGATCCAAAAGGAATTTTTATTCGTAAGTACATACCAGAGCTGCAAAATATACCGGATAAGCATGTACATTTTCCACATGACTTTATCGCTAAAAACGGAATAGACAGCGAATACTGGCAACCCATCGTTGAGCACAAAGAAGCACGATTGAGAGCCTTAGCCTTCTTCAAATAATTAGAGTGAATATTATGGATAACTCTCTATGGCTTGATAACTTTCTCAACATGTATCGAGAACTCGGAACTGACAATTTCGACGTGCTTAAGACGGTTTATCACCCTGATATTGAATTCCAAGATCCGCTGCATCATGTCAGCGGTATTGTGGCGCTGACTCACTACTTCGAAAATCTCTATACACAGGTAACGAGCTGCTACTTCCACATCGAACACACCTTTGAAGTGAACAACGAGGCTTCTGTCTATTGGACAATGCAATTCGCTCACAAGCAATTGAACGGTCAAAAGCCAATCGAAGTACAAGGACACAGCCATATCAAGATGCTTGACAGTCAGGTCATCTATCACAGGGACTACCTCGATGTCGGCTCCATGTTGTACGAACATATTCCAGTGTTAGGCTGTGCAATTAAGTCCATCAAAAAGAGAGCGAGCCGATAATGCGTATTATGATCACAGGCGCGACCTCAGGTATCGGCCAAGCCCTCGCGAAAGATTACGCTCAGCAAGGGCATCAGGTCATTGCCTGCGGTCGAAACCAAGACAAACTGCAAGCCCTAGTCGATTCGCACGAGACGGACATTGCGGACTCATCGATTACACCGCTCTGCTTCGACTTAACGGATTACAACAATTTTCCAGAACTGGATGAAAGCCAGTCACTCGACCTGCTGATCTTGAACGCGGGAGATTGCGAATACATCGACGACCCACTAAATTTCGATGCCGAACTTTTCGAGCGCGTTATCAACATCAACCTAATTTCAACTGGCTATGCCCTTAAGGCTTGGTTAAAAAACATCAAACCCGGCGGTCGCTTGGTTTTAGTCAGTTCCAGCGCCAGTTTTTTACCTCTACCAAGAGCAGAAGCTTATGGCGCTTCAAAAGCAGCCCTCACCTATTTAGGCAGAACACTGGCGGTCGACTTAGCCGATCACAACATTCACGTCTCAATTGTGCACCCAGGCTTTGTTGAAACGCCATTAACCGAGCGAAATACGTTCTCTATGCCTATGATTATTAGTAGTGAGGCCGCAACTCAGCGAATCGTAAATGGTATCGCTCAAGGAAAGAGTGAAATCGATTTCCCAAGACGATTCATCATGTTGATGAAGCTACTAAGAATGCTTCCAACTTCAGTTTGGCAAAAACTCGCTTCAAGGATGGTATAACAATGAAGAAAATCGCCATTATTGGTTCAGGCATCTCTGGACTCACTTGCGCGCACATATTAGATAAACACCACGACGTAACGGTATTCGAAAAGAATGATTATGTCGGGGGACACACCGCCACCGTTGATATTGAACATCAAGGCTCGGCTTTTTCTATCGACACCGGTTTTATCGTGTTCAACGATCGAACCTATCCAAATTTCAATCAGCTACTCGAACAGCTGGGGGTTGAAAGGCAACCCACTGAGATGAGTTTCAGCGTTCATAACACCACCACCAAGTTTGAGTACAACGGCCACAGCATCAATTCATTGTTTGCACAACGTAGCAATGTTTTCAAACCTCAGTTTTGGTCTTTGATTTCTGACATTCTGAAGTTCAACAAGCTCTGCAAAGCCCAGTTTGAAAGCAATGAATTCACACCGGATGTTACCCTTGGCAATTTCTTACGCGACAATCAGTTCTCAGACTTTTTTAGCCAGCACTACATCTTACCGATGGGCGCGGCTATTTGGTCAACAAGCCTTGAAGATATGGAAAAATTCGAACTCAAATTTTTCATCCAATTCTTCTACAACCATGGGCTTCTAGATATTGCGAATCGCCCACAGTGGTACGTGATTCCAAAAGGTTCTCGTTCTTATGTTGAAATCATCCTTTCACGCTTGAGTAAGCCTGTTGCACTGAACACATCAATTAAACAGGTAACTCGCCAAGAAACGGGCGTCACGATTGAATTTGAAGATGGCAGCACACAAAACTTCGACGAAGTGGTATTTGCCTGTCACTCAGACCAAGCATTACGTCTTCTAGGCGACGCGACAGAACAAGAGCAGCAGGTGCTGGGCGAAATCCCATACAGCCGTAATGAAGTGGTTCTGCATACCGATACCCGCTTATTACCAGACAGGAAACTGGCATGGGCAAGCTGGAACTACATGTTAGATGGCGACAGTAAACGACCAGCGTGTGTCACTTACAACATGAACATTCTGCAAGGTATCGAAAGCCAAGACACCTTCTGTGTCACCTTGAATCAAAGTGAAGCCATTGATCCAGAAAAAATCATTCGCAGCTTCGTTTATCATCACCCCGTTCTTAACTCGAACACCGTTGAAGCTCAGCACAAGCGCGAGCAAATTTGTGGCAAAAACCAGACTCACTTTGCAGGCGCGTATTGGTACAACGGGTTCCATGAAGACGGTGTCCACAGTGCACTCGATGTGACCAAGCGCTTCGGTTTAGATTTGAGTACGAGTTCAGCGCTATGAACAGCCAAACCCTAGCACCCGATATGGAGATCGCATCCGAAAAGAGTGAAGAGCTCAGTGGTATTTATTGGGGTAACGTCAGACATCGCCGTTTTGGCGACATCACGCATGAATTCAGTTATCAGCTTTATATGATGGGGCTCGATCTTGATGAACTGCCCCAAACCACATCGCGTAGTGCGCTGTTCGGAACTCGATGGTACAACCCGATTCGCTTTGTCGAATCGGATTATCTCGCTGAAAAAAAAGAAAATGTCACCACAGATGAACCAAAATCACTTAAGCAACGTATAGCTTCCAAAGTGCAGGAACTTGGTGGGGTTTGGTCTGATTCAAACCACGTGACGATGCTGGCTCAATGCCGATGTTTAGGCATCTATTTTAGCCCAATCAACTGTTTCTTCTGTTACGACGAAACTGGGGATTGTAAGTACATGTTGGCTGAAGTGAGCAACACACCTTGGCGACAAAGACATTACTACCTCATCGACATGCACCAAGAGTTGAAAGTTAAAAAAGAGTTTCACGTTTCGCCGTTCATGGACTTGAACATGACTTATTTTTGGAAGATCAAGCCACCAGCGAAAAGTACGTTAGTCCATATCGAAAGCCGCCGAGACGACAAGCTTTTCGATGCGACACTGGCTCTGACGAAACAGTCAGTAACTAAGACAAACATTAGACGAACGGTATTTAAGATTCCGGCGATGACGATAAAAGTCGTGATGGGAATTTATTATCAGGCTCTCAAATTATTCCTGAAAAAAGTACCGTTTGTGGCGCATCCAGACTCAACGTCTTAAGCGCCTTCACAGCAATTAGATAATAGAACTCAATTGAAGCTTGGGTTCGCTCCAACCAAGGAGCAAAACTCAGCTTAGTTGGCACAAAATATTAGAATGAGTTATCAGCGAGGTTTACATGGAACAGCTTGCCAAACAAAACAACAACATTGAACAACAAGCTAAAGCCGTTGCTGTTTCAAGCAACTGTAAATATCGAGCTTTAATCTTCAAGGTTTTAGAAAGCCTGCAATTCGCGACGCTTGAGATCATTGAGCGCGACCAGCATTCTGTGTTCGGCGATCGAGAAGCAAACTTGAAAGGTCGAATCGTGATTCATGACGCGACCTTTTTTAGAGATGTCGTCATCAACGGCAGTATCGGCGCATCTGAAGCGTACATCGATGGTAAATGGACCAGCCCAAATCTGACGCGCGTGATTCAAATCATGGCTCGAAACCAAGCTCAATTGGATGAGCTTGATGATAAGACGCAATGGATTTCTCGCATCAAAAATCTGTTGTTACGTCGTAAAAATGCCAATACCGAACAAGGCTCTAAACGAAATATTCTTGCTCACTACGATATCGGCAATGAGCTGTATGAGCGTTTCCTAGACAGCTCAATGCAATACTCGTCAGCAATCTACAGTGAAGAAGCAGAAACCCTATCCAAAGCTCAGCAGAACAAGATGAGAACGATTTGCGAACGCTTAGAGCTGTCTGAATCAGATAGTGTGGTTGAGATAGGTACTGGGTGGGGTGGCCTGGCCATATTTATGGCTCAGCATTACGGATGCAAAGTGACGACAACTACTATTTCAGATGCTCAACACGCTCTCGCAGAAGAGAGAGTAAGAGCACTCGGCTTAACCGACAAAATCACCCTCCTCAAAGAGGATTATCGAAACCTCTCTGGCGAGTATGACAAACTGGTCTCTATCGAAATGATAGAAGCGGTCGGACATGAATATCTAGAGACCTTCTTTGAAAAGTGTTCTTCATTATTAAAGCCTTCGGGAAAAATGTTGATTCAAGCGATCACCATCGCCGACAGTCGTTACGACAAATACCGTAAAGGCGTCGATTTTATTCAAAAATACATCTTTCCTGGCGGCTGTTTACCTTCAGTTTCAGTGATGACCCAGCATCTCGCGACTAGCACAGACCTTGTGGTCCAAGAAATTGATGACATAGGCCTGCACTACGCTCGCACACTCAACGACTGGAATGTCGCCTTCGAAAACAGCTGGGAAGAGCTCGAATCATTAGGCTATTCAGAAGAGTTCAAGCGCTTATGGATCTTCTACTTCTGCTACTGTGAAGGCGCATTCAAAGAGCGAGTGATCAGCACTCACCACCTAGTTGCTAGAAAACCTCGTTACTTTGGAGCAAAAGATGAAACGGTTTTGGATTATTAATCTCGTTCTGTTTCAAGCGACCTGGGTTTGCAGCGCATTCTTTACCGCGCAAGCCCCGTTCGTGGCGCCACTGCTTGTGGCCGTTCACTTCTTTCTCTCCCCTACTCGCAGTAGCGATCTAAAGATACTCATACTATTACCGTTGGGGTTATTGCTTGATAGCCTCTTACTCCACTTCGGCGTGTTTGCCGTCGACTCTGAAATCGCTAATCAATCGTGGTTCCCTGTGTGGCTTATCTGCCTGTGGATCATGTTCTTAATCAGTTTTAACCACAGCCTAAATTGGCTTTTAAAATGCTCGAAAGTGATCTTGTTTGTCATAGGGTTCGTAGCAGGTACTAGTAGTTATTGGGGAGGCATCAAAGCGGGCGCCCTTCTCACTACTTGGCCAGATGCATCGGTAGTCGCTGCCCTTGCAATAAGTTGGGGAATTTTGTTGCCCCTACTGGTGGCCGCCTACTCCAACCTAATACAACCGAAAATGGCAATAACGAGGTGACTTATGGCTTATCCACGCAACCCGACACAGGCGCTCAAATCTGAGAGCGTTAATGCTCGCGCTCATCAGCAAGCAAAAAACACACTTCTAAGCTTTATCACTCTCTCGTTAATTTTTGCTGTGCTGCTATTTTCCGGACACGTCAAAGCCTCTGCCGTCGATGATTTGAGCAAGCGCGGAGAGGGTGAAATGAGTTACCTGTTTTGGACCCTCTATTCTGCCGAGTTCTATACCGCTCCCAGCGGCTCTGAGCGAGCGTTAAAGATTGAATATTACCGAGCGATAGATAGCGAAGACCTTGTGGATGCCACTGAAGATCAGTGGAACAAACTCGGTTACTCCAACAGCAACATCCAACGTTGGTTAAAACCCTTGTATGCAATGTGGCCTAACGTTGAAGAAGGAAGCACACTTACCATCCGCGTTGCAGAAGACAACGTGAGTCGTTTCTACTTCGATGAACAACCCATTGGCACTATTCAAGACAAGAACTTTGGTGATGCTTTCCTTGCAATTTGGTTATCTGAAAACACCTCCGAGCCCGGTCTTCGTAAACAACTTCTAGGTCTGAATAAATGAACCCAAAAACAACAATAACCAAATTTGCTTTGGCACTCTTTTCACTGACTTGGCTAGTCGGGTGTGGCTCTGCAAGTTTAGACAGCCACGTAGACACAACGCCAGAGCTCAAGCTTGAATCCTTCTTTGATGGTGAGCTAATGGCTTACGGCATGGTACTCGATCGCTCTGGTAATCTACTGCGCCGCTTTGATGTTAAACTCATCGCGACGTGGGACGGCAACAACGGAGAGATAAAAGAGTGGTTCTCTTTTGCTGATGGCGAGCGCTCTACCCGCATTTGGAATCTAATTAAAACGGGTGAAAACACCTACTCTGGCACCGCCAATGATGTCGTAGGTACGGCTTACGGCGAAACTCAAGGATCTGCCCTCTATTGGAAATATGACCTAGAGATTGAAGTGGACGGCAGCACCTATGAAGTGGTGCTCGACGATTGGATGTTCTTGATTGACGACAAACGATTGTTCAACAAAACGGAAATGTCCAAGTTCGGCTTTAAAGTCGGAGAGGTCATCTTATACATAGAGAAGATTTGATTTAACCGCCATTTCTGGTTCTCAGTTTCAAAGACGACGGCCTTCAACTCAAACAATTCCACGACAAAACAGCCCACAATGAAAATTGTGGGCTGTTTTGTTTAATCCCTCGAATAGCATGCCTGCATGACCAAGCCTCTATGCTAAGATGCGCCACCAGCATACAAATGGGCTAGACTCTCAATAAGCAGTCCCCATTTGTTTCGCTAAGCGTAGATTCCCTACCATGAATAATTGAAAAGGCTTTAAAGCATGAGCAAGTTGACCTCAGCGGAGCGTAAAGCTCGCGACAATGAACGTTTCTCACAACGCGTAAACGACCGCAGAGAAAAAGGTGAAGACGTAGTTGCTTACGCACTGACCAACAAAAAAGCTGTAAAATTCCTGACTAAGTCAGAGAAGAAACGTTTAAACGAAATGAAGGCGACTCTCCAAGAAGAGAAGCGAGTTAAAGAACAAGAAGAGCTTAACCGAATCGAAGACGCGTTCACGATCAAACAGTTCGACGACGAATAATCACTTATGATTACTCAAAAGCGCTAGTTCTGCTTAGAAAACCTAGGCAAGCGTGCTCTTAAATTATTATGTCTGAGTGAGTACAAAAGTGTGCGACAATACTCAGCGTAAATTCATATTCAAGGTTTATTATGAAACTTCTAGTTCGTAACCTATCGCGCTCTACTTCTGAGCAAGACATCCGTGTACTATTTTCTGAGTTCGGTTCAGTAAAAGAGTGCAGCCTAGTTTTAGACCAAGAGACTGGCGACTCAAAAGGCTTTGCTTTTGTTGAAATGCCAGAGCAAGAAGAAGCTAAAGCAGCACTGAACAAGCTAAACATGACTAAGCTTGGCAAAAACACGATTCGTGTAAAAGTAGCTAACTCTTAATCGAGTAAACGCTTTGTGAGCCGCATGGCTTAGCTTAACAGCAGCACAAGCACAGATGATAAAGCCCGTAACGATATTACGTTTTTCAGCGCAATATCGTTACGGGCTTTTTGCTGCTCGCGATTCTCTTTTCACACAGTTCAAATACGCCTACAGCCCTTCATGTTCATCAATGGCACGTCTGGCTTCTGCCATTGAACACCCAGACTCCATCACTAACTGAGCGACCGTCATTGAGGGTGTTGCCGCCAACAGCGAAGCCAAACACACCACAGGTTTAGGCAATACTTTGTCGATTGCGATGACTATCCACTGATGAGCCTCATCTGATAAGTGTTCTTTTAACTCTAAAAGCTGCTGTTCTTCTCCAATGAGTAACCAATTTCGAGAACGGCGAATACGTTTTAGCTGACAACCACACGCCCCCGCATATTGCACAATGATTGTTTTATCTGGAACTCGGTGAACAAAGCTATTTAAAGGAACAGAAAACATAGGCCACTAATTTAACGAATTTCGATCACGATTTCCGTTTTTACGGAGTTCGCTATAAAGCAGTTTTTATGCGCTAAATGATGAAGTTTTTCAAGTTGTTTAGTCGTTGGTACTTTCGAACCTAAAAATACAATCTCAGGTCGCAGAGTGACCTTAGTGACAGACGAGCGGCCAGATTCATCTTCTTCCAGCACACCAATCGCATCATCGACATAAGAGTCGATCACGTACTTCTGCTGAGCCGCAATGCCCAAAAAAGTCAGCATGTGGCAGCTAGAAAGTGCCGCGATAAAGGCTTCTTCTGGATCAACATTCTCAGCCACCGAAAACGGCAGTGGCACCACATGAGGAGAAGATGAAGCAGGCACAGTAACTCCGCCATCAAATTCCCACGTATGACCGCGACTGTATTGGTTATCGCTAAAAACCTCATCGTACGCTTTTTGCCAGCGAATGACCGCTCCATATTCAGACATAATTAATTCCTTTTATATTGTGTAACGACTTAACGGTCAGCAGGATGATTAACGCCATCATTGGTCACCACATCACCAATATCAAACGGGTTTACTCCTTCCAAACAGCCGATGTTAAAACCATATTCGTTTGGGCTAGAACGGCGTTGATGGTGAGTATAAATTCCGCAGTTCGAGCAGAAGTAATGCTTAGCGGTGTTGGTATTGAATTGATAAAGCTTGAGGTGCTCTTCGCCTTTGATGATCTTAATGCCGTCCAGCGCCACAGAGCCCACTATCGCACCTTTGCGACGACAGATAGAGCAATCACAACGGCGCGGCTTTTCTATTCCGTTAGGTAGGCTGAGTTCTAATTCCACCGCACCGCAGTGACAGCTTGCCTTGTGAAAAGGTTGGATAACCGTGTTACCGACTACTTTCATTTTTCTCTCCAATCACGTCCTTGTATTCGAACTATTTTAACGAGAACCATTTACGTTGTCCGGAATGAAGCTTTAAATTTAGCACTTCCAGCACAATCAACTGATCGACAAAGTCATTAACAATTCTCAGTATTTCAACAACATCGCCCTACATTAATAATCGTTAATCTAAGCACAATCCGCCCTTAATTCTTGTGCAAGTAAGCTCCCAGTATTAATCGAAATATAGAGAGAATGAACAGTGAATATACTCGGATACTTACAAAAAATAGGTAAAGCACTGATGGTACCGATCGCGGTGCTGCCAGCCGGTGGTTTAATGCTGGGATTAGGTTATGCCATTGACCCAACAGGCTGGGGAGCCAACAGCCCGCTGGCAACCATTTTGGTTTATGGCGGTAAAGGCATCATGGATAACCAAGCGTGGTTATTTGCCGTTGGTGTCGCTTATGGTTTAGCAAAAGATAACAACGGTGCCGCAGCACTCTCCGGCCTATTGGGTCTGTTGATCATTGAGATGATTGTCGGTGATGTGAATGTTATTTCACAAATTACAGGCG
The DNA here is from genome assembly GCF_002875705.1 of Vibrio sp. 10N.261.45.E2. Lineage (GTDB taxonomy): Bacteria > Pseudomonadota > Gammaproteobacteria > Enterobacterales > Vibrionaceae > Vibrio. Next base: position 62,292 of record NZ_MCZZ01000025.1, read on the forward strand.
TGCCTGTTGCTGACATGGGTGCACCTGAGCTTATCGCATCAAAAGCAGCTGTCAGTGCCTTTACTGGTATCGTGATGGGTATAGTTGCAGCCTCACTTTATAACCGCTTCCACACCATTAAGCTGCCCGCCGTTCTTGGTTTCTTTGGTGGTAAACGATTCGTCCCGATAGTGACGTCAATCGCCGCCATCGGTATCAGCTTGGTCATGGTTTATGTGTGGCCTGTTGTTTATGGTGCACTTGTTAACTTTGGTATCGCAATTTCTGAAATGGGTGCGGTGGGAGCTGGGCTTTATGGCTTCTTTAACCGACTTCTAATTCCTGTCGGTTTGCACCATGCTTTAAACCAAGTATTCATCTTTGATTTAGTCGGTATTAACGATATTTCGAAGTTCTGGTCAGGTACGGGTGAGCTCGGCGTGACGGGTATCTATCAAGGTGGTTTCTTCCCAGTAATGGGTTATGGATTACCTGCCGCTTGTTTAGCGATGTACCACTGTGCAAAACCAGAAAACAAAAAGAAAGTTGGCGGTATTCTAGGTGCTTCAGCACTAACCGCTATCTTAACGGGCGTAACAGAACCCATTGAATTCGCCTTCATGTTTGTGGCACCGGTGCTTTACGTTATTCATGCGTTCTTGGCCGCTATCTCACTTTACCTTGCAGCAAGCATGCAGTGGATCGCAGGCTTCACCTTCAGTGGTGGTTTGATTGATTTCGTGTTGTCTTACAACCTACCACTCGCCGTTAAACCATACATGCTTGTACTCCAGGGTTTATGTTTTGCTGCGATTTACTACTCAATTTTCCGATTCGCTATCCTAAAATTCGATTTAAAAACACCAGGCCGCGAAGATGCTGAAATCGCAGAAGTAAACCAAGCGTCATCGAATGAAAAAGCCGCTCAATATTTAAAAGCGCTTGGTGGACATGCAAACCTAACCAGTATCGATTCATGCATCACACGATTACGCCTAACACTTGAAGACATCAGCCTTGTTGAAGAAGCAACACTCAAAGCGATTGGCGCAATGGGCGTTGTTAAGATTGGTTCAAACAACCTACAAGTCATCATCGGGACAGAAGCAGAAGAAATTGCGCACGCAATGAAGCAGATTCCTGAAAGCCAAGACCTAACATCGGTCCCACTTCCGAGTTAAACCCAGCACCACTAAAGTACTGCACACGTTACTGTGCACATTACAACACTCAGGCCAAAGCGATTCGCTTTGGCTTTTTTTGTAGGCGGTAATGTGTGCTTGCACGGTTACTCACTTAAAATTTAGGACGACTATAGATTATGTGCATAGCATTCAGTTGGTTATAAGCAATAATCTTGATATGTTAAGCGGATAGATTCGTGCTTGCGCGATATTAAAATGTTAGGTGAGTATTTAAGGCTTAATATGATATTTAAAGATGTTAGTGAAGCAAAAGAACACGTTGTTAAATTGACGAATAAAGCTGAAACACTCGAGGAAATCAATTCTTCGATTGGCTATTTCCAAGGTATGGCGGATAAAGCTAAAGATGATTGCTCGAAAGAGTTGTGGAAAAGTGAAGTTGAGAAACTTGAGTTATGGAAGAGCAGTGACGATTTCAAAAATGGTAATTTCCCTCAAGGCATCGATGATCTTATTTTAGAAGTGGTTGAATGGAGAGCGACTCAATTCGCTTTTCAAACTGTCGAAACTAAAGGTCAGCTATTTAGAGAAAGTGGATTTCTTGCTCAGTGGTACCTAGGTTCAGTGTACGGTGTATTTACAATAATTGGGAAACTAATCAGTAAAGACTCTCGTGATAATTCATTACGAAAACTATGGGATGATGTATCCCCTATCATGCTCGATGATGGAGCATGTACACGGGCTGAAGTAGATTACATAAATCAAGAAATGCACCGAAGTCGAGGGCGATTCACAAATGATAATTCCTCGGTTCTACGGTTTAGAAATAAGCTAATAGCTCATAATGAAGCGAGTCCTGTTGTTAAGTGGGATGAAGTAGACCGCGAGTTATCTCTACTCATCCGAATGTGGTCATTGTTAGTTGCTTGGAGTTCGTTTGGGTTGTGTCAGCCATTTCGAACTAACGAACAGGCATTTATGTGTATCGAATCTTGCTTTCTAGACTCAGAACTTTCTTTATTAAAGGACGCTAGACAGAGGTATTTAGATCAGATTGAGAGTTGGAGCAAAAACTATGCTCACAATGGTGACCTAGATACCGGGCGTGGTGCGTTTTCTACATTTTCCGTGGATGTAAGCATTGTGCAACAACTCACCTAACAAGCATTTAAGAGTGATTCTCAACGCTTGGCATTTTTACTATGCATTGCGTTTAGTGTTTGAGGTGGTATGCGGTAGCTTCGGTATTGCGTTGTTACACCTTTACAGTACATTATACAAATGGATCAATGATGAAGTTTCCGGAAGGCGTTTATTTGTTTCATATTGAGTCCTTAAAAGACCAGTACTTTGATGAATTCGCAGCAGATTTAAATGCTCATGGTATTCAAGCGTCCGTTCATTCTAGACGTGATCCTGGACTATATGCATGTAACGAATGGTTAATACCAACAGCGATAATTGCCGGTATATCTGCTGGTTTTTTAAACGAGGCAGGTAAAGACCTATACCAAGTTGCTAAAAGTAAGCTAGCAGAGTTGTGTACTACAACAATAAAGAAACCAAGAATCGAGCCAGTTCTTATAGGAAGTGAAGGCAAAATTAATAGTGACAATCCGTACTCTTCCGGGTTCTCAATCTACTCTGAAGCAAATATGGGACGTAGATTTAAACTTTTAATTCCCAAATACTCTGCACAAGTCGACTACAACAAAATTGTTCATGCCTACCTAGACTTTCTCAAAGACTACAATGACGACATTGTTGCGGAAATTGATATTGGCATAGAGTTATTAACAATTTTGCCTTCATCTACAATACTTGTTCGCTATAACGAGTCGACGAAAAGCATCGAGTGGGTGGATCATATTCCTGCTCACATACGAGAGGGCATGAGTACTATTTAGAAATTTACATAACAAAAACATCAAGGTGACGCGTTACACTCGGCGGTTTTGATAAGGAGTTCAATGTTCTTTGCAGCACACATCACAAACTGTGAAACAAATGAGAGTAAAATTCCTCGGAAAACATCTTATAAAATAGGTTTTTCATGAAATTCAATAGTTTACTTTTCATCGTTTTCTGTTTTGTCTCCAGTTCAGCCATTGCTTCTACCAGTACCTTAGAATGTGTATATAAGAAGTATGCAGACCCAGAGGGTATCCATGTGACAAAGAATGATTTCATCCTTAGATATCTGATTGATCCCGATGCCGACAAAGTATATGTGCTGGGGAACAATGGTAGTAATGAGGTGGTAAAGGTTCCTGGAAATGACCATGTGTCATTTTTGGAAGCTACTGGAGCAGGGAATGTGATGGTCACTACGATTACAAATACAATGGATACAGTGCATAGTCGAAACACAGTTGGCTTTGGTGGTGACCTTATTCCATCTCAGTACTACGGGAAATGCACTGCCAAGTAACACACATATAACAAATAAGGATTAAGGTGTTGCGTAGCCAACACTAAATCCCAAGTGTTGAACAAGCCCGAAGTCACTTTATTAAGTAAATTGTACGATCGGATTTGAAGGGCACATCGCTTTGAGCGATTTTCTCAAAGCGAGCGAGGCCAAAATAAGGTTGCGATAGCAATCTTATCAATCAGTTAGCCATTTTTTCGTCTCTTTCTTCGTCACGTCTCCTCTGATTTCGTACATGTGGAGGTTCTTATGAGAATAGTATCTTTTACTGAAGTTAAAGATAGCCTCAAGGCTGTTTTGGATAGTGTCGTTAATGATGCTGATACAACAGACATTACACGTCGTGATTCTGAAGATAATGTGGTTATATCTTTAGCCTCCTACAAACATTCACTAAGGTTAACGCTCAAAATAGAGGCGCGCTCTTAATCCGGGGGTGTTGTCTCTTAAGATAAGATGAGCATGGTGACGCTTTACTACCGCATCAACCAGAGATAACCCTAGGCCATTGCCAAGCTCAGTGCGGCTTTTGTCAGCACGGAACATAGGGCGACAAACATTCATCTTATCGCTGTCTGAAATTCCAATCCCATTGTCTGCCACCGTGACACCAAAATAATCAACCACCACTTCAATTTCTCCCTTTTCAGGCGTGTACTTCACTGCATTTTCAACCAAGTTGAAAACAGCCCTGAACAGTAGGCTTTTATCACCCGATACTTCGCACTCTTGGTCTAAACGACAAACCAATTTTTGCTGTTTCATCTCAGCGATGGGGCTAATAAATTCGATGGCATCTTGGGCTATTTTCCCAAGGCCCACGCGCTCTGTGGCGATCGGTGTTTGGCCGCTATTTAACTTGGTGATCTCTAACATGCTATTAAACAGAGATAAGATAAGCTCAAGCTCGTCGTGACAAGCAGAAAACTGGTCTTGATGTGCTTCGGTCAGCGTTGGGTCTGAAAGCACCTCTTCCAATCGCAATTTCAGTCGAGCCATAGGAGTGCGCATGTCATGTGCCATACCGACCGTTAATGATTTTAAAGACTCTTCATTTTTGGCCATCTGCTCAATCATGAAATTGAGATGGATCGCCAAAATATCGAACTCATCATCTTGCTTAGATACTGGAATTTTTACGCGTTGTTCGCCACACAGCACTCGATTCATCGCTTGGTTGACTCTTTCCAAGCGCTTTAAGATTAGTACTGTGAAAAACAGAGCCGCAATCAACATCACAGCGATCGGTAATACTATTCCAGAGAAGACGATGGGAATCAGGGTGTTGCGGTATTCTTCTACCGCTCTTTGGTCAATACCGATAACAAGACGATGCGTATTTCCGACTGGAATATCAGCCGTCTCTGATACGACAGAACTCACGGGGTAAATAGAAACAGTGGCAGGGGTATTTGAGCGTTCTACCAAATGATAGTAAAAGTTGGTGTCAGAGGTCTGTTTAGCGGCCAGTAGCTTCTCAACATCGGCTTTGCTCTGTTTGGCGACATAGCTAAATTCAGAAGATTCATCTTGCAGTTGCTTGACCAATTGTTCTCGATGAAAAGCATCGGAGTCTTTGTATACCTGCCTAATCACGATGACATTAATCACCGTCACCAACACAAACAACCCAACTAAGGTTTTAAATACCGAGGAACGAGTGAGGGAGTAATCATCGACGAAGGACATAACCTGCCCCTCTCACCGTATGAAGTAGATCCGGGCATCCAGCTTCGTCAAGCTTCCTTCTCAGGTTCGCAACATGAACATCGATGACATTGGTTTTCGGATCGAAGTGGTAACTCCAAATCGCTTCAAACAAGCGCATTCTTGATACCACTTGCTCGCTGTGCTCCACGAAATACTGAATCAGTTGAAACTCTTTAGGCTGAAGTTGAAGTTCTTGATTCATGCACATCACACGGTGTGCTCGTAAATCTATTTTTAGGCAATCGTACGCGAGGCCGTTATCGCTAGAGCTTTGACGTTTAGTTCGATTGATAATGATATCAACCCTTGCGATAAGCTCGGCGAGCGCAAAAGGCTTTATCAGATAATCATCACTTCCCGCTTGTAGGCCATTCACGCGATCTTCCACACTGTCCATGGCACTTAAAATCAAAACCGGTAAGTTTTCTTCTGTGGCTTTAATGGCAGAAAGCACCTTCATACCATCCAAGTAAGGCAGCATGCGATCAAGAACAACCAGTTGATATTCAGAGCTCAACGCCATCATCAAGCCTTTCTTGCCATCTTCCGCTTGGTCGTCCGCATAGCCATGCTCTTCAAGGCCTTTGGCAATAAATTCTCTGGTGGTGGTGTCATCTTCGATGATTAATATTTTCACTGGTAGCCCTCTTTATCGAAGATAAATTTTATCGCAAACAAAATATTTATCGTCAGAAAAAAGAAAGGCTCGCGTGACTAATGCGAGCCAGATGCCGTTTAGGGGGTAAACGGCAATTCGGTAACTTGATAAATTGGTAAATTGGTAAATTGATAACAAAGCTTTATTTCATCAATAACGCTTCAATGACAATATAAATCCACCTGCATTGAGGTTTGATTTCCAATAGATTAACAATAATTAATCTCTGCCAGGTTTCTCGATCAAGCCACTAAACCTTTCGAACAGAAAGTCCAGAAACAACCGGATACGTTTTGGCTGATACTTCTTGCTGATGTACACCACATTCAAATCGGCACTGGACACCGACATCGCGGTATTGAAGTTCTTCATGTAGCCGTTAAGTAACGTCACGAGGCGTTGGTTATTGATATCGTCTTGCACATCCAACACTGATTTAAGCGCAATACCCTCGCCTTTTAATGCCCAGTATCGAATCACTTCGCCATCATCCGAGAACCGCTTAGGTACGACCGTGACAGCCTTCTTCATATCATGATCTTGGAAGTGCCAAGTTTTGAGTTCTTCATTGCTGCGGAGCATGGCCAAACAGTCATGTTCTGCTAAGTCTTGTGGCTTTAAAGGCGTCCCATGCTTGGCAAGATATTCCGGTGAGGCACACAACACTCGTCGGCTTGGCGATAAGCGTCTGGAGATAAGGCTACTGTCCACTAAGTCTCCATAGCGGATCACAATGTCCAAACCCGATTCGGCAATATTCGATAAGTGATCGTCCAAATATAAGTAAGGGATAACATCGGGGTATTGCTGACAAAATTCAGACAGGATCGGAAGAATGTACTGCTTACCGATATCCTTCGGCGCCGCTATTTTTAGGGGGCCTTTAACCTCTTTGACACCATTTTGAATCAGGTTTTCAGCTTCACTGACGTTATCTAATATCTCCAGACACGCCTTGTGGTACAGCTCCCCCGAATCGGTCAAAGACACATGACGCGTGCTTCTATTCAACAACTTCACACCATATCGTTCTTCCAGCGCCTGCAGCCTTGCTGTCATGGTTGCAGGGGAGAGACCCAGTTCGCGCCCTGCCGCCGCTAAACCATGGTGCTTCACAATACTGACGAACATAGCCATGTCTGAAAACTTATCCATACTCTTCGCGCTTCCGCCCCTTCGTCTTACTGCTCGATCTTAATGCTCGATTTGAATACCCAGCCACATTATTCATATTAACCGAATAATGAATTCATATTTTAGTCAATTATCAAATTTAGTCGAACAAATATAATGACAACCATCAGCAGAACAACGCAGGAATTCGGAATATGCAAATTGAGCATTCAAAACAAGAGAAACGTACTTTCGTCATCATTGGTGGCACATCAGGTATCGGCAAAGCATTGGCGATGCAATTGAGAAACGAAGACAACACAGTACATATTGCCAGCCGACACACAGGCGTTGATATCACCGATGAAAAGTCGATTTGTGAATACTTCGAATCGATTGGCGTGTTTGATCACTTGGTGATAACCGCGGGGTCATACGCTCCCGCAGGCAAAGTCACAGATGTTGCCGTTGAAGATGCAAAAGCAGCCTTTGACACCAAGTTTTGGGGAAGCCTAAACGTTGCGAAACATGCTGCGCGTTACATGACATCAAATGGCTCAATCACTTTCACCACTGGCATGTTGTCACGCAAAGTCGTTGCTGGCACTTACGTTAAAACCGCGATTAACGCCGCGCTAGAAAGCGTCACAAAAGTGCTTGCCAAAGAACTGTCACCGATTCGAGTCAACTCAGTGAGCCCCGGCTTAACCATGACAGAAGCGTATAAGAACATGGACGATTCCGCTCGTGCAAGCATGTACGACAACGCCAAAAACAACCTACCCGCAGGCAAGGTTGGCGAGCCTTCAGAGATAGCCATGGGTTACCTGTTCGCGATAAATAACCCATACGTCACAGGGTCAATCATCGATATCGACGGCGGCGCTCTACTCAATTAAGCCCTCATAGCTAAGCCCATCAGAAACAGTAATAAACATTAAAACGAGAGCGCCCAACATCGCGCCCTGTGCTACCAAAATTTGAATATAGGTACATCGTCATGAAACAAGAAACCGCCCATAAAGAAAAGATGCCATTCCAAGTTTGGATACTGACACTCGCAGCGTTTGCAATCGGCACGGCTGAGTTTGTTATCGCAGGCATCCTTCCACAAATTGCGACATCACTTTCGATCACCGAAGGTCAAGCCGGATACCTAATCAGTGCCTACGCGTTGGCTATCGTTATCGGTGGCCCGATCTTAACCATCTATCTTGCTCGCTTTAATAAGAAGATCGTGCTGATTGGCTTAATGGCACTGTTCATCATCGGTAACGTGTTGTCGGCCTTAGCGCCAAGCTACCCATTGCTGCTGGCAAGTCGCGTTATCGCAGGCTTGGTTCAAGGTCCTTTCTATGGCATAGGTGCAGTTGTCGCAACCAACTTAGTGTCTGAAAAAATGGCAGGTCGTGCCGTTGGCCAAATGTTCGCAGGCTTAACACTCGCTAACGTTCTTGGCGTTCCAGCTGGTACATGGGTCAGCTTGCAATTCGGCTGGCACACCACTTTCTTTACCGTGGCAGCACTTGGCACTATCGCGATGCTTGCCATTTTGACTTCGATTAAATCGGCCGGTCACAGTGAAGCGAAAGACATCAAAACTCAGCTTCTAGCGTTCAAAAATCCAATGTTACTGATCAGCTTAGCGATCACCGCTTTTGCTTGGTCTGGCTTCATGACGCTTTACGGCTACCTTGCGCCAATCGCCATGCACATCACAGGTTACAGTCAAGAATCCGTAACTTGGATCTTAGTGATAGTGGGTGTTGGCTTAATCATCGGTAACACCTTGGGCGGACGCTCTTCAGATAAAAACCTAGGCAAAGCTTCAATGTTTTGGGCTGTCGCAATGATCGTGTCATTGGTGGTGGTTGGCCTAGTGGTAGACAACAAAATCCTCTTCGTTGCCGCTGCATTTGTCTTTGGTATTGCATCATTTGCGAACGTTCCTGCCATGCAGCTTCGAGTAATGAACCACGGTGGCGAAGGGCAAGAGCTAGCAGCAACCGCGAATATCTCAGCGTTTAACTTAGCCAATGCCTTCGGTGGGTTCCTTGGCGGCATGGTACTCGACAGCCAGCTAGGTGCAGGAATGATTCCATTCGCAGCCGTTGTTGTCCCTGTTATTGGTTTACTGCTTATCGCGAAAGCCAACAAAGCTGAAAAACCACAAAGCAACTCAATATTTGCACCAACAGAAGCTAAATAATTTAAGAACTCCGTAACTTCAAAGTGCCAATTCATTATCAAACTGGAATTGGCACTGCACTAAAAATTCATAAAGGTAGACACCATGAACAAATTATTCGAAACATCAGAACTGAAAGGCCTAGAGCTGCAAAACCGCGTGGTTATGGCACCCATGACTCGCGCTCGCACTAGCCAACCTGGCAATGTGCCAAACGACATGATGGCGACTTATTACCAACAACGAGCAAGTGCAGGGCTAATCATCACTGAAGCCACACAGATTTCAGATGACTCCCAAGGGTACTCATTCACACCCGGCGTTTATACCGATGCGCAAATCGAAGGTTGGAAATCAGTAACAACAGCAGCCAAAGCACAAGGTGCCGCGATATTCTGCCAACTATGGCACGTGGGTCGCGTGTCTCACCCTACCTTTCAAAAAGGCGAGTTGCCGATTGCACCTTCAGCATTAGCGCCAATAGAAACGCAGGTTTGGATCTCTGATGAGAACGGAAACGGCAACATGGTGGATTGCATCCAACCAAGAGAGATGAACCAAGCAGACATCAATCGTGTTGTTCAAGATTTTGCTAACTCAGCGAAGAAAGCCGTCGAGGCAGGGTTCAACGGAGTGGAAATCCACGGTGGTAATGGCTACCTCATCGATCAATTCCTAAGAACCAATTCAAATAAGCGCACCGACAACTATGGTGGCAATCGTGAGAACCGACTTCGCTTTCTAATTGAAGTCGTGGATGCGGTAATTGAAGCGATTGGTGCTGACAAAGTGGGCGTACGTTTGGCCCCATTCATCACCTTCAAAGACATGAACTGCCCAGACATCGTGCCAACGATTTTAGAAGCGTCAAAGGAACTGCAAGCTCGTAACATCGCTTATCTGCACCTATCAGAAGCCGATTGGGATGACGCGCCTGTGATACCTGAAAGCTTCCGTGTAGAGCTAAGAGAGTTGTTCTCTAACACCATCATCGTTGCTGGCAGCTACACACCAGAACGTGCCGAAGAAGTATTGAGTAAAGGCTACGCCGATCTCGTCGCATTCGGTCGCCCATTCGTTGCTAACCCAGATCTAGTTTCACGCCTACAAAACGGCAGTGAGTTATCCGATCTTGATGGCGCCACTCTGTTCGGCGGCAACGAAAAAGGCTATATCGATTACCCAGCGTTGTAGCGAATTTGGAGGAGATGATGGTTTCTAACCACTAGAAACATTTCCGACAGGCAAAAGAAAGGCTCGCATGACTAGTGCGAGCCTTATGCAGTTTAGGGGGTAAACCACAATCTAGTTTAATCTTAAGATTAATTATTTAACTTATGAGCCATTATGCACTTGTGCGCATTGATATTCTATTTTTAAATGATTCACTGCAATTAATCAATCGATAAAAGTTAGAGTTTGGTCAATTTAAACCATACAGATTGAAATGATTTAGCGATCTACATCTCGAAAATTATCACAAATCCCATAAAAATCAGATCTATAGGCTTCTCATTTGCCAATACCCTTCGCCATTGGTCGCGAGTTGACTGTGTAAGTAATCCAGAGTGTCAGCCACCGTTCCAGCAATGCCTTGTGGTGGATTAAATAACAACAAACCACTACCGATTAGGCGATCATCACCTTTAGGATCTCGAAGGCGAAGCTCCGACTTAATCGGACTTGGTAGCAATCCATCTTTCACTGCGGTCACGCAGTGGTTCAGAATCAGTGAGCTCTTGTCGTCCGTGTAAAGTGGGTACCAAATTAGTGCAGATACCTTCTCAGATTGCTGATACGCCTTAACCAAGGCATCAATCACCGCGAGGTATTCAGAATCAGTTTCATAGGGTGGGTCGATAACAATCAGATGGTGGTTGTCATGTTTAGCTACGTCATCAGGTAACGCCTTAAGCCCATCACCGGCGCTAATCGTAAGCTTGCTCGAAATATCTAGGTTACATTGTAACTTCTCAATATTGGTTTGCAGTAAATCAGCTTCATCTTGCTGAATGTCTGAAAAATAGAAGCTATCTTGGCTGCGACCTTGTTGGTAAGTGATGGCGGCAGAACCCGGATACAAAGAGATAAGTTGATTCGGATTGTAGTATTCAAGAACCGACATAAAAGAAGCGAACGCCGGAGGAAGATAAGCCTTATTTCGCCACAAGTACCCGACCCCTTCTGCAAACTCCCCTGCGTGATTGCTTGGTGCGGTGGTGAGGTCATAACACCCTGTACCTGAGTGCGTGTCGATAACATTGAGGCGTGAATGCTGCTGCATTAATGACTGAACCAGTGCACTCAATACTGGATGCTTTAGCGCATCACCATGGTCGCCTACATGACATTGATGTCGATATTCCATTCCCTTGCCTCATTTCTACTAACGTCATCTAAACATACTTCATATCATGAGTGCTTGCCTGCTGAATCCATCGTTTTTTGAAATAGGCTCTCTTTTCTGTAACCAGTTGACTCTTATATAAAAATAAAGCCCCTGAACTTACTTAGGGGGTTAAGTGAGTTCAAGGGCTTTTATTATTGATTTCGGTTAATAGCGTAAGTAAATCGGCCTTCCGTACATAAGCTAGCTTAGCTTGACTAAGGGTACTCACCCTCAACTTCTACTGGCGCTTTCACTTGGTAGTGACAAGGCTGTAAGCCAAGTAACTTAGGCAGTGTGATACCGACAGAAACAGAAGACCACGTACCGCTGACAATGCCGACAACGAGTGCAATAGCGAAACCTTGCAGCGCAGCACCACCAAGTAGCCAAAGCGCTGATACGGTAATTAGCGTTGTTCCTGAAGTCACCATGGTGCGTGAGAAGGTCGCTTTAACCGATTCGTTAAGAAGGTTGTCTGTTTCACCGTTTGGATTGCCACGCAGCATTTCACGCACACGGTCGGCGATGATGATCGAGTCATTCAATGAGTAACCGAGAATCGCTAATACGGCCGCCAATACCGTCAGGTTGAACTCAAACTGAGTAAAAGCGAACAAGCCCAAGATGAGCGTCACGTCATAGATGATCGCAGCGAGTGCGCCCAGAGCCAAACGCCACTCAAATCGTACACTCAGGTACAGCATGATCATCAAGAAACACACCAATACCGCCAAGCCACCTTGGTCAACCATGTCTTGCCCTACTTGAGGGCCAACCACACTGCTGTTGAGCACTTTTACTTGGTCGCTGACCGTCGTCAAAGCATCCACTAAATTCGGTTGTGGGGTATCGGTAAGTTGGCTGTAACGAATCGTCCAACGATCCTGCTCTGCCATACCAACCACTTGCACGTCTTGTTGGAAAGCTGTATCGAGTTTTGTTTTTAACGCGTCTTTAGTTACCTGATCGGAGAGCTGAACTTCGGCAACCACACCGCCTGTAAAGTCCAAACCCCAGTTAAAGCCTTTCACTGCCACCAGCATCACTGAGCTCATGAACAGCACAATAGAGATCATAGACATCACCTTACGAAGGCGAGTCATATTGCTATCTGTAATATAGCGGTCTGAAATATTGCTGTTTGAATTAATCATTTTTGAAGTACTCATGCTTAAATCCTTACATCGTGGCGTTGGTCACGCCCCCAAACCAAATTGATGATTGCTCGTGAAGCAAAAATGCCCGTAAACATACTGGTTAGAAGACCTAAGCCCAGTGTCAGAGCGAAGCCCTGAATCGGCCCATTACCGATGGTATATAGAGCCACAGCAACAATCATGGTGGTGACGTTAGCATCAAAAATAGACGAGAATGCGCTATCGAAACCACGATCGATAGAGCTAGCAAAGCTGCGTCCTTCTTTCATCTTGTCTCTAATGCGCTCAAAGATAAGCACGTTGGTGTCCACCGCCATACCGACCGTCAGAACTAAACCCGCAATACCCGGCAGAGTTAATACCGCACCCGGTAGTAACGCAATCAAACCAAACAATGTGGTCATGTTCACAACCAATGCACAGTTCGCGACCCAACCTAAGCGGCGATACCATAGCGCCATAAACGTCAGAGTAAGACCAAGGCCAAGCGCCAGAGCAGCAAAGCCGTTGGTTACGTTTTCTGCACCCAGAGACGGGCCAATAGTACGTTCTTCAATGATGGTCACTGGCGCGGTCAATGACCCCGCACGCAGCAGTAACGCAAGCTCTTGCGCGTCAGCCAAGCTGCCAGCACCCGTGATTCTGAAACGGCTACCCAGTTGAGACTGAATGTTTGCCACACTAATCACTTCACTGTCTTGCTTGCTGTTACCCGCTCTATCACGGCTGTATTCGCTGTACACCGTTGCCATTGGCTTACCAATGTTATGACGTGAGAACTCAGACATCTTCTTACCACCAGAAGAATCTAGGGTAATGTTTACTTCTGCGCTGCCCATCTCACCAATACCGCTGCGAGCATCGATAATGTGTTCACCACTCAACACGGCTTTGCGAGCAACAACGACACGGTTGCCATCTGAATCTTTCAGTGTTTGAGTATTGCGAGTTGCATTGTCGTACACCGAATAGAACGCCAATGAAGCAGTAGCACCAATCACGTCTTTCGCAGCTGCAGGGTCTTGTACACCCGGCAATTCGATACGAATACGGCTTTCACCTTGGCGTTGAATCGATGCTTCAGTGATGCCGAGCTCTTCAATGCGGCTGCGCATGATTTGCAGGTTTTGTTGAACCGTAAGGTTGCGTAGCGTTCTTTGTTCTTCTTCAGACTGAGTTAACGTTAGCGACTTGTCGGAGCGGTTACGTAGCCATTGTGGGAACTCTTGACGAATCAGCTTCTGTGCTTTTTCGAAATCGGCGTCGGTACGGAAATCAAACTGAACTTGGTTGTTCACCACTTTACCGCGGGCATAACGCACTTCGCTGGTGATCTCGTCGACCATCGCTTGAGCTTGCGCGTGATAAACCGGTTCCATGTCCACTTCTAATAAGAACTGCACACCACCACGCAAATCAAGGCCTAGTTGAATCGGCGCGAAGCCCATGTCAGTCAGCCATTTGGGTGCTGCTGGTTCCATCGCTAGCGCAACCGTCGCGTTATCCAATAGGCGCTCATTCAGCACCTCTTTGGCTTTCGCTTGTTGTTCAGCGTCTTCTAAGATCACGACTAAACGTTTGTCTTTTTGAAATGCAGATTTTGCTTGGATGCCTTCGCTCGCAAGATATTGAGTAATTTGAGTGGCGTCGATTGTCTGTTCAGAACGATTGCTGATTTGAACCGATGCATTCTCACCAAACCAAGAAGGTAGAGCACTCAGAATCATGATGATAATGGTGGCGATAAGCACCACGTATTTCCACTTTGAGTAGTGGTTAATTTGTTTTCTTGGAATGCATTTTTTCACAGTCAAGATCTCTTCTTTTTACCAATCATCGTAAACACGTGCTCAAAAATAGCGCCGGAGAAAAGCAGTGACCGAGCATTTTAACCCGCTAGGGTGACCTGTTATTTACTACGATTGGTACAACTAATGTTTTGCGAACACGAGCGATGACTAGCCGCAACCACAACCAACTGATTGAGTAGTAATGCTAAAAATGGTGTGTCGCTATATTTGATTAATGGGCGAGTTCAACGGGCACAAAGTGACCACCGATACGACCAATTTAGGGTCAAATGATTAGCTAAGAAGTTCTCGGAAATGCGAGTATTGGATATTGCCCTCTTTCCACCCCGAAAGCCGGGAGGACGGAGAACTCACAATGCTGGTCCAATGCTGCTTAGTATCCAACATCGGTGTGTTGAAGAGCAGAGAAGCCAGTATTGAAGGAGGAGAGAAATCGATCAGTAGATGATAAGCAGGCTCAAGATCGGCCACGCTTTCTTGCTCGTTGCTGAGCATACGTCTAAAGGTTACCGCTTGGAGACTCGATTCAGTGTCGTGATAGTTGGAACTATCACCTAAAGACACAGTGTCAAACTGAACCTGATCGCATTCCATGTAGCTCGACGGGTTATCCGTAGCGGCTTGTTTACACTGTTTTTTCGCGGAAGATTGTTCATTCTGCGAAGACTGCTCTTGAGCGGAGTGGATTTGGAATGGCTTAGAAGGAAACGAATAGCCGTTAGAATTCACTAAGCCAAAGCTCAGTAAAAACAACATTAAGACTAATCGGGTACCCAGTTTAAGCAATCTAATATCCAAACAACATTCTCATAGATCGCCAATCTACAATACAAATGAAACGCTGTCTTGATTTAAAACATTTTTTTAGAAAATGATTCGATGCAACCGATTAAGCGCTCTCGCAATTTAGATTTACATAGATCTAAAAGTACTTAACAACAGGTGATGTATAGATGTTACGAATGGTAGAAACAAGAAAGCCAAGCGGTGCTCGCTTGGCTTTGGTTAAGTATTTTTTTTCAAGCTTTAGGCTTTAGGCTTTAGGACGCATGATGTTCTTAACCTTACGGCTATTTTCACCAAAGATGCGTTGTACAAGTTGATTCATGTCTTCACGAGAAATCGAGTTAACCGTCGCTTTCACGTTAAACAAGGCTTCTACACCATAGTCGTGCAAAAGATAACGAGACACGAACCATGCTTGGTCAACAACGATAGTATCTAAAGGCGTAAAGTCCGCTTCTAATTGCTTGCCTGCCACTCTAACTTCGTCTTGTGAGACACCCTTCAAAAGATCTGCAACCACTTTATCAATCGCCACTTCTATCTGATCAGCATTTTTAGGGTCGATCATCGCACCAATAAACCAGTCATGACTTGTTTCACCATCTTGGGATGCATAGTAAGCATAAGGTGAGTAATCTAGGCTTAAATCTTCACGTATGTACGCGTCTAAGCGAGTAGCAAGCACGCGTTGTAGCATGTCTTCCATAAAGACATCTTTAGCCGTTTGTCCTCTTACCATTCCAGTATGGGCTGAAGGCTCAGCAATGACTCTTAGCATGTACTCAGTACTGTTAGTAGTATTGACCGCCAAATCAATGCGCGCTTTAGATGGGTGCTTGTACGCGACGTTAAAGTCAGGCACATCAGCTTTTTCCAACGGAATAGAAGCCAAATATTGACGAACCAGAGGTTTCAGCTCACTTGGATCAATGTCGCCCACAATAACCAACTGATTATCTCGAAATTGACCAAACAACTGTTGATGGACGCTCTTTATCTCTTCAACAGAAACCGTTTCCACACTTTTACTATCGAGCAACACATGATCACTGTCCGCTTGATAGGTATTCTGGTTCATTGCATATGCGAACTGACCAGTCGGGCTTGCTAAGTAAGAATCTCGATTTTGAATGAACTCTTGCTTAACTGCCTCAAGTTGCTCTGGCGATACTTTGACTGATGTCACGATCGCATTGAGTGCGGCAAAAGTTTCCGCTAAGCCACTATTGTTGAGCTTAAACTCGACGCCATGGCGAGTAGAATCGATAAACGGATAAACCTGAATATCTTCACGATCAAGATGCGCATCGAGCTCTGTGCCAGTAAAACTGCCAACACCACTTCTACCTACAGCAGCAAGAGCCAATTCTGTCGCTGGGTATAAGCTAGGATCAAGTGCAGCCTTGCCGCCTAAACTCGTGTAATAAATACCTATGTCACCACCTGCAAGAGAATCACGCAAATACCACATATCGATACCATTGCTAAGCGTCCATTTTTGAACATATGGGTCTACATACATCTGTTCAACTAACTCAATGTCGCCTTGCGAACTCGGTACAGCAAAAGCACTGCTGGTCACCGAAAACAACGGTTTGGCACCCTTTTCGCTATAAGTTGCTTTTAAGCTCTCGATGGCTTGGGTAATCGCAACTTTATCTTCACTTTCATTCATACCAACCACTACGAAATAGTCGCTAGAAAGCAAAGCCTTAATATTGGCATTAATCACATCAAGATCGAGGTTTGCGACAAACTCTTCAAGGCTCGCTTCATAGTCTCGTTGTGATTGCACGACCTGTTCGTTCACTAAAGCCATCGCTTTCTGGTTAGCGTGCTGTACGCTGTCCATGTTGTCCCAGTCAATTTCTACATTATCGAGCAAATCTTGGTAATAGTGCTGCTCGCTGATGATCTCATTTTCAGAGACACCATAATCACGCAGAGATGCCAATGTCGCGATAAGCTCTTGTTGAGTCACCTCACGCGCGCCCACAGGGTAACCAACGCTGATCGATGAATAACGCTGATATTCCATAGAGTAATGCTCAGCCACCACCCATTGAGTCGCTAAGGCCGCATCATTGAACTTGGTATTGAGTCGCTGCCTGATCAGTTGCTGCGCGGTCTCATCTAGCCAAAGCTGATGTTGTTGTTCGCGAGTCTCTATCTCGCTTGAACCTCGGTTTATCATCAAAGAAATACTTGGGGTTTCCCCTTCTGCATACTCGATATAATCACCGTCATTGAAGTTTGTGATTCTTTGTTTTTCTGGCTTTGGAGTTTTACCACGCTGCCAATCTGAAAACTTCTCTTCAATGAGTGGGATAGCGATTTTTGTGTCGATATCACCCGAGACAATCACTTCAACGATCTGAGGTTGATACCACGTCTGATAAAAGCTATTTAGCCCTTGAGAAGTCACGTTGAGCACAGATTCTTTAGTACCAAGGGCATCTTGACCTTCATATTGACCACCCTCAATGAAGTGGTCAAAGAATTGTTCTGCAAATGGTTTGTCGTCTAAGCGTGCATAACGAAACTCACCAAGAATCACGCCTTTTTCTTTTTCAACTTCTGAACTTGATAGGTCCAGACCATCACCTATGTCTCGCATCCACGTCAGGGCAGACTGTAATTGGACATTATCAGGTAAATCTAATTGGTACACAGTTTCTTGGTAAGAGGTATAGGCGTTGATATCAGCACCAAAGCTAGCGCCTGCATCTTCGAATAGACGTATCACATCATTTTGAGAGAAATTCTTACTGCCATTGAATGCCATGTGCTCCAAAAAGTGCGCATAACCTTCTTGTTGGTCAGTTTCTTGGAACGAACCCGCGTGCACGACTAAACGTACAGAGACAGACTCTTCATGATCTGGATAAACATGATAGGTAAGGCCATTTTCTAGCTGACCCGAAGTCCATGCCGGATCCGGTTGGATTAAGGTTTCGGTGATATTTGATGTTGAACTACAGCCAACTAAGGTAAGGCATACTGCCGCCGCTAAATAATATGTTTTCATAACAACCTCTTAATGTCATTCATCGACAATATACAGATTGAGCTAACGATTATTATTTAATATTTAACCCGATGAATATCTTTGTGATCTAGATCTTCATTTTATAAATCACTGGGCGTTATGTAATATCGTTTTTAATCATTTAAGGTGACGTTGTGATAAGAACCGATTACCTGTCCCTAAACTCGTTTGCTACATTCCTTTTAGCCCATTCTCTACATACCTTTAAACAGCGCTTGCGAGGCGCGGCTGATGGGTAACTTTTGCCCAGACACATAAGCCGACATCTGACCTGAGAGCCCTTTCTTCACCTTATCGATGGCCGATACTTTCACTACCACTGAACGATGGATTTGCCAAAACTCATCAGGATTGAGCTGGGCGATCAACTCTTTTAGCGACACTCGAAGAATGAACTCCTCTAGCGTACCACCTTGGCCCTTTTTAAATATAGAGACGTACTTATCTTCCGCTTTGAAGTAAGCAACATCATCGACGGCGATTAGGTGAATGTCTTCCCCAATACTGGCTTTGAGCCACGTGAGATACTTCTTCTGCTGTTGATAAAGGGGCTGCGTTGGCTGTTGTGTCGACTGGGATAACTGTTGAAGCTGGTTCATTAGCGCCGCAATATCGGGCTGTTCCTGAGTGCTACCTGATTGCGTTTGGTTGCTCGACAAGCGCGCTTGCACCTTCTGACAGGTGGCAAATAAGCGTTCTTCATTGATCGGTTTAAGCAGGTAATCCATCGCATTGTGTTCAAAGGCTTTGACCGCGTATTCGTCATAAGCGGTAATGAACACTATCAATGGCGGCGAGTCGAGCTTGGTCAGTTGCTTAGCGAGTGAGATACCATCCAGCTCTGGCATACGAATATCGAGAAAAGCCACATCTGGCTTCAGCTGCTGAATACTCTGCATCGCCTCCAGACCATTTGTGGCCTTACTGACGATCTCTAGTTCAGGCCAAACTTCAGCCAAACTCTTGTCTAGGTGATGCCTTAACAGTGCTTCATCGTCTGCGATAATTGCCGTTACGTTCGGCTTTACTGCTGGGTTGGTCATTATTATTCCTTTAAATTCACACTGTAAATCGTCTGTTTGTAATCACTGCTATTAGAGTTTCGGCTCATCGCTCTCGGATCTAGTTTCGTTGATAAGCGGTAATAAGATAGTCGATACCACGCCGCCTTCAGCTTGCTCCGTGATCGTTAGGCTCGCTTTATCACCATAGAGAGTTTCGATGCGTTGGCGGATATTGCTTAACCCAACACCATGACCCGCGCTAATAGGTGGCGCTTTCAGCCCCGCACCATTATCGGAAACTTCAATTTTTAGCGATTGTACTTGTTGAGTAATGCAGATATTCACCTGGCCACCCGCCGCTTTGGGCTCAATTCCATGAGTTAATGCATTCTCGACCAATGATTGAATCAAGAACGGTGGAATCACTTGTAGGTTGCTGATGCCATGCGTTTCAATCGAAAACTCTAAACGCTCTGCCAATCGGATCTTCTGAATGTTGAGGTAAGCATCAATCAAATCAACTTCTTGAGAAACAGTAGATTGATCAGTACGGCTATTTTTTAATGTCACGCGCAACAAATCAGTCAACTTTTCTAGCATCAGCTTAGCTTTAGCGCTATCAGTCTCAATTAGCACACTTATGGTGGCGAGCGTGTTGAACAAAAAATGAGGTTCAATTTGGCTTTGAAGTTGCTTTAGCTGGCTCATCACCACGACTTTATCTTGGTCAGCTTGGCGGCGTTTGGCGATTTCTAACTCATTTTCAGCTCTGAGTTGCTCACCTTTGGTGTAGAAATAATAGTAACAAACCGAACAGAAAATCACGCCCAACAGCATCACGGATTTAAGATCTGAAAAGCTATCGCCAAAGGAGTGGTTTAACCAATAATGTGCGTTTAACGTACCCACTGTCATCGCCACCACCATTGAGATGCCCACTTCAAGCACTCTAGATTGAGTTTTAAATAACTTAACCAAAATGAAAGAAGAGCCCACCGCGCTATAACCAAAGCCAAAACTTATCGCGAGGTTAACAATAAAATCGCTCCCTCTTACAATTTGGGTAACAGCAGCAATCAAAAAGCAAAAGATGCTCGTCAGAGTAAGGCTTTTCAGCCACGAGTATTCACTATCGGAAGAAGTGTCCATTAAAATCGTCCTTTGATATTTAAAAGAATCATATGACTATCGGGTAAGTTGGCGTAAGCAGAATCACTTTTACCGCCTAGAAAGCGTGCAGCAAGTTCCAAATCCAACGATGAATCGCCATTATCTATAGCCTGATAGTTAAGCCACTGAGTGGCAATAAAGCCGCCGTCTTGAGGAGACAACATCACGTCGAATGTCGGTGTGATATCTTCAAGCCAGCCATGTGTTGAGTCCAAAGACCAGTGAAACATGATGTTGTGTTGAACCAAATTGGCGTGTTGATAACCTTGAGCGTAAGAACCTGCTAATGATGCTGTTAGCGGATTAACCGACAAAGACTCGGCACTTTCTATTGCGTTTTGCCACTCAGAATCACTCCAAGCGCGGCTATCAAACCAGTATTCCAACACTACATTGTGCCCCGTGTCATTGGCCCATGTTAATCCGACTAAGGCTTGATAAGCCTCGCCCTGCTCTTCGAGATAAACAGGTTTAAGTAGTGAGTTGGGCTGACTGTAACCAAGGCTTTGTCGCTGATAAACCACAGAGCCATGAAACTCCCAAGCGAGATTCAACACCGACACCAAACTCGCCCCAAGCAAGCCGTGACGCACGTCGTCATAATAAGCGACCCACTGATATTCATGATCGCCCACTAGGTTGTAACGACGCAAACCAATGCCTTGCTGCTGATTCTGCTTTTCGAATTCATTTACGTCTTGAGAAGCCCATGACGAATCACTGTAAAGCAGTGTCCATTCACCCGTCATATCGAACAGTGACGCCGCAGCCACACCCGCGCCCTCTTCAGCAACAATGCCCACAGGGTTTTGTCTGTAAGGCTTGATGATGTCTAGCGGTCGGTAGCCATAACCCACGCCCCAATCTAGGCGAACCTTGCCGAGAGTTACATCGAGGTAATGATCACCGAACGCTGAATTAGACAGCTCAACACCACCTTGCCAAAACAGCTCACGCACAATGAATTCCGATTCAAAGCTCGCCTCTTGTTGCGGAGGGTTATTGCTCAAAATATCATTGGCTTTCATTGCAAACAGACCAAGCCAATTGTTATATCCAACTTCAAGATCCAACAAGCCATTGAGTGACTGACGATTATCAGATGTTAAAGGGATAAAAGGCGACTCTCGCGATTCAACGGCTTCAGCACTCAGTTGCCAATCCCAAGCCAAGCTCAGATCGTCCGCTTGAATCGTGTAACTCACACAGGACAATGCAAGCAAGGTAGCGATTGAAGGCTTGATATGGAATCTACGACTAGAAGCTTTCATGGCACCCACCTAAAGCCCAGACACGCTATTACGCGATAAGTAAGCTGGGTTGTAATATTTGTCTGCCAAGGCTTGTTCACTCACCTCACGGTACTCAATCACGGTTTTCTTGCTTGGCTGAATCTTATCGAGCAAGGTCATCGACACCACTGTGGGTAATCCATCACGCACGCCTTCAGTAAACCACGCTTGTTTCGCCAGTTTTCCTGAACGCAGATACAGATCCGCTTTAACTGGGAATGCACGGTCTGCCGTTAACCACAGATCAATCGACTGGTAACTCGCCCCCTTGGTTTTCGCCGCGAGCTTTAGGTGATGGGTATCGAGTGTCTCGCCAGTCGGCATCTCAACTTGTTGCTCGGCAACCCACTCCCCTTGGTAGTCTTCGCTCCACGTCAGCGTAGAGATATCCCCTACCGAGGCTTCACCCAGCAGTTTTTGCATCGGTGTAATACGAATTGGTCGACGAGATTTCGGCATCAGCAACCAATAATTATCTTCGATCATCAGCATCTTTTGGCCCGCCTCGACAGCCGATTTGAACACAACCAACGACTCTCGGTTTGGTCTTGTGTAGACGTTGTATTCACGGGTTTTGTCTAGTTGATCATCTTGATATAGCGCCACCAGAGAAACCACCTTAGAAGCTTGTTCGCTGTTCAAGCGGTAGCTGTCTGCCTTAGCAATCATCTCGGTAACTTGCTGTGAATCGATAGCCCAGCTTGGTGCCGATGCTAGAGCCAAAGCCAACGCAGAACCTAAAATAGTGAGTGAACGAGTAAATTTATACATAAACCAGCGCCTCCGTGATTGGCTTATTTACGCCTTTGCGAGCAGAGAAATAAGCAGCCAGCAAACAGATCGTCAGCACACCCAAAGTGGCGTAACCAACCAATTCCAATGAGAAGTAAATATTGAGTGGGTAACCTTCGGTTCTTCCCGGAGGTGGTGGCATTTGCACATCAATCACCAGCAATAACACCGACATTAAACCGCTCACTAGTACACCTATCGCACTGCCAACAACCGCCAGTAAGCCCGCCTCTTTTAGAAAGCCCGCCACGATTTCAGAAGGGTAACTGCCGAGCGCCGACAAAGTGCCAATCTCACGAGTTCGCTCCGTCACCGACATGGTCATGGTATTAAATAAAGATACGAACACCACCAATGCCATCACTGCGCCCATGATGCCAAAGATACGGTCGTAAAGGTCTTTAACCTTGGTGTAGAAAAACGCACGATCTTGCCATGGAGTGATCTCAATATCTGAGCCTTGTTGACCAACTTGCTTGTCCAAAGCCAATTGGATGCGTTGTTGAACTGTCGAAGTCTTGTTTGTTTCAAATAGGAACACCGACAAGGTACTGACTTTGTCAGAGGCCAGAAGCTCTTGAGCTGTTGTGATGTGGACATACAGCTGACGTTTATCCAACTCAGGAACCCCTGTCGA
Organism: Vibrio sp. 10N.261.45.E2; assembly: GCF_002875705.1. Classification (GTDB taxonomy): domain Bacteria; phylum Pseudomonadota; class Gammaproteobacteria; order Enterobacterales; family Vibrionaceae; genus Vibrio. Next base: position 85,606 of record NZ_MCZZ01000025.1, read on the forward strand.
GTAGATGCCCTGCACCTTGAAATCAAAGGCATTCAAAGCACCATCACTGGTGGTCGCGAGCAATGTTACCCAATCTCCAACGGCTACTTTGAGGTTACGAGCAAGATCGGTTCCCAGCATCACTTGTGGCTCTTGGCTGTCGTATCTTGGGGATTTCACATCCGAGAGCGTTTGCCCGCTACGCACATCAAGAAACGGGCCTTTCATATCGAACTCACGCTCATTGACGCCTGTTCCCATAAATATGGTCGACTTACTGCCATTAGATACCAAGCCACTAAAGTAAACTCGCGGCTGAACGCCACGCACGTCGCTGTCGCCAATAATGCTCTTGGTTAGCACTTGGACATTATCGAGACCATTACTCAGCGGCATATCTTCATCTTGTTCAAAGTAACCCGGCGTGCTCAAAGTAAGATGGCCAGTATCGCGCGCGGTCGATTCACGCAGAGATTCATAAGTGTAAAGCCCATAACCACCCGCGCTGGTCAATGCGAAAACCGCAATCGCGATGATCAACACTGAAAGTAAGCTGCGGCGGCCATTTCTTAACAGATTCAACCACGCCAAACGTACTGAGGTTGGAAGTAAAATGGAGCTAAAACCTTGTGTTAACTTGCCCATGAGATCGCCTCCGTTTCTGTGGTTTGTGGAGCCAATTGTCCGTCGATAAGTTCAATCACTCGGTCACAGCGCTGCGCCATTCTTGGGTCGTGTGTTGCGACGATAAAAGTCGTGCCCATTTCGTGTCCGAGCTCTTTCATAATGTCGATCACAAGGTTGGCAGTGTGGCTGTCTAGGCTCGCGGTCGGCTCATCAGCAATCACCAAGCTTGGGTTATGGATCAATGCTCTGGCTATCGCAACACGCTGTTGCTGACCTCCAGAAAGGTTATCTGGTCGATGATGAACGTAATCCCCCAACCCAACACGTTCTAGCATTTCTTGTGCTCTGGTCTGTTGTTCTTGCTTGGAACATTTGTTCAACATCAATGGATACGCGACGTTTTCCAAAGCCGTCATCACAGGAACAAGGTTGAAGCGCTGAAACACAAAACCCAGCGACTGACGACGAAAACGCGCAGCGGCGATCTGCTCGGTCGGGTAAGCTTGACTATCAATACTGATTTGGCCTCGATAGTCCATGTCCAACAAACCAAGGATATTCAAAAGCGTACTTTTTCCAGAACCCGATGGGCCACACAAGGCGACCATTTCACCACGTTGGATGTGTCCGTCGACTCCATCTAATGCATCAACACGTTGACCGCCAATCACATACGATTTGCCGATACCGTTAAATTCAATCATTCCATTTTCCTCTGATTACCAATTGATTCTTAAGCGTTCGCAAGCCGTTAATGAGCTTTAGTAAACCGTTATTTAGCATTCACGCCCGTTATTGTGCTTTCGCAGCTTTTATTTAGCTTTCGCGATTAGTGCCTTAGCGGTCATGGTTTCGATGTTGCCAGCATCAATACTTTCCATTTTCTCTAGCCACACTTGTGCTTGCTTGAAGTCTTCAGCACGAATCGATGCGGTAATGGCGTAACGGTAAATCCACGAGGTCGCCGCGAAATGTTGTTGTTGGAAATCATCTTCCGCGAGTAACGAGAGGAACAAGTCATAACCACGATCAAAATGGTTAAACATGTCTGGCAGAGAAGTGTAAGTCACCGCGGCCATAGCGCGAGTTAGGTAAGAATCTGGCAGCCCTTGAACACGAGGTTGCTCATGAATCGGTTGGTCTTCGTCTTTAAGTAGCATCAGAGATTTATCAATAGTTGATAAGCCCTTTTCCACATGCTTCATCTTGTTCCAAGGCAAGAACGCATCACGCCCCATTAAGGTTTCTGTGCTTCCGAGGTAAACCAAGGTTAGCGGCGTCGCGCCATCTTGTTGCAGCGTGTCGTTAAGACGCTCATACGCCACCTCGACCAAGTCTTCATTGCCTTGCGCCGCTTGGTTGTAGATATCGAGCACGTCTGAACTTGGGTTAGCCAAAGCTAACGACGGTGCAATTGAAGCTAGCCCAATCAAAAGTGAACGCTTAAGCAGAGAAGCGGTAGAGCTTGAATTAAATGAGTGTGAAGCAGTCATGATTTCTAATCCCTTTCAAATGTTGACGTTGAAAGGTTAACCACAAATTGTCACGCCGTTTTACCTATGCGACGAATGGTAATTACGAGGAGTGAATGGTTGAGTTGGGGCGAGAGTGGGAGAACAGAAGTGGAAAAAGAAAAGCCCGCGATACCTTCGAAGCACCTTTGCTTACTCGGAATCACGTGGCTTTTAATTGGTTTGTTAGTCCACTACGTTTGATAGCATCAAAACCGCCGAGTGAAATTAACCAACTTTCTTAATCATCGTCGCTGGGTTGTAACCTTTCTCGCCCTTGCTTACTGGCTCACTAGGGTTGTAATGACGCATCAGAACATTAAATTTACCCGTACTATTGCCTTCCATAGTTGGAATATTGTTCGGCTGACCTTCACATCCAAAACGGAGAGTATAAGTTCCATCACTGTTCATAACGGGTGCCATTTCACTCGAAATATTGGCTTTATCGTTAAACATACGCCCATCAGCGTTATAAACAGTCGCAGACCAGAATGATCCTGCTTTCGGATCTTTGAAAGTCGTCTCGTAACATGCATTCGCATCGAAGTACTGACTGGTTTGATAGATGTTATCTTCAACCATCGCACCACCCCAACCGCCAGCAGCGCCAACATAATTCATATAATCAGTTTGACCGCTTTCTTTGTTACCAAATGCCTTTGATTGGTCATAACCGTCACTGAAGTCAATGTTGCCAGCTTTATCCGTGGCCTTAAACGACGCCATGTCCCACTCTTTGACTTCAAACGGTTTCTCACTGCCTGTTTCAATCTTCAGGTTACGGCGTGCATCATCTTCAAGCGCACGGACAATGACAAACGCATGGTCAGTCTTAGCACTAATTTTATGACGACCCGAACCGTAGATCATTGGCTGAGTCTCGTGGTTTTCGTCAACAACTTGCAGTGACACATATTGGTCAGTTTCTGGAACCGTCACGTAGACATCATCGTTCGACATGTCGATGACAGAAACAGAGTAGAAGGTGTCTCGATTCATTCGCACAACGAACTGTTCTTCTGGAACGCTGCTCGGTACTGGCATCTCAAAGAATGTATTGATACCACCGGCTTTCTCTACCACCGCGCCAAGACGCATATTAGTGTATGCCTGAGCAAAATTATCTTCCGTGACTATAGTTGGCGCTGCAATAACGCTGCTTGAGAATAAAGCGATAGCAGTAAGGGAGAATAGTTTTTTCATAATAGCGACCTTTTACATTTCAAAGTTAATGTCATTTGGAAGAGTATTATTTGCTCTGCCGATAGTGGTTACTTTATACTTCCAGCATGGAAAGCGTGGAAAATAGGACTTGCCCAAATGGAAAGTATAGACTTAAATTTGCTGCGTACTTTTGTATTGCTGTGCCAATCGAATAGCCTTAAAAGGGCGGGGATGAAACTGGGGATCTCAGAGAGCGCAGTCAGCAAGCAAATGACCACGCTAAGAGAACAGTTGGGGCACCCACTTTTCGAACGCACCACGGAAGGTTTGAGACCTACTCATTACAGCAAATCTATTTTGCCTGATATTGAACAAGCCTTGTCCTTGATGCACTCCGCTACCTCACCGACTACATTCGATCCAGCCACTTATGAAGGGCCAATCACCCTTGCTTTCTTCGCCTACACACTTGAGTTTTCAGGTGTCAGCTTATTTAGGGAGCTCTCAAAAATATTCCCCAAAGCAAAAATAGAGCTGAAGACTTGGGCATCAGATACAGAGCAAAAATTAGAAGACGGTGATATCACCTTAGGTGTGCACTTTCTAAACGAAGACCGTAGTACAAATATCTTCCAAAAGCGCATCATGGCAGACCAACTGGTGATCGCCGTATCAAAGTCATTGGGGCTACTAACATGGGAAGAAGCGTTGCAGCTGCCTTTTATCAAGATCCGAAGCCAAGGTTGGAATGAAGAACGTTACCGATATTTAGAAATGTTGAGAAGCCGTGGTATTGACCCACACATCAGCATCACTGTGGACAATTTTTCAGTTGCGAGGCAAATTCTAGAACAAGGTAAGCACGCCTGCGTATTAAGCGATAGTTGGAAGGATGCTTCACTCAACACCATAGAGCCTCCCAAAGAGCTTAGGATTGATCTCAATCTTGTCTCCTGCATGCGTCTTGTCGATCGCCAAAGCCCTCTAAACCTTGCCGTTCATGACGTGATAAAAAGGGTCATGCTTCAATCTATATAGGTTTCAATCTAGATAGGCTTTAATCTAAATAATTAATGCCCCGAAACGAGTTAAAAAGGCTCGTTGTCACTTAATACAAACAAAAATAGCCGCTAATCAGCGGCTATTTTTAGTTATCTAAACGAAGCTTCAATTACTTCGATCTTTCTACTTCTTCGTCTCTTCTACTTTTTAGTCTCTTCAACGACAGCTTTCATCAATACTGATGTATCCATGCGGCCTTGTCCTTCAGCAGACAATGCCTTGTAAGCGTTGTTAGTCTTTTCAGTCAACGGAAGTTGGATGCCTTGACGTTCTGCTTCATCTAGGCAGAAACCTAAATCTTTGATCATCCAATCAATGGCAAAGCCGAAATCGAATTTGTCTTGCGCCATTGTGGTTGCGCGGTTTTCCATCTGCCATGAACCCGCAGCGCCGTTTTTAAGGCAATCGACCAGAGTTGGGATATCCAAACCTGATTTCTCTGCAAGTACCAAGCCCTCAGATAGGCCGTTCAATACACCTGCAATGCAAATCTGATTGACCATTTTCGCGCGTTGGCCTTGGCCGACTTTGCCCATTAGAACTGACGACTTACCGTAAGCTTCAAATACAGGTTGAAGGTCGTTGAATAGCTCTTGTTCGCCACCACACATGATGGTTAATACGCCGTTTTCTGCGCCCGCTTGGCCACCAGACACTGGTGCATCCATAAAGCGAACACCCGCTTTCTTCGCTGCCACTTCAAGCTCTTCAGACAGAACCGCAGACGTTGTGGTGTGATCAACAAGAATCGCGTTTGGCTTCATTGCGGCCAGAGCGCCTGTTTCGCTGGTCGTCATGCTGCGTACGTCGTCATCGTTACCAACACAGACCAATACTACATCAGCTTCGGCTACACACTCAGCCACGCTCTCAGCGGCTTTACCTTGGTGTTTATCAGCCCAGTCTAGCGCTTTGCTGTGAGTGCGGTTAAATACCGTTACTTCAAAACCGGCTTTGACTAGATGACCTGCCATTGGGAAACCCATAACGCCTAGCCCGATAAAACTTACTTTCATTTCTTTCTCCTTTTATTTGACCAAGTCATCGCTATGAAAAGATCGAACACTCTCAATCAATGCATCAATAAGCAAGGTCAAAGCCTTTGGCTGATATTTTCTTTCTTTGTACACTAAATACGCTTGGCGATCACCCCGATGATACTCAGGGAGCACTTGAATCAAATTCATCTCAGGGGATACGTGACGAAAAGGCAATGACGCGAGCCCCAGGCCTTTTTGTGCTGCGGCTGCCACCGCATGAATATCGTTAACGATGAACTTAGGTTTAATCGTGATCATCTGTTCTAAGCGATCGGATTTGTAGAGCGGCATATCAAACACATCATCGACATTAATCCAGTCTTGCTGCTCTAGATCGTCCGGTTTCTCAATTGTCTCACGCGAATCTAAATAGTCTTGGCTCGCGAAAAATCCGTGTTTGGCTTTGAAAAGTGGCCGAGCAATCATGCCTTCCATATCCGAGATCTTAAACGTGATCAGTAAGTCACGGTCGGTCTGTGGAATGAGCTGCTGCTGGCTCAAGGTAAGATCGAGCTGAACATTCGGATATTGAGTGAGAAATTGCTCTACCGTCGACCGTAGAAAGCCACTATAGAAGTTATGAGGCACTGCGAGCTTTATCTTACCTTGGATAGCGTCGCGCTCTTCAAGCAAGCTATTAAAGCCGTGGTGAATCGACTCCATACCGCTGCTCAGTGCAGAAAACGCCGCCTCGCCGTCTTTGGTGGCCACCAGCTCACGACCTTTCTTTTCTAGAAGCCGGATATTAAGGCGCTCTTCCAATGCGGTTAACCGGCGCGACATAGTCGACACAGGCAATTGCAGCCGTTTCGACGCCGATAATAAAGAGCCCTCTTCAACCACTGCACAAAATAAGAACAGATCGTCAATGTTTCCAAATATGGAATTCATACTTCTATATGTGCCTATTTTTCTCATTAATGGATAAATGTAACCTTATCCCATCAACAACAGAAAATCACGGGAGAAACATAATATGAACAACAAACAATTTTGGGTAACCGCGATTTTATCCTCCCTGACCATGGCAACTATCATGTCTGGGTTAATTTCTGGCTACAAAATGGGATTCAGCCCCGAGTGGCCACCAATCTGGCTGCAAAGCTTTTTCATTGCTTGGCCGTGTGCAATCACACTCAACCTCACCGTGCTCCCTTTGATCAGAAAACTCTCAGCATGGATTTGTCGCCCGAGAACGCTTTGCGTACCAGAGATCACGGAACGATGATCAAGGGCTAATGTTCAGGAGCTATGACCTAGGTTCTGCGATCAAAGAGATGCGTTCAAAAAGCTCTGCTCATGGATAAACGCCTGAATTACGCCCATAAAAAAACCGAGCACTAGGCTCGGTTTTTTGTATTCTACATTCTACTCACAAGAGCAAAGCTATCAATTATGATTGATATTACAGCTCAGCGTTGTGGTAAACCTGCTGAACGTCATCACAGTCGTCAAGCATGTCTAAGAATTTCTGGAACTTCTCAGAATCTTCTTCAGCTACTGGCGTCGTTGTTTGAGGAACAAAAGTGATTTCCTCAACATCTAGAGTTAGCTCTGGGAACGCAGTGTTTAGTGCAGTCTTCGTTTTGAAGAACTCAGTCGTTGGAGCGAATACAGTGATAACACCGTCTTCTAGCTCAACGTCAGTCACGTCTACGTCTTCCATCATTAGCGTTTCTAGGATGATCTCGTCATCTTCGCCTTTGAACTGGAACACAGCTTGGTGAGCGAACATGTGAGAAACAGTACCTTCAACACCGATTTTCGCACCAGTCTTAACGAAACATTGGCGAACGTCTTGGAAAGTACGGTTGCCGTTGTCAGTTAGACAGTCAACGATTACGCTTGTGCCACCTGGGCCAAAACCTTCGTAACGAGCTGGTTGGAAGTCTTCACCGCCGCCGCCGTTCGCTTTATCGATCGCTTTTTCGATAACGTGAGCTGGTACTTGGTCTTTCTTCGCTTTAGCAATCAGGTGCTTAAGAGGTAGGTTCATGTCTGGATCAGAGCTGCCGTTCTTAGCCAGTACGTAAATCTCTTTACCGTATTTAGAATAAACTTTAATTTTTGCGCCTGCAGTTTTCGCCATTGAGGCCTTGCGCACTTCAAAACTTCTTCCCATCGGGATCTTCTCTCTGATTCAATTAACGGTGCAAATTCTAGCAAATTACTGTGTCATTTCAATTCTACAGCATTGCTGGGCAAGGTTTGTCTGCGTTTATGCGACACCCATTACCCGTTTGTATTTTTCTACAGACTGTTCAAACCAAGCCTTTTCTTCTGGGTCACCTAGCTTCATTGCTTCTTCAACAATGGCTTCAGGGCCACATTTCGCTTGCTTCAGTTTCCATACAAGAAACGATGCTTGCTTATCCAGTTCGATTTTATTTTTCTCGCTGGGTGGAAGGAGTGAAAGGTTGATAGACATTATTAGCCTTCGTCTGTAATACACTTGGCCGAGAAATATAGCATAGAGCAACCTCATAAAACCAATACTATGAGCAGCAGAAAGGGTTTATGAGACAAGAAACCAAGCAAGTGCTGATGCAGGTCAAGCTAGTTTGAGAGAAGTGACGCCCCATGATGCGAAAGTATCACTTATTCGACTCACCTAATGAGCCGAATAATGAGATATTCGAATCATTGAGGCTGGATAAGTACGTATCCACCCCAGAAGGACTACTCACTCGCCGCGAACACATCGCAGCGTGAAGCGCAGATGAAATCATTTTTGTGGAGGCCTTTGATTGAGTGGCTCCACCAAGTAACGGTGACTTTGCCCCACTCCAATAAGATAGAAGGGTGATGGAATTCTTCTTCTGCTAACTCTGACACTTTGTTGCTGAATGCCCATGCTTGTTTGTAGTTCTTAAACTTAAACACCTTCTCAAGCTGTGGGATGCCGTCTCTTTCCATGATCTGCCAATCAGACAACTCCAATAGTAAAGATTGTTGCTCATCTTTACTCAGGGCGATCGCGTCGATACTGCAGGCTTCGCATTTTTGTTCATTCAACATGTGTCGGTTCCTTGGGTTCAAAAAGTGGTGGTAGTAACCCCGCATCAATCGCGAGATCAGCTTGCTGTAATAGGCTTTCCTGACTGATTTTGAAGAGCTCAGACAGCTCATCGATCACATAGTATTTCGGCTGCATGATGTCGATGCGGTAAGGCGTTCTTAAAACCGTTTGCAGATCGAACCGCTCACGAACGGCCAAATCCCCTCCCAACGCATACATGGTTTCCGCCGGAGACGAAAGAATGCCGCCGCCGTAGATTTTCAATTGCTGGCCTTCTTTTACTAAACCGAACTCGACCGTAAACCAATACAAACGGGCAAGATAAGCACGCTGTTTAGATGTAGCGGCTTGGCCTAGTTTTCCATAATGCTCAGTGAAAGCCGCGAAATCGGCATTGGTGAGCATGGCACAGTGGCCGAAAATTTCATGAAAGAAATCAGGTTCTTGTAAGTAATCGAACTCATCTCGCGTTCTCAGAAATGTCGCAACAGGGAATTTCTTATTGGCAAGCAAATCAAAGAAATGGTCGAAATCGATCAATGCAGGCACAGGTTGAACTTGCCAACCTGTTGTTTCCATTAGCACTTTGTTTATCTCTGGAAGCTGGGGGACTCTATCTAATGGCAGATCCAGCAGGGTCAAACCGTGCAAGTAGGCATCACATGCGCGGTCATTAATGACGTCCAGTTGCCTTTTCACTAAGTCGTGCCAAATGGCGTCTTCTTCGAGGCTCCACTCAACCCATCCCTCTTGGCTCACGGGCTTAGAATGATATTGAGTCATTACACACCTCCTTTCGAATGTCTCACTTTAAGCCTATCTCCACTCCTTATATCCGCCAATTTGCGCGATGTTTCGAAACAGGCAGCCGTGTAACATTTTATTTACACAATTCCGATAACCCCTTATTTTGCTGATCTTTTGACTTTGTAAATCCTAAATACCAGACTGAAAATGTTAACTTTTTGTTGAAGGTAAAGAAATGCACGAAAGCAATAAGCCCATTTGGCAGCCAAGCGCGCAGCGTATCGCCGATGCCAACTTAACCCGATTTATCGATAGCCTTGAACAGTCTGGGTTATACCTAGATAGGGACGTAAAAAGCTACGCCGAACTCCATCAATGGTCTGTAGATCAGCCGGAATCGTTTTGGCAAAACGTGTGGCAGTTTTGTGGAGTAGTCGGCTCGAAAGACTGTATTAACAAGGCAGAAAACGAGACCATAAAAGATCAAGGTGAGAGCCGCTGGCAGCAGCCTCAATCGAATCGTGATGCGGTTTGGTTTCCGAATGCGCAGGTAAACTACGCCGAGAACTTACTGCGTTTGGCGCACACCATGTCTGATGAGCTTGCGATTTGGTTTGAGAATGAGCGTGGCGAGCAGCAGAGTTATACATGGAAAACCCTGTGTGAAGAAGTCTCTAACGTTCAACAATGGCTCGTGAATTGTGGCGTAAAACAAGGCGATGTAGTCGCCGCTTATACCCCTTATCTGCCGCAAACCGTGGTCGCTATGTTGGCAACCACCAGCTTGGGGGCGATTTGGACATCAACCTCGCCTGACTTTGGCGTCGAGAGTGTGATTGAGCGATTTGGCCAAGTGAAACCTAAGGTACTGTTCACCTGTGACGGCTACACCTTCAATGGCAAAACGTTCGATATGACGGGCAAGAACCGTGAAATCATCGAGCACTTAACCGAGCTAAAACAGGTGTGTCAGATCGGTTACTTGGGAAGGAGTGACTTTGAAAATGATGTGTCGACCCGAAGCTGGCACAGCATCATTCACCACTATCAGCCAAAACCTCTTCGATTTACTCGTGTCGGCTTCAATAAACCGTTGTTCGTGCTCTATTCCTCCGGTACCACCGGAAAGCCAAAGTGTATTGTACATTCTGTTGGCGGCACCACCATCAACCACCTAAAAGAGCATCAACTTCATTGCGATATTAAACCAAGAGATCGCGTGTTCTACTACACCACTTGTGGTTGGATGATGTGGAACTGGCACGTATCTGCGCTCGCGAGCGGTGCTTGTTTGGTTATCTTTGATGGTAGCCCAGTTTACCCACAACCCAATGTACTCTGGGACTTGGCACAGCTCGCGAATGTGTCGCTATTTGGTACCTCAGCCAAGTACCTAGAAGCGATTGAGAAAGCCGAACTCTCACCGATCGACAGCCACTATCTGCCTCAATTAAGAACACTGTGCTCGACGGGTTCAGTGCTCTACCCAGAGCAGTTCGATTACGTCTACAAACACATCAAGCAAGACCTGCATTTAGCTTCCATTTCTGGCGGCACGGATATTTGTGGCTGCTTTGTGTTGGGTAATCCAATCTCGCCAGTGTATCGCGGTGAGTGTCAACAAGCAGGGCTTGGCGTCGACATCAAGGTGTTCAATTCGTCTGGTCATAAGGTTAATCACGAACGTGGTGAGCTGGTGTGTACCAATTCCCTCCCCAACTTCCCTGTTGGCTTCTGGAATGACAGCGGAGAGCACTACCACAACACCTATTGGTATAGGTTCGATAATGTGTGGCATCACGGTGATGAAGTCGCGCAGAGCGTTCATAACGGTTATCTGTTCTACGGACGAGGCGACACCACACTCAACCCCGGTGGCGTGCGAATTGGAACTGCCGAGATCTACCAGCAAGTGAACACTATTGAGGGCATCATAGATTCCATCGCCGTCGGTAAAGATGTCGACCGCAATGAGCAGATATGGCTGTTCGTTCAGTTGCAGCAAGGTGGGGTTCTAAATGAAACGCTATTGGCCGCCATCAAGCACAAGCTCAAGTCCTCTTGTTCACCAAGGCATGTGCCGAGCCAAATTTTTGCGATCAGCGATGTGCCAAAAACACGCTCAGGCAAACTGGTGGAATTGGCGGTAAAGCAGGTAGTGAATGGCAAGCCCGTCGAGAACATCGGCGCAATAGCCAATGCGGATGTGCTCGATGAGATAAAGCGCGTCATTTCGCTTTAGCGCGTATATCTCAAGAGTTCCAAACTAGAAGAGAGTAACTTCCAACGAAAAGCCCTCCACGAATGAACATCGTGGAGGGCTTAATGATCTTAGCTACCGATGGCTCTTAGTCTGGGTTATGCTTTCGCATCCGCTTGATTCTCTGGCATTGCTTCAATGAACTCGGGCAACTGGTTACACGCAGCAACAATCGAGTTAATCAACGGATAAGGCGACATATCAACACCAAAGCGTAGCGCATTGTAGACTTGCGGCACTAAGCAAATATCGACGATACAGGGCGAATCCGTGAGGCTATACACTGAATCGCCGTGTTTTTTTCGGTGTTTGGTCAGCTTCTCTTCTAACGCTGAAAACCCTTGGCTCATCCAATAGTAAAGCCAATCCATTTTCGACTCTTGCTCGCATGACAATTCTCGCTCCAAATACTGCAACACGCGCAGGTTATTGAGAGGGTGAATTTCCATCGCAATATCCTGAGCCATCGCCAACGCTTGATAGCGCAATGGTGCTTGCTCAGGAATCAACAAGGTGCCTGGGCAACTCTCACACAAATAGCTTTCGTCCAAGTATTGCAAGATCGTCAGCGACTGATTGAGTTGAACTTCACCATCCACTAGCACTGGCACTAATTCACTGGCGTTGAGCTCGCGATATTGTGGATCATGCTGCTCGCCGCCATTACGCACCAAATGCACCGCTTTCGACTCATAATTGAGTTGCTTTAGGTTCAATCCAATTCGCACTCGATAGGCTGCAGACGAGCGCCAGTAACCGTAAAGTATAATGTTCTTGTTCACGATGCTCTCGCTCATACAGAAATCCTATTACGTGGATTATAGCGCTCGATATTGACTCACTTTTTGGTCAATCGCGCCAAAGATCGAATCACCCGCTGTATCAAACATCTCAAGCTTAATCGAATCACCAAACGACATGAATTTAGTCGACGGCTTACCATCACGAATCGTCTCTATCATGCGTACTTCAGCAATGCATGAATAGCCTACGCCACCTTCCGCAATCGATGTGCCATGGTCAGTACCTTGCTTATTCGATACCGTACCCGAGCCAATGATCGCACCAGCCGACAGCGGACGAGTCTTCGCAGCATGGACAATCAGCTCAGCGAAATTGAAGGTCATGTCCACACCCGCATTCGGGCAACCAAAAGGCGCATCGTTGTAGGTTGAAGTCAATGGCAGGTGCACTTTGCTACCTTTCCAATGTTCACCCAGTTCATCAGGCGTAACGGCAACAGGAGAAAACGCTGAAGATGGCTTAGACTGGAAGAAGCCAAAGCCCTTGGCGAGCTCTGCCGGAATCAAGCCACGCAAAGACACATCATTCACCAACATCAATAGACGAATCGAATCATGCGCTTGCTTAGCACTGGCTCCCATTGGCACATCTCCGGTGACAACCGCGACTTCACCCTCAAAATCGATACCCCATTCGTCACTGGCAAATTCAATATTGTCGCGCGGACCAATAAAGGCATCTGATCCGCCTTGATACATGAGCGGATCAACCCAGAAGCTTTCTGGCATTTCAGCACCACGAGCCTTACGCACCAGCTCAACGTGGTTTACATACGCGCTGCCATCTGCCCATTGATAAGCGCGTGGCAGAGGCGATTCACAATATTGAGGTGCAAACACTTCACTGCCCGTCACATGACCGGTATTGAGTGAGGTGTATAACTCCTCTAACTGAGGAGCAACACTGTCCCAGTTATCCAAGGCTACTTGCATGGTTGGCGCCAAATGCATCGCGTGGAAAATCTCCGTCGCTGGCACACACTGTTTGAGATCTTTACTCACGACCATCAATAGACCATCGCGTGTACCATTTTTCTTGGTTGCTAATTTCATCTTTGTCCCTTACTTCTCTTGCCAACTGTAGACATATTCTTTGTTCTCAACGCTATCGAGTTCATCGGAAAACTGCAGAGCATGGCGGGTATCAATCATCACAGCCACTTCATCGGTGAACTTCTTCTTATACGCTTGCCCAGCCTTAAAGGCTTTCGGGTGAGGCCCATGAGTGAAGCCCGCAGGGTGGAAAGTCACCATGCCCGCTTCAATATTGTCACGGCTGAAGAAGTCACCAGCGTGATAGAACAGCACTTCGTCATAATCGTCATTGTTGTGGTAAAACGGCACTTTCAGCGCACCGGGGTCGCTCTCTATCGGGCGCGGCACAAAGGTACAAACCACAAAGCCTGCACCAACAAAGGTGGTGTGTGCAGACGGTGGCAAGTGGTAGCGATGTGACATCAAGGGTCTGATATCGCGCCAGTTCACTTTCACCACGGCCAAATCACCATGCCAGCCAATTGCGTCTAAAGGATTGAACGGATAAGTAATCACACTAACTTTGTCGTGGCGTTTCACCTGAACTTGGGTTTGATCTTCTGAATACTGAGCACGGAATTGATCGTTGATCGACGGAATTTCAAGAACCGCTGGATCAAACACCGCGTGATTGCCGACCATACCTTTCTCTGGTAATGAATAAGCCGCGTCTGTGTTTTCTATCATCAAGATAAACATCGGCTCGCTTGGCTCTAAACGCCAGTTGGTTGAGCGCGGGATCATCACGTAATCCCCTTCACTCACTTCTAAATGGCCATAGTCGCAATAGAGTTCAGCACTGCCTTGATGAATGAACAGTAGCTCATCACCGTCGGAATTACGCACCAAGAAATCCATCTTCTCGTCCATGCGCCACACACGAATTTTGCAGTCCGCATTGTGCAAGAGATAAGGCACCGCCCAAGGGGTTATCTGACTGGCTTTTTCCACCAGCGTAAAATCAAAAGCGCGAGGGCGCAGATCGCCCTCCCACTCCGACCAACCTGTTGGGGCATGCTGGTGATGAAAATGAGCGGCGGGGCCGAAAAATCCACTTCGGCCCGCCTCTCGCTCATAAATTGCCTCTTCGGGGAAGTCGGCATGCGCTTGTTTAGAGCACACACCCTCCCGATGAGGAAACGAGATCCATTTATGCATCGTCTAATACTCCTCGACGAATCTGGTCCTCTTCAATCGATTCAAACAGCGCCTTGAAGTTACCTTCGCCAAAGCCTTCGTTGCCTTTACGCTGAATGATTTCAAAGAACACAGGCCCGATTACTGTCTGTGTGAAAATTTGCAGCAAGATGCCGTCTTTGGTCGGCGCGCCATCAATCAGAACGCGTAGGTCACGCAACAGATCGGTATCTTCCCCGTGGCCTTTCACACGATCGTCAACTTTCTCATAGTAGGTATCTGGGGTTGGCATAAAGTCCATGCCGCGATCACGCAGAGTCTTCACGGTTTTGTAGATGTCATCCGTTGCGAGTGCGATGTGTTGGATACCTTCGCCGTTGTACTCGCGAATGAACTCTTCGATTTGTGATTTGTCGTCGGAAGACTCATTGATAGGGATACGGATTTTGCCACACGGTGAGGTCATGGCGCGGCTCACAAGGCCTGTCAGCTTGCCTTCGATGTCGAAGTAGCGAATCTCACGGAAGTTACCAAGACGTTCATAGAATCCGGACCACACATCCATATTGCCTTGCTTAACGTTGTGCGTGAGGTGGTCGATTTCATACAAACCAACATTGGCTTCGGCCATGCGCTGTTCCGCATCGTCATAGAATCGGAAGTCAACATCATAGATGCTCTGCTTGCCATAACGATCCACAAAATAGAGCAGGCTTTCACCGATGCCGTAAATGGCAGGAATGCTCAGTTCCATCGGCCCTATTTCTGTTTTGTACTCTTCACCGCCGCCCTTAAACGCTTGCTCCATTGCCGCCGTTGCTTCGTTGACACGAAACGCCATGCCACATACCGATGGCCCATGCACTTTAGCGAACGCTTCCGCTTGGCTGTGAGGCTGTTCATTGACGATAAAGTTGATGTCACCTTGTCGATACAGCCAAGCCTCTTTTGACCGGTGCTTGGCGATCTCAGCAAAACCAAGTGACACAAACAGCGCTTTAAGTTGCTCAATTCCCTTGTGGTCGACAGCTGTGTATTCAACAAACTCGAATCCATCCGTACCAAGCGGGTTGTATGACTCCACCATGAACTTTCTCCTTGTACCTATCGGTTTTGTATTACTGGTTTTTATTACGTGACTTCTTGTTGCTTGAAGAAGTATTGCGTGTTTTTTGTCCGTAATTAAATTTGGCCCACAAGCCGACAGATTGGAATGGATGGAGAGAAATGGACAGTCACGCTAAAAACCCGTCAATTTGTAAAATATTTGTTACACGCAAACTCTATTCACAAGAAAGTGAGTGCTATCAAGGGGTTGAAAGATGGTGATTTGATTTACAGCAGAGCAAGAGATGTTATTGAATTGTTACATGCATCCTTTAATCAGCTAAGGTAATAAATCGAATATTAGACTGATGATGCAAAAAAGCCGCTGTAGTCAGCGGCTTGATGAGTTCTAGAGCGAAGCTAATTCGACTATAAGATTCGCGTTAATCCCAGTTGAGAATCGACCAATTCGGTTGATCGGCTAAAGCTTTCAAACGCGGGCATGGATTTACCAGATAGGCAAAATCAGCGTGTTCACACAAAGGTAAGTCGTTGATTGAATCCGTATAAAAGTGAATGTCCGAGTAGTTAGTTTCTTGATTGTCTAACCACTCTTTTAAACGCGTCACCTTACCTTCACGATAACTTGGCACACCTAATATTTGAGACGTGAAACGGCCTTGGTTTTCTACCAAGTCGATACCGAGTGCATTCTCGATACCAATCTTGCGACCAACGGCTTCTACTAAAAAAGTGACGCTCGCCGAGATGATCAACATGTCGATATCATCACGCTCTAGCTGCTCAATTAATGGTTTCGACTGTTTGAACTGCTTAGGTAAAATATGCTGTTCAACACACTCTTCCACCAAGGCGGTGACTTGCTCTGTTGGCATGTCAGCGAGTGGCTGCATGGCGAACGTGAGATAATCTTCCATGTTTAACTTACCTTCCGAATACAGCCCCATTAAGCGCTGGTCTTCTTCAATAAAGTTTGACGCTGTGGCAATGCCCTTTTCAACCAAGAATTCATTCCAAAGCATCGCTGCATCAGCGTTGATCAGCGTTTCGTCGATATCGAATACATACAAAGGTTTGAACATCTTAGGCTCTCACAGGTTGAATTTCGTTAAGGTTAAATGCACCAAGTTTTAGAAACAGTTCTAATGGGCTGCATGCTATAACGGGATTGTGACAGTTAAAGCGCATTTTCGTGGCAGTTGTGTTTCACGCCGATGACAATGCCACATGCTTATTTTTAAAATACAAAAACTTATGAGTAGAACAATATTGATAAACTATGTATTTGTTAACCAAGTGCTCATTAGGAAAAAGAAACTCCAACTGGTTCAGTCGGAGTTCTTATTTGGGAGAGTATGCTTTAGAGAGACATCAGCGACTTGAACCTAAACGATTTGCTGCTCATGTCCTTTGTTTGATTCCGCCTCTTTCGACAAGAAGCTGGCAACGATATCTCTCAGTTTGCCTTGATTGACAGGCTTGGGTAAAAACTCATCCATACCCACATCGAAACACAGATGTTTGTCTCGCTGTACAACGTTAGCTGTCAGCGCCACGATAGGAATATGTTTAGATGTCCCCTCTTCGAGCGCTCGGATCTGTTTGGTTGCTTCGAAGCCGTCGAGAACTGGCATCTGACAATCCATAAAGATCATCTCGTATTCATTAGCCTGGAATTTTTCGACGCCAATTTCACCGTTATCGGCAATATCGACCTCAAACCCAAGCTTCTTGAGCATCATCTTGGCAACTTGTTGGTTAACTCGTGAATCTTCAACGACCAAAACCGTACCACTAAATTCTCCAGCAACCTTAACAGGTTTAGATTCGGTTTCAGTTGGATCTTGTAGGGCATTATCAGAGACAGTTGGCGCCTCTTGTACAACCGCCGCAGGTTTGGTCAAAGAAACAGGCTCATTGTCTTTAAACGCGACCTCTCCCCTGTTCGGATAGGTAAAGACTGCAGTATCAGCGGCTCTCGCGAGCACCTCACTGATGGTCCATTTAAGCTGATTATCTTGATAAGGCCGCGCAATGTAGGCTACAAAACCCACTTGTTTGGCGCGGGCTTCATCTTGCTTTCTAGGATCAGCAGAGATCATCACTAGCTTAGGACACTCATTACCAAAGCGTTCGACTAAGCTTCTCGCCAATTGGAAGCCATCAACGGACGGCATCACTTTATCAATCAGCACCAGATCATAGGGTGATGAATTAACCACAGACTCTGAGACCAGCTCTAACGCTTGGTTTGCCGTTTCACAGCACTCAGACTTAACGCCAAAAGATTGAAGCTGTGTAGACGTTATACGCATGTTCAACTGGCTATCATCCACCAGCAAAACCGAAACCTTGTTGAAATCGATATTGCGTTCATCCACTTCTAAACACGGGTCAAAATCAGCCGTGAAATAGAATGTACTTCCCTTACCTTCGACACTGGTGAGTTCAAGCTTACTACCCATCAATGTCACGATCTTCTCGCATATCGTGAGGCCAAGCCCTGTGCCTCCGTAAATACGCGTAGTACTGCCATCGGCTTGTTGAAACTTATCGAATACCGATTTCTGTTTGTCTTCCGCAATACCGATACCAGTGTCTATAACCTCAAATTTAACTCTGAACTTTTGCTGAGGCTCTACCACTTCTTCTAGGCGAAGTGAGAGTGTGACATGGCCACGCTCGGTAAACTTGATAGCGTTACCAACTAAGTTATTTAAGACTTGTCTCAATTGAGTCGCGTCGCCAATGACCATGGTTGGAATTTTAGGGTCAATAGCTAATTGGAATCGAAGCCCTTTCTGTTCAGCTTTCACTCGGAAAGTCGATTCAACGTCTGCCGCAATGCCCATCATTTTCATCGGCTCTTGCTGAAGCTCTAACCGTCCCGCTTCGATCTTCGAGTAGTCGAGGATGTCGTTGATTAAGTCGAGTAGCGTAAGCGAAGAGGTATTGAGCATGTTGATATACTCTTTTTGCTCTTTCGGCATATCCATTTCAGAAAGAAGAGAAGACAACCCGATGATCCCGTTCATTGGGGTTCGGATTTCGTGGCTCATATTGGCAAGGAATTCACTTTTATTGCGGTTGGCAACCTCAGCAACATCTTTGGCTTTTTCCAGCTCTTGATATTGTTGACGAATACGCTCAATAGACTGGTTATAGCTGCTCTCGAGTGTCGAGATCTCATCTTTATAAGTAGAGTGAGTTGGCGTTATAAAGCGCGGTTTGTTGTCTTCGACCTGCTGCTGGTTGATCTGAGAAGACATGGTCATTAAGCGTTTCACCACAAGGCGATAGACAATCGCTAAACACACCAGAGACAACAAGAATATTTTGACGGCTTCGAAGGCAAGCAACAATAGCACTCGTTCTTCAAAGTCATTGAGAATCATACTTAAGTCAGATTGCACCGTGAGTGTCGCCAATGGGAAGTCCGTGCCGCCCATCTGGTGCACCATTTCCCAAGACTGGGAATAAGATTGACCTCCGGTCTTTTGACCTAACTCTAGGATTTTTTCATCGGGGCTTTCGATCAGGAGGTAGCTAACAGATGGCAAACGAAAGATGCCTTTTGCTTGCACAAACAGTTGCGCACGGTCTTCAACCCAGAACATAGCAGCTACGCTG
>NZ_MCZZ01000026.1 GCF_002875705.1 Vibrio sp. 10N.261.45.E2
CGCGATGAACCTTTTTTATTGCCTTCAGATTGGTAATTCTATACTCGTTTAATTTCGGCTGTGTGCAGTTCATTAAGCATTTGGTTCATGGTAGGCCAAATGCTCTGAGATGTGTTTGCGGATGTAAGGAATAACCTCACTTTCAAACCATGGGTTCTTCTTGAGCCAAATATTATTGCGTGGTGAAGGGTGGGGAAGTGGTAAAAACTCTGGTGCCCAAATCTGCCAATTTTTGACGGTCTCTGTCAGTGTCTTGGTGGTTCTTTCCTTCAAATAGTAGTTTTGCGCATACTGCCCAATCAAAAGTGTCATTTGAACATTGGGCAGTGACTGCAATACTTTCTTATGCCAGAGCTCTGCACACTCCTTGCGTGGTGGCAGATCGCCATTTTTCCCTTTTCCCGGATAACAAAAACCCATAGGCACAATCGCGACTTTTTGCTCGTCGTAAAAAGTATCGCTATCTATCCCTAACCACTCTCTTAATCGTTCGCCACTGGCGTCGTTCCAAGGGATCGACGACTCATGCACCTTGATACCTGGCGCTTGACCTATGATCAGCAAGCGTGCATTTGGGTGGGCTTGAATCACCGGGTTAGCACCATGTGAAAGGTGAGGTTCACAAGCTCGGCATTGTCGAATCTCTATAAGCAACGAAGAGGACATCAGTAACCTTTATCAAAATCAATGACATGATTAAGTGTAAAGCCATCTCGCCACTGCTTATAACTCTCTGCGAAGATCTCGACCACTTGTCTTGGTTCGCTTAGCGCTGCAATGTGCGGTGTGATGGTCACTTGCGGTAGTTTCCAGAAAGGGTGATCGTGCGAGAGGGGCTCGCTTTCAAATACATCTAAAAATGCGTGTTCTACCCATCTATTTTTTATGGCGAGCAATAAGGCTTTATTGTCTAGGCTTTCCCCTCGACCGACATTAAACAGCAGCACGTTAGAGCAGTAACCTAACGTGGTTTGGTTTAGCAATTGAAAGGTTTCAGGTGTTGATGGCAAGGTGTTGACCACAATATCGGCTTGCTTGAGGGCGGCTTCTATCTCATTGATATGAAATGTGTCTTTGAAGGTTTCTTGTTTTGATGGGATACCTGTACGGTTGACGCCAATGGTATGAATACCAAACGCCGCAGCGGTTTTTGCCAAATGACTGCCAATTGCCCCTGTTCCTAAAATCACCATGGCTTTGTCAGTTAGGCTAGAATAAAGCTGAGGTTGCCAGTTTCGTTGCTGTTGTTGCTGGTAGTAATGAGGAAAGTGTCTAAAGTGGCTGATGGTGTAGCCTAAAACGTATTCCGCGATAGCAGGCCCGAAGATACCTTTGACGTTGGTCAGTGTGTAATCCTGACGAAGCTCTGGTTGAATGAGTTTATTGATTCCAGCATAGGTGCTCTGCACCCAGTCGAGTTCTTTAAACTCGCCGAGGCGCTTTGCGATTAGAGGCGGTGACGCCAAGACAATCTGTGCTGATTCGGGGGTTTGAGTGATTTCTAGGTCGGGTAAATCCTGGTTTAGAATCAGTTGCGTATAGGTATCGTCATGCTCAGTAAGAATATAGAGCTTATTCGTAAAATTGTTCATCGGCTTACCTTTTCCCCCCAGGGTTTATCAAGTACACTTTCGCTGTCTTTTTCTGCAATTATTGAGTGACTATGCTTCAGAATCCACTGCAGGTTCGTCTTGAAAAGTTAGAACCTTGGCAACAAATTACCTTTATGGCGTGTCTATGTGAGCGTATGTACCCTAACTATGCCATGTTTTGTGAGAATACAGAATTTGCGGAAGCTCGAATCTATCGTGATGTTTTAGATAGCATTTGGGAAATCCTGACAGTTAAAACAGCAAAGGTGAACTTTGAGCGTCAACTTGAGAAAGTTGAAGAGCTATTCCCTAGCGGTGATGATTTTGATTTCTATGGTGTTTACCCAGCAATGGATGCGTGCCAAGGCCTAGCAACGTTAATTCATGGCCTGCTTGACCGTGAACATATGTTTGAAGCGGTAATTAAAGTGAGTCAACAATCGGTGAAGACGGTTGCTGAGCTTGAGTTTGCTCAAGGCGCAGAAGAAGTGACGAACGAAAATCAGAAAGAAAACGAAGCGGTATGTGAAGAGTGGGACGTTCAGTGGGCCATCTTCCGACCTCTGCGTGAAGCGACTGAGCGTGATTTAGAGCTGATCAAAGACCTACGCCACGAACTGCGTGAAGATCCAGTCAGTAACATTGGTGTTGCTCTGTAATTCAACATCGCACTAAAGTACGAATAAAAACAAAGGCTCCCTAGGGAGCTTTTGTTGTATCTGATGGTATCAAATTTTGATTAAGCGTCTTTTTTGTCTTCGTTCTGCACTTTGTCTTTTGATGCCTTATCTTTTGATGCGTCGTCGTCATTCGTTGATTTTGCATCTGAAGAGTCGTTGTCTGCTGGAGTTTCTTCCTCTAGCTCGTCCTCGTCATCGCGGTTTTCGATAACACCGTGTGTCTCTTTCCACTTCTCCCAGCGTTGGAACGCCAGTTCTTGCATGTCAGTCGTCTTATCCGCTTCGTCGACAATCTCTTCACCTACTAGGTGCTCAAAGATATCTTCTAGGGTGATGATGCCCTGAATAGTGCCGTATTCGTCCACAACTAAAGACAGTTGCAGGCGGTTTGCCATCATCTGGTCAAAGGCCTTAGCCAAGCCCATGTTGTTCAGCAACACGTGGATAGGGCGCATTACTTCACCCAGAGCTTTCTCACCACACCCCGCTTGCTGCAATCTAAACAGCTCTAGGCGGTGAACAAAACCGATGATGTTGTCACTCTGCTCGCTGTAAACCAATGGACGAGAAAATGGTGTGTCTTTGTGTTGTTCTAGGAAGGTATTCACACTCATTTCCGCATCTACGCGAAATACTACTGGGCGCGGCGTCATGACCTGAGTTACAGGTACATCTTGAATACCTAGCAGGTTGCTCAGGATTTTTGACTCGCCTTCTGCAAACTCACCGCTCTCTTTTGCCAAAATTGCCATTGCAGATAGCTCATCACGCATTTTTGGTGCTTGGTGGCCACGAGCAAGACGTTTGGTGATCTGTTCTGAGAACCACACGAACGGTGTGAGGAAGAACACCATCCAACGAAGCACGCTTGCTGAAGCAGGAGCAAGTTGACGCCAGTAGGTTGCACCAATGGTCTTTGGAACAATCTCAGACAAAACTAAGATACCCAGCGTTAGTACGGCAGAGAAGACACCTAACCATTGGCTACCAAAAACGACAGCCGCTTGAGCACCCGCTGTCGCAGCACCGATAGTATGCGCGATGGTGTTGAGCGTTAAAATTGACGCAAGCGGGCGGTCAATATCTGTTTTCAGTTTGTCTAAAGACTCTGCTGCAGGGTGCCCATTTTGTTTTAGTTGAGCAATGTAGCTCGGACTAATACTCAAAAGTACAGCTTCCAAAACAGAACAAATGAAAGAAACTCCAATAGCAATGGAGACGTAAATAGTTAGCAGCAGCATGTTTGCCCTTAAATTAAATTGTACGCTTTAGCAGCGATTCAGCGTGGATTATAGTGAAAAAGTAGTGGTTAGGTCATCATTAATTTTGCTCTCAGCCCCTTTTAAACAAGGGCTTGCTTAATAAAATCAGTAACAAATTGTGAGTTATTACTCATATTATGGCTAAAACTACGGCATTAGAGCTAAAGATCGACGACAAACCTTTGCCAGATGGGGCATTTATGTTTTAGAGTGAATTGAATTCAAAAATACAAAGAAGGGAAACCTAAAATGAACAAGACTCAATTAATCGACTTTATTGCTGAAAAAGCGGACCTTTCTAAAGCACAAGCTAAAGCTGCTCTAGAAGCGACTCTTGGCGGTGTTACAGATGCTCTTAAAGATGGCGATCAAGTTCAGCTAATTGGTTTTGGTACTTTTAAAGTAAACCACCGTGCAGCTCGCACTGGTCGTAACCCAAAAACTGGTGATGAGATCCAAATCGCTGCTGCAAATGTTCCAGCATTTGTTGCAGGTAAAGCGCTGAAAGATTCAGTGAAATAATCTAAACTGTACCGAGGTAGTCGTATTCCACCTCGGTACAGGTTTTTATGAAAAAAGCATTTCTTCTCGTTTCACTATTATCCACATTTCTTATTGGCTGTTCTTCAACAAGCCCTCGCAAAAACCTAGAGCAATTTGAAACTCATACCGGCGGCCAAGTCATGGGCGACGCGACAAGTTTCTACTGGGTTACAAACAAGCTAACACAACCTCATACTTCAGCTGACTACGTCACTGTCGGCGATTACGGCTGGTACCAAACTGACTATGCTTGGTCAGAAGGCGTGCTTCGAGAATTCATTCGTGAAGGCGAGCAGCGTAACTCTTCTAATGAGCTGGTTCCTTATCGTGTCCATGTGCGTTTCAATAAATCAGGCGAAGCTGTGTATCAACAGTATCGTATTGATAGCAAAATCTTACCTATCCAAGCCAAGCAACTCGAAAACTACCAGAAAGAAGCTAAGTCGGTTCTAGAGACTACGATGAAGCAGAATGACGAAGGGCTCAGACTGGTTCAGGGTTACTGGGATGGCAGCTCTTTTAAAACGTGCGCTGGTGGTGAATTTGATCGCATTGAATTTAACCAGACCTTACCAAGCTTCGTGATCGACCGATTGGCATCTGTGGAAAGCTATGCAGCGTTTCTTGGCAATGATTCACTGGGTAAGATGAGCGTGGAAGAGTTATTGATGCTAGCTGAAGACAACCATGATTGCGTCGTTAGGCCATCGTTGTTGAAAGAATAGCGAGCAATCAAAGGATTGAGAGTATTTGGCCTACGGTAGGCCAAGTGCTTATTTGTCTGTACAGCTACAAGTTTCTAGAAAGATTGAGTAATAAAAAAGGCGCCTCTCGAGGCTGTCTCTTATACACAAATCCCTAAGCCACGCTTAGGGATTTTTTTTGAACTATTTTTAGGTTTCATGATCTGATCATCTAAGCAATGACAAGGATGATTATCA
>NZ_MCZZ01000027.1 GCF_002875705.1 Vibrio sp. 10N.261.45.E2
GCCGCGATGAACCTTTTTTTTGACCGAGAGGATCACTTATTTAACTAAGCTGATACCTTCTTTGTCGATAGTGATCTTGCCAGATTTGTACAAACCACCAATTGTCTTCTTGAACGTACCTTTGCTGGTTCTGAATGCAGAGAAAATCGCTTCTGGAGAAGACTTATCATTCAAAGGCAGGAAACCGCCTTTCTTCTCAAGCAAGTCAAGAATCTTAGTGCTTAGGTCATCCATCTTAGCTACGCCAATTTTTTGAAGAGACAGATCAATCTTACCGTCTTCTTCACGAACATTTTTAATGTAGCCTTTTAGCGTTTTACCAATGAACAACTTACCGATGATGTCTGACGGGAAAATCATGCCCCAGTGTTCACCGTTCACAATCGCTTTGTAACCCAATTGGCTGCGCTCAGCGATAATTAGATCGACTTGTTCATTTTGCTTATAAGTCGCTGGCGTTTTGTCTAACCATTTGTTGAACTTCGTTGTACCAACAATACGGCTCGATGCTTTATCGATATACACATAGACTAAGATTGACTGGCCTTCGTTTAAACGACCGCGCTGCTCGCTGAAAGGAACAAGAAGGTCTTTACCTTTCACGCCCCAGCTCATGAATGCCCCCGTGCTGTTAACACCTTCAACTGTCATCAAGCCAAACTGGCCTACTTGGGCAATTGGGGTTTCAGTGGTTGCAGCGATCTGGTTGTCAGAATCAATGTATAAGAAAACATCTAGCTTTTGACCAATTTCAACACCTTCAGGAGTAAATCGTTTTGGCAGCAACACGGTTCCATAGTCGCTAGCGTCAAGGAATACACCGAAGTCTGCTTGTTTTACTACTTCTAAGTTGTTTATTTGACCAATATTAATCATCAAGATTGTCTCTACTTTAAATTTGGCGGAGATTATACGTGATCTCTGATATGCTTTCGCTAGTTTCATTCATATTTTTACATTCTAGGAGACATCGTTGATCACCGTTGATAAACAAGATGCGATAACACTAAAAATTAACCATGCCATGGCTAAGACAAAAAAGCTCGACATGGACGTTTATCTCTTCATTCCCGGTGAACTTGGACTGACTCCTGAAGTACTTTCTGAAAGTGCCTTTTTCTACAGTTCAATTACTCAAAAGCGCGCTTACTACAGTGATAAGACACTATTACCATTAGTACATAGCCGCTTGGCAAAACGTGGACGCTTATCTACCACACAATATCGTGTCAGTTTGAGTTTGTTCGCCTACCAATACGTTATCGCATTAGATAAAGCAGTAAGCAGTCTTAACAAGAATGATAGTGACGACGTAACGGCTGATGAAGTAGATGAAGTCATTGAGCTCGCATTAGACATTCTGAAAAAGCTTCGTCGTAGTATTCCTTATGAAGAGAACTTAAAGCGCTACTACGCGAATATTGATAACTACCTTTCATGGTACACAGAGCAAAAGTTCCTATCGCTGGTATCTCATATGCCACGTGGCAGTGAATATTCCACGATTAAAGATCGCCTTTTGACGCTTTGTGATAAAGAAACCGCTCACCGCAAGCTCAATCGTTACAACTCAGCTAAGGTTCGCGAAGACGTCACCCGTCTAAGTAATAAGATGCGACTGCTACGCCGTTTGATTGAGCACCCTATCGTTCTAAAAGAAAAAACCACATCGATGGGCAAGAACGTTAAACGCGCCGTAAAAGGCATTGCAACAGGTTTGGTGATGGTAGTGGTGACAACGACGGTTATCTTAGCCCGTGACTTCCTAGGAGAAATTACTGCGTCTTTCATCGTCGCGATGTCATTCATCTACGCGTTGCGTGAAATCTTCAAAGATGACTTGAGAGACATCCTTTGGCGCTGGCTTCGTAAAGGTAAGCCAAAGTGGAAGCGTCGTTACTATGATCCAACGACCAATAAATCAGTTGGTCATAAGCTTGAATGGCTGGATTATGCGAGTTTTTCTAAGCTGGCAGACCGTATTCAATCGATACGTAAGAAGCGTGTTGTGCAACGTGAAGAACAGATTCTGCACTACCGTTCTCATACAGAGATGTCGACATCAACATTCATGAGTGGTTATGAAGAGACTCGTGAAACCTTGTCTATTAGCCTAAGAGCACTGACACGCTTGATGGATAAGGGTTCAAATAAAGTGTATCGCTTGAATGAAGGGCAAGTTAGCCGTGAATCAGTAGAAAAGCGCCACTTGATCAACCTAATCATCAAAGAGAACAATCACGATAACGAACCGACCTATTACCGTTGGAAGATTGTAATGAACCGTTCAAAGATCGTGGACATCGAGCAAATCACTCAAGAATCTTAACTTTTCTAAGGTGTGTAGCACGGTATGTGGATATTCAATTCGCATACCGCTCCTTCGCTTATTCACTTATTCACTTATTCACTTATTCACTTATTCACTTATTCACTTATTCAAGCTTCCATCTATTTCCAAGCTACTTCCTAGACGGGATTTTCTTAATCGAAAGCGTTAGCGTGAACTTGGCCATTGGCTCATCGCCATGTAAAGAGGGGCAAGTCGCGATAATAGTTACGGGTTGATTCACTCTCTCCCCAGTGGACATAGTTTCTGCCAACATAGTGTTGATCAGCTCACCGTCGTTACAAGTGAAATGCACATCGCCTTCAGGCCGCTTTAAGAAGTTGCCCGTCACCTCTTTAAATGCCAACGAAATCTTTTCACCTTGCTGCTGAGATTTGCTCATCGCAAGAAAGCCACCCGCCACATCAGCACCCACAGCTAACACACCAAAATACATACTATTGAGGTGGTTCTTCGTTCGTCTTTTGAGAGGGATCTTGACCTCAACATGTTGGTTATCCAGTGCGAGCAATTTTGGTCTGCATAACCAAATCAGAGGTACTTTGAAAAAACCAAACATGCTCAAGTAGAAATTTGCTTTTTGTAGAGGGGTCAACATTTGGATTACCTAGTCAAAACAGTCATCAGACCAGTTAATCGATAAGCGATCGAGATGTCAAAAAAATGTTACAAAAAAGAGATATCATCGCAAGATGATATCTCTTTCATTCTCAGAGCATTAGCGCTTTAAGTCGCCGTATAAGGCAAGCAAATCGATTTACGCAGTCACGACCGTTGCAACACCGTCAAGGTCAGCAATATAACCTTGTAGACGTGGGTAATCCACCAAACCTTGAGTCACTAGCAGCACTGGCTTCTTCGCATGCAGCGTTGCTTTAACTATCATATCCAATAAAGTAATCACCGCTTCGTTTTGTGGGTCGAAAGCGTGTTGCTGAGCTTCATTGTGTTTGTCTACGCCTAAAGTAAAGGACGCTAAGTTATCGACATTCACTACCACGCCATCGAAGTAATGCAATAGACGTTCGCTCAGTAGCACTGCAGAAGGCACATCGCAAGAGAACAGTACTTTCAAACCATTCAGTCCGCGTGGTAAACCTTGCTCGGCAAGCAGGTCAATAATCTTAGCAGCATCGCTCAATGCACGTACATACGGCACAACCACTTCAACGTTAATACCCTGCTCTCGCAACGTTTTAATGACCTGACACTCTAAAGCAAAGGCTTTGCTGTACTCTTGTGTCGCGTAACGACCAACGCCACGAACACCTAGCGCTGGGTTTACTTCTTCAGTTTCACAGTTCCCGCCAAGCAGCGAACGGAAGCCATAGCTGTCTGCACTGCTTAGTGCGATACGAACAGAAGTATGAGTAGGTTGAACGGCAGCTTGAATGGCAATCACTAAAGTCGAAACAAAATGCTCATCAACTGATTTATCACCAAGGATTGCATCTAAAGACGTTTTTTCGATATCAGTCAAAGTATCTAAGTGGCTAGCGATACTTGGGTGGTAGAAGACACGATCCATTACCAATTCAGATAGTGAAACGTATAAATGGGTGGAATTATTATTGTCATTATAAGAAGGCAGCACATCACCTAAAACAAGTTCTGGGTGCAAAGTGCTTTGATTTTCTTGAGTCATTGCTGCTCCAGCATTTTTATGTTGTGTTCAAACGAAAATACCGATAGCTGCCTGTTAATACAAGCGAAAATCCCTTATTTGACGCTGGCCAGCTGATAAAAATAAGAATATTAGTAATAACTGAGATAACTTTGACTTAAGAGAGTTTATTCCTCTGTTCAATTCCGTTATCTTAACCACTTCGCAATAGAATAAAAAAGCTATCACATGCCATTAAAAACTGATGAGTTGAGAACCCAAGCTCTGGGTCCTATGCCAACTCCTGCCGAACTAGGCAATGCACACCCTATTACTGACGACGTTGCTGAGCGCATTAAAAATTCTCGCCGCCAAATCGAAGATATCCTAACTGGTCGTGATAACCGCCTATTAGTTATCGTAGGCCCTTGCTCTGTTCACGATACAGATGCGGCACTTGATTACGCTGAGCGCCTAAGTCAGATTCAAGACCAGTACAAAGATGAACTGTTCGTTGTAATGAGAACCTACTTTGAGAAGCCTCGCACCGTTGTAGGCTGGAAAGGTTTGATTACCGATCCTAACCTTGATGGTTCATACGCACTTGAAACTGGTCTAAACAAAGCTCGTAAGCTTCTGTTAGATATCAACAAGCTTGGCTTGGCTACTGCGACTGAATTCCTTGATATGATCACAGGTCAGTACATTGCTGACCTTATCACTTGGGGCGCAATTGGTGCTCGTACGACTGAATCTCAGATTCACCGTGAAATGGCTTCTGCACTGTCTTGCCCTGTTGGCTTCAAGAACGCGACCAACGGCAACATCAAGATTGCTATCGATGCAATTCGTGCTGCACATGCTTCACACTACTTCTACTCACCAGATAAGAACGGCCGCATGACGGTTTACCGTACTTCTGGCAACCCATACGGTCACGTTATTCTACGTGGTGGTGATAAAGGCCCTAACTTCGACGCTGAATCAGTAGATGTAGCATGTAAGCAACTGGCTGAATTCGACCTACCGCAACGTTTGGTTGTAGACTTTAGCCACGCTAACTGTCAGAAACAACACCGTAAACAGTTAGAAGTTGCACAAGACATTTGTGAGCAAATCAAATCTAACAAGAACCAAATTGCAGGCATCATGGCAGAAAGCTTCATTATTGAAGGCAACCAGCCGATGACAGATATCAATAACCTAGAGTATGGCAAGTCGATTACTGACCCATGCCTGAGCTGGGAAGATACTGCAACAATGCTAGACATGCTTGCAACAGCAATTAAAGATAGAAACTTAGCTTAAGGAAACAACACAATGCCATCATTTGACATTATCTCTGAAGTAGAAGCAGTAGAACTGCGTAACGCGGTAGACAACGCAAACCGTGAACTATCGACTCGTTTCGATTTCCGCGGCGTTGAAGCAAGCTTTGATTACAAAGATGAATCAGTAAAATTGACTGCTCAAGACGATTTTCAACTGAAGCAAATGCGCGATATCCTTCGCAGCAACCTAACGAAGCGCAATGTTGATCCTAACGCGATGGAAGCGAAAGCAGCAGACCAAACAGGTCGCACTTGGCACCAAACGGTTATCTTTAAGCAAGGCATTGAAACAGATGTAGCTAAGAAGATCGTTAAACTAATCAAAGACAACAAAGTTAAAGTTCAAGCTTCTATCCAAGGTGACAAAGTTCGTGTAACTGGTAAGAAGCGTGACGATCTACAAGCTGTAATGGCTTTGGTTCGCAACGGTGAACTTGGTCAACCTTTCCAGTTTGACAACTTCCGCGACTAATTTCTGAGTTTGAGCAACCTCTTATTTGGGATGCTCATTCATTAATACAATGTCGTGTTTGAAACAGCAAAAAGCCACTTCTTTATAAGAAGTGGCTTTTTATTCATCGGGCCAGTTTCATCGAAAACCTAGCTTATAATCCGCCATCTCAACTGAGCACTTTGGCGGCTGACAGTTTAAGATCTTTACCGACCAACAGATTAAACTCTACGCTTGCTGGTGGAATAAACACACACACTCGCAGTTTCTCTGATCTTGCCTGCTCAAGCTTGGTCGATAGCTCTACGCTATTAGCATAGCCCTCTCTTTCTGCATCTCGGCGGCACAGGTCGACAAATTCAAATGGACAATCGCTCGGAGAAAGCACTAACTCGGCCTCTTGCATCAAACGTAAAGCCTTCATAGACAGCAACTCGACGTCTTGTTCGAATTCAATCCAAGTGACTTGCCCTTCGTTATCAATGCCTTCCGTTAGCGCTCGTTGGTAATATGACTCTAACTGCTCTCTGTCATTCACCTGCTCGATAAAACTGGATGACAAGAATCGCTCCCAAAACTTACGACGCTCGTCGACGGTTGGGAATGACTCTTTGATCGAATTGCGTTTTGATGCACCAAAATCTGCTATCAAACCAATGTTTTGTGGCAATACCGTTTCGAGTTTTTCTCTGATATTTCTGACCAAAACAGGTGATGCACCGCCACTAGAGATGGCAATTTGGATTCTGCCGCGATTTATCATCGAAGGTGTAATGAAATCGCAGTAAGGTAGATCATCAACCACATTGACTAAAATACCCAGTTTTTTCGCATCATTATACACTTGGTGATTCAAGCTTGGGTTGTCTGTTGTAGCCCAAACCTGTAAGTAATTTTTCGATATGATCTGTGACGAGTAAAAGTTTTGAACCCAGTGAAGTTTGTTCTCATCGACTAGCTGCTTTAAGTAAGGCGCTACCTTGGGGGAAACCAAAGTCACATCAGCACCAGCTCGCAGCAAACTATCAACTTTACGGCAAGCAACCTCACCCCCACCAACCACTAAGATTGGCTTATTTTCTACATCCAAAAACATTGGGAAATAACGCATGTTCTTCCTTGAGACGACTTCAATAACTATTCAGCCATGCTACCAAATTTGGAGCATATTCATAACTATCGAAGTGTAATAAAAATATTTATTGACCAAATTTCAATCTTTTTTAAGGTTAATGCTCCACCACTGTGACATTCATTCAGAATATTTATCTATTGGTTTATCAATATAAAAATCTAAATCTCGTTGCACCAACAGTGTGAACCGTTGCACTATTTACATTCAGTTAACATTTGGTCATTCTAATTGTGTTCGGATTTGTGATTTCATTCAAAATTCTTTTTAAATTATACATTTGTGAAACTACGGATCCTTTCCTAACCTTATAAACAGTTGTTTAAATCGCACACAGTTTCATTTGCAAAATGCAACTCGTTTAATTTGAACAACAAGGTCATAGAAAACGCAACACACAAGAGAAACTCAAACGAGCACGAGTATCAGGTGTCACCTGGTTAACAAGGAAGGATACAAATGACAAATAAACTAACACTTCTTGCTTCAGTAGTAGCTGCATCAACTGCGATGATGGCAACATCGGCATCAGCGGCAGAAAGCACTCTGGACAAAGTCACATCTCAAGGTTTTCTAACTTGTGGTGTAAGTACCGGTCTTCCAGGGTTCTCTAACCCTAACTCAAAAGGTGAATGGGAAGGAATTGATGTTGAGTATTGTCAAGCTCTTGCAGCGGCTGTACTCGGTGACAAGACCAAAGTTAAGTATGTACCTCTAACAGCAAAAGAGCGTTTTACTGCGCTTCAATCTGGTGAAATCGACGTACTATCTCGTAACACAACATGGACATTACATCGTGACACTGCTTTAGGTCTGAACTTCGTAGGCGTTAACTACTACGACGGTCAAGGCTTCATGGTTAAGAAAGAACTAGGCCTGACAAGCGCACAAGAGCTTGATGGCGCTTCTGTATGTGTTCAATCAGGTACAACAACTGAACTTAACCTAGCCGATTACTTCCGTAACAGCGGCATGTCTTACAAGCCAGTGGTATTCGATACGGCAGCACAAACATCTAAAGGTTTCGACGCAGGTCGTTGTGACGTGCTCACTACCGACCAATCTGGTCTATACGCACTTCGCCTAAACCTAGCTGATCCTAAATCTGCAGAAGTACTACCTGAAATCATCTCTAAAGAGCCTCTAGGTCCTGTTGTTCGTCAAGATGATGATAAATGGTTTAACGTTGCTAAATGGACACTTTCAGCAATGATCAACGCCGAAGAATACGGCATCTCTTCTAAAAATGCAGACGAAATGCTTAAGTCAAAAGACCCAAACATCAAACGTATTCTTGGTGTAGACGGTCCTAAAGGTAAAGGCCTTGGCATTCGTGACGACTGGGGTTACCAAGTAATTAAACAAGTTGGTAACTACGGTGAGAGTTTTGAACGTACTGTTGGTACAGGTTCTCCACTTCAAATCTCTCGTGGTGTAAATGCATTATGGAATGCGGGCGGCTTTATGTACGCTCCACCAATCCGTTAATAGCGCCTACGTGATTACTTGTTCGAAACGTTGCTATCGCGCATATCTTGTGTGGTAGCAACAAACAGAAAATGAATATTTGAGTAACACGATTTAGGGCGGTTTATCCGCCCTAACTGTTAAATGGATTTGAGGTTATTGCAGTATGAAACCTAACAACACTCTTACTCCTTCCCAGGAAAAGCCTGAAGCAAAAAGTGCCAACCTTCTATATAACCCGACTTTTCGATCTGTTATTTTTCAGATTATCGCTGTCGGAGCACTCGGCGCTTTCTTCTACACCATAGTAAATAACGCCCTTACCAACCTTGATGCCCGAGGTATTGCCACTGGTTTTGATTTTTTGAGTCAAGAAGCCGGTTTTGGTATCGGATTAACGCTCGTCGAGTATGACGAAACCTTCTCTTATGGTCGAACGTTCGTCGTCGGCTTATTAAATACCGCCCTAGTCTCAGTACTCGGTATTATTCTAGCCACCGTTCTTGGCTTCAGTATGGGTATCGCTCGCTTATCTTCTAACTGGTTGGTTAGTAGATGTGCGGCGGTTTACATTGAAATCTTCCGAAATATCCCTCTATTACTCCAAATTTTCTTTTGGTATTTCGCTGTTCTTCAAGCTCTTCCATCCGCACGTCAAAGTCTGAGTTTGGGTGAAGCTATCTTCTTGAACGTTCGTGGATTGTATTTCCCAGCTCCGGTTTTAGAGCAAGGGAGCAGCTTCGTTATCGCTGCCTTCGTTATCGGCGTTATTGCTACGGTAATCATCAACATTTGGGCAAACAACAAGCAAAAGCTGACAGGCCAGCAAACACCGATGTTACGTATTGCAATTAGCTTGATCGTTGGTCTGCCTCTGGTTGTTTATTTTGTGATGGGTATGCCTATTTCGGCGGAGTACCCTGCTCTAAAAGGCTTCAACTTTAAAGGCGGTATCAGCATCATTCCTGAGCTTGCAGCTCTTGTGTTAGCTCTCAGTATCTATACGGCTTCTTTCATTGCAGAGATCGTTCGTTCGGGTATTAATGCGGTGAACCACGGTCAAACAGAGGCTGCAATGTCTTTAGGGCTGCCACGTTCTCGTACACTTAAGCTGGTTATCATCCCGCAAGCTTTACGTATCATCATTCCACCGCTTACTAGCCAATACTTGAACTTAACCAAGAACTCTTCGTTAGCGATGGCGATTGGTTACCCTGACCTAGTTTCTGTATTCGCAGGCACAACGCTTAACCAAACCGGTCAAGCAATTGAAATCATTGCCATGACCATGGGCGTTTACCTCACTCTAAGCTTATTGACCTCCGCGTTAATGAATATCTATAACCGTAAAGTAGCATTGGTGGAGAGATAATATGAGCACACATCAATTTCAACCTGACCTTCCGCCTCCAGCGAATACTGTTGGCATGGTTGGTTGGTTAAGGAAAAATCTCTTTAACGGCCCTGTTAATAGCGTGGTGACACTAATTTTAGGTTACATCGCGTTTTCATTACTTTGGGCAACTTTTGACTGGGCGTTTTTAAATGCTGATTGGGTTGGTACAACTCGTGATGCGTGTACCAGTGACGGTGCTTGCTGGGTATTCATCAGTGTTCGTTGGGATCAGTTCATGTACGGCTTTTATCCTGAAGCTGAACTATGGCGACCTCGCCTTTTCTACGCAACTTTGGCTATTTTTGTCGCTTTATTGGCTTACGAAAAAACACCTAAGCGTACGTGGATTTGGTTGTTCTTCGTAAACATCTACCCATTTATCATTGCTGGGTTGCTATACGGTGGTATATTTGGACTAGAAGTTGTGGATACCCACAAATGGGGCGGTCTACTGGTTACATTAATCATCGCGTTAGTTGGTATTGTCGTTTCGCTTCCTATCGGTGTGGCATTAGCACTCGGTCGTCGCTCAGAAATGCCGATTATTCGCAGTATCTGTACTGTGTATATCGAAATCTGGCGTGGCGTTCCTCTTATTACTGTGCTGTTCATGGCATCGGTAATGTTACCTCTATTCTTAGCTGCAGGTTCTGAAACCGATAAGCTAATCCGTGCCCTCGTTGGTGTGGTGTTGTTTAGTGCCGCTTATATGGCGGAGGTTATTCGTGGTGGTCTTCAAGCGATTCCAAAAGGCCAATACGAAGCTGCTGATGCACTTGGTTTAACCTATTGGAAAAAGATGGGACTAATTATTCTTCCTCAAGCGTTGAAAATCACTATTCCATCAATCGTGAACACATTCATCGGCCTATTTAAAGACACCAGTCTGGTACTTATCATCGGTATGTTCGATGTGTTAGGTATTGGCCAAGCAGCGAATACCGACCCAGAGTGGTTAGGCTTCGCTACAGAAAGTTATGTATTTGTCGCGTTAGTGTTCTGGGTGTTTTGTTTTGGTATGTCGAGATATTCGATATGGCTAGAGAACAGACTTCACACCGGTCACAAACGATAATTAACAAGATCAAGGACGTATTATGACGCAGCAAACAGAAAACAACTCTCAAGGTCTTATGATCGAGTTGAAAGACATGAACAAGTGGTACGGTGAGTTTCACGTACTTAAAAACATCAATCTAGAAGTTAAAAAAGGCGAGAAAATCGTTATCTGTGGCCCTTCAGGCTCTGGTAAGTCAACGATGATCCGTTGCATCAACCGACTAGAAGAACACCAAAAAGGTCACATTTTCGTTTCAGGTAATGAATTGACCGAAGATCTCAAGAACATCGAAGCTGTTCGACGAGATGTAGGTATGTGTTTCCAACACTTCAATTTGTTTCCGCATCTTACGGTATTAGAGAACTGTACTCTCGCCCCTATCTGGGTCAAAAAAATGCCGAAAGAAGAAGCCGAAGCGATTGCTATGAAGTACCTAGAGCGCGTAAAAATCCCTGAGCAAGCGGACAAGTTCCCAGGTCAGCTTTCAGGTGGTCAACAACAGCGTGTAGCGATTGCTCGTTCTTTGTGTATGAACCCTCAAGTAATGCTGTTTGATGAGCCAACATCTGCACTCGACCCGGAGATGGTTCGTGAGGTGTTAGACGTAATGGTTGAACTTGCAGAAGAAGGCATGACGATGCTTTGTGTAACGCACGAGATGGGCTTTGCTAAAGAGGTCGCAGATCGCGTTATCTTCATGGATGCCGGTGAAATCATAGAAGAAAACAACCCTGTCGACTTCTTTGAAAATCCACAATCAGACAGAACGCAGAACTTCTTAAGCCAAATTTTACACCACTAATGTGTTACGATGCATAAACGATAGAGGCGGCTTAGGTCGCCTCTTTGTTTTCAGTGTTATAATTACGTTTTAAAGATTCTAAACAGCAATTCAGTGCGCTAAAAATCGAACATTGAATCTCGACTGCACTTTAAGAAATACTTTGTTACACCTTCAGAAACACTTAACCGACTATTTTGATTATTATTTTACGTATACAAGAGGAATGAGAGACTTGATTTTTCGAACTTTCAACCCCATAAATGTACTAATAACTATTGAAGTCACCTTACGAGGAAGATTATGAACAGCCCTATGTTTTCACGCACAGCATCTCAAGAAAGTGCTCTGCAAACCAATAAAGTGTTGCGTAACACCTACGCACTACTGTCTATGACACTACTTTGGTCTGCTGTTGTAGCAGGCGTATCCATGGCGATGAACCTTCCTCGCCCGGGTCTTATCATTATGCTAGTTGGCTTTTACGGCCTACTTTTCCTAACAGAAAAGAACCGTGACAACAGCATGGGTCTAGTCTTCACATTCCTATTTACGGGTTTCTTAGGCTACACCATCGGTCCAATCTTAAACATGTACGTTGGCGCAGGCATGGGTGACGTCATCCTAACTGCACTTGGCGGTACAGCACTGGCATTTATGGGTGCATCAGCTTACGCACTAACAACTAAGCGTGACCTGTCGTTCCTTAACGGCATGCTACTAGCTGGTTTCGTAGTACTGCTTGTAGGTATGGTTGCAAACATCTTCCTACAAATGCCTCTACTATCATTGGCAATGAGCGGTATGTTCATCCTATTCTCGACAGGTGTTATCTTGCTTACAACGCAAAACATCATTCGCGGTGGTGAAACAAACTACATCTCAGCAACGATCAGCTTGTACGTATCGATCTACAACATCTTCATCAGCCTACTAAGCATCCTAGGCATCATGGGCAGCGACGACTAATCGCTCCTATCATTGAAGAATATCTAGCCCAAGAGCCTATCTCTTGGGCTTTTTTGCATCTATAAGTGCGATATTTCTATAGATAGCTACAATTTCTGTTGAGAAAGATAAACTTGGTCATGTACCCTATCCGCATAGTTAATTGGATCCTGGATTAAACATGTTTGAATATAACGGCAAGCAAATCGAAACCGACGCTCAAGGCTACCTATTGGATTACACACAATGGGAAGAAGGTATGATTGAAATTCTTGCTCAAGACGAGGCTATTGAACTTACCGATGCACACCTAGAAGTCGTCCATTTTGTAAGGAGCTTTTACGAAGAGTTCAATACCTCACCAGCGGTTCGTATGCTAGTTAAAGCGATGGAAAAAGCGCACGGCCCAGAAAAAGGTAACAGCAAGTACCTATTCAAGTTATTCAAAAAAGGGCCGGCAAAACAAGCAACCAAGCTCGCCGGTTTACCTAAACCAGCAAAGTGCTTGTAAAACCTAACTCACTTTAGGTTATTTAGTTACGCTCGATATAAATACTGTAGTGCTATAACTACAGTATTTTAAACTCCCCAACACGTATGTTCTGTTGCTCACTTTCTTTAATTTGACGCATCACTACGTTGTCTACTGTCGCGCTTGAAGGGCCAATGTTAAGCCAAGCATGTAGCTTCTCTATTTGCTGACTCTCTCCGACAGCTAATACTTCAACTCGACCATCATTTAAGTTCTTTGCATAGCCAAAGAGACCTAGAGTTTGCGCCTGTCTACTGGTGTGATAACGAAACCCAACACATTGAACTACGCCTGATACGACAAAAATATATTGCGAACTTTCCATAACGTTGCCTCATAAATTGTATGAATGATATAGTTTAGCTTCTATTCATTCACCGCTTATTGGTGGACTTACTTCGAGTATAACGATTATGAAAGAAATCCCATTTCGTTGGATTGACAAATATCTCATTCACCTAAAAATCCAAGAAAAGTTCTATCTACTCTTCTTATTGCCTCTTCTTGCCCTGGTTATATTAACTCTCGTTTTAGATAGCGCCGCGGACTCTTTACTTGCTCACCTTTATCAAGAAGAAATGCTCTTGATGAAAGGGCTTATCGAAGCCGGCCAACTCACTAAAGAGCAAGTAGCTCAGCTTGTTAGCAACTCTGAAACCATCTCTTTAGGTTACGGGGCTGGTTCTGTTTCGGTGATGAATGGTGCATTCAGTCTAGTTGCTAACCATGATCAAAACCTTTGGTCTGCTCTATCGACGACTCAGGTTTCTATCATCGCTGTAACCCTAACGCTGATAGCGCTAGGTGTTTACTACATCATGACCTTCATTGGCGGTGCGATGTTCTCAATGAATAAAGCCTTGAACACTCTAGCGAATGGCGACTTAACATGCCGCATGAACTACTTCTTAGTTCGTGACGAGTTCAGTGAAATCGCGATTACAATCGACAAAGTCGCCGAGCGTGAACAAAACATGGTTCTATCAATCCAAGAGTCTGTTGCTCTCATGCAGCAAATCAGCTCGGACTTGAACCAGTCAACACAACAAAGTTCAGACATCTCAGGTAACCAGCAGGAACACCTGAATAGCCTGGCAAGTGCAACTGAGCAAATGGCTGCTACGATTCGCGAAGTTGCAACTCTTGCCCATGCGTCTAGTTCACAAACCATGGACGCTCGCGGTGTTGCTCAAAGTGGTCAAGTCAAGGTTTCAAATACATTGGAGTCTATCTCTAACCTATCTCAAGAGATCCAATCCGCTTCACAAGCAGTAGAAGAGCTTGATGCCAACGCGGCGCAGATCGATGAAGTGGTCGCAACCATCAATGGCATTTCAGAGCAGACTAACCTATTGGCACTGAATGCTGCCATAGAGGCTGCACGTGCAGGCGAGCAAGGTCGTGGATTCGCTGTTGTTGCCGATGAAGTTCGTGCCCTTGCTGGTCGTACTCAACAAGCAACGGTTGAAATCCAAAGTATGATTGAGTCATTACAACGTAACAGCCAATCACTGACCAAACTGATGGAAGTAACGGTAAACAATGCTGGTGAAGGCCAAACACTGATGTCGGAAGTGAACGTTGAGATCGGTTCATTAGCTGAAAAGAACCAGTCTATTTCAGATAGCAGCACTCAAATTGCTACCGCGGCTGAAGAACAAGGCGTAGTCGCTGACAACATTGCACAAAGTGTTGAAGAGATTCGTCATCAATCAGACAGTATCTGCGAGATGATCAGTAAGAGTAATTCCAATGTCGACCAACTTCGTAAACAAAGCGATACGATGGAAGGTTTGCTGACAGGTCTTAAAGCTTAATACTGATATCCAACCACTAAGTGTTGATTAATCATTACTAGGGCTGCTTCTGCAGCCCTTTCTTATTTGCTTTTCACCTGTACTTCCCCGACAATACCCCTCCTTCAAATTCAACAAACAGAGTAAATTATGACTCCTTCAATTCATCTAGCTAAAGGCCGAGATAAATCACTACGCCGCAAACACCCTTGGGTATTTTCTCGCGGTATCGATAAGGTCGAAGGCGAACCAAAACAAGGTGAAACTGTAGACGTATATGCTCAAAATGGTCAGTGGCTTGCAAAAGCGGCTTACTCACCAGAATCTCAAATTCGAGCTCGTGTTTGGACATTTGAAAAAGAAGAGATCAACAAGGCGTTCTTCGTAAAACGAATTCAAGACGCACAGTCTTTACGTGAAGACATCATT
Source organism: Vibrio sp. 10N.261.45.E2 (assembly GCF_002875705.1). GTDB lineage: Bacteria > Pseudomonadota > Gammaproteobacteria > Enterobacterales > Vibrionaceae > Vibrio. The sequence continues at coordinate 15,277 of NZ_MCZZ01000027.1, forward strand.
GAGCGTGATGGTCTAACGGGCTACCGCCTAACGGCCGCAGAGTCTGATGGCTTGCCAGGTATCACAATCGACAAATACCAAGACTTCCTTGTTTGCCAACTGCTAAGTGCTGGCGCTGAGTTTAACAAAAGCGTGTTGGTTGAAGCGTTAATCGAGTGCTTCCCTGACTGTAACATCTACGAGCGTTCAGACGTGGCAGTTCGTAAGAAAGAAGGCTTAGAACAAGTTGTTGGCGTTCTTCACGGTGAAGAACCACCGAAGTCAATTGTGATTGAAGAGAATGGCGTTAAAATCAGTGTGAACATCATGGAAGGCCACAAAACGGGCTTCTACATGGACCAACGTGATAGCCGCAAAGAATCTATGAAGTACGTTAAAGGTAAAGATGTCCTTAACTGTTTCTCATACACAGGTGGTTTTGGCCTTTACGCACTAAAAGGCGACGCGAAGCGTGTTATCAACGCTGACGTATCTCAACTCGCTCTTGATACCGCTAAGTTCAACGCTGAACTTAACGAGTTTGATATCTCGAAAAAGCGCGCTGTATTCCTAAACGCCGACGTATTCAAACTGCTTCGAGAATACCGCGACCAAGGCACTAAGTTTGACGTCGTTATCATGGATCCACCAAAGTTCGTTTCAAGTAAGAACAACCTGACATCAGGCGCAAACGGCTATAAAGATGTTAACATGCTAGCTATGCAAATCCTGAAACCTGGCGGTACTCTACTTACCTATTCTTGCTCAGGCTTAATGGGCACTGACCTGTTCCAAAAGATCATTGCCGATGCTGCTCTCGATGCTGGACGCACGGTTAAATTCATAGAGCGCTTCGAGCAAGCTGCAGACCATCTAACAGACACAGCTTACCCTGAAGGTTTCTACCTAAAAGGTTTTGCTTGTAAGGTTTTATAATAGCCACTAAAAATAAAAACCACCTATAAAAAGGTGGTTTCTTTTTGAACAAGAGGCCGAAGCTTGTGCTTCGGTCTTTTTATTTACCCATCGGTGTACTTTAGACCACTTTGGTCAAACAAGTAGTTGGTTAGATCATCTGTACCTAATCCCTCAAACTCAATCGATACGGAATCACCACCTTTAGTAACAGTAACAACAGAACCACCGTTACCATTAGATGAAACTGAGTCTTTAATATCGCCTAAAAGAGAATCGATTTCATTGGAGTCTAACTCTTCAAATAGTTCTGAAAGGTCAATCTTATCACCTTCATTCACATCAAAGTCTTTGATGACATCAGCGCTTCCATCTAAGTCTCCGTCTAACCAGGCGAATAAATCGGCTCCTTCCCCACCGGTCAACGTATCGCTGCTTTCTCCGCCAAATAAGAAGTCGTCACCCAAGCCACCATCTAAAGTGTCATCTCCACCTTGACCATACAAGATATCGTTACCCTCACCACCTGACAATTCATCATCAGCATCGTTTTCTGATGAATTGCCGAACTCTTCTTTGTGACTAGTGACGTAATCATGAATCGTCTTAGCATCAACGTCAGCTAAACCCGAACTGAGTTTTTGAGCTACATATTCTTGGAGCGTTAGCTCTGTCGAACCGTCATCAGCAAACAGCACTGGCTGATCACCAAACAATATGTCATCACCACTTTGTGCGGTGATCGTATCTTCTCCCGGAACAGCCTGTACCGTATCTCCAGCGATTGCTTCAGCAAGGTCTTCAACTTTGATGTTGTGGTCAACAACTTTGTCTGTATCAAACATTTCTAACGTGTCTTTGTCGACATTACCGCCAAGGCCAATAGCCTGTATCGCAGACAAGCCAGCTAAAATATTAAACATGTGAACGGCTTGTGGGGTCACCTTACTACTAGCTGTATCGGAAGCACTGTATTTATCCCTAAATACAAGCTCATTACCATCGATTTTCAACGTACCAAGCCTAACACGATTACCATTGCTATCTAGATAAGGGGAATATACTTGTGCATGGCTATGACCATTATCATACTCAACAACCTTAACACCATTTACTTCTATGGTTCCTTGAGGTTGCAAAGATGCTAGGTCAAAATCGGAACCAAGGATATCTTGTAAGCTTAGAGCTTCACCCTTAGATTTATCCGCATACATCCAGAACTGATCAAGTTCATCACCGTCCAAATCATCCTCTGTTGCTTGGTTAATTTCACCATCAGTGATAAAGAACGAATGATTAGTCGCGTCATTATCTGGTAGTGAATTAAACCAGTCTATCGCGGAATCGAAGCCAGCTTCATAATTAGTACGCCCTGAACTATCATCAATTATCGTGTTAAGGGCGCTCTCAAACTGTGTTTTAGGGGTAGTTGAACTCAAATCAATGCTAATGACATGAGATGCATTAGTTTCAAATTGTGTTAGCAACACATTCACAGTACCAGAGTTTTCACCGCCTGCACTATCAACTAACTTATCAAATGCCGCCTGCAATTCAGGCTTAGCTTCTGTAATCGTACTCTTCATACTACCGGAAGTGTCGAAAATAAATGCGATGTTATAGTCCTGCCCAGGGACAATTTGCAAGCCTGATGTGTCACCGATGACAATGTTATTGTTTTCATCAGTAATGATGTTATCAGATCCACTTTCACCCATTGATATAATGTGATTGCGAACTGATGCAGAAGATGTTGCATAACTGTCCTGCGAAGTACCATCCACTTCCACCGAAGTTGCTGTAGCCTTAAGTTCAAAATCTAGATCGCCTTGGTATTCAGAAGGTACTCGAATCTGTACATCTCCATGAACGTTACCTGCAGCATCAATATCTAACTCATAAGTTGCAACACCATTCGTAGATGATACTGGCTCTACAACCTCTCCATCTATTTCTAGCTTCAACCCTGAAGGAATCCCGGTTAGTTCGACTTTGTCGTTTAAGGTTTCGCTTCCATCAACGTCAACAAGCGTAACTGACACATCAATCGGTAGAACCTGCTCTTCTAAAATTTGATAAGTTCCGGACTCATTATCTAGCGCTACGATACCATCTTGAAAGACTATCTGTTCGATCTCATAAAGATGATCTCCAGCTTCTTTATCGTTAGCATTTACTTGGTCTGCAGTATCAATGAGACGTTTGTCTTCAACAATCCAATATGGTACTTCGCTATGGTCATCTGCTTGGAACCAACGTAAAACGTAGTCTGATACATCACCAGTATAAATAACACTGTCCACTTGGTTAGGATCATCGATCGAGCCGATACCTCCGTCAAAGTGGTCGTTATAAGCACTGCCTATAAATGTATCACTTCCCTGTGTACCCACCGATACGTCACCGACGAAGTGAGCGGGAGACAATGCTACATCATCTGTATTGCGCTGATCTTTCGCTATAAACAAATCATCTTTGTCGGTACGATCATCAGTAGTATCAGCGTTATTAATCACGTCTCCACTAGAGGTGAGTCCCTCAACAATATTACCCGTGTTACCCATTTCTAGTAGAGTGCCATTATTAAATAGATCTTTAATGGCCTGTTCATCAGATGTATCGAAGCTAGGTTCCATTCGAATTGTTTTCAAATCACCAATAGTAATAGTAACAACAGGGGCATCAGCTACAGGCGTAATATCTACCGTAAGCGTATGTTCTTCTGACGTACCATTCTCGTTTACAGCCTTGAACTTAATTTCAGCGTAGTCATTCGATTTATTGCCTACACCATCAACACTAAAGCCGTCATAACCAGATTCGTTAATATCAGGATTAAAGCCAATCATGCCTGATGTTAATTGAGCAGATGTAATCTGACTCGAGTTTAATGGTTGCCAGTTAGGCTCTTGATCAGTGCCAAGATTAATCACCAACGCTCCATCGAGTGGTTGTTGAGTTATCACTACATCGTTGTCAGACTCAATCCCAAAATCATCAATCGATAGCACTAAAATAGTATCTTCTTGTCCAAAGGCTTCTTTACTTTCAGCATCTGGTCCAACAGGTACTGGATGGACAATTAGGTCGAAGGCTCCATTCGAAGTCTCACTGGTATCGCCGACAATCTCGTCTGAAATAGCTTCAATCTTAACGTTATAAGTGCCTGACTCATCAACCTGAATCATCAGATCAGCGAGCACAGTTTCGGCAGTACCATTTGATGTTAACCAAGCAGATATATCAACTTCACCATCAGCATTAACAACAAGTTCCTGATCTCCAAGTTTAACAATTGAACCTTCAGGTAAACCAGACACGACGAGCTTCAAGGTCTCTGAGCCATCGGTATCAACAAGCTGCGTAGTGATCTTAGAGACATTGATAAAGGTATCTTCCAGCCCTTCATTAATATCGAACGCTGGGTAATAACCACCCTCCGAGGATTCATGTTCAACCTGTGTCCCGATATTAACTTTATCCTCAAGCGAACTTACATCAGGAACAATATCGAAGTTGTCCGTGTTAAAGTCTACGGGTTCATTATCACCAACTGCGACACTGATAGTGGCATTACCTGGACCAGCCTCGTTGTCGTGGAAAGCAGTAATTGTGTACCAACCAGATGCCGATGGTACAAAGGCTGAAGACTCATAGGTACCGCCTCCACCCCAAGTTTGAGAGGCCATTGTTTCACCACCGACTTCAAGTCTAAATGAATCATCTGCATGACCACTAAACACGTATGACTCACCAGCAACTAGGAATACCAAACCAGTAAGTTTGCTCGAAATGTTTTCGATGGCTGGAGAGTTCTGAGTGCCAAAGTCTGGCGTCTGTGTGACTTTCGAAGTGTCGGCTACACCTGCAGACTCGATTGCTTGCTCAACAACGTCCGGAGCCACTCCGCTACCATTGTTGTAATCAAAGTCTAGGTTCTCCCATTGCTCTAACTTAAAACCTTCATCTAAATCTACATTTGGTGTCTCTACAACTAACTTGGCAGGTGTCGTATCAGGACGAATATCAATCGACATCGTCATACTAGAGCTGGTGTTGATGCCATCAGAACTGTGGTAGTTAAACTCCGCATACTCTTGCTGATTATTGCCAGTTACTACATTCTCTTCATCAAACATCGATGTACTAGATTCATAGCTTACCGGGTTGAATATCAAGAAACCTTGTTCAACCTGCTCTTGGCTTACTGATACTCCTGTACCAATCGTTTCAGTATTCAACAGAAGCCATTCATCAGTAGATTCGTTGTACAGATACATATCACCCGCACCTGGAGCACTAGTGATAACAATCGACAATTCGCTAGAATCTGCATCAGAAACGTTGAAATCGGCCCACTTAAACGTGATCGATGAACCTTGGGCTTGCGCCTCATCTCCAATGACATGAGAGTCCTGAGCTTGCGGTGCTTCATCATTATCGATGATCGTTGCAATACCTTGCTTACCACCCACGTCGAGCGTGAAATTCTCATTTAACTCATCAATGCCGTCATCGTTAGTTGGTACCTTGATGTCAAACGACGTTACTCCCGCAGGCACAACAAGCTGACCATTAACAAGCGTCACGCCCTCAGTGAACTCTACGTTGCCGGTGAAATCTTTGTTATCACCGAGTTCGGCAGAACCGGAGTTTAACGACCATTCGAATCGAGTTTCTTGACTGCTTGTGTTAGCTAGGTTTACGGTGAAGACAGCTACATCGCCCTCAATTACTTGTTCATTATTTGGATTAACCGCGTTGCTCACTGTATCGATAGTTGGAGCTTCATCGTTATCAGTAATGCTGCCCACTGAGGATTCACCATCAACAGTCACGGTGTAGGTTTCAGCGATTTCATGAAGGCTGTCATCAATTGTCGGAATCAAGATTGCAAAATCCTTCACTCCAATTGGGACAATCAGCTTTCCACTTTGCTGCTCATAGGTGACGCCATTAGTAAAACGAAACAGACTAAGGTCGAGATCTTTTTCGTCACCTGAATCATTCGCAGCATCCGTGTTCTTACCAAAAGCAACGTCCAATACAGACTCAACAAGTGCACTTGAATCCAGAGTTACTTTAAAGCCAAGATCATCACCTTCAACTACTGAGTCTGCTAGCAGGTCTACAGACGCAACACTAGAAGGAGTCGGTAGAGGGTTGACGATAACATTAACTTCAGCACTCGCGATTTGGCCATTATCATCAGTAACCTGATATTTAAACGTTGTTTCACCGACAAAATCGTCGCCAGTTAAATCAAAGTATACGATGCCGTCTTTGATATACGCATTACCTTCCGTTTCACCGTATACATAGGTAATACGTAGATTGTCGCCATCTGAATCGATATCGTTATTTAGAAGCTCAGAACTGATAATGCCAGCAAACTTCGATGTTGGAATCTCAAGAATGCCGCCTTGATTTACTGCATATGCGCCTTCACTAGAGGCTTTAAAACCAGTTAGGAAGTAATCTGACGCATCATTATCATGCGTTGCTTGGTTGGAGTACTCAGTTGCTTCAAAGACCACAGTATCAAACGCGATTGGAGTACCATCAGCACCAAGCGGTGTTATTTCGTAAGTACCTTTATTGTTACCGTCTTCAGCAATAAACGTATCACCTGCAACCGCTACGCCATTGAGGTACGCTACCCAACTGCCTTGTTCATGGTTATCAATGAAATCACCGTCACTACCTTCGTTTTTAAACAAGTTAGATACTGAAAATGTAAACTGAGTCGCAGGGCTATCTAAGTTGATTTCAAACTTCTCAGATTGCTGCTCTGCACGATCATATTCAATCTGAGCACCCAATCCACCTACTTTGCCGGCAACACCAATCTTAATGCCGCTGTGTGCGAAGTCTTTATCTTGGCCATTGAAGCTAGCATTTAGCTCAGCGCCTTCGGCTGACCACGGAGAGTCATTGTCTTCACTGAACTCACCCAGTTTAACTTCGAAGCCTTGCGGATCGTTATTCGCATTTAGGTCACCGGACTTATCGATAGTAACTGTCTTAACTTCACTTTCGTTACCATCACTGTCTACTGCTTTGTATTCGAATGAATCTGACGCCTTAGCTTCAAGAGAAGTCAGCTCCCAGTTACCTGGTCCTTGTGTACTTGCTTCCACCGAAACAATCTCAGCGCCTTCAGGAGCGACAATCGTGACATTTTGATTATTGTGGGTGTCATCATAAAGGAAGGTATTTTCTTCTGTGACACCATTACCATAATCAAAGGTGACTGTAATCTCAGCTCTTGATTGAACACTATCATCAGCATTTGGGGCAAACCAGCCACCCAAACCACTTAGTCCAACCGTTACTGAGTCCGCTGGACGAGAAGAGAAATCAATGTTGATTGCCTCGTCTTGGTGAATACCGCGATTAGTCGATGCAATACCGAAACCCATATGGCCTTGCTGGCTGTTATTTTGTACTAAAGGCTTAGCGTCAACGTTATTTCGACCTTCCGAGGTAATGGTGACGACATCACCATTATCAAATTTCAGTTCGCGAGTAAACGCATCTACTTCATCACCCCAGTTATAGAACTCTGCAGTGCTATGAGGGCCTTTATCTAATGTGGATGTATCATCAACACCTAAGAAGAAGCCTGTTGATTCTTGGTCATCTTCATAAGCGATGTTGTTAGGATCTGCATATGTCTGCCCAACTACCACTTCAACCTTGTTATTGCCATCGACATAGTAAAGAGTTCCTGAATCAGGCAGCTCTGTGATGATCACGCCGAGATTTGTATCTGCGTCATTATCGTTATCATCTTCATTATCAGAAATATGATCTGTACCATCGCCTTCGATAGTCCCCATTCCGGTATCGAAAATAACTTGCGAAGAGCCATCTGCATTGAGAGAAATAGAGAAGTCTTCAGCTTTTGGCGGGTTATCATGGCTATCGTCAATAGTTACATTTTTATCAGCGCTAGACGTATCTAGCTTCTCAAATACATCGGTACCATTTTGGGTTACGGATACAACACTAACGTTAAACTCTTGTCCAACTTCGTATTCTTTGTCTTGTTCAGTTTGAATCTCAAAGGTCGCTGTATTTGTATTTGCGTCTACGTTTACAGTTATAACTTCAACAATATCTTCATTGCTCGCATTTGTGTAAGAGTACTGAAGAGTAACCACACTATCTTCAGGCACTTGCTCACTTAGCGTAATCGTAAATGGGCTTGTCTTATCACCCTCAATAACTGAATCGGGACCAGTCAGTCCAACTGTAACGGTATCTTTGTCGTTTGAGTCTGTCTCATCGACAATCTTAGCTGTATCTGAGTCCTGTTTGTCATTTTCAACAAACTCACTCGTTGAGCTAGCATTTAGAGTTACAGTCTCTTCACCCTCAAGCAATTTATCATCAAGAACCTTGATGAAGACTTCTAAGCTATCAGAGCCGCTAGCAATAATAAGATCGGAAAGCTCCTGCTCTGAAAGCGCTTTATAATCTTGTCCATCTTTAACGTAGATCTTGTCTTCGTAATCGACACCTTTAGTTGCAGAATCCACTGCCGACCCTAGTGTAAGAGCCAGACCAACGTTCTCAGAAACAAGCTCATCTAGGTTGATTTCAAATGATAAGAAAGCATCTTCTGCTTCTATCACTGGTTGGCCAGCCGTCACTGCAAGCTCAGCAACAGGCAATACATCAACATTCACTACAACAGTATCTGTACCACCGTTACCGTCCGACACGGTAACAACAAATGAATCTTCTCCATCAAACTCGTTGTTCGGAGTGTACTTCCACACGCCCGTTTCAGGGTCGATCTCAACACTACCGTTTGTAGGTTGGCTCACCGTGTAAGTCAGGTCAGTGTCGTCAATATCGGTTGCTGTAACCTTACCAGATACAGAGTTATCCTCTTTAGTCGATACACTTATTTGATCTGTATCGCCAATCGGCACTCCATCTTTGACAAATATTGGAGCATCATTTTCTGGAGTGACATTAATCGTAACCACGGCGGTATCAGTACCACCTTTACCGTCAGAAACTGTGTAAGTAAACGTAGCGATACCATTGAAGTCATCCGCTGGAGTGTAACGAACGGTTTGAGAACCGTCTTGTAGCTCAACTAACTCAACCTGACCATATGTTGGATCAATCACTAAACTATCTAAAATAATTAACGTATCACCATCAACGTCAGAATCATTCGAAAGTAACTCGCTACTCGGGATATCGAGAGTTATATCTTCTTGTGTCTGAAGGTTTTTAATCACTTCTTGAAATTTGATATTGTCTAGATAAGTCCCACTCTTGTCGCCTTCAGTACCAACTTCTCTAAATGAAAGGGTATTTGAACCGTCTCCACTACCACCTAATAATTCCAATGACTGAGTTTGCATTATGTTGCTTTCAGGGGTGATCGTGGCAACAACTTCGCCGTTCCAAACGACCTCAAGCTCAGCACTCGGCAATCGTTCGTACATTGCCGTATCAAAAGACAGTTGGTATAGGGTACCGCTTTCCACACCTTGAATTTGTTGGGTAAGGGTTACATTGTCTCCGTTACCTTCCATATCAATCATACGATCGCCGTCTGTTTCATCAACAGCATAGCCTTCTTGAACTGAATCTAAAGCACCAGTTCTTGCATCGTAGGACCAACCATCTAGCTGGTCGATTCGAGAACCCCAACCGGCATTTGATACCGAATCATAGTCTTCAAAACTACCATTGACGATCAGGTTATCACCTAACGCTCTTGAATCATCGTTCGCGATAGGGTCATCATTTACTGGTGTGACATTAACGGTCACTGTCGTAGTGCTTTTTTCACCATGAGTATCAACAATGGTGTATTCGAACGTCGCTTCACCATTGAAGTCTTGATTAGGTTCAAATACGACATTGCCATTTATCAGCTCAACAGAACCGTTTGTAGCATTGGTTGCGTTGACAGAAAAAATGGTTATGTCATCCCCATCAACATCGAAATCATTAGCTAGCAGCTCACTACCACTAATAGTAAGAGCCTGATCTTCTTCCGTTATGAGTTTGGGCGCATCTATTCCGGTAACTGTAATGTTATCGATAAACGCACCAAGCGAATCAGATTTACCCGCACCAGCAAAAGCGATTAAAGTAGCATCACTACTAACATCAAACTCAGCATTAACTTGATACCAACCGTTGTTATCCGGACCATCTAGTGTTACAGAAATACCTTCTGGAGCAGTCACTGTTCCATCCGCATGCAGCGTAATAGTTGTATTCCCTACAGTAAAAGTCATATCAGACGACGAGTTGCCATCTTGGCGAGGGTTATAATCGAACTCTACCCTCAAAGAGTCTTGATCAGACGTATCAATTGATGTCGTCATCACCGTATTTTTATGTGGGTCTAGCTCTGCGTAAAAATCACCGTCGGTAGCATCAACAATTAAGCCGTCTCGCTCAATCTCTATACCATTAGTAAAGTCCCATACCTCTGATGGGTCTTTAGAAACAACCGTCCAACCCGCTGGGTTTGCCATATTTTCAAATGATTCAGTAAGCAATATGGTTTCTTGACTATTTTTGTAAGAATCACTAATTGCTACAGGCGCGTCGTTTACTGGCGTCACCGTCAAGTTAAACGTGCTGTTTACCGGTGTGCTGCCATCTTCGTTGCCGTCTTCAACGTTAACGTCGAACGACGCCGACGTGGTTTCACTGCCGTCATGTTTGAACGTCACTTCTCCCGCCGTCAACTGCGCCACAGTAAAACTGCCCGACGACACACCGTTCACTAAGATTGTGCCGTTGCTCGCGTTGCTGACTGTGAATGCCACGCCGGTGTCCGTATCGTCAACATCAGTGTAGCCAAGGTCCGCCGCCGTGATAATGTAGCTGCCTGCTTCATCCATTTCACCCAACAGATCACCTGTCAGCACAGGCGCATCATTCACTGGCGTCACCGTCAAGTTGAATGTGCTGTTTATTGGTGTACTTCCATCTTCGTTGCCGTCTTCAACGTTAACGTCGAACGACGCCGACGTGGTTTCACTGCCGTCATGTTTGAACGTCACTTCACCCGCCGTCAACTGCGCCACCGTGAAACTTCCAGCTGCCACGCCGTTCACTAAGATTGTGCCGTTGCTCGCGTTGTTGACCGTGAAGGTCACACCTGTGTCTGTATCGTCAACGTCGGTGTAGCCCAAGTCCGCCGCCGTGATGGTGTAGCTGCCTGCCTCATCCACTTCCGCCGACAGATCGCCTGTCAGCTCCGGCGCATCATTCACTGGAGTCACCGTCAAGTTGAACGTGCTGCCTACCGGTGTGCTGCCATCTTCGTTGCCGTCTTCAACGTTCACATCGAACAACGCCGACGTGGTTTCGCTGCCATCATGCTTGAACGTCACTTCACCCGCCGCCAACTGCGCCACCGTGAAACTGCTCGACGCCACGCCGTTCACTAAGATTGTGCCGTTGCTCGCGTTGCTGACCGTGAAGGTCACGCCTGTGTCTGTATCGTCAACGTCCGTGTAGCCCAGGTCCGCCGCCGTGATGGTGTAGCTGCCTGCCTCATCCACTTCCGCCGACAGATCGCCTGTCAGCACTGGTGCATCGTTCACAGGAGTGATATTAAGCGTAACTTCTGCTTCGTCTTCCCCACCGTTCCCATCGGTCACTTTATATTTGAAAGTTGCCTCACCGTTATAGTCGGTATCCGGTGTGAATGTGATTGTATTGTTTGTGTAGTCGACAAACAGCTCACCATTAGCTGCGGAGGTAATTGAACCGACAACAATTGAGAGCTCATCACCGTCAATGTCAGTATCATTCGCCAACAACTCATCAAAAGAAATTGCGATAGACGTGTCTTCAGCAGTAACAAGTTTAGATTGATTAATACCTGTCACTGTAATGTTATCTAACAACGCACCATAGCTATCTGAAGCTCCTGCACCTGCAAATGTAAGGTCCGTAACGTCCCCTTGGACTTCGAACTCAACCGTGATCTTATACCAACCATTTGCGTCAGGTTGCCCTATTTGGATATTAAGCCCTTCAGCACCCGATAGAGTTCCATCTGCGTGAACAGTAACTAACGTGTCACCGACTTTAAACGTCATGTCAGAAGATGAATTACCGTCGCGTCGAGGATTGTAATCAAACTCAACACGCACGCTATCTTGGTCCGACGTATTAATGCTTGTTGTGATCGCGGTATTTTGATGAGCATCAAGTTCAGCGAGGTAGTCACCGTCGGTCGCGTCAGTTATGAGACCGTCACGCTGAATCTCTAGACCATTTGTTGCTTCCCAATCACCCAAATCGTCGCCAGTTACGACTGTCCAACGACCTGTGTTTGTCATGTTTTCAAAGGACTCAGAGAAAAGCAGCGTCTCACTACGAGCTTCATATGTGTCATCAATCGCTACTGGACCGTCGTTACGGCCATTCACTGTAATCTTCGCCGTTTGTGATGTTACGCCACCTAAGCCATCCACGACGTTGTAGTTAAGAACAATCTGTTCGCTCTCACCCGCTGCCAGATAGTTAAAGGCACTTGGGTCAATCACAAGAGTGTAACCATCCGCAGCCAGCGAAAGTCCTGTTGGCAAGGTACCTAGGTCAGCAATCGACAAGGTCGCATCCGCGTCCACGTCGTCTGCGCCTTTAAGTAGGTTCAGGGTTTTCTCTGAGGCATCTTCGTGAGTCGTTTTTGTCAAATGCTCACCAACGGTTGGCGCATCGTTGCTGCCCACGACTTCTACTTCTATCTTGTAACTATCAGTACCATCTTGTGATTGAACTACCAAGTTTTCAATATAGGTGTCACCTTGGTCTAGCTTATTGGCTTTAGAGTCATCCAGTGTATAAGTCCAATCGCCTGTTAATTCATCGAATGTAAAGGAGCCATACTTACCTTCCAGTTTCCCGCTATCGACCTCTTTAAAACTCTCTTGTCCTTGGTCTACATCCTCAACCTTCAGTTGACCTTCAGTGTATAAGTTGCCAACCGCATCACCTTGGTCATCTATACCCGATTCAATAATTTCAGCGCTTTGCGGTTCACTCACACTGATGACCGCTTTATCATTAGTACCAGTAACAGTAATAGTCGCAGTCGATGTGATCGGCTCACCACTTTCATCGCTCATCGTGTAGGTCACCACGACTTCTTCTGTCACGCCGACTGGCAGGTGATCAAAATCTTCGCCAGTCGCTTCAAACACAAGTTTGTTATCAACGATGGTCACCAGACCTTTGTCTGAGTTCACACTGTCTAAAGTGAAGGTTGCCCCATCATCCAAATCGGTGTCGTTAGCTAAAACGTCCACCGTCACTGCACTGTTCTCTTGAACAGCCCCGGTGTCTGCACTGGCAATTGGGAGGTCGTTGGTACCGGTGACTGTGATGGTCGCTGTCGATGTGATCGGCTCACCACTTTCATCGCTCATCGTGTAGGTCACGACGACTTCTTCTGTCACGCCGACTGGCAGGTGATCAAAATCTTCGCCACTCGCTTCAAACACAAGCTTGTTATCAACGATGGTCACCAAACCTTTGTCTGAGTTCACACTGTCTAAAGTGAAGGTTGCCCCATCATCCAAATCGGTGTCGTTAGCTAAAACGTCCACCGTCACTATGCTGTT
>NZ_MCZZ01000028.1 GCF_002875705.1 Vibrio sp. 10N.261.45.E2
CGGCGTTTTTCAAGGTAGTTGTCATCATTCGCTTATTTATTAAGCGGCTTCTCTTTCTGGATTCAGGTGAACCTCACCAACAGGCGCACAGTTCCTGATATCACCAGACCACCGCTCAGGCTTTCGCTGTTTTGCAGCAAGCAATACCTCTACACGACGCTTCAAGATCTCTTTATCTTTTCCATTGTGACGCTCTGAAGGTGTGACGTAATTTAGCTTACTGTGCTTGTGCTCGGTGTTGTACCAGCGTACGAAGGCTTCAACCCAACTTCGACTACCGTCGATCGTTTCAAAGCCTTTTACTGGCCAACTTGGCATGTACTTTACCGTGCGGAACAATGACTCGACATACGGGTTATCATCACTGACTCTTGGGCGGCTATACGATGAGGTAATACCTAACTCTTCCATCTTAGCTTTGAACGTCAACGACTTCATCGGCGCACCGTTATCCGAGTGAAGAACCAGCGCTTGATTGAAGCACTGCTCTCGCATCAACGTCCGTTGCAGAAGCTGTGACGCCAGCTCACCGCACTCACGCTCATACACTTCATAACCCACGATTTTTCGGCTGTAGATATCTTCGATGACATACAGGTAATAATGTTGGCCTCGTACCTTTGAAGGTAAGTAAGTGATATCCCACGTATAGACTTGGTTCGAGTCCGTCGCTGTGTAACTGGTTGGCTTCGCTTGCTTCTGTCTGCTCCGCTGACGACCTCGTTTGTGAAGTTGCCCCTGTGCTGCCAGTATTCGATAATAGCTCGATTCAGAAGCGATATACTCACCTCTATCAAGCAGTGTCGGGACGATTTGAGTCGGTGGTAAGCTTGCGAACTCAGAGCGGTTACACACCTCGATAATCGCATCACGCTCTTCCTGCGACAGCTTGTTAGCAGGCTCAGGCCTAATGCATATTGGCCTTTTGTCAGCTTGTATTTCACCTTGCTGATACCAACGACGATAAGTTCTCAAGTCAATTTGAACTTCATGGCAAGCTGGCTCTAAACGGCATCCGCATTGCTTCGCTTCAAGAATTAGAGTCACTATGGTCTGCCTTTCATCGGTTGAGGTTATTCGTCCTCTGGCTCTTCCCCGTAAAAGGCTCTCAGCTTTTTTCTTAGTACCAGGAGGGCGGCCGTTTCAGCGAGCGCCTTTTCTTTGAGTCGTAAATCTTTCTTCAACTCTTTGATTTGAAGTTTGTCAGCTTTAACTTGCTTCTTTGCTTCAGCTTCCTGCTCTTTACTCGACTTAAACCCTTGCATACATTCGCGGCGCCAGCTTTGGATTTGTTCTGGGAAAAGGCCTTTTTCACGACAATATTGGCTGAGTTCACTTTCTGTCATTGAGTAGGTTTCAGCGACAATGGCAAGTTTAGTTTGAGCAGACCACTGCTCTGATGAAGTGTTGCTATTTGGCACGGCGGCTCCTGAACGTCTGAGTTGCTGGCGCCAATGGTACAGGGTCGCAGTGCTAATTCCTTCCTCTTCCGACACTTCTTTTACTGACATCGAATAAGGAGGTAAGAGCTTCTTCAATATAGCTTCTTTTCTTTCTACTGAGATACGAGACACAATTACTCTTTATCGCCCAAACTGGTTAAATTTTAACAGTGACAACTACCCTGCCAGAGGGGG
>NZ_MCZZ01000029.1 GCF_002875705.1 Vibrio sp. 10N.261.45.E2
TCAATGGCTAGATGCTGTATCGCTCCTCTCGTTTTAGTCTTAAATGAAACCTCAACTTGCTTGGCTCTACGACTGATGCAGGTGTAATGCGGACAACTTAACGGTACATGGGCTAGCGTAAATATCGAGTCGATGAATCCTTGAAGCGCTCTCAATGGCATAGAAAAAACTCGTTTGACCCTAAGTGCTGTCGTAATAGCTAAATCACTGAACCGACGTGGCCTCCCGCGCTTATTCTGTTTGCTTTGCGTCCACCCACTTATTGCTTCTTCATCAATCCAAAAGGTCAGAGAACCACGGTTAATGAGTGATTGGTTGTATTGCTTCCAGTTGGTTGTTTTGTAAAGAGGTTTAGGCATAGAGCTTCGAGAGAGAGTGGACGTAACTGATCAGATCGTAGGTTCTGGATTTAGTTCCAATGAATTACGCAACAAAGCCAGCTAAGGGTTAAAAATAAACCCCGAATTATCGCTTCAATAAACTATATACATTCAGAGTTAGAGGCCATAAAAAAGCACCTATAAAAGTAATAACCTTGACGCCTAATCCTCTATTTGTGATCAAATCCTTTTCCGGCGTCATTGTTTAACGTGCCGACCTTGGACTTTTAAACATTCTTAAATTAGCACTAAACGCGCTCCACGCAAGGCTAGCGATACTATTAAAACTTTGCCCTTAGTGCGGAGCACTAATAACATTTACACAAGAGTAATTAACCATGAAAAAACTAAATAAGTTTATGACGGCTACAATTGTAGCGGCTGCGGTTGCTTCCGCTACTGCTTCAGCTTGCACAAGTTTTGTGATCAATTCAGAGGACGGCGCGGTTGTTTACGGTCGCACTATGGAATGGGGCGCTTTTGACGTCAATTCTAGGCTTGCGATCTCTCCGCGTGGGCATGTTTACACAGGCACAGCCCCGGACGGCAAACAGGCGCTAACGTACTCGAACAAATACGGCTTTGTTGCAATGGACGCCGTTCTTCAAGATCTAGCAGTTGATGGTATGAATGAAAAAGGTCTAGTTGTTGGCGCTCTATATCACCCAGGAGCGGCGGAATTCCCGGAATATAACCCTCTAGATGCAAACTCAACTATCAGCACCCAGGCGCTAGCTAACTATATGCTTGGTCAGTTCGCAACAGTCGAAGAAGTCGCGGAAGGTCTTAAAGATGTAACCGTAATTATGCAGAAAGAGGAAAAATTTGGTAACTCAGAGATCCCGATTCACTGGACGGTTGTCGATGCTAATAACGATCGAATTGTTGTCGAGTACCTAAATGGTGAGTTAACCGTTTTTGATAACCCTATTGGCGTTATGACTAACAGCCCTAGCTTTGATTGGCACATGAACAACCTAAGCAATTATCTATACCTTCAGCAGCAGGAACGCGGGTCAATCACCCTAAACGGCGTTGATATTAAGCCAACGGGCGGCGGTACTGGATTGCTTGGCGTTCCTGGCGACTTTACCCCACCTTCTCGATTCGTTAGAGCCGTTGCGTACACTCAAATAGCGAGAGACACAAAAGACGGAGCCGACGCGGTTAACGAGGCGTTCCGAATCCTTGACGGTTTTCAGCTTCCGGTTGGCGCGTCAGAGGGCGGAGCAATTAGCGCCGATTATTTAAAGTACGCACAGGCGGCGACGACCTGGACGACAACGGCAGACGCTACAAACTTAAAATACTACTATCACACTCAATTTGATCGCCAGGTTCGAATGATTGATCTAAATAAAATAGACTTCAGCAACACAGGCGAAGGGATTCAATATTTAGAGCTAGACAAAACCCGCACTCAGTCAGTTGTAGACGTAACACCAAGCATTTAATTAACCAATAACCACTAGATAAGGTCGAGCCATTCCGGTTCGGCTTTTTTTTGCCCCAAAGAGAATTTATTAATGAAAAAACTAGCTTTAACTAGCCTGGCTTTATCCATCCTATCAACTCCCGTCCTTGCGGAAGAAGAACTGTAGTGGCATAGTGA
>NZ_MCZZ01000030.1 GCF_002875705.1 Vibrio sp. 10N.261.45.E2
TCAATGGCTAGATGCTGTATTGCTCCTCTCGTTTTAGTCTTAAATGAAACCTCAACTTGCTTGGCTCTACGACTGATGCAGGTGTAATGCGGACAACTTAACGGTACATGGGCTAGCCTAAATATCGAGTCGATAAATCCTTGAAGCGCTC
This sequence comes from Vibrio sp. 10N.261.45.E2, assembly GCF_002875705.1. Taxonomy (GTDB): domain Bacteria; phylum Pseudomonadota; class Gammaproteobacteria; order Enterobacterales; family Vibrionaceae; genus Vibrio. The sequence goes on from NZ_MCZZ01000030.1 coordinate 152, forward strand.
TCAATGGCATAGAAAAAACTCGTTTGACCATGAGTGCTGTCGTGATAGCTAAATCACTGAACCGACGCGGCCTCCCGCGCTTATTCTGTTTGCTTTGCACCCACCCGCTTATTGCTTCTTCATCAATCCAAAAGGTCAGAGAGCCACGGTTAATGAGTGATTGGTTGTATTGCTTCCAGTTGGTTGTTTTGTAACGAGGCTTAGGCATAGGACTACGAGAGAGAGTGGAGGTAGCTGATCAGATCGTAGGTTCTGGATTTAGTTCCATTGAATTACGCAACAAAGCCTCGCTGTTCCTCAAAAGGCTCTATTAAATTTGGATGATTTTTTTGTTATGCACTGGAAATTTTTTAATATCATGTCTTACAATAGATAATGAAAATTGATGCTAGTATTAAACAAATAGCATAAGGAGGTAGATATGAACAAAAGTGTATTCGCTTCAATAACAGGTATGTCTATAGTTGTAAGCATTACTGCACTAGCATCGGAACACCATGATTTTGACATAAAAATTGATGATTCAGGTCAAGTTATTGTTAGTTGCGAATACGCAGCAAAAACCTCATCGGAACATTTAAAAAAAATAATCAATAGCAGTTATCTGATACAGAGTAATGACGGGCAAGAATGCACGCCCGAACTAGGAAGCTCCGTAAACGTTGAGGGTCAGGGAGTAATAATAGGGGCCCCCGGTGTACCCAACCCGATAGCTCCAAGATGTAAATGTCCAGAAACTTATGAGGCAGAAATACAACTCCGATGGATGTCAGAAAACCAAATAGCATTACAACAAAGTCAACTACAGTTGTCAGAAGAATTTGTCACTTTAGAAGCCAAGCTTGATCAAAAAAACCTTAAGTACTTATTGAGCAAACCTGAGTTCAGCGGCCTAAATCAACTTAAAGAATAAAGCATGACTCTAAAAAAAAGCATTTTCAATCGTGGTTTTGAAGGCGCACTTCATATAGGTGACATCTTTGGTAAAATAGCAGCGTTTGTTGGTATACCAAGTGCTCTTCTTGCTGGCACACTTTACTGGAATGAAATTTTAGATCGGTTTACAGCTCCTAATTTTACTGCCGATATCGAAGTTGTCGAAATTCGTTGTGGCGTTATTCTGGATTCTGACGCAAAGATTAGAGAAGCTAAGTTAGATTTTGGCAAAGTGTGTGGCGAAGCCCCATTAGCAATCTCATTTGAAATGTTGGTGCAAAACAACGATACAATTCTTCGAACTCTCATCGACATGTCCGTCACTATAAACTCCGTGTTATTAGAACGAGAAATATCACTTCCTGTCACACACATAGTCGCAGAAGGCATAACCAATTACGTTAAATCTACATCACAAGTACCTTGGGATAATCAAATCTTTGATAATGGGCAGCACCGCCGGTTTGAAGTTCAATTCTCGCCAATTTTGTCTAACTCAAATTTAAAATTTTTACAATTTCGAGATAAGTTCAATACAGAACCGGGCAAGGTCGAGAATAGCAGTATGACGGTAATAGTATCTGCTAGATATGCTGGAATGGACGAACATATTGAACTAGCGAAGTGTCAGGTTATATTTGAGCCAGAGAGTGTTAAACGGTTTGTGTCTAAACCGGTAGGAGAACAAGTTGCCTTCGTGCGACGATGCATATCAATCCAAAAATAGATTAAACCATTCCGAGATCAGCTTATCAGGTAAATACGCATTGGTGAAACTCACTAAAAAACGAACATTTAACGCCTTTTCAAACACTTAAAAACAAATTTCGTTATTCGTTAGCAAGGCTTTTATCATATTTTTTGTTACTCTTCTATCGAACGTTATATCCGGTCCAAATAATACCTTCATTGCAACGATTAACTGATTCCATCAGTGGTACAACTTCAGCCTAATATTTACTCAAATTAACGTGATGTACATCAAATTTCTTGAATTCTCTAGTGCAACTACGAATCAAAATAGAACCTTGGATCTATATTGATATATGTGCATATCTGGAGAGAACATATGAATAAGCCAATGGTCTTGGTCATACATGGAATGGGTACACATAAACCCGGTGAGACTAAAGTAGAGATATCGTTGGCTCTCAATGAAGCAGCCAAAAATTTTGGTATTCAAGATTTTGATATAAACAACGAAGTAGAGTTTTTTCAATTCAACTATTCTGATTTTTTGGATGATATTCGCCTCAAAGATGCAGAAAAAGCCAGCAGTATTGTCAAGCATATTAGCTTGCTGAAGGGGCATGGTCTCGGAGAGAGAGCTGCGACAGAACTATCTCAGCACTTCGCTCAATATGATAGCGATAAGATGTTCTATACACATTGGCTCGATGTTATTTACTATGGCTTAACTTATTGGGGAGAAAAAATCAGGGTCGACCTTGCAAAAAAGATCAATGATCTTATGCGTGAGCGTGAACTTCAAAACAGGACTTTGCACATTGTCGCGCATAGCTTGGGAAGTGCGGTTCTTCATGACACCTTAGTTAAGGTTTTTAGAAAAGATACGGACCTAATATCTAACGTTCCTCAGCTTGATATTGACCGCTTTCAAATCGATACAATCTGGATGGTGGCCAACGTAAGCCGACTATTAAATCTACTAAATGACATCGCGGACCCAAACTTTTCAGTTGTGACGTCGGATGCTGGCGGGTGCACCAAATCACTATTCAACGTTCAAAATACGTTAGACCCCTTTACTTGGTTTCAAGAGTACACTCGTCCAATTACTCAGGGGGGACGTCACATCAAAGTGGAAACAATAAGAAAAGTAAACACTCATGATTTGAGGGAGTACATGGCTTCTCCGAATGTAGCAGAAACGTTTTTCGCTAATGTTCTCAGATACTCACTCAAAGATCTGCAATACCAAAACGGTAAAACAACTCATCATCAAACTAGCTTAAACTATAATATCGAAGAAATTGAGCAAGCATGTAAAAGTTGGAAAACCCATGCTGATACAAGTGATAAAATAGAAGCTCTAAAGGAGCTAAGCAAAGCAGTTGAAGGCTTCTACAAAGAACTCAAGCAAAAGATTGATTCTGCGTCCGACTCGATGGAGGGGCATTAATGAAACTCCAAATTCTGATGTATACTATCTTAGTTGGCTTTTCGTCGATTGTTGTAGCGGACAGTGAATCAATCCCACTCACTTGTAGTAAAGCGGTCGATCTCAAAGATAATTTCCCTACATCTTTTCTTTCACTACAAGGACTGAGTGTAGAAATAGGCCCGGTTCTTTGTCGAAATGCTTTACTGGTTACCGATGAAGAAAAAACAAAGTTTGAAAGAGCTCTAACTCGCTTCACTACTCAAGCCAAACACAATATAACTACTGTATATCCCGATGGAACATTTCCTGGTGTTCAAGAAATTACGGACGATTGGATCGATCAGCTATTCAGATATGAAGATAATCATGACTTTCTTAATCCAATAATATTTGAGTATTCTCCCAGACTAATAAGCGTTGAGGGTTCGACTGCAGAACTTAAGTTTGAGTTAGCACCTTTCCACGAAGCTGATGTTCGCTTTAAATTAGACACCCAAAAAGAAACTAAGTGTAACGAAACCAGCAATAAGACTTGTGCCGAAGCTATGGAAAGCCTGAGCAATGCTATTAAACCAGCGTTCATCCCCCTCAACACAGCCCTTCTTGATCATAACGACAAACATCTAGAGTCAATCCGCGCAGACTGGAAAACATTTATTGATAAAGCGCGCTATCAAACACCATTGGATGTTTGGGTCACTACGCAATTACAACAAGACTATTTCGGACAAAAAAAATTGGTGGGTCCTCCTCAATGGCAAGCATTTTTATTACGCCCAAGTATTGTCTTTGAACATATCCATGAGCTGGAGAGCGGCAACCGGGACGATGTGAGTTTAGCTGTCGAATGGATAGGAGTGAACTGGTGGAAGAAAGGTTTTGGGCTCTCCCTTACAAGCGTATACCACGATAGAAAAGAAGCTGATGCGTAAACGCCCCATGAACCCACGGGGCGATGTTGTTAATGTTTGAAGTTCCAAGGTAGGAGCGCATCGATATCAGGCTCAGCTTTCGCTAGCTCTTTCATGCACTTGACCATGTAGTCGTAGAGGATAAGGCCGTTGGCTTTCGCAGTCTCGACGATGCTGTAAAGCATCGCGCTCGCATCAGCACCATTTGGTGTGTTCGAGAAGAGCCAATTTTTTCTGCCAATGACCAGCGGTTTAATTGCGCGTTCAGCACGATTATTATCGATAGATAAATGACCGTCATCGATATAGCGGATGAGCTTGGGCCATTGGCCGAGCGTATACTTAATCGCTTTACCTAATGGACTAGAGCTTATCACTTGTTGAGACGTCATCCATTCGTACAGCTCATCCAGTATCGGCTTGGCATGCAGTTGACGTTCTGCTTTTCGTGTTTCGACAGTCGCACCTTTTAAGCGGGATTCTATCCCATAGAGCTTTTGGATTTTAGCCAGCGCTTTATCTGCTTTGCCTGACTTACCTTTACCTTTACCTTGAAGCTTCTTAGCATCCATGAACTTTCGCCGAGCATGCGCCAAGCAGCCAACATTGGTTACGCGATGAAGACCATCATAGGCACCATAGCCATCGGTTTGCAGGTAACCACTGTAATTCTCCAAGAAGGCAACAGGGCATGCCCTCGCGCGACTGTTTTGATAGTCGTACAAGGCGATATTCTTCACATTAGGCAGTGCTGCGTCGGGCGAGTCTGAGCCCGAGCAGTAGAGCCACATATAACACTGCTTATCTTCTTTGAGGACATTGAGCGGCGTTTCATCCGCCTGAACCACCACTTGTTGAAGCAGGTGCTCTTTCAAGGCCGCATACAGCGGTGTGAACTTCTCACTGACTTGGATAACCCACCTTGCCATGGTAGTTCGCGATAGCTCAATACCCGACTGAGTAAACAGCGACTCTTGGCGGTAAAGTGGCATTGCGTATTGATATTTGCCAAGGATGATGTTGGCCAACAAGCTTTCTGTGGCAAAGCTTTTAGGGATGATGCTCTGGGGCGCTGGCTTTTGAACGATACGGCTGTTGTCTTCTGTTTGCTCGCACTGACGACAAGCATATTTAGGACGAACATATTCCAGCACTTTGAGTATAGCTGGTGAGAACTCAAGTTTCTCACTGCGGTCTTCACCGATTTTATGCAGACTATGTTGGCAGCAAGCGCACTGCTTTTCATGGTCGTCTAAATCGAGTTCGATAACTTCACGAGGCAAGGTCTTTGGAAGGGGCTTGCGTTTACCACGTTTCTTCGTTGTGGTGGTCGTCGTCACCTCAACCTCTTCTTCCTTAGCTGCTTCACATTCCACTTCGTTGAAGAGGTCACCTTGCGATTCATCGTAAGGCTTTAACGCCTCCGAGCGTTTCGCGAACTGGCGGTCGAAGGCAAGCTTGAGCTGTTCGAGTAAGGATTGACGCTCTTGTTGCCATTGAGATTCCTTCTGCTTCTGAGAGAGCAGAAGGGCTTTCACCATCGCTTGTAGCTCGGCAATATCTTGGCTTTTTGGGTTGATATCTGGCGTCCTTTTCATGGCATTTATTATACTAAAATCATGCCGTTAACGCTTGGTAGATAAGGCTTTATTATTGATCAAGTCATTGTAAAATCGTTTATTTGAACGGGTTTATGGCCGATAATCGTGAAGCCAGAAAGCAGTCTATCAAGTTCGAATTGAGTCAGGGTAAACACTTCATTTTGCTCTTTTGTAGGCCATTTATACTTGGCTTTTTCAAGGCGTTTATACCAAAGCGCAAAGCCTGTTTTATCCCAGTACAGCACTTTGATTTTGTCACGCTGTTTATTGGTGAACAGGAACAGTGCGCCACTTCCTAAAGGTAAGTCGGTGTCACTTTCGATAATCGCCGCGAGGCCATTGATGGACTTTCTAAAATCGACACTCTCACGATACAGATAAATCTCTGGTGCGCTGAGCATGCGTTTCATGATAACGCTCCGATAAGTTCTGCCAGGTAGGCTGCGGGCGTGCCTTGAGGAATACTCAGCTCCACATCATTGATGAGAAGTGTCATGTTAGCCATGGCTATTTGAGCTTGATATTTCGTTGTCTTCTCGACGACTTCTGCTCGCACAAAGCCTTGAGATACATCCGCTTTTTTGAGTTGCTGGCGCTTAGCATAAAACGTTGAGGGATTGAGTTCATTGAGCTTACAAAATGCGAGCGTTGACAATGAACTCGATTCAGATTGCTCGATAAGCGTTTGCCATTCTTGATTAGTGTGTCGTTTTCCCATTTCAAATCTCCTCATGGTTGGAGACTTGATCTTATTATTCGTGTTAGGCGATTAGAATGCGGGGTTTATGGAGCGCTTACGCTGATGCACTGGGTCATGGTGTCACATTACACATTGCCAACAAATTCAGTTTCGGTTATGTCCATCGAAATGACGATCTGGGTAGTGTGTTCGTAAATATTGATATTTTAGAGTTCATTGGAGACAACAAAGATACTTACCTTAAATACAAAGAGTATTTTTAGCTCGCTGAGAACTAGATGAAGCGGAGGTAGTTCTCATTAATTATACTTATGTAATATTGCCCCTTTTAGTCAGTGTCACCGCCAGCGCTAATTGCGTTAAAGCTGACATGGAAGGTATTGCTTACTGTAGTTACGATCGATTTAGTGTTTGGCTATCGTGCTCTCAAAAAGCCGCTACTTTATCTATGGCACTAATTGGAATTGATAACGGCAGCGAAAACACATCAAATCGACGCTACTTTTTAGATGAAACGGCTGAGAAAATACAATGTCAGCAATCATCAAAAAACACGTATTCGTCTTCAGTAAAAGGTTATGACGTAGGGCATTTAATCGCTATCGATCACTTTGATGATAACCAAATTGAAGCGAATCAAACCAATGTTATGGTTAATATGGTCCCACAAGCCAAATCTTTCAATCGTAATGGTGCATGGAAAAAGACAGAGTATCTCACTGAGTGCTATCGGGATGAAATGTCTCTTGCTCCGCTATTAGTCTATGCTGGTTCCATTTTTGGCAATGATCCAACTAATGACTTCTATTCACTTAGCCACGGGTTACCAGAAACTCCAGACTATCTTTGGAAGCTAATTTATTCGCAATCTGCCAACCAATATGACTTATGGGTTATGGAAAACTCGGACACTTCTAAGGCTGACACTCTAAAACAATCGCGTCGTACACTAGACTCTCTTATGAAACTTCTTAAAGGAGAACAGGAAAATCATTACTTACCGGTAGTTTTAGAACTACTCAAAATTAAAAGTAACAATCCCGAACGGGTTGAACTCAAAAACATCCCAGCATGTAATCGCCGGGTTGGCTAGTAGATGAAGGGACTGCAATGGTGACCAAAAAGGATTTACTAAGAACCGCAGAGATAAATACTCGAACGAAATATCTAAATAGCATTATCAAGCTATCTTTGGTGTTTTTTTTGATAGCATTACCTGCAAGCTACTACGGATTCACGTCCCAATCAATCGATCTATCTCAAGTGTCTGACAATCTTTTTTTGGCTCACATTATCTTCCTCGGTTTCATTATCGCCGTAAATGAACGCATTGTAGAGGCTTTTAAACGAACTTACCGTAGGCGCACTGCACTAGAGTATGCTAATCAACTCATTTTTGCCCAAAAAGAACTTAGTTTAGATCCTAATAATGAAGAATTGAAAACTATCGTCCAATTAAGAGAGGCTATTGTTAATGACTACGCCGCAGAAACTGGTCGTATGTGTCTTACCGTATCACTGGCTATTGGCTGCATACTTTCATCGATTGGTGCGGTAAATATTCTCGGCGCACTAGTAAATAACGAACAATTGAGCAGTGTTTGGCATATAGTAATTTTTGACTCCGTAGATGTTGTTTTAACCGGTTGGGTTATTTCAGGGGGGTCTGAAGGTTGGACGAACGTTCTCTACAACGCTAGGACGTTGTTCCCTGCCCCTGGTAATGAAAGAACTGGCTAGTAGATTGCTCAGTTTAAGTATCAGCTATTACCTAAACAAATATCTGTAGGATGGGAAATTGCTCGGAGAATGTCAGTATTCCGAATCTTTACATTCAATGGTACTAGAAGCTATCTACACCACCTAGCTTGAATAATTTGATGGGCTTATATCGAGAAAACAACTAGCTTGGGAAAGCCATTACCCTTTATAAGCAATCCTTGGAAATACGTGTACGCTACTATCCGCAAAAGGCAGACCAATGGGCTGAAAAATATGGATTGGCATTAAATAATCTGGCTTATGCAAAAGAAGAGAAAGGGTTGGATAAAGCATCATTATAATTATGACACAAATGTCTGGACATTTATGAAGGTTTATTTGAACAAGAGCCATTACAATGGCTAGGTCTCTAATTATGCTCTTTAGATTCGGGCGCGAGTAAGCACCTTCGTTGACAACATTACGCTGACACTAATCATTATTTTAATGACTACTTCAAGCTCTATTCTTACCAAAACATTGAACACCCAGGCGATGTAATTGACTTTGTTTATCCGATAGTGAAATTTATTCAAACGACTAGACGAAATAATGATAATAGCCTTTGTGACTATAAATTGATGGTTGATGATTATTCACCTTCAATGACGAAAAGGTTTGGTGTTTTATATCAAGAAGTGCTTGGTGCCTTAGCTGACTCAGATGTCCCTTTAGACAGGGAGAAGTATCGCATCTTTATCGCGTTTTTATGCCACTGAGGGCTAATAACTAAACTTGAGCTGGCTATATAACGAAGAGAGCAACCAACTGGTTCTACGAGGATCTCTCTCGACCAATGGAGGCTTATCGCAGCGAGGAGTTAGCTGTGATTAAACTCGCAGACTGTTTGTTTGCGATTTTGATTTGTTCCATTCAGACTGGATACTTCACTAAGCGACACTTTGCTTTTCAAAGTTTATTGGGCTTAACACCACAAAATCAGATCTCATGCGCTTAATTTGATATGAATTTCAGCGTATTACTACACCTGTTAGATAGATGTCACGAAAAAAGAAACGTACATTTATGTTTAGCACTTCACTAAGATTCCTGCTAAAAAATTATAAGTATGGATACCAAAGACAATTATTTGGACTGATCTCTTGAACTCTTGGGTTTGCTCAAATGCCGGGTTAACCCAGCACATAGCGGCATGCGGTAAAATGCAATTTCCCTCGAAAATCAGTTTATTCAATACTTCAAATACAATGACGGTATTGTATTGTTTTGGTATGTTTTACATCTATTACCGCATTATCTGGAGGCGTCATGAACTTCAATAAAATCTACTCAGTAGAACAACTAACCGAACTAGGGCCTTTGGAAAAAGTGATTACCGCACTTAATCAGGCAATGACCCCTTTTGAGGTTCCTAGGGATGTGTCGAGCCATGAGGCGCTGTTACCTTTTGTTATTCGCGCCAAGAAAATCGAGCTTTATGAACCTGAGAGTTTCTTCGTTAGCAAAAAACATGAGTATGTATACTATCTCACCCAACATACTGATGCGCGGCAACGAAAGAAAAAGCTAGGCATCAAAGATGATTTTTATGACGAGGAATTCAAGAAAGAAGCAAAGAAATGGTACCTACGAGTCTCCACCATACTCAAAGCAAGCTCTGAACATCAAGCTATCCCAGAAAGTATTATTGCTAAAGCGCAGCATAAACTTGAAGATCTTCGTAAAGGCTTTGGCTACAAATTCGATGATAATTTGGAGGGTGTAGAGCATGTCTGAACTAATCATTCATTCCAGAATACCCACGCCAGAAGGCCGCAAGGAAGACAAATATAATTCACCATTAAAACGGAAAGATCGACTTAACATTGAGTCCACATTGTATGAACACACTTATCTATTGAGTAATGGCCGCAGAGTGATGGATGTGGTTGGTATTAAGAAAGCGCTGAAAACTGGTGATGTTGGCGTATTTACGTTCATCAGCAATTGCAATGTGGATGATGTCTTCGAATCAGGTGACGCAACATTGGTCCACGCATCTGCAGTATTTAGAGAGGTAAAAAAGCGCGAACAGCAGCCAAGAAATATGACGCAGCAAGCACACCTCAAGCATTCTAGTAGAGTCCAGACTAATATACTTCGGAACGGAAATAACCATGAGTAACGATTTAATTATCATCGAACCTATTGATCCCAACGACATCACTATCCCCGACGCGGCCCAAACCATAAATAAAGTTAAAGCACTTGCTCGTCGTAACGCGATAAAGAATCACAGCTTAGTGATACACAACAGAGAACTAGGGGCTAACTCAATTGAAGTCGTCCAGCCACGTGAAAACATCAAAGCCGTGCTTGGTTTAGATTCTGATAAGGAGGCTCGACTTTTTTTGTCAAACCTGAACGACGACGATGTGTACGATGATAATGTACTGTTGCCAGCACTACATGAGCATGCTTACATTCGCGTAGAGGAAGCAGAAACACCCGAGGCAGAAGAAGAGGCGCTTGATATAATTCAGTGTTTGGATGCCGCTGTACAATGTCCATCTGTAAAAGAAAAAAGAACGATGATCAAAGAACAAATGGACTCAAAGTGGCCAAGATTTAGAAATGAACAACTGAAAAAACACTCCGATGGAGTTTGTGTAGTTTCCCATAAAACGCTTGGCGACAAAATCGACTTACACCACCTCACCCCTAGAAGTGACAAGCCCGAGGACACGCTCAACCCTAACAATGTTGGACCTGCTAACAGCCAAGATCACCAACAGTATCATAGCGAAGAAAAGAAACATTCATCTAAAAAGATGAGACGTGAAAAAAAAGCAATTGAAGGACTTGATCTAGGGGCGACTGTAAAGCCTAAGTCTTGATAAACCAAATCAAAAACCACTCTTCAGCTTGTGAAACGGCTTCACCGAAATTTCATAAAAAGCTGAAGAAAAGTCATATGTTAAATCGGACTGATTCATGTTTCGAAAGTAATATGAATTAACGGGTTTGGCTGAGGAGTGTTCTAATTAGTTTTAGGGAAGCTCTGAGATAGCTGGCACTTTTTGAGAAAAGTGCCACGAGTAAAACTTCAGGTCGATGAAGCCTATGGACAAATTAGCTTTGGAGTTGGAGCCCTAAGTCGACTGCTTCGGATAAGTAGCCTCAAGACCATTAGAAGATGATGAACTCAACTGATGTTGAGGGACGCCAAGAGCTATCAATTTATCATGGGTATCCGATATACCATCACCATAATTCCAGTTCTCCCAATTAGCATCAGGATAGGCGTTCAAGATGCACCTGAAGTATGGAAGATCGATATCATTAACTGAGTGCCCTATTACAATAATTTTTTCGATACATCCATAACCCTCTAGCTGAGCGCGATGTAGTTCAAGTATCTCAGGAACAGGCTTGTGAAACTTATCTGTTACTGAAGCCAATGTTCTTTGTGATTCATCAAACCAAGGTGCATTCTCGTTCACTGGCATTGAAGTGGATTGATTACCATTCCCTATTCCATGTCCGAAAATAACGTTCCGCCTGGCTTTACCATGAATATGCAGAACATCTTCATCCGGAATTGTATATACATCCTGAAGAGTAGATGTATAGTTGAAGTTGATGAACTTAGCTCCATTCGGGAAATCAAAGAGTTGGGAAGCTGAGGTTACGTCTACTGCTCTTACCCAAGTGATAAATGAAGTTGTTACATCATCCACCAATTCATCGACTTTTTGAGCTATCTCATCTTCGTAGCCAAACAAGTGACTTGATGACTCAGCCATGTCTTCAATACTAGGTTGCCATGCCGCTTGCTCGTTAAATTCATCCTCATTGAAGGTGCCCAAGTTATCTTCAAAGTTAGACCAATCTTGATCGTCAAAGAACTCAGGAAAAAACGCAAAATGATCATCTAACCGACTATGATAACGTTGGTGGAAATGCCAATAACTCGTAGGTAATCTATTTTGAATATCAAACCCATTACCGATTATAATTAAAGTTGTCACACTACCCTTCCCTATAAATGAGCCTTCAAAGTTACAAGTTATACATTATAACAAAAAATGCGTTTATATTCATATAATTAGTCTACAAAACTCCGGAGTGAGGGAGGAGTTCGTTCGCCTTAACCTAACCATCCAATTTACCTCTTAGCACTATACCTTCATGTGCCTTGGGTCAGGTTCCAAATACTCCTGATAAAATTCCAGCCCCAAGAAACAAGTCTATCGGCCTAACGGCTAGAGTTAGAGACTGCCCAGCTTAGGGTTTTCAAGCGTTAAAACGACTTAAAGTCTGATATATAGAAAAATCAGATAAATCTAATGCTTACATATGCCACTGAGTAATCACGTTAGCTCACAGCGGTGTACTATACTCTGTCACTCCAGTGTGGTAATAAGAACACAGAAAACAAGGCTCCACGTAGCTTTAACTTCACATAACAGCTTGTGATATGGCCGATTGTTTAAGAGTTATTAATGTGGAACTTAGAGTTTAATACTTGAAAATAAATAACTTAATTGTGGGTATTACTGATATCTAGTATTCGCAGGAGAGAGCGTATAGTCATCCCAAGGGTTAGCTAAAGGCCTTCCTCACGCAACGCGCAGTTTAATCAGGCCCCTCTGTACTCAATTTATGAAGGAAGTAGTAGCACTTTTCCTGTTTTGTTGAAAAGTGCTTGTGGGTTCCACTACGAACGCATGGATAAAAAACCGAAGATATTGAAGCTGGTATTTAATACGTTTGGGTACTGCTGTTTCGTTTTTTAATTTGCCTTCTAAGTTTAAGTTACCTAGAAAGGAGCCTCAATTTCGACACCCTCAACATGCCTCTAGCAAATCATTATAGCCTATGATTTCTTCAACTACTTGGAAGAGAAAGCCGAAATTACTCTCTGTCTAAACACTCCAAGCCTGAGTTCATCAAAGGTCCCAAGTATTCCATAGAGGCTATTTGAACTGTCTGTACTTTTCGCCCACGATACTAATGTTCTCTCGATGTATTGGGGCTCAAGCGAATGCTTGGCACTTAAGTTATTTCGTCGACCAGAGAGCTCTGTTTCGATAGGTTTCCCCATATTCACATAAAGACAACACTCGGGAATATCCTGTTCAATCCTTTCAGAAAATTCAATCAGGTTTTGTTCTGCAAAAGTGAACAACCACGCTTGTTTGTTTTTCACATTATTAACACGAAGTATTCGCCCGAGCACCTGCCTGAAATACAACTCAGTTTTAACTGAACTCATGTGGCAACATACTTGAAGGCGCGGAATATCAGTACCCTCACTAATCATACCGACACTAACAATCCATTGAACGTCGTTTTGTCGATAACGCTCAATTTCTACTAGCGGTTCATCATGTCGATAGGTGACAATTGAAACAGTTTGGCCAAACTTTTGAGACAGTATTTCTTTGATTGTTTGCGCATGATGAACCGATGCTGCAACAATTAACCCACCGGCATTGGCTGTTTCAAGACGAACTGTTGCTAACCGATCACACCCTAAACTAAGTATATATTCCATCGCCTCTTGGTTGTGAATTACATTCTGGTACGATACGTTTGTTTGCTTAAGCATTTCTAATATTGATGAAAAGGATTCAACTTTTTCGCTACTACTAACAGACAAGTGTTCATTATCAATCAAGACGATTTTAGGCATCCTACAAACACCATCAGCTATTGCTTGTTTAAGAGTGTATTGGTAATCGACAAGGAGTTGTCTTTCTGGGTCGCTGTACTCGCCCTTCACAATGGGTAGAGAATCTGACCGCCACGGTGTACCTGAAAGTGCCAATGTAAAAGTGGCAAGCCCCTGAATTTTAGTGAGAACTTGCTGCCCCCAAGTATTCGCATTTTCAACCTCAGAGCCAGAGCAATGGTGTATTTCATCAAAGACAACAAAGACCCTGTGATTTCGCATTGTTTTCCAAAACTCTTCATTGATGAACTGGATAGATTGGTATGTTAAGGATTGCCCTATAGATCCCATCCCACCACTAAACGTGCAATTAAGTATTGACGAAAAGGTTCTTTTTATACCATCAGAAACTGTCAATGATGGTGAGAAGCATAATACAAGATCTACCATGCCACTTTGTAGCAGCCTTGATGCAATATTAGCTGCAAGTACTGTCTTACCAGCTCCTGGTGTAGCTTGGCAAAAAAAATGGGATCCGTTAGATTGATACTTTTCCAAGGCTCTGTCAGAGCATTCAATTTGCCATTTCCTTAACACAGTTCACCGCCTTCGTAGAGAGTATTAAGAACTTTTGTTAAAACGTTCACTTTACCGAACAATAAAGCAGCACGATCTTTAGCCTCTTGATGCAAAGGGGCCAGTTTATTTTTTAGCTCAGGAAATCGGGATGTAATCGACTTATATTCATCAACCTCCCCAAGTACAATCTCAAGCTCAGCCTTATATTCATTACGTTCACTATTCAAAATGGAATAGTTTTGAATGGGCACTTGAGGTTTTATCTCCGTTTGGTTATTCGTGGTTATATTATTACGCAACTCTCTAAATTGAGCCGTTTGAAAGTAACGTTTTTTCCGGCCAGAGCCCTCACTTCGCAACCAACTTTTTTTTTCGGAGTTAAAAATTGCTCGGTACACCTTTTTATGAGCTTCGGCTGAATTGGGAGCCACTGTATCAAGTGATAGCCATAAATCTCTCGCTTCTATTACTGTGAACCCATCTAACCCATTTTCTATCAATAACTTGTGCATGACCGCACTAATTCTTTGAGCTCGTTTCATTCCCAAAATTACACCAACCAAAAACTAAGGATTGCTTAGTATACAGAAATACATAAAACTAAGAAAATCTTAGTTAACTTGAGATTAGAGAAATGAAACCTAAGTGTCATTTAAAAGCCCGATCCCTGAGCGACTCAAACAAGCTCGAAAAAAAGCAAAACTCTCTCAAAAAGCCTTGGGAGAAGGCATAGGTATGGATGCAAGTTCAGCAAGCCCTCGAATGAATCAATACGAGAAAGGCAAGCACGCCCCAGATGTTCATACCTTGAAGCTCATCGCTGACGAGTTGGGTGTACCGCTCAATTATTTTTTCTGCGAAGATGAAAGCTCAGCTGAACTGGCGTGCATGATCTCTGAAATGACGGAGAGCGAAAGAAAGAAACTCATTGCTGCACTGAGTCAAAATAAAGGCTAACAAGAGGATTTACTTTAAGTAATACTCGTGTAGCGGATAGTGGGACAATGAAATAGTGGCAAATTAAAAAGCTATGAACAAAACTCTGGGCCTAGGTATATTCATTAAAAATCTAACAAATAAGCCATGTGAGGTAAGTAAGTGCATTCCTGCCTTATTTAAGCAACAACGCAGTGATAACGTCTCATGCTATCAAAATTGTCTATGAGGTGCTTACCTGTCAAGTTTCTGGCCCTAATCCCCATCAAGTAAGACAATTGACGTTAGAAAGCAACTGGAATCGACAATATACATATACTTAGCCAAGTATACGTACTGTTAACCATCCTTAAAATAGAAAGTCTCATATACCCTTCAAATTTCAGCACTAACTATCTGGCAGTTCTTCCTTGATCTTTTGTAGCTTTCTGCATAAATCATCAATATGTTCGCTAAGGAACTTTGACACTGACTGAGCTTCACAGGTTTCGGACGATAATTTATTAACAGAACGAAAGTTTGCTTCTTCATCAGCCCATGAGACTAAAAAATCATAAATTTCTTGCTCTTCCAATGTAAGAACTGACGGTGGTACTTGGCTGCTTCTAAGAGATTTTAATGAGCTAAATTCAACAAAGTGTAGTGTTCTATACAAGTCACAGATCATAGAAAATGTATCCGCTGCTAAGGATTCAAAACTTCCTAGCTTATTTCTCTCCCATACATTAGCTTCAGGAGACAGTATACTCAGCGAATCAATAATGCCCCTAAATCTAGCTAACGGGTAAGCATTACCACCCAGATCACGCCGATGCCCCCATAACCGGCGTTTTTCAAGGTAGTT
>NZ_MCZZ01000031.1 GCF_002875705.1 Vibrio sp. 10N.261.45.E2
TTAACGGTACATGGGCTAGCCTAAATATCGAGTCGATAAATCCTTGAAGCGCTCTCAATGGCATAGAAAAAACTCGTTTGACCCTAAGTGCTGTCGTAATAGCTAAATCACTGAACCGACGTGGCCTCCCGCGCTTATTCTGTTTTCTTTGCGTCCACCCACTTATTGCTTCTTCATCAATCCAAAAGGTCAGAGAACCACGGTTAATGAGTGATTGGTTGTATTGCTTCCAGTTGGTTGTTTTGTACAGAGGTTTAGGCATAGAGCTTCGAGAGAGAGTGGACGTAACTGATCAGATCGTAAGTTCTGGATTTAGTTCCAATGAATTACGCAACAAAGCCATTCATAGGCATCATTTCAACAAGATGGGATGTCTATGTTATGCCCCTTGCAATGACTGAATAGCATGCTTCTGGGCATCTGCCTCTCAGTAAATTTCTGGACATAAATGAGCTACAGTTTCCCCTAAATTAGAAATTCATAGATAACTAAAGGTATGGAAAGTCGCTTACCGTAGCGTCCAGTATTGATGGTACAGATCATCATTCGAGGGATCCCAAATTTGAACACATGGATGCGTCACTTTTACACGATTTTTTAGGTGGTTAAAAAATAGAGACTGTTCTAAATACTACAGCCTAGGCTGGTGTTATTCGATTTTCGACTAACTAAAAGTCGATTCTTATTCTATTAATGTTCAGCCAAAGTACATAAATTAATCCCGTACCAATTATTAATCATAAATAATTCCTCGGAGATGAACTATGTTAAAGAAGAATAAATTGGCTCTGGCCTTAACGTTGACTCTTTCGTTAGGTGCTGCTTCATTAGCCGCTTCCCCTGCAATCGCTGGCACAAATGCACAAGTATTTTCAACTGAACTGGCTCAAGATCAGGTCAAACAAATCATTTCTGAAGCTTACATTTACGCATATCCAATCGTACTGATGGACGTGACTCGCGAGCAACAAACAAACTACGGTATTGCTGTGAACGGTGGATTCAAACACTTCCGTGCTTTCCCTGATGCTTCATTCACAGAAGTGGTTCGTCCGAATTTTGATACACTTTACTCATCAGGTTGGTTTGACGTATCTGAAGAACCTCTGATTATCTCTTCAGAAGATACTAATGGCCATTACTATCTTCTTCCAATGTATGACATGTGGACTGATATCTATGCAGCCCCTGGTTCTCGTACATCAGGAACTGGCGCTGGCGCATTTGCAATCGTTTCTGAAGATTGGGAAGGTGAGCTTCCTGAAGGCGTAAAACGTATCGTTTCTCCCACCACAATGAACTGGATGATCGCTCGTACCGAAAGCAACGGTCGCGACTACGATAAAGTTGGTGAAATCCAAGATGGTTTCAAGATGACACCACTTTCGAAGTGGGGTACTGATTACGTTGCTCCTAAATCACCGATTGATCCGACTATCGATATGGTGACTTCGCCACTTGATCAAGTAGCCAATATGGATGCGAAAACATTCTTCGAGCGTGCGAGCAAACTTATTACTAAGTATGGTTCTCACGCTACTGATATGTCTCAATTGATGCGTATGGAGCAAATTGGTTTTTCTGCTGACACAGGTTGGGATCTGAGTAACTTGTCAAAAGCTGAACTTGCCGCTCTTGAGCAAGGCGCTGCTGAGGGTATGCGCTCTATTCAGTCGTTCGTTCCTAAAATTGCAGCGAGTAAAAATGGCTGGCTCATCCCAACTGATAACATGGGTGTTTATGGAAACCACTACATTCAGCGTGCCACTATTGCATTAATCGGTCTTGGTGCAAACCACCCAGAAGACGCAGTTTACCCAATAGCGATTTCAGATGCTGATGGCGACAAGATGGTTGCTAAGCAGAACTACACACTTCACTTTGAAGCCGATGAGATTCCACCAGTAGGTGCGTTCTGGTCGGTGACCATGTATGACGCAAAAGGCTTTGCTGTCGACAACGAGATTGATCGTTACGCAATCGGCGACCGTAATGAACTTGCTTACAATGACGATGGCTCTCTAACACTGTATATGCAGCATAAGCGTCCATCTGAAGATAAAGTGTCCAACTGGCTTCCTTCTCCAGAGAAAGGCGTACTTGGCGTAACAATGCGTCTATATGAGCCAGACCAGTCAATCTTACTCGGTGAATGGGTTCCACCTGCAATTGAAAAAGCTAAGTAAGCGCTAGCAATAAGCGATTCGATTTTTACTTTATAAGCCGATAAATATTCATCGGCTTATTTTGTTTCTTATATATGAGTTAACTCATCATATTCAAACTATATGGGTGAGTCACTGGAGATAATATTATGAACATTAACAATGTAACGATTGCGGGAGCTGGACTTCTTGGTTCTCAGGTTGCTTGGCAGGTCGCATTTAGCGGCTTTGAAGTCACTGTATATGACTACTTTGAAAAAGGGCTTACTTCGAGTAAAGCACTTCACAAAGAGTACGCCGAATTATTTGTTTCAACGCGCGGCGCTTCTCAAGAACAAGTTGATGAAGCACTTGCTCGACTAAAATATACGTCTGATCTATCAGAGGCGGTAAAAGATGCAGACTTAATTAACGAGTCTATTCCAGAGTCTGTTGAGATTAAGCAGTCATTTTATAAAGAACTGTCTAAACTTGCTCCTCAGAAAACCATTTTCACTTCGAACTCCTCAACCTTGGTTCCAAGCCAGATTATCGATAGCATCGACCGCCCAGAAAAATTCCTCGCACTACACTTCGGTAATACGGTATGGGATAGCCGTATCGGTGAAGTGATGGGGCACCCAACAACATGCCCTGAGGTATACAAAGTTATTTGTCAATTCAGCAAAGCAATGGGCATGGTGACGATCCCTCTGCACAAAGAACAGAGCGGCTACATCATCAATGCCATCATGATTCCGTGGCTCAATGCTTCACTTGACTTAGTCGTGAACGGAGTAGCGGACTTTGAGAGCGTTGATAAAACTTGGATGCTGGCACACAACGTTGCAAGAGGCCCTTTCGCGGCGATGGATATTGTGGGTATCTCCCTTTTTGCTGACATTAACAAATTATGGGGTGAAGAACTTGATGATGCTGCCGCATTAGCTCGTGCTAACTTCCTAGATGAGCACTACGTCAGTCAGAATAAGTTAGGGGAAAAAAGCCAAGAGGGTTTTTATTCATACCCAAATCCTGCTTATAGAGACGCGAATTTTATTCGATAAACATTAGGGGTATACGTCAGAACTGACGTATACCCCTAAATCTAGCCTAGCTTAATTATAATCAGATGCACAATTTAAATTACAGGCTCTTGTTATTCGATTTTCGACTAACTCAAAGTCGATTCTTATTCTAGTAATGTTCAGCCAAAGTACATAAATTAATCCCGTACCAATTATTAATCATAAATAATTCCTCGGAGATGAACTATGTTAAAGAAGGATAAATTGGCTCTGGCCTTAACGTTGACTCTTACGTTAGGTGCGGCTTCATTAGCCGCTTCCCCTTCAATCGCTGGCACAAATGCACAAATATTTTCAACTGAACTGGCTCAAGATCAGGCACAGCAAATCATTTCAGAAGCTTATGTGTATGCCTACCCAATCGTTCTTATGGATGTGACTCGCGAACAACAAGGTAATCGAGGCATTCCGGTAAATGGTGGTATTCAGCACTTCCGTGCTTATCCAGACGCTTCATTTACAGAGGTTGTTCGTCCAAACTTTGATACCCTTTACTCGATCGCTTGGTACGACATTTCTGAAGAGCCGGTAATTATCACATCTGAAGATACGAATGGTCATTATCACCTTCTTCCTATGTACGATATGTGGACAGACATCTATGCAGCACCAGGCTCACGTACATCAGGCTCTAATGGCGGCGCGTTTGCGATCGTTTCAGAAGATTGGCAAGGTGAGCTACCAGAAGGGGTAACACGCATTGTTTCACCAACAACAATGAACTGGATGATTGGACGTACTGAAAGTGATGGCCGTGACTACGAAAAAGTAAACAAGATTCAAGATGGTTTTAAGATCACACCATTGTCGAAGTGGGGTACCGATTACGTAGCACCTAAATCAGCAATTGATCCGACTATCGACATGGTGACTTCGCCACTTCATCAAGTAGCCAATATGGATGCAAAAACATTCTTCGAGCGTGCCAGCAAACTTATCACTAAGTATGGGGCACACAAAACAGATATGTCTCAATTGATGCGTATGGAACAAATTGGTTTCTCTGCTGATACGGGCTGGGATCTTGAAAAACTATCAAAAGCAGAGCTAAAAGTACTTGAGCAAGGTGCCTTACAAGGGCAAAAAGATATCAAGTCTTATATTCCGAAAATCGAAACACCAAAAAATGGCTGGATCATCCCAACTGACACCATGGGTGTTTATGGCAACCATTATATCAAACGAGCAGCAATTGCATTGATTGGCCTTGGTGCTAACCATTCTGAAGATGCTATATACCCACTGGCCATTTCTGATGCAGATGGCGATGTATTACATGCTAAGCAAGATTACGAATTGCATTTTGAAGCAGATGAAATACCACCCGCAGATGCATTCTGGTCGGTAACTATGTACGACGAAGCTGGTTTCGCTGTCGAGAACGAACTTGACCGCTTCGCTATAGGTGACCGTAATGAACTAACCTACAATGATGACGGTTCACTAACGCTGTACTTACAACATAGCCGCCCAGCTGGCAGTGAAGTTTCTAACTGGCTACCCGCTCCTAAAGATGGTGTTATTGGTGTAACTATGCGTCTTTATGAACCAAAGCAATCGGCGCTTCTAAGTGAATGGATTCCACCTGCAATTCTTAAAGCAAACAAATAGTTAACGTCCAAATTAATGAGTCGGCATATTTTTGTCGACTCATTGCATTTAGAATAATGGTGACATTTTGAATATTAAAGATGTAACGATTGCCGGAGCTGGGCTTCTTGGCTCGCAGGTTGCTTGGCAAACTGCATTTAGCGGTTTTGAAGCATCTGTTTCACCGATTCAAGGCCCCAGAGCGTTAAGCCGCATGTCAGTTCTAATACCAGCACCCATGGCCGAACAACCATACTCGAAACATTTGAACCAAAAGGGAAAGTCATCTCTATTGGAGCGACGTGCTCAGCATGGATCACGGCGAGTAAACCCCATCCTTTACTTGGCTGTATTGACGTCATTGGAGCAGCAACAGTTCGTCTTCATTCCTATAAATCGTATCCAAACGCTCCATAATCAACCCCATTTTAAGCGCTGATATCTTTCGATACAGCGCTAAGTCACACCCCATTTTGAGAAATTAATCCATGAGATATTCATATTTAACGGCGCTTATTTCGGCGTTACTTTCCACGCATGCCCATTCTGCCGCCTATGTATTTCCTGAACTGGGCATGATGAGTGTCAGCACAGCAGGCGCAGGCGCACAAGCTATCGCCGAAGGTGCTGAAACGGCTTTTGCTAACCCAGCAAGCATGACCAGAATTGAGCAAAGCACGATTGCATTTAACCTGGAAGGAGTCATTTCAGACATCAACTACACCGATAGCGGCTCTACGGGAGCTTTTTCTGGTGGAGAACACTATAGCGAAGCCGGAACAACTATGCCTGCGGGTTCTTTTTATTGGGTAACGCCAGCTAATGATGCGGTTTCTTTTGGTCTAGCCATTGCCGCGGCTGGTGGTTCAGCACTTGATTACGGGAATAACTTTTCGGGCGCCCAACTCGTCACAAACACGTCGTTAATGACCATACAGATTAACCCGAGTCTTGCTTTCAAAATCGATGAAAAGCTCTCTGTGGGTGTTGGCTTGATCAGTGAGTTTGGCAAAATCGAACAGAACATGACCTCTCGTAACAACGAGCGTAAGTTAACAGGCAGTGGAGAAAGTGTAGAATTTGGTTATACCTTGAGTGTTTTTTATGAGGTTAATAAAGCTCATCGATTTGGTGCTTTTTATCGCTCTGAAATCAATCATGATATGGATGGTGATTTCAAAGGTGATAACCTACTTAAGTCGGCATCTTTTAACATCGTCATGCCTAACATTATCAGTATTAGTGGTTATCACTCTTTGTCTCCTAATACCGCCGCCCTATGGAGTGCAAGTTGGAGCGATTTTAGCAAAATTAAAGATACAACCATCACTTTACCTAACACCAGTGCCGCGATTAATCGACAGTGGGAAGACACTTACTCTTTGAGCCTTGGTATGCACCATAACCTTGAGTCTCAATGGCGTTTAGAAACGGGGGTTACCTATGAGAGCTCGCCACAAGATGATCCAACTCTACAGGCCCCTGATGTCCCAACCGGTGAAGTTTGGAAACTTGGCGTTGGAGCCAGTAAAGACATAACCACAAATTTACGCATGCAGTTATACTACGAGTACTATTACGGCGGTAACTCAGACATCATTTATTCACTTGATGGACCTGCAAATAGCCAATTAAAAGGTGAATACGATGCCGCTATTCACTACTTTGGTGTACTGTTTAATTACAAAACTTAACCTAAGGAATTGACCATACTCTAAGTCAACAGCCCCTAGTTAGAGTTGCAGATAAAAGTTAACGAATGAATGCCAATGTGGGCCAACTTAACCTACATTGGCATTATACTCACTAACATATTATTTTTCGTAGGTCTTTATGAATCTAAATAGATTAGAGCAGTTGGAAATACATCATCTAAAAGTTTTTATCTCGTTGTATCAAATACGAAATACCAGTAAAACCGCCGAACGCTTAGGGCTGAGTCAATCTGCCATTAGCCGTACATTGAAAAAGCTTCGGGACACCTTAGACGACCCTTTGTTCACTAAGACAAAATCTGGATTAGCACCAACAGAGTATGCTGCTCACCTTTACTCTCGAATGCCCAGTGCACTTGAGGCTCTATTATTAACGTTCCAACCTCAAGAATCCTTTAATCCTAGTCATTTAACTGAAGAGTTACGCATTGCCCTTCACCCTTCCGCGCTTGAACTTATTGGTACCGAGCTCTATACCGAAATCAAATCTGAAGCCCCTAACGTAAAAATTCGCCTCGACAATTGCGATTCAGGTACGATGAACGGCCTGCTAAATGGCAATATTCACATGTCATTGAATCATGAAATCCTCGATCAACCCAAAGAGATACACAGCAAGCAACTGTTTGTTGACGAGCTTTGCGTGTATGGACGAAAAGAGCACCCGTTAGCAAACGGAGTTCACACGCCACAAGAACTCGATGAATTCGATCTTGCTGTCTGTATAGGGACTGAAGTTGAAAATGGGATGAAGATTAAATCGCAAGCTGAAATGATAACGGAGAGAGAATATATTATCGATCTACGATGTGGCGACTTGCAAACGGCGGTGAATATCGTATCAACTTCAGACACGATATTAGTCGGTTCAAAAATGTATCTTGCCCGCTATCCTGATTTGCTTCAAAGAATAGACATGAACTTTTCAAAAACGATTGAAGTCCCTTTTTCTATTTCTGTACTACAAAAAAACCGCAATCATAGTCTGCATGTTTGGCTAAAAAAAATGGTCGAAGAACTGATCGCTGGAAAATTAACATGAACTTCATTCACGACTAAGTAGAGTTTCGAAACGGTAGAACCACACTATGATTGATTTAAACTTACTCAAAACATTCTCTGCGATATATAAAACGGGAAGTGTTCGAGGTGCGTCTGAAATAATGCACATTACTTCATCAGCGGTAAGTCATGCGCTCAGCAAATTACGAAATGAGTATAACAATCCCCTTTTCGTCAGAGAGGGAAGAGGGTTAAAGCCAACAACATACGCCGTGGAACTCTATAAAGAAATATCACCACACCTCACTGCTCTTGAAGGCACCAAAAAGATCTTTGAAACATTTCACCCGAAGACAAGTGATAGAACCTTTTTTATCGCAGGGGATTCTGATCTCGACCTCTGGTATTTTCAAAAATTGTTAAAAATCTCAAAGCACGCAGCTCCCAATGTGAATATCGTCAAGTTTAGAAGTGAAAATCGCGAAGGAAATTTTAACAACGCATTAAGTATGCGAAAGGCCGATGTACTTATTTCATTCGTCAATCCTGAAAATCGCTCTTTTGTTGTTGAACAAGTCGCGGCAGATAAAATGGTGGCAATCGCAAACAAGAGTCATTCAAGAATTAATGGGCAGCTGACGCTTAAAGCATTCCTCAACGAAGAACATGTTGGTTGGAGTCGACCAGATATTGATAGAAATACATTTGAGGGGCTTATTCAGGATAAAGTACCTAATGTGAACGTGACATACGGTTCAACAGCTGCAATGAATCTGATTTTTATGGTTTCCGAAAGTGACTGGCTCAGTGTTATTCCTGAGTACTTGTATGATAAAACCAAAAAACTAGATTTGGTTCAACGTTTTGATTTGCCGTTTAATTGTGATGATCTCCCGCTCTATTTAATCAATCACAACGCAACCGAAAGAGATATGGGGGTCCAATGGTTAAAGGGAGTGATCAGGGAGTCATTTTCATAGAGCTTTTAATGTTCACGATAAAAAAGCGAATAACAATGAAGCGGTTTCACTTACATGATATTGACATGTAAGTGAAACTAATCACCGCTATTAGAAACGGAAATCAAAGCCTATGGTTCCCGTGGTCTCTTCAGATTTGAATGTTGAGTTGTTAATTGCAGTATAGCCAGTCGGTTCAATTTCAATCACATCGTATTTGATTTCAAAGTAAATGTTTAGAATGTTGTCACCCAGTTTTGTCTTTATACCTTGCAGCCACATCAAATTAGCAACATTCATTTCAACACCATCAAACGAAGACCCAAGGTTGGCGTTGATTACAGTGTAGTGGTTAGCGTTCCATGGCTTTAAAGCATAGAGGTTCACAGACCCCATTTGACCAGAGTCGTCATTGCCGATCACTTGCTCAATCAACGCTGCACTTGCTCCTCCAAGCCCTTCAAGGGTGCCACAGGCATTCACAACAGAGGAATTTGCAAAATTACATGCTTCATTCGCTACTTTCGACAAACCATCGGTATCAAATTCTACGTAAGTATAATTGATTGATGGGAAGAGCATTAAATTGTCTCCAGCATCCAAAGGAAGCATGTAGCCCGCCGAATAGAAATCCATCGCATCACTAATATGATTATAGTCTATGTAAACGCCACCAAATCGCTCATCAAAGTGAGCTGAGCGAAGTCGAGCATTTTCTGAATCCGTGTAGTATTCAATCAAAATATTTGTTTGTGTTTGATAATCAGTATCAAAAAGGTTTGAACCGCCACCACCAACAGCCAGTTTTATCTCGCCTTCATCTGAAGCGCCTATACCACCTCGCCAACTTGTGTTTCGTGGATCAGCATCGTGAAACTCTTCTTCTGCCATTACTGTTAATGGTGTGCTCGCTAGAAGAACTCCACAGGTTAAGAGTGTTAGTGACTTTTTATATTGATTCATAATGACACCTCAAGAATATTTGTGATTTTTATTCAAGCATCTTCGTTTGACACTTAACTTGATGAGTCGATTATTGCCCTTTGATTTAATTGAAAAAAGTTACTTAGATTTCAGGTTGAAGTGAATTACATTCACTAGTTGTTTTCTTCCTTATATGCTTGATAAAATCTTAAACTAAATGTCGCCTTAGCAACTATTAGCCTTTTCCCTCCAGAATAAGTACTTCACAAAGCCCGAATTAAAGAAGTAGTGCATCTTTTTATATTTGATCTTAACAAATTAAAACCACTGAAATGGTTATTTTTCAGTGGGATATTTATCATTAGTTTTATCAATGCTAAATGTAATGAGGAAATATTGACGAGCTGCACCTCTAGCAAACTTCGGGGCATCAATAGGCTTTTAATGAATATCTACTCTAAGAAGGAATGGGGCAAATGTATGGTACGCCCCATT
>NZ_MCZZ01000032.1 GCF_002875705.1 Vibrio sp. 10N.261.45.E2
ACAATATTTGCGACAGAACCTGTGGTGGACCCATACAAATAGTGGTAAAATGTAAAGTTAAGTAATAACATACCTAACTGTATGATATTTTAAGGGGATATTGTTTGATGTTTTTTAGTGAATTTACTTAGCAAAGTCTACATCTTCTTCAAAATAACTGCTAAAACACCTGCGGAATGTCGTTCCTACCCCCCTTCAGTGCCGTTTTTGAAAAACGGGAGGAAATAAATGAGTACAAATGATGAACAATTAACACCTATGGTTGATGCTATGTGTGGAGCTATTTCAGCTATACTATTAGTAAGTGTGTTTTTCATACTTGGCACAGCTGAACAACTTAAAGAAAACCTACAGAATATCGAAAGATTAAAACTTAGAGATTTTATAAAGAACAATCAAGATTACTTCATAGTAGATCATGATGTTGTTATTATGGAGGATATGAATGGCTTTTATTTTAACAAAACTTACCATTTATCTGATAAAAGTAAAAGCATAATTAAGAAAAACATACACGGAAAAATAAAATCAATTATTATAACTTCAAATTTGGATGATAAAGGAAAAATCTTTAATGTTCTTTTATTCTTGAAACAAATTAATTTAACTACAGACGTCGATGATATAGATATTGTTTTTAAAGATAAGAATAGTTCTATTAGTAGTATTAAATGGATTGTCGAATAATGATTCATCCATAATTACGTTGTTGTATCACTCATATTCCAAGCAATAGAACATAGCAGCTACGCTGCAATTGGGCGCGTGGCAGGTTTATGAGTATAATCAGGTTTTTCATTCGCTATAAATCACAACCTGATTACTCCCGAATTCAACTGCGAAG
>NZ_MCZZ01000033.1 GCF_002875705.1 Vibrio sp. 10N.261.45.E2
GGCCTTAAGGTTTATGGCGAAGGTGAATGGAAAGTCAAAAAACACGGTACGGATGGCAAGCGCAGAGTCTGGCGAAAGCTTCATATTGCCGTCGATACCAACACTCATGAGATCATTGCCGCCGAGCTAAGTTTATCGACGGTTACAGATGGAGAGGTACTCCCGAACTTACTGAAACAAACACGCCGAAGTATCCTTGAGGTGTCTGGCGATGGCGCTTACGACACGAGAACGTGTCACGCTGCTATTAAGATGAAGCGAGCCGTTGCGTTTATTCCCCCAAGAGAAGGGGCGGCCTTCTGGGAGCGTGGTCATCCTCGAAATTTCGCCGTGGGTTGCCAGAAGTTATACGGCTCAAATAAGTATTGGAAAGAGCGGTATGGATACCACAGACGTTCACTCTCAGAAACAGCGATGTATCGAGTCAAACAGCTGCTTGGCGGTCGTTTAAGTTTAAGAAATTACAATGCCCAGGTGGGTGAAACTTACGCGATGATAAAAGCGTTAAACAAGCTTACTGGGTTAGGTATGCCTGAAACTTGTCGTATTGACTAAGA
>NZ_MCZZ01000034.1 GCF_002875705.1 Vibrio sp. 10N.261.45.E2
TGCTCAGGCGAACAATTCTGTGGCGTTCTCTGGTGCGGTTTATCTCTTCCGTTACAGAGCCTCTACATGGACTCAGGAAGCCTACATAAAGGCCTCTACCCCTGATTTCTATGATTACTTTGGTCATTCAGTTGCTTTATCATCAGATGGCAATACGCTGGCTGTCGGGGCGATTCGTGAGGAGTCAAACGGTACGGGGGTCAACTCGGGTGCTCAGGC
>NZ_MCZZ01000035.1 GCF_002875705.1 Vibrio sp. 10N.261.45.E2
TTACTTGACCACTACAGGGTGCGAATAATAAAAATTTAATCAAAATAATAAGGAGGGTTTTGATTTTTGTACATAAATGGAGATCTTAACTTTTCATGCAAATATTGATATTTTTGTTAAGGAGGATTGGAGAAGTACTAATAAAGATGGTTTTGTATAATACTAAAGTGCTAGTTTTGTGAGTGTGAAAATTTATGTTTAAACCAAGAGTACATTAGGCGAGATAGCCAGTGCTTGAAGATCCAAAAAGCTCTTGATATGAGTTAAAACCCTCCAGCCCATGCATCAAAATCGTCAATATTGTCGAGCTCTTCCTTGGTTATTGGGACAGGGTAATAAGGCAGCGCCAATCTTTCAACGGAAGGTTGCAGTTCCCAATCAGGTGTAATCTTGAGTCGTGTTAAGTCATCGTTGAGGCGCACAAACATGTAGTAGCCATCGGCATGTGTGTTCGCGTAACTCGCGATTGTTGCGATATCACCAGAAGGTAGTTTTACGTATCGACCCAGAGGATAGAGCTGGTGTAACGCGAAACTCACTTTAGGGTCTTCGAGCTTGCCTTGTTTAAAGCGCTCTAAACCTATTGCAGTTGAGGTAGTGCGTGGCTTCCAACCGGTCAGGAACAAGCCACTCAAACTATCTTGGAAGGGTTTACCCTTTCGATTGCCTTCATTACTAATGAACTGAACCGTCAGTTTGTCTCCTGATTCTTCCAGAATTTCTAAAAACTGTTCACCAGTGCGATCGACTAAAAGTTTCATAAGACCTAGATACCATTAAGAATGAAATACGATAAATAGTACTACTTTTGGGTAATCTTGAATAGATGCGGCTGTTCTTGTGTAACGCGAACAATGATTTCGAAGTTGGTACAACCCGATGACTACTCTAGCGTTTACGTCGGTAGTGAGTGGTTACTATCTCGTCTAGGTAAGTCGTGACGCCTTTCAGTGTAAATCTGAGAGGAGAGACTAAGTCACCAAATAATGGAGAACCACCACCAAGAACGATCGGAATCGTCGAGATGATCAGCTCATCAATCAAGTCTTCTTTCAGGAAGTTTTGAATGGTCACGCCGCCATCAATATACAGATTGTTAAGGCCTTTGCTGTTCAGGTCCTTGATGATCTGAGTGAGTTCGCCCTTTATCAAGAAGACTTTATCTTCGAGCTCCTTAGGCACTTCCGTCAACGTGTTGCTCAGTACATATACTGGCTTGCTGTAAGGCCAATCAATACCGAAGCTTAACACCATCTCCATTGTGTTTCGGCCCATAACCAAAGCATCAATACGATCGATATGGGCGTTGTACCCCATGTCATTTCCCTCTGGATTTGGGATGGCTTGTAGCCAATCTAGACCACCTTGTTTGTCTGCAATAAAACCATCAAGACTCGCACCGATAAAGACAATATTTGACATTGTTAACTCCGAAATTGAACTGGAACTTGGCATTTGCGCTGTATTAAATTAAAATATTCTACAGTGTAGAAATTGAGTTTAAGAGGTGGAGATATGACTGTCAAGGATCAAAAACGAGGTCGGCCCAAGAGTGGATCAAGGCAATTGAGTGCTGAAAAGATCTTAGATACGGCAAAAAGCATGATGCGCGAAGGAGGCAAAGTACCGAGCATTAGAGGGTTAGCCACAGAGCTCGGTGTGGATGCGATGGCGATATACCATTACTTCAAAAATAAAAATGACCTCTTAGAATCGATCACTGTCTCTTTGGTTCGTGAAGTGGCGCAGCCTGAGCAAAAGCAAGTGTGGCAAGAGAACCTTTATCAGCTTAGCGTGAGTTACCTATCGGTGTTGAATGACTACCGTGGTCTGCTAGAAACTCTGCTAACGATGAAGGCGCTTGGGCCTGTCGAGGTGTTTGGTAAGCGCTTTGCTGCGGTAGTGAATCCGCTGAATCTCACATCAGAACAAACCGAAGATGCGCTTCATTTACTGGTGGACTATTTACACGGTTATGCACTTGCATTGAACTGTAACCCAAACAGAACAGAGATTACGGTTGAGATGGTGAGAAAGCCGCTAGGCCTCTATTGTTTGGCCATTGAGCAATTGAAGTCATCGTGATCTTGTAGCATAGATTGATGTGTAAATAGGGGACTTTGGTGCTTTGTTCCCTACGATGAAGTCGCTAAGTTTTGCTTATACTGGATAATTACCTATAAATTTCAGGCTTTAGCAGTAATAATCAATGAATAGCCCTGAACAGCTTGTGAGTCACAAGCTGTCGGGAGAGTTTCTAAAGACGTCATCGTGAAAAGGAAGTCAGACACATGCCTGTGCTCCAACGCATCAGCTTAACCTTATTATTAGTCGCTATTCTTGGCGGCTGTTCTTCGCTACCTGAAGGCATCGACCATCCCGCAGAACCTTACACCTCTTATGGACCAAGCACTTTATCGGTTTTAGCGGACGAATATCAACCCGTATCAGAGCAAGCGACTAGCGCTGTTCGTTTACAAGAATCCGGTTGGGATGCTTTAGCGCAGCGATTGGCATTAGTTGAAAGTGCAGAGCACACCATTGATATTCAATACTACATTTGGAACTCTGACGAATCGGGCAGATACCTAGCCAGCCGTTTATTAGCAGCGGCTGATCGCGGCGTTAAAGTGCGAGTGATGCTAGATGATATCAATCTCAACGAGCGTGAAGGGTTATTATCAGCATTGGATGCACACCCGAATGTTGAGATTAGAATATTCAATCCAACACCCACACGCCGTGGCTTCAGTAAATGGCTAAGTTTCCTTGGCGACTTCTCTCGCTTAAACCGCCGCATGCATAACAAATCGTTTACCGTAGATGGCACCTTGTCTGTTGTTGGCGGGCGTAATATAGGTGATGAATATTTTGACCTTTCTGACGAGATCAATTTCCGAGATCGTGATGTATTGGTGATGGGCACAGTCGTTACCACCATCCAAACCAGTTTTATTGAATATTGGGACAGCCGTTGGTCTTACCCTGTCGCTATGTTGGGTGACGAAGAGCAACCGGATCTTTCAAAGGTTGGCGATATCACCGTTCCAAAATACAAAAACTACCCTGAATTACCATTAAATAGTGAAGCAGCAGATAGCCTTTTGAAAGAGGCACTTGGTGAGATGACTTGGGTGAATGCCCGTTTCGCTTACGATCGCCCTGTGCCTGTCGATTCAGACAATACTAATGAACCTAAAGCAACGGCGGTTCTTTTAGGGCAACTAGCCAGCGAATCGAAACAAGAGATCTTGTTGGAATCGGCTTACCTTGTATTCGATGATGATCAGCTAGATGAATGGCAAGTATTGAATAATAAGGGTGTTGAGATTAAGGCACTGACCAATTCAATGGCTTCTAATGATTTGGTGACCAACCACTCTGCTTATGCGGGTAGACGTTACGATATGTTGGATCACGGCATCGACCTGTTTGAGCTAAAACCAGAATCGAAGCTTTGTGAAGCATCGACTCATGACCAGTCTAAATGTGCGCCTGAGACTGCCTATGGCTTGCATGCAAAGTCAGTCGTATTTGACCGCAGTATCGCGAGTATAGGCTCATTTAACTTTAACTTACGTTCTACCTACCTCAATACAGAATCAGTTTTGATCATCGAGAATAAAGAGATTGCTGAAACGTTGGCAAACACCATTGAGCAAGCCATGAGTGAAGATAATAGCTGGCGCTTAGAGCTTGAAGACGGTGATGTGTATTGGTATTCCGGTGAACAAAGTTGGGACAGTGAACCTGAAACCGGTAAGTGGGAACGCATGCAGTCAGGCTTCTTACAGTTATTGCCGATCGAGAAATATCTGTAAGCAAATTGACCTCGGATAAATAAAAATGTCAGCGTATCGTACGCTGACATTTTTGTTTGCGCTGTGGTTTGTTGCAATTTCTTAACGCTTAACGCTTAACGCTGGGTTAGCTGTTTGCTGTTCAAGTAAGGCAGGATGTGTGGACGAGATTCGCCAGACAGCTTTTGCGTGATCTGCTGTGACCAACTGCTTTGCTTTTGATTGTTTGAGCGGTTTGCGTAGTAGCTTTGCATTGAGTCATCGTAGCTAGCAATTTCATCAAGGCTCAGCGGTTGGTATTGGTTTTCGTGCACCACCACGTGAGCAGGAAGGCGGGGCTTAACCTCTGGTTGTTGTGCCGGGTGACCTAAGCACATCCCAAACAACACGGCGGTGTGTTGTGGGAGTTCTAACAGTTCATCGACTTGTTGCGCGCTGTTACGCAGTCCACCAATGTACACACCACCTAAGCCTAGTGATTCAGCAGCCAACATGCAGTTTTGCGCCATGATGCCAGAATCTACCGCGCCAATCAGTGTCAGTTCAGTAAAGTCGGTTTTCACTTCAGGATTGATCTGGGCGTGGCGTTGATAGTCGATACAGAACACCAAAAACTCAGCCGCGTTCTCAACGTAAGCTTGGTTGCCTGCGTATTCGGCTAGCAGCTTACGTTTCTCTTTGTCTGTCACTCTCACGATAGAAACAGCCTGCAGTAAACTCGATGATGAAGCCGCGAGACCAGCCTGAATAATCACATCGAGTTGTGCTTTTTCAATCGGTTGATTTGTATATTGACGAATGGAGCGGTGCCCCAGAATAGTTTCAATTGTGCTGTTCATAACTCTCAGACAATCCTTGTTGTGATGATGACGTTGAGAGTCACAATAACGATAATTGCTATGAGCGTAAAGGGTGTTTGAGCCTTTCTGTTTGGCAGAATGATATTCATGAAATCAAAAGGATTGCTCTCTTAGCCAATCCTTTTTCGTATCGTTTTTTGCTAGAAGCTAGAAGCTAGAAGCTAGAATGGAACGCTCAAGAGTTCGCTTTAATGGCGAAGAGACAAAGTGATGAAGTGAACTCTGTTGGTCGAATAGCTGCCAGAAGGCTGAAATAGTCCTGAGTCAGCATTAATTTCACCATGGCCTAGATCTTGGTATTGGTAGCTCAATCCTAGATGTAAGTCATTGGATATCTTCTTCTCAGCGCCAAATCCGATACGCCACTGTCTATCGAGTGGGAGTAACACATCTCTGTTTTGACTGCTTACTGGGCTCGTGTCACCACTTACGCCACTGTACAGCAACCAATCCTGGTAGGCGTATTCCACACCAACACCAAGAGAATAGGTGGTTGAGTATTTGTCATCATAATCTTGCCATGTTTCCACGTTGGAGCTGAGTAGAAGGTTTAAGCTCTCATTTAATGAATGCTTCAACCCCAGATTTAAGCTTCGCACCCATGTCAGTTCAGAGCTAATTCCAAAAGCGTTAGCGGTATCAAGAGAAAGGTCGTGATCAAATTGGCCCTGATAACTGACGCCTAATTGTGTGCGGTCACTTATTTGGTGATTGACACTCAAGCCAAACCCTAAATCAAGACTATCTCCTTGGAGCTCACGACCGTTCAAGGCTTGAGTCTCAAGCGCTGCGTGCTGCAATATCAAAGAGCCGCCAAGGGACAGTTGTTCATTGACTTGATACGACAATGAGGACGTTAAGTTGAGTGCCGAAATGCTATTTTCTTTGATCAATAAAGCAGGGTGCGCGCCAACGCCGTGTGAGTATTCAACGCCAGTGCCGCCTGCTGCGTGCAATGCTGCGCCAACGACCCATTGGTCATTAAGCCTTGATGCGTAAGACAAGTGAGGGAGAACATCGGCGCTGCTTCCTGTGGTCGAAGCCGAGTTATCGTCACGGACAAAAGTGGCTTCAACATCGAGGTATTGAACGCCGAGAATCCAAGCGCTTTCTTCAATGGCCGATAATCCTGCAGCATTGGTGATCACCGCCGATGCATCGTTCGCGGTTACGTTTCCTGCGCCGGCCGTACCAACGCTTTTGGTTGTCGCAATCTGAGATAGGTTTAACCCTCCCGCGTGAGCAAGAGAGCTGACTATCCCTGTTACCAACAGAGACAGTGTGATGAAAGGTGTTTTCAAGAATAGGACCTCATTTTCAATGTATGAGTTATGTTTCTAGCGATTTGAGTCATGTCTGAAGGGATTGCCACGAGCGAGCACTAAGAACGCCGTGGCAATTGACTTAGGCTAACCAACCGACTTAATTGGGGCTAGAGTTTTTCGACTTGCGGGAGTGGATATTCATTGTTGAGAACGGCTTGCGTTGGCTCGTAAAGACGCATATGCAGATAAAAATCGTCTTTCGGTGCAGGTAGCCAATTACATGCCGGATCAGCTGGCTTGTTGTACTGAATACAGATAGGCAGAGTGCCGTCTTCTGCGTATTTCAGCTCATCTTTACGGTTGGTAGAGATGGAATAGCGTTGAATGAAGTTCTCAACCATGAACAGGTTTTTAGCGTCATACATGGTCAACGACCAAAAGGCATCAGCGGGTGCATCGGCAGGCATGGTCATTCGATATTGATTGTCGCCCGACAGTTGCTCGCCATTCGAGTCCGTGTATCGATTTGGATAAAGAGCTCGCTCTGGCACATTCAAACCAGCCGCACGCATATTGATGCTCGCTCGGCTCAGGTAGTCATTTCCGTAGCGGCCTCCCTCGTACATCATCGACCAGCCATTATTGACATCACCGATGCTTCGACCTGCGTATTGAATGATCTGTTGCGAAGAGTCAATCGCGCGCATTAGCCCTTTTTTCTGTACTGAAGTTAGCGCGTCCGGGTTAAAGGGGGTCGATCCTCCAATACCAATTTGTTGGAATTGATCAACGATGGCAGCATCTTCTGGAATCGGGTTTTTACGTAGCTCACGGTCAATTAGCGAATACCACTCTAATCCTTCAGGTCTCGCCATGGGTGGTATACGACCTGTCGAAGCTTTGAGTTCTACGATGTCATGCTCTGCGCCGAGTTGATCGAGTGGGTAGCTGAGAAATTTATCGTGAGTCACCAACGCGTCATTGAGATCTTGCTCGCCAAACACGCCCGTTCGTTGAATCAACCAAACCATAGGAGTGCGAGACTCTACGACACGATCAATTCCCTCTGGCACTTCGCCAGCCCATCCTTTGTTGACCAACAGCACTTTGGAACCTTGGTCGCCGACATTCTTGGCGTGCAGATCTTCAATCGAATCTGAGTAAGCATCCAATAATTGAACAATGTAGTAACGCTTATCGGTGCGAGGAATATCTATCACCATCGGACCCGACAAATCGAGATCGTAGTGAGCTTGTGAGTAGAGCGTATCGTTGTTGACAGTAGGCACAATTCTATCCTGAGGCCCAGATAGAACGCGTGTCTTACCCATCTCATTCAATGGTGCCATGGCGTTGTCCATCGGCGCGTCAACCGATGTGGTTGTTTGCCTAACCGCCGCCACGGTTAATGGACCCGTACCGTAGATAAACGCTTGAACACCTAAGTTGTAAGCGAGCTCTTCTTCAGGATTAATAGATTGTTGGGCAAGGGATGGCATCGCGATAATACTGGACAAAGAACACACTAAACTGGTCAGTACACTTTTCTTATAGAGCAGCTTTCTCATGGAACACCTTAGATCGTAGGAACAGAGTTAGGCATTTATCATATGAGTAAGTGAGATTAAGGAGTGTAATAGCCGATATTAAGGATGTTAATACGCTATTTTTGTTATTTAACTCATTGCTTTGTTTGATGTTTTTTTGAAATAGAAAGGCGCTTTGATAGCGTGTGTTAATAGGGCGACTGAGGCGCTATTGTTTGATTGATTTGCGGTTGATATGTTGACAAAAAAGTACGGGAATCAATATGAACACATCAACTCATCCTTTTAGCTTATTCATTAAAGCCGAAGGGGCTCAGTGCAATCTGGATTGTAGCTACTGCTATTACCTCAATAGACAAGATGGCGACAAAAGGTCTTCGATGTCTCTGGACATGATGGAGCAAATTGTCGGTGCTCATATCGACGCGCAGCCAATGAAAGCTCAGCAAGTGGACTTTATCTGGCATGGTGGCGAGCCGATGTTAAGAGGGCTCGATTTCTATGAAACGGCAATGAAAGCACAGGCAAGCAAAGCGACGAAAAAGCGTGTCGTAAATACCATGCAGACCAATGGAACCATGATTAACGATCGCTGGGCGAGCTTCTTTGCTAAACACAATTTCATGATGGGCATCAGTATCGATGGCCCCAACATTCTGAATGATATCGCTCGGATCGATAAAAATGGTCAGTCGTCTTTTGAACGTACAATGCGTGGGATGTCTTATCTAAAAAAGCACAACGTTGAGTTTAATACGTTAACGGTTGTGAATAATAAAACCTACAAACACGGCAAAACGATCTATCAATTTTTGGTTGAAAATGGCAGCGGTTATATGCAATTTCAGCCTTGTATCGATCATGAATTGGATAGGCGAACAGGGCACGACTGGTCGCTAACCGGTGAGCAATGGGGACAGTTCCTTTGTGATTTGTTTGATGCGTGGGTCGCCAATGATGTCGGTAAAGTGTATATCCAGTTTTTTGAAAACTGTCTAATGGTGTTGATGGATTACCAAAGCCAAATGTGCCATCACAGCGCGACTTGTGGACAGCAATTAATGGTTGAGCATGACGGCAATGTTTACAGTTGTGACCATTATGGGTACCAAGATCATCAACTGGGTACTGTGAATAGTGATAAGCTTGCAACCATGGCGAGTTCACCTGAACAAATCGCGTTTGGCACCAACAAATATCATGAACTGAACAGCACTTGTCGAGGTTGTGATTTTGTTGAGCTTTGCCAAGGTGGCTGCCCTAAGAATAGAATAGCAACAACCGAAGATGGCAGCGCGATGAATCATTTGTGCCAAGGGTATGAGATGTTTTTTCGTCACGCATTACCCAAATTATTGCCAATGGTAGAAGCGATGAAAAAAGGGTATTCGCCAGCGTACTTCCCACTTTTCTAAATAACTTGGAGTCGGGCATGACCAGAGATCTAAACTTACTGCGGCTTATTTTGGTGCTCAATGAAACTCGCCAAACGGTAAGCGCAGCAAAAGCCTTAAACGTAAGTCAGCCGACGATCAGTGTCATGCTTCGTAAGCTCAGAGAACAATTTGATGATGAATTGTTTGTTAGAGATAAAGCGAGGCTTGAACCTACCCCAAAATGCTTGAAGCTCATCGAAACCTTGCCTCTGCTATTAGAGCAGCTAGACAACCTTTATATCCCCAATGAAGAGTGGGACTTGGAAGATTTAAGAGGGGAGGTTCAAATCATGTTGCCTTCCCCATTGTTGATCCTGTAGTGGCATAGTGAATTTGGCCACCTGATTAAGAGGTGATGTATGATCATCTCAAGACTAAAACAGGTGACATTATGACTAAGCGTGATAGACGCACTTTTAACCCGGGTATTGGAAAAACCACGCTAGAAAGCTGGGTAAGGCAACTCAAAGTTGAAAGGGCTGGCAAGGCAC
>NZ_MCZZ01000036.1:0-1320 GCF_002875705.1 Vibrio sp. 10N.261.45.E2
ACTGTCACCGTCCAAGTGTACCCCCCATCTTCCAAACCTACGTGACCTTCTGCGATCCAATTCCCATTGCCATCGGCAATAGTAGTGATAGTATCTATGAGGTACTCACCTTGATGAATAGTAATAATCACACTTGCCCCACTCTCCGTAGCACCAGAGAATCGTGGCATAGTAGTATGAGTAACACCATCACTATCGGAACGACCACTATCCGTATCTAAACTTACAGAACTTAAGACGGGAGGTGTGGTATCAATAGTCATAGAATTAGGAGAAGTTATGCTAACATTACCTGCACTATCCTCAGTTCTAACAATCCAAGAATAAACGCCATCAGGAAGTTCAATCGGTGATTGAGCTTCCCAAACACCATCTGCTGAAACGGTTGCAATAGCTGGAAACTCTGTTCCATCATCTGAATAAATAATAATATTAACGGATGCGTCTGGCTCTGTTTTACCAACGAATCTAGGTTGATTTATATTGGTAATAGAATCTTGAATAGAACTATCATCTAATAGTTTATTTTCAGTAGAAATCGGAGCTATTGTATCAATAATCACGTCTCCACCTGGAATACTTACAACATTATCGGCTTTATCGGTAGCTGTCACTTTCCAAGTGTAGGTCCCATCTTGAATTTCACTAGAACTAATTATTACCCACTCTCCATTATCATTTACAATAGTGCTTAAAGAAATAATTATTTCTTCACCATCATAAATATCAACAACGACTCTTGCTCCAATTTCAGATATACCTTTAAAAACAATATTAGAGTCAGATAAAATATCAATCAGCTCCGAATTCGAATTGTCAATAACTGCTTCTGATAGTAAAGGAGTTGTTGTATCTATCGTCACACTTTCAGAAGAATTGGCAATCAAACCATTTTCATCAGATGACTGAATAAAAACTAAATGAGTTCCATCAGATAATTCTTGGTTAATAGTTATGGAAAATTTACCATCGGAATCAGTAATGGTTTTATAATTAATATTATTAATGGTAATGATAATATCTGAGTTTGGCTTTGATGTTCCGACAAAAGTTGGCTTAGAATTATTTGTTATGAAATCGTCTTTTCCCCCGGAATTAGATTCATCCGACAAGTCAAAATCACTAATGAAATTATCACTTGAAGGTTCTGAGGGTTCTGAGGGTTCTGAGGGTTCTGAGGATTCTGAGGATTCTGAAATCTGGGGAGGGCTTATTTTCTTTTCTGAAGCTTTAATATTAACATTTTTAATATCAACTTCTTTAACACTAAAGAGTTCTTCATCATTCTCATTATCTACGCTGGCTTTCTCTTCCGCTTCT
>NZ_MCZZ01000036.1:2152-2745 GCF_002875705.1 Vibrio sp. 10N.261.45.E2
GGCTTTCTCTTCCGCTTCTTCCATAACAGCTTTAAAATCTATATCATCGCCGTGTTCTTCTATAATGTCATCAATTAATATGGATGACATGCCCTTTAAATTTACTTTATTTAAAATGTCTGACTTAGTTATTTCTTTACCATTTTCATCATAAATATCTAAATTACCTTTAAAAACATCAATGAGTCCATTTTCAATAAGTTTCTCATTACCATTTTCATCTTTGATTATTAAATCAAATCCTAATACTTTTACATACATTTTATATACTCTCTAAAGTTCTATGTGTTCACAAATGAGGGATTTAGCCAAAAATAATGACCTTGCTTTGTATTATGCTAATTTGACAAGCCTTGTCCAGTAGGATTCTGTCGCAAATATTGTTAGAAGCGTGGCAGACCCGTCCTCCAGATACAATTATTCTGCGAGCGCGTAAAATCGCTCAAAGGCTGTCTCACCTTCAATTTCTATTTGGTCACGTTTCAGCATCGTCCACAATTCTTTACCGTGGAGGCTAGCTTTCGCTCCCTCCAATGACTTCCATCCAAGTGCTTGACGGGTTTTCTGTTTTACCCAGCGGTGACTTTGTTCTA
>NZ_MCZZ01000037.1 GCF_002875705.1 Vibrio sp. 10N.261.45.E2
TCGGCGTAGTCGGTGTAGTCAGCGCTCCTTCCGAGCCACAGCCAGACAACATCAACGCAGCAGATAAGGTTATTATGAGGGCCGTATTTGATGTAGACATAATGATACTTTCCCGTTAATACTTAAAATTTGGAATGATAATTTCAACTCGGCGATTTTCTGCTCGCCCCTCTGCGGTATTGTTGTCAGCAACAGGTCGAGACTCACCGACACCTTGCCAATCAAGTTGTGTCGGGGTGACGTCCAATTTAATCAGTTGATTGACGACCGCTTGAGCACGATGCTCGGAAAGTTTTTGATTGTAGAGTGCGGAGCCTTTTGAGTCAGAGTGGCCAACAACAGCGGCTTGAGCTTGTGGGTAAGCGTTTAATACCGAAGATACCTCAGTTAATTGGTCAATAAACTCATGGCTAGGTTCGCTTGAATCAAAACCAAACAATCCATTTGTTATTTTTTGTTTAAACACCTTAATTTTAGACGGTGTTTCTACCGTGACCGTCTCTTTGGCTGGAATACCTTCCATGACAGGAGCTGGCTCAACTTCAAATAACGCGGGTTGTTTGGTGCCGCCAAACGTATAGGTTAGATTGACCAATAATCCATGACTATCATACTTCCCCGTATTTGACTGACCAATACTGTCAATGTACTGATAGCCCGTAGATAATCGGACGTTAGGGTTGAACTTATAGTTAACTCCCACTTCACCGAGAGGAGAAAAGCCAGTGGCATCGCTATTAGTTAAAGATTTTTGAGTTTTTTCCATATCCCAATAAGCAGCACCAAGTCGGCCGTATAAACTCAGGTTATCTTGTAGGTACCAATCGTAACGGAGAGCGCTTTCAATCAACCAAGTTTTCACATTAACTGATGTAACATCTGCCTTTAATTCATCGTGATACTGATATCCGACATCCCAACTCCAAGATGGAGTAAGCTGCAATCCGGTATATATGCCTAATATTCCGCCCTTTGGATTGGAGTAATTGTAAGTCTCGTCTAGAGCCAATTGATACCCGCCCTTTACACCAACAAAGACTTGAGGGGATTCAGTCTCTGCTAGTACGGAAGTGCTCAACAAAGTAATAAGTAATATTTTTTTCAAGGGGAGTAACCCACACCACAGCTAGTTGATTATTAAACCTATCATAGT
>NZ_MCZZ01000038.1:0-6084 GCF_002875705.1 Vibrio sp. 10N.261.45.E2
ACATGCAAGCATATAGCAGCCCAATCAAACCTAATCTATGGTGTGTTGCTTGATAATGCGGATGTGAATGATGATGTGAGATCCATACCTTGATTTTGACCTTTGGGTTTAGTTCCTTCGCAGTAAACAAAGTCTTGATAGTCATCGTATTTGATTTCAACTAAGCAATGTCCCATGACTGCCACGTCATACCCAGCCATGTATAAATCTTGAAGCTTTAAAGGAAACTCATAGCGTGATTTGTTCATCGCCTTAAAATACACTTCTGACTGACGGTGTAATTTGCCTCTGTCGTCCTTGTAAGACGTTATAGACGAACCTGTGATAGATAGGCTTAGTTTCTCAAAAGGATGCGCTACAGAGCGTTTAGGCACTTTTATTGGCGGTCGTTTCTTTTCTTGGTGGTTAGCTTGGGCTTTCTCGACCACTACGGCTTGATGCTCTTCAACGGGTTCTGTGCCAAATAAAGCCAGTGCGCTAGAAATGGACATGGGTAAAGCAATCACAATGGCAGGAATGCCGACCCAAAAATACCACCGCTTCCAAATGGGTTTGATATCGGATGAATGCGCTTCATTGACGGCTTTGTCAGACTTGGTATGGGAAACATAGAAAGGGAAAAAACGAGATTTATAGTTTCTGACGTTCGTATTGAGTTCAGCAGCTCGCCCCTCAGCACCATCGAGCACCTTTTGGGTGTAAGTCTTATCAGAGCCTGCTGCTGTATGTTTAGAGACTCGATACTGAATTTGAATCATCGCCCTCACGTCTTTATGGAGCTTACCCAAGCTTTGCGTCATTAATAGAATGTCGTGTCCATAATGACGGTGCATAGATAAATAATCTAACACTCCTGATAAATGTTCCGTTGCTTGCTTCCCTCGCCCCTGACTAGGCAGTACAAAATGACATTCATCAATAACGAATAACGCCCCTACACCATCGTCATTTTTCCATTCATCCGCAGTGAAACATTGATCCGTGGAAAACGCCCTGACAGAACCAGATTCACGGGAATAACTATCCTCCCGAACCTCGATTAAATCTAATATTTCAGCACCAAATACGGATTCAAAATGTTCTAAATTCAATGGTACATTGGTAATGACTTTCCGCCCCTCTTTCAGGGCTGGAATGATGTGGTAGACAACCGATTCATAAGACTTCCCAGAACCCGGTCTACCGACAATGATATTAATTGGCATACACTCCCCCTAAGAGCCAAGTCGTGTAAATGGGACAAGTTGAAGCCCAAGACGAATCAAAATAGCCGAGACAATAATAACGCTCGCTTCATTGACTCCCACCAATGCCATGATTGACTTAACTTCATTGGGAATAAGGTCGATGTATTGGATAACATTTAAAGCAGAAAATGATGAACCCACACCATCAATGGCGAGCAGAGAGACAGAGAGAAGCCCATCAAAAACAAATAAAGCAATGTCTGTTAAGAGGTCATACAAAGATAGCCATAATGACCAACAAAAATTAACCGCATCATTCCAACGTTCAGAAAACCAATCCAACATAACGCCTCCTATAAAACGTCAAAAATAACAAATGCAATCATGCGAGAAATCAAGAAGCCGAAAAGCGGATATAGCAAAAACTCTATGATTTCCATAACTTAACCCCCAAAGACCAAGCG
Source organism: Vibrio sp. 10N.261.45.E2 (assembly GCF_002875705.1). Classification (GTDB taxonomy): domain Bacteria; phylum Pseudomonadota; class Gammaproteobacteria; order Enterobacterales; family Vibrionaceae; genus Vibrio. The sequence continues at coordinate 1,652 of NZ_MCZZ01000038.1, forward strand.
ACGGGCTAACATAACTGAGGTGAAGAGAATAAAGGCTCGAATGGCTAACCAAACACGACTGTCAATGTCGATAACGTGACAACCAAAATCAACAAAACCCAAATCAAAACACATAGACCAAGACGGAGTCCCATCGGATGAGTACGTCAATTTGAAGGAATCAACCCAGCCTACTAAAGCGGTATTTTGGAAATTGTTATTGTAGTTATTCCAAACCCCTGCAAAGCCATCAGGATAACGAGAGTCCCAAAAACTAGAGGCTTGACCTTTATCAGGGACTAAATTTATTGGGACGGTTGACGTTGATAAACCCTCTACCAACTCATTCGTTCTATCTATCCGATTTTCAACGCCTGATGAATCCACATCAACATTGAGAGAAGATAAGTTGTTATTCACTGTATCTAACCTCGTTTCTATGCCCGATAAATTAGAAACCGTTACCGCGCTTCCTTGCACTGGAGGGTTTGTAATCGGTGGATTCACTACAGGAGGGTTTGTAATTGGTGGGTCAACAACGGGAGGATTTACTGTAGGCTGTTGAACAATCGGTGCTGGCGCATCAAAAATAGGTTTAATTAAATCCTCGACTATTGCATCAGTATCAGGGTCACCTGTTGGTACACCTGTTAAACCTGAATTAATGGCATCTGCATAGATAGGGTCTGAAATAGGCGGTAAAGGTCTACCAGAGGGTAGACTTACGGAGCTTCCACCGACTGCATCAGGTATTGGAACATCATTCTCATCAACAGGTATTACAACAGAGTTAGCAACAAAGTGCTGTGAAGGTAAAGAATAACAGGAGTCATTGTCACAATAACTAAGATCAACATCTTCAATCAAATGAAGCGGTAATTCATTATCAACAAGTTGATTTTTTAAAACATTAACTACAGATGAGTTAACAATCTCAGTTTTTGTTTGAATATTAGGAAAAAGCAATTCAACTTCATTGATATTCTGTTGCCCAGCAATACGTGGGGACTTGCCAGTCTCATTAATAACAACCCAAATACGACCATGTAAAATCAAGGCGTTGTCTGACATCCCCCAAAAATCCATTGATTGCTTTGAAAAACAAGATTTTCTATGTTCAAACTCAACATTAGAATCATTACAGTTTTCTTCAATGTAACTTGGTTTAGAACGATACTCATCTCGCCATTTAGCTGAAACAGCCATTGCACAGTCATAAAGAGTAGCCTGGCCAAAGTCATCAGTTGGGGCTGTTACAGGGCAATCTGTAGATAATTTAATTGCAGTATTATAAAGACCAGGGTCAAAATCATCAGCAATAGAACCATCTGACATTTTGAAAAAATGTGACATTCCACAGTCCTCATTTTGAAAACAATCATCTTCTCGAATGGTAATATCACCATTATTAGAAATAAAGCCAGACTCACTTAACAGCCAAGCCCAAGAACCCCAAGGCTTTAAAGCATAATCTGATGCCATGTAATCTTTGATTAAAGGTGTCGTAGCAACGGCAGCCGTAGCGACAACCCCCGCTTGAGTGCCATAATTGACCGCCATGCGAGTAATCAACTGGCGACCCGTCCAAAGCGCAGCCTGCCCCGTCAAAGCAACCACAGCAGGCACTAGAGGAACAAAAGCTTTAACAGGACGAAAAGGTGTATAAACAATGAAGAAGCAAAGAAAATAAGTGAAGGTACGATTGAGAATCATGTTAAGCACCCATAAAAAAAGGGGCTAGATGCCCCTCATTCCTAAAACAAAGGCGATACCTGACAGACCACCGATTATCATTACAGCAGAATAGAACTGTAATGAAGAGACAGCGATTATCAAGCTCGACTAACCAAACGTTTAGCAAGGCTAATGCCTTTAACCGCTAAGGCGATACCGACAATAACAACACCAGTCGTACCAATGAATGTAGTAACAGTAGACAAATCGACCGCCCCTAAAATTTGGTCAACAGCACTTGAACCAGCAGAGCCATCAGCAAAAGCAGGTGAAGACATTAGAATCATTGCAGATGTAGCAAGAACAGGTTTAGACGCTTTGCGAATTGAAGTAAACATAGTAAATCCCTCTATACGAGACGTATTAACTTTTTGGCAATGCCAATGACATAACCACCTAAATAACCAATCACTACTACCGCACCAAAAGACCAAGTAAAGACTAAACCTATATCAGATGGTGACGCGGTAACATGAGAAAGGTTATATTCATCCGCAGCCTGTAAAACATAGGTTGTACAAGTTTCTGGTTTTGTTTCAGTAATATATAAAAAACCATCTACTGTTTTATCTATACAGACTGCCATTATGATTCCTGTAAATTAGCTTTTTGGTGAATGTTCATTAGCAGGAATCAAAAACATTTCTCGACCGATTTCCAAATCGCCACGCATACCTACTACAAGAGAATTCATGCCTAAAAGGTATTTGCCAGCAGGCCAGAACGGTTGACCATCTTGAAGTGGGATTTTAAATTCTTTTGGGAACTTACCACCAACATGGGCATAACCAATTTGGGACAACATACGAAAAGGCTTGTTGTTCTTTTGAGAGATACCCTCAAAAACATCAATGACTTCATTCTCTTTAAAAATTTCAATTAGTAGTTCGTTTTTCATTTTTTATACCTATGCGCTTAATCTAATTACGTTTGAAGTATCAAAACCATATTGTTCACTTAAAATGCCGATTTCTGGTTCGACGTACCAATCAGGACGCTGATTAGAAAAATCAACCTCGATAACTTGAAGCAACGGAATCACATTATCGTTTCCATTGCCTTGTAAATTTTGTAGTTGAGCCTTGCTAAAACCAACATGCTGAAGCTCTTTTAACTGACGATAAAAACTAGCACGGGAAGAAAATGCATCTTTAACTGAGTCATAACCATCAGAAACCAAGGAGCGATAAAAACGAAAAACCCTATCAGCCTTGGAGTAACTAACGTTGCCTTTAGGAGTAATGGTCGAATAAGCTAGCTTAAGTTTGTTATGTATCTCTTCATCATTAAATATGTTCATTCTTTGCCCCTCCAGAGCTTGCAGTAATGGGGTAAATGCTTTTAACCAAATATCTTGTATTAGTGACTTTCCGTCTTTTTCGTAGTTTTGTTGGTATCTAATTGCTTGTAATAAATTCTTAGGTATTTCCATTGCATCGAGATAACGACGATGAGCACTAGCCTCAAAACGCACAAGATTTCGAGCAAAATTAATCAATTGAGGGTTAGACATAACATCTAGAACACGATCATATTCAGTCACACCAGACGCCTGTAATGCTCTCAATTTAGAAAGTTGATTGTTAAATTCTGGATATTTCAAATAGGCTTTGCGATCACAATGACGTGAGTTTTGAGTAAAGTAACAAGTCGTTTCATGTTCATTTCGAACACTTTTTCTCATCTGATTATTCGATACATTTTTAAGACAATTAATAACTTGCTTTGCCTTATTTTCGTTTTCAACACGAGCAGAGTAAGTAGAATCAAGGCTATCAAGAGTAGCTTGCGTATGTTCTAGCATGTCCCAAACATCAGGATAGCTATCAACAAAAGCTGAAAGCATTTCATCAGAGCCAAGAGCTATAGAAGTAGATCCAAAAACGTTATGACCTTGGATGATTTTTGCAGGAGATCCTTTTAGCTCGATACAAGGGGAACGATGTAAAGTGCCTTGAAAAATCTTAAAAGCTATACCAGTGAAGTGAGTAGGAAGAGACTCGTAAGGGTGACGCAAATCAGCAACTTCATATTTATTATCTAGCTCCCCACCCTTGTAATGAACAGACTTAGCTTCAAGACCGATACCGCGACGAGAGCACTCAATAATATTGACGTACTCAATACATTCGCCAGTCTTAGAAACGCGAGTGTTAGTAACGAATTCACGCTTAAAAGGTATCGAGATTTTCAACATATCTATCATAAACACCACGTAAGGAAGATCTTAAAAAACCCGTCAAGGTTACTTATGGAGCTAAAATATAGCTACAATAGTAAATAGTCAAGTTTCATGTACATAAAACCAGATATAGAATGTGTACATAAGAGACTAAAGAGGGTTTAAATATGTTTAAAGAGAACCTAAAGGCACAAAGAAAGGGTAGAAATATAAACCAAGATGCAATGGCTGAAATGTGCGGTTTAAGCTTATCGGCGTATAAAAAATATGAAGCAGGAAAATCAGAACCAACAATGACAAACCTGATAAAAATCGCGAACACACTAGAAATGTCAATCGATGAGCTATGCGGTACAGGAACAAACCTAGATATGGATTTAGGGCTAAAAATGAGAATGGAAAAAGTCATGCAACTAAATGAAGAGGAAAGAAAAGCTATCGATATAATAATTCAGAGCGTAATAATGAAACAACAAGCGGAAGAGACAAGTAAGATGTTCAACTAAAAATTCTCATATTGAGACAAGAGTACACTATT
>NZ_MCZZ01000038.1:6721-14447 GCF_002875705.1 Vibrio sp. 10N.261.45.E2
AGAGTACACTATTAAAGATAGTGTACTCTCAAGAAAATCACAGACACAAATGCGGTTTGTATTCGGGCACCCACCCCACAAGTGGGGCCCCCTCCCAAATACAAAACACACAATTTAATTACGAAAGGTATGAGCGATGAAAGGAATGACTCTAAAGACAGTTAGAACAAAAGATAGATCAGACCCATGTACAGAATTAGCTTTAAAGAAAAAATTAAAGGAATTCATATCGCTGAAGAAAAATGAACACAAAAAAGAAAAAGAATAAAATGCGTATTGTGTAAATTATGTTACAGGTTAACTTCTAACAACGATTTTCCCAACGAGCATCAAAAAGGCCAGACAAGCTGGCCTCCTCATTGAGCATGTTACTCACCCACGTTCTTATTCAGTTAAGCAAAGCAAACCGCTCAACATAATTTAAACCCATAATACGCACTTAGACTAGTTTGCTTTTAAGGGGCTTCTGGGCTCATACAGAGATTCTGAACGTTGTTACTGACAAGGTTTTACGTGCATACTCCATTGCTTGCTGGTCTGTCTCATATGGTCCATAGATTTTTACGTTGTGGTTTTCATCTTCATCAACGTTTGTAACTGACATGAACCAGTCACCAACCAAGAATATCTCATCAGCAAGTTCATTCACTTCTTGGAAGTTTAAGCCAACAACATTCGACACCATACATTGAACTTGGTCTGTGTCATCTCGATAACCGAGCATCTGTACATAGTTATTGTTGGACTCACTCATGAGCAGCATTTCTTTTAGTAACTCTAAGCTGTCGAAGACTTTTTTGTACTGACGCTTGGCAACTACATCATTGGCATCATCAACGGCTTTATCTACATCGTTGTGTAACCAGTTAATGACTTCTTGGAGTTCATCAGATTTCATGACTTGATCTTCCATTATTTCATCGACCTCACGAGCTTTATGCCGAAGCGTTTTAATTCCAGTCCACCGAAGTTATTCACGGTAAAGCTTGAGCTATCAAGTTCGTAGTTTCCTGATTTATATGCAGATTGGTCGTCTTGTAACGATAGCTTCATTTCGACTGGGAACTTACCACCTAGATATGCATATCCGATTTGTTCTCTTATCGTTCTAGCTTGTTTACCATCTTTGCCTGGTAATGTTCTTGTGATTGGTTGTTCGTGTTCTGGGAAGATTTCGACTTTCAACATATCTTTTCCTTAAGCTACGTAAGCTTTAAACGGCAGCACGTTTGATTGCGCAGCCTTTGGTAGTTGATACCAAGCAGGTACCAGTAATGGTTGAACTTCTATTTCTTTCGAACGCTTCAACGTTGGACACATTCTAGAGACATCGAACTGTTGACCGATATCGATACCGATTTTTTTCAATCTGGCTTTATGTTCATAGAACTGAGAGCGATTCAGTGTTTCTCTAAGGTCAGTGCCGTTCTGCCATAACGTGAAGTAATTCATGGTTGTATTTGCTTTGCGAACTGTATCGACAACCCCACAAGATAAAAGTTGTTGAGCTATCGTTTCGTGGTGATCATGTGAGACTGATATTGTGTTCATAGCATTCTCGAAGTTTTGTAAGTGTGGTAAGAAGTCATGCTCTTTTACGTAGCCGTAAAATTGCAGGTTGTATCTCTTCAACAACTTCTGCCTTAAGCTACTTTCTAGTCGAACGACTCCATTTTTTTCACAGTATTCAATTAGTTGATTGATATAACTAAGTGTATCAGCGTCTAGATTTTTGACTTTTTTCATGTGACGGCGTAACTCGACGCCTTTTGTATATAGCTTAATTACCTCCCATTCTGAACCCTCGCCCCAGTAGCAACTAGTACCATCCGGATAGAGTTTTGGTTTACGACCGCGTCCCATTTGGATTGAGGACATTCCTCGTATAAAAGATTGTTCACTGCCCTTGCCTACTGACATGTTTCGAGTCCAGTCGATACTCGTAATTTCAGCCCCATCACCTACAAGTGAAGAAGCTTTACCATCAGGGGATTGTCTATGTGATAGGCGCGTATTTTTTGTAAATGGTGGTAGGTCATATTTGGATAAAATATGGTTATAGATTTCCACACACTGCTCGATAGTTTCGAGTCCAAAAAGATTGTCCTGACGCTGCCAGCGAGATGGGTTTCCTTCAACTCTTACACGGTATCCATCACATCTGATCGTCAACTTTGTACTGAAAGAACCCTCAAGTATTTTTTGATTCACTGAGGGAGGGAGTTTCTCACCAGTTTCCAAGTCAACTCGCTCAATAACATGACGACCAACAAGCGGAAGCCCGCCTGAATGATGATCTTGTTGCATGAATAAACGGTCGATAAGAACAATGTAAAAACCCTGTCAACTATGATTTATCACAGCTTAAACTTTACTTTTAGACATGTAAAGCTGGGGTATGAAAAATAGCATGTATAATTATTAAAAATGATATTCACAGGAGTTTCGGATGCTTAAAGATGTACTTAAAACTAGGCGAGACCTACTAAGTTTAAAACAAAGTGATGTTGCAGAGTTTGTTGGTGTGACCCCCCAAACATACATGAAATGGGAAAATGGGAAAAACGAGCCTAAGGCTAGTAATATCAAAAACTTAGCCGAAATCTTAAAAGTTAGTGAAATGGAGATTTGCCGTGGTGAATTATTCGACGTTGATGCTCACGAACAAGTAGAGTTCATGAAAACTGTCGCATCAATGCAAAGGTATATTGATAGTGTCACTTTTACATCTATTCTTCACAAATTCATTTTAGACAAAAATGAATTTCTCTCTGAGCTAGATTTAATGATGCGAAAGCAGCACGGTATCAACATCAAAGACATGGAAAATGTGCCAGATGAGGTTTCATTTAAAGCTCAAGAAAAAGCAGAGCTAAGTGGTGAGTCTAACTGGGAACGGTTACCGTAATCCGGAATTCCGGACTTAATTCGGGTGTTACAGGAACCCGAACCTGAGAGAGCCAGTTTTGCGCGCTACGCTTGCCTCCCAAAACCTGCCTCTCTCTCATCATGATTGGGGGGTTAGATAGTTCCCTTATATACCAAGAAGTGCCCTATTTTTTGATTCCCCAAAATACTCAGAACGTTTCAAAATGAAACAAGAGTACACTATTAAAGATAGTGTACCTTCCGGCGAGTCAAGTCCTACTGACGCGCTTCGCTTGTCCACTCATTTGCTCTCTACAAGCAAGCTTATAGCAGGGAAAATGAGTCGATTTTTATAGAGTAAGAAATTACATCATGACTACACAAAAGCTTAATCGCGCATTCGGCAGCAATATTAAAAAGAAGTTCGGCCAATTCCTATCTATGCATGAGTTGGATATCTATGATTTTGAAACTAAGTTCTCAGATCTTGAGGGAGACATGATCTTTACTCTTGAACATCGGGATTACAAAGATGAAATATATTTCAGAGCTTACAGTGACGACTTTCAAGATGCGGAGTTTGAAGTTGCTCCCGCAGATAGACTCAACGCAGATGTAATCAACAGCTCTCTTCACCATTGTGAATCCGCTATTTCCGATTGGGTAGCTAATGCTGCTAGAGAAATAACAGCAATCAAAGAAGAAGAAATTGAGCAGACTGCTCAAAAAATAAAGAAGCTCATTTCTCCACATTTGGAGAAATGCATTGCAGACCCAGACAATTATTTTTCGCCATCTGAGCATACTATTTTAAATGAGCGCCTTGATTCATTAGAAGAAGCGTTCAAAGAGCATCGTGAGATTTTTAACCTAACTCAACAAAGTCTTGAAGAGTTGACCGTATTAATCAATGAAATAAAAGCATCATCAGAAATCGAAACTCAACAACGTTGGTATGACAGAACTCTCGACAAGTTTGGAATTTGGGCTAGTAGAATAGATAAAGTGGAAAAAGTAGTTAAAGCAATCGAAAAAGGCTCTAATTTACTAGAAAAAGCATCTAACGTTGTAGATTCAATTCCGATGTAGCTAGTATTTAAAATTGAAGCCAGTGCGCATTGTGCAAATTATATTACGGGCTTCAATCGTAAAACGATTCTCACGATGAGCATTAAAAAAGGTCAGCAAGCTGACCTTTCTAATTGAGCATGTCCCTCGCCCACGTTTGACTTCATTCAGGCTTTCAGCAAACCTCTAAACATAATTTAGACCCATAATACGTAGTGATGGAAATTAAAATCTGAGGGGTTTTAGCACCTTAGTCCTTGCAGATTTTGCACACGGCGCCGGATTAAGCCCTTAATGTCGTTGGTTTTATGGATTTTAGCTGAACGTTTATGCATGTTGAGTCCAATATTGTTGGCTATACTTTGTTTTCGTGTCTCTGATTTTTACGCTGACGTGTCGCCGTTTCCAGAGACTTTCTACTACAAACACACTTTATGAGGAGGAAAAAAACTTTGCGCGCTGTCTTAATTTTTGAAGGAGATCACATGCTCACGCCACACTTTGCGGATCTCGTGCATCATCACTTTGATGATATCCACGACGCCGCGGCCTTTTTTCACGTTCAACCGATCACGGTCCAACGTTGGCTCTCAGGTGAAGTCCCTGTGAACCCGATGGCCTGAAAAATTGATGAACATCCACGCTCGAGGTTACTTGCCTTTAGACCATCGTTGGAATGGATTTAGGGTTCACTTTGACCGTGCCACCTTGATCACGCCTGAACGACGCGAGTTTAATCCGAAAGAATTGCTCAGTTTTGCGTATTGGCGCGACGAACATCGTCAGCTCGTCGTACGCCACGGTCGAATTGATTCCCCAAAGTTCTACCCACCTAAAGAGCACCCATTGCCATTTCGTGGCGGTCGCCGTATGCCTGCGAAACCTTGGGTGCCTGCCAAATTCAAATAAGACTAGGTACAACACCCACACGCAATAACGTTACTCGCTCTCCAGAAGCTTCAACTTGCGACCAAACTTAACCTATCTAATCCGCAATAGTTTTGACTGATAATCTAAAGGGCTATTTAGTCTTCGACTCTTAACAGGACGTTGCCCTGCTCTAGCAGCTCAGAAATCGCTTGTTGGTACGCTTCTTGGACAAGAGTTTGTTCCCAAACGCGCTCATAATTAGGTAAGACTTGCTGCCGGGAGATAGTCGATACGCCGAAGCTCAATTCACCCTCGATACGGTGTCGTCGAATGGTGACCAATTTGGCCTCAGTCCATGAAGGCACTGGTTTAGTGGTACGTGGATATTGAAGTGCTTTTTTCTTTTTCGCCATGTTGAACTCCCGTCTGCATAGACCATCAGCCTACCAGACGTGGCAAAAACGCTTTACTGTTTACTCAGCAAAAATCGACGTAAATCTCGCTCAGCGCGCATCACAAACAAGATGTAAACCTTGTTATCTTCCTGCTTGTAAAAAACACGACAAGGGTTGACCACGACTTCACGATAATTGAGGTGCTCGAGTTCGGGAGGCAGACGCCCAGATTCAGGAAAGTCGACGAGGCGTTCGACTTTGTCGAAGACGTTTTGAACGAGTTGTTTGGCCGCGACCAAATTTTCAAGAGCAATGTATTCCGCGATATCGTTCAGGTCCGATAACGCGGGTTCACTCCAAATCACTTCAGCCATTTTGACATCTTGTCTTTGGCTTCGTCATGACTCAGCGCTTTGCCTTCAGAAATGGCGCGCTCACCGCGGGCGATCCCTTCCAAGATAGCCAAACGGTTTTGCATAAACTGGTAGTCATCAACGTCAACCAAATACGCAGAAGGTTTGCCATGCTCGGTGATCAACACGGGCTCTTTGGTATCGTGTAGGTCGGCAAGGATTTGGGTCGCTTGACGCTTAAGGGAAGTAACGAGCTCGACTTTCATGAAAATGACTCCAAAAAACAATAAAGTGACACTATTGTATCACTTTTAATCTAACAAGTTTAGAATCTAAAAATACTACCTTTCTAGTCTCAAATTCATCTCAAGTACATCACTTGATATTTGCCTGTTCTCTGCGGTTATCAATCTCTTTCTCTACACGTTTCTTCTGAATATTGAATAGGCTATTCGGAAGCGTAAACGAATATGAAAAAGCAACAAATGATAAAAACAATATAAATTGCTCAACAAAAACTTTGATGCCTACAAGGAAAGGCAATACTTCAGCTCCCCATGGGAGCCCTTTAACTACATCAATCGTCGCAGGCACTGCTAGAAGCTTATATGAGAATATAGCAAACAGTGTTATGAGATAGACATAAAGCAAGTTTTTAGTGCTATTGAGCCTACGAAAGGTATTTTTAGTGGAGCTTTCCGCCACACGCCACGAGCCTGTAGGTAAAGAGCTTGGGTCACCAATAAGAGCAATAACCCCGACTAAGAAACCAGCTAATATTGAGTAGATATTAACTAAGACATCAAGCGCTTTATCCGTTAATAGTGGTTGAAAAAGTATAGAAAAAGCACCACTACCAACAAGAGTCAGTAGCAAGTAGATCGATTTTCTTCTGTACTTTTTCCAATCGCTCATTGTTCTAGAATACCTTCGCGTTCATATTTTTCTAGTGACTCAACAAGTTGTAGCCACATCTTGTCTCTATCGACTGACTTACCATGTCGTTTCACCTTCACGGTATGTTTCAACACAGTGTCTTCATTAGTTAGCTTAGTACCATTTTTAGTGGTTATCACATATCCACCGACGTCTGTCGATGCTAGTAACTTTGCGGTACTCTTCGCATGTTGTTGGCCAACGTCCGCATCATCACCCGACGCACGGCCATCGTGAGAAATTACAATACGCGCATTAAGCCCTTCTTTCTCGAGGATTTCAGCATCTGTATAATCCTCTCGCAATACATCCAACATGCTTGTAACCATACGCGTAATTTTCTTTAGCTTCCCTGAGGTTTTTTCCTTCGGAGTCATACGTTTAATGTACTCCAAAGTAGACAAATATGACACGGCATTTACGACAATATTGCTGACACCTTCATCTTCAATTGTCTTTACTGCATCAATATCAGCGACCTGCTGAATATCCATAACGCCGGACTCTTTCGCATAGCCACCTTTATCTAATAGTAATTCTAAAAAGCCATTAATAGCGCTTGCTCGAAATGTCGCTGCCGGACTCATAATTAAGTGATTATCAAGAATACAAACGAATCCTTCCCCATCAAGAAACTCTTGATCTAGAGGTGCATCGTATGTACTAACTTCAAGCTCAGCTCTAGCTTTTGACGGTCTATTTATTGTATTAGCGGAAGCTCCTTCCTCATAAAGCCCAACAGAAAATAAAGTACAATCCTTATCGCCATGTCTCAACTTAGCTTTACGACTAGACAACTTCATCCCAACAACAGAACGCTCGTCACCAATGTAAAACGTTCTTTCTTGAGTGGAGTTCAATTTCTTCCATGCAATGTTTGCCATTACTTCAAGGGTGTTTTGAACTTTTACCCCATCGATTTTCGCAAATTCACAGCGGAAATAGTAGACAGTTCTATTTTTTGGTTTCTCTTTCTTCGCAGCCATATTGGGTCACTTAACATAGTTTAAATGTTACATACAATAACGGGCACTTAAGCCCATATTTTTTAATGTGAGTATCTGGTTTTTATTCGCACTTAACGCTTCGTTTAGCCGACTAGGTCCCAAGACTTACCCCACTCTACAACAGACTTACGGCTGCAGCTTTTACGCAAAGGGTAAAAACGACGTTGGTATTTCTTACCCTCAAATTCAACTATTTAGAACTACTCATGCCTTATAAGGAACATGTCCA
>NZ_MCZZ01000039.1 GCF_002875705.1 Vibrio sp. 10N.261.45.E2
CTTCGCAGTTGAATTCGGGTCCATATTGGAATTAACACTCTAAAACATCATTGATAATTATAAAACACCTGAAGCAACATCATTAATTTCTAAATTATAAAAATACCGCGTAATACTGTTCTATATAATTAATTCGCGATGCGAATATACCGAGAATTGATTTATTGCATCGAGATGAATCTTATATTAATAACGATCAGAACGAGGTTAATTTGAATAATCCACGATACGATTTGGTAAGCCGCCTACTGCACTGGCTCATGGCTTCTGTCATCATCTATGCAACAATCGCAGGGTATGTGATGCACTATGTCACCAGTCATCCAGAGTTGTTTTCTTTTCTGTCAGTGCTCAACATGTCGCTGGCGACCGTTGCGACACCACTACTCCTGGTCCGTTATATTTGGAGCCACTTTCGCTCATCACCAAGCATGCCAACCTCTGTACCTGAAGGGCAAACATGCGTCGCCAAGCTTGCACACTCTTTGATGTATCTCGTGATGTTTATGGTTTTCAGTACCGGTTACTTAATGCTAAAAGAGCCGTACTCATTATTTTGGCTAGTGAGCGTAAATAATCTAATTACCGATCCTGCAATCAACGGCTTCTTTTTCTACTTACATCGTGCCAGTTGTATTACCTTAGCCTGTTTCATTGTTCTGCATATCAGTGCCGCACTTAAACACCACTTTGTTTCTAAAAACTATGTATTGAAGATGATGCTCTAGATTCAAAGGATTCAAAACGGTTTGCACAAACAAAAAAGGCTTAGCGCGATGCTAAGCCTTTTTTTATAAGGAATTAACTTTCAAGGGGTAATCTTGCAAGGAGCTAGCCTTACAAGACACTCAGTTCCCTATTCGTCATCAAGTGGAATCAACTTGGTGTTACCACCGTGTGCCTTCTCACGCTTGCGTTGCACGAATGCATAGAAGCCTGGGATTAGGAACGTACCAGCCAATAGCACACATAACAGGCCGCCAATCAGTGAAATACCCAGAGAGTTCTGACTCACGTGACCTGCGCCCGCTGCGAAGATAAGCGGGAAGATACCTAAGATAAACGACCAAGATGTCATGTTAACAGCACGGAAACGCAGCGTACCGCCCTTCACCGCCGCATCTTCGACTGGTGCGTCTTTGTCTTCACGCTCAACCTTCGCAAATTCCACAATCAAGATCGCGTTCTTTGCTGCCAAGGCTATCAAGAGAACCAAACCAATTTGTGCATACAGGTTCAATGGTGTACCCGTAAGATTCAACGCCAAGAAGGAACCCAAAGTTGCAACCGGTACTACTAGGATAATCGCAATTGGTATTGTCCAACTCTCGTATTGAGCCACCATAAACAAGTAGATGAAGATCAGAGCAAGAGCGAAAGCAAAGATCGCTTGGTTACCTGCTAATACTTCTTGGTAAGCCATGCCCGTCCATTCGTACTGATAACCCTGAGGTAATACTTCAGCGGCTACACGTTCCATTGCAGCAATCGCATCACCACTTGAGTAACCTGGCGCTGGTTGGCCTTGAATTACGGCACTGCGGTACATGTTGTAACGCCATGCTACATCCGGTTCGAAGATCTGATCATAAGTCACGAGTGTACTTAGTGGGATCATCTCACCATTTGAAGAACGCACATGGAATCGTTGTAGGTCATCCATGCTGCTACGATGTTCACTATCAGCTTGCATGGTTACGCGGAAGTTCTTACCAAACATGGTGAAGTCATTCACGTAAAGAGAACCTAGGTTACCTTGTAGTGTTTGGAAGATTTCCGACAGTGGGATACCAAGCTGTTGCGCTTTCTCACGGTCAATGTCGACATAGTAGTGCGGTACGTTGGCACGGAAAGTACTGAATGTGTGTGAAATCTCAGGCTGTTTGGTCGCCTCAGCAATCACGTCATTCATAACCATCGCTAAATCAGTACGGCTACGTCCCAATGTATCTTCAAGAACGAACTCAAAACCAGACGCTGCACCCATACCCGGCACTGCTGGTGGTCCCATTGCAAATACAATCGCTTGAGGCAGTTCCGTTGCTGCTCGACCGTTGATACGTTGTGAGATCGCTTGTGCAGAGTGTTGTCCATCTAGGGCGTTACGCATATCCCAATCGTGGAGCTTAATGAACATCGATGCACCATTCGAAGCTGAAGCGCCCGTCATGAATGCATAGCCATTAACCAGTGTCACACCATCAACACCCGGCTCTTGCTCAACCATCTCTAGCAACTGCTTAGTCACATCTTCTGTACGAGACAGTGATGCCGCATCAGGAAGCTGCACGTTAACCAGCAGAATACCTTTATCTTCTTGCGGAACGAACGCCGTAGACGTTGTTTTCGCGAAGTACGTTACTGCAGCCAAAGCGACTACGAAGAAAGTGAACAGCAGAACGCCTTTCTTAACTAAGAAGCCCGCAATTTGACCATACTTGTTAGTAACAGATTCTAAACCACGGTTAAACGCTTGGTACCAACGAGCAGTGTTACCACCACCCAGCTTCAGAACCAACGAACACAATGCTGGTGACAGCGTTAGAGCGTTAATAGAAGAGATAACAACGGCAATACAGATAGTCAGAGCGAACTGACGATACATGATGCCGGTAATGCCTGGCAGCATGGCTACAGGAATGAATACCGCAAGTAGAACCAAGGTTGAAGTAACGATCGGACCCGTTACTTCCTTCATAGCAATAAGTGTTGCTTTGCGCGGAGAGAGCGTTGGATCTTTGGCCATTGTGGTATCAACGTTCTCGATAACCAAGATCGCATCATCTACTACAATACCGATCGCCAATATCAAACCAAACAAGGTTACCGTATTGATGGTAAAGCCTGTCATCTGCATGATGGCAAACGTACCAATTAGAGACACCGGAATCGCAACCACAGGAATCAACGTTGCACGAGCACTACCCAAGAACAGGTAAGTCACGGCAATTACCAGCAAGATAGCTTCGATTAGCGTCTTAACTACCCCTTTAATCGATTCCGCAACAAAGAGTGTGGTGTCATAACTCGCTTCATAAGCAACGCCTTCAGGGAAGTTTTTGCTCAGGTTATCAAGCATCGCCATAACGGCTTTACCACTTTCCAGCGCGTTAGCGTCTGACTGAAGTGACAGCGTTACGATTGAAGCATCTTGACCACGGTATTTACCATTGCCGTCGTAGAACTTTTTACCAAGTTCAACACGAGCAACATCTTTTAGGTAAACCGTTGAACCATCTTGAGTTGCACGAAGAACAACATTTTCAAACTCATCAGCCGTTTCTAATCGGCCTTTGGTTACCAAGTTGAACTGTACTTCTTGCGCATTGTTATAAGGTGCAGCACCAATACGACCAGCAGCAACTTGAACGTTCTGTTCCGCCAACGCACGATTCACATCAGAAGTGGTGATATTGAGGTTAGCCATTTTCTCAGGGTCTAACCAAACACGCATCGCGTATTCGCCACCACCTAATACATTAACCTCACTAATACCCTTTACACGAGCCAGTTGGTCTTTAATGTTTAGGTTAACGTAGTTGATTAGGAACTGATCATCGAATTCACCGTTTGGTGAGTAGAAGTTCAATACCATCAAGAGGTCAGGAGAGCGCTTCTTAACGGTTACACCAACCATTCTTACTTCTTGTGGAAGCTTCGATTCGATCTGAGAAACTCGGTTCTGAACGTTGACTTGAGCCATATCGGCATCGGTACCAACGTCAAAGGTCACATTAAGGTTATACGAACCGTCATTAGCACTCTTAGAAGACATGTAGATCATATCTTCTACGCCATTCACCGACGTTTCTATGGGGTCGGCTATCGCTTGTTCCACAACTTCAGCACTTGCACCTGTGTAGTATGCTGACACGCTAACAGAAGGTGGGCTAATTTTTGGATATTCAGCTACTGGCAAAATAGCGAGAGAAATCGCACCTGCCAGTGTCAATATAATGGATATGACAAGGGCAAACTTAGGCCTTTGAATAAAGAAACGACTTAACATAAATAGTCCCCTTACTCAGCTTGTTCAGCAGAAGGTTGAATACGAACAGACATACCATTACGCACACGCTGCAGACCTTGAGTGATTATTGCGTCGTTCTTCTCTAATCCAGAATGAACAATCACACCACCTTCAACCTGACGACCCATCTCGATGTTTCGACGCTCAGCAACGGGCGCAGCTTCGCCTTCAACCAGTACCATCACAAAGTCACCTTCTAGGTCAGTTTGGACCGCGCGGCGTGGAATAGTCACAACATCAATAGATTGCTTTTCACGTAGATCCACGCGAACGTGTTGGCCTGGAAGTAATTGCTGATTTGGGTTATCAGCAATGGCGCGCATCGCGATCGTACCAGTATTGAGGTTGATACGGTTACCCAAGAAATCAAGCTGACCTAGATGTTCGAACGCTTCACCATTCTCAAGCATGATCTGAACTTCAACACCTGCAGAATCGCTGCTGCCGTCGCCTTCGATGCGATCCATACCCAGCTCAATACGCTCACGCTCACTGATGCTGAACGATGCATGGATTGGGTCTAGGCTAACCAAAGTAGTTAATACACCTGAAGACGGTGAAACCAAGTCACCCGTGCTCACTTTGGTGTCACTGATTCGTCCAGAGAAAGGCGCAATAATTTTGGTATGAGAAAGCTGGACATTCGCTGCATTGAGCTGAGCTTGACTTGCTTCAAGCTGTGCCTGAGAACCCAATAAGTTTGCTGTCAATGCATCAAATTCCGATTGAGAAATACTACCCTTAGGGAGAAGATTCTTACCTCGGTTGAAATCAAGCTCGGCTTTTTTAAGGTTCGCGTTCGCTTGAGCAACAGACGCTTTTGCGCTTGCTACTTCAGCTTCAAATGAAGAGGGTTCAATGGAGTACAGCAATTGGCCCTTTTCGACCATTTGACCTTCATTGAAATGACGGCTCTGTAGATAGCCAGAAACCTGCGCTGTGATAGCCGTATCTTCAACGGCTTCGATACGGCCGATATACGACTTACTTTGTTGGTGAGAAACGACGCTAACATCCTGTACAGCTACGAGAGGTAAAGGCGCTTGCTTGGCATTCTGAGCATCTTGCCCACATCCAGCAAGAATAAGAGAGCTTGCAAGAGCCGTAAGGATTAACTTTTTACGCATGGTTATACCGTCACTTATGAGAAATTGAACAGCATAAAAGTTACGTAACACAATTGCTTCAAATGTCCGAGGAATATCAATTATAACTCGCAAAAGTGTTTCAACATGTAAATTGAAATTAGAGACATACCAACCATTTACAAACCAACAACAATTCGTGATCAAATAACTATTTCCTACTTCCACTCTCCTCGTATATTGTCTAACATAATGTAACTTCAAAGCTAAACACTCATACTTCTTCGTTAAGGTAATCCGAATGATTTCAAAATGGGCAAAACGTTTCTATCAAATGGCAGAATTGGTCGGCTCTTGGAGTAAAGATCCTTCAACTCAAGTCGGCGCCGTAATCACTAAGCACAACCGTATTGTTTCCGTTGGTTTTAATGGCTACCCACATGGTGTGTCTGATAGCGCGGATACCGATGACAGAGAGATGAAATACCTCAAGACGCTTCATGCTGAAGAAAATGCAATTTTATTCGCGAAGCGTGATTTGGACAGTTGTGAGATTTGGGTAACGCACTTCCCTTGTCCTAACTGTGCTGCAAAAATCATCCAAACTGGTATTTCAGCGGTACATTGCCCAGAGCAGAGTGAAGATTTCCTTTCTCGCTGGGGCGACAAGATTAAAGTTAGCCAAGATATGTTTGAGCAAGCTGGCGTACAAGTGGATTGGTTGCCACTCGCTGACCTAGACTAATATCTAAGCTGAGTTTCAGATAGAGAAAAGCCGAGAGTCGATATTATCGCTCTTGGCTTTTCTTTTATTCGGAGGCTGTATTTTGGACGCTATGGTTGGGACGCTATAGTTTGGAAGCTGTAGTTTGGAAGCTGTAGTTTGAACGGTATAAACTGCTGGCCAAATTAAGCGTTAGGTGGGAATGCCTCTGCGTATGCTTCCATAAAGTCTTTACGAATATCTTGCTCTAGATGAATCGCTTTTTCTGTCGGACAGAAGATCATAAAGTGCACCTCTTGTTCACCCGTCGAGCTGCTCGTAATATGGATATGAGGCTCAGATCCGGGAAGGTCAACGCCAGCGTGCTTTTCGATTACACCATTGTAGCGGCGGGCAACATCGATAAACTCTTCACAATGCTCTTCAATTTTAACAATGAGATCCGGCACCATTGGATATAGGTTTACAAAGTCTCTAACCGTCACAGAAAAGTTATGATAAACATAGCGCTTCATGAAGTTGAGGTTCTTTACTGGATAAGTGAAGAACATACTATTAGGTAGCGTGGCTGTCTTACCGGTGAAGTGATACTGCCCGTGGTAGAGATCAATTTCTTGAATCACGGTCGCCATCAAGTTGTGCTCAATTACCTCACCGCTGATTTTGCCCACTTCAATCCAGTCACCAATTCTAAATGAACGAGAGCTCGCGCGTTGAATAGAACCGGTGAAACACAAAATGATCTCTTTTGACGCCACCACTATTGCAACTGCAATGGCCGTAACTGACAGTGCAAATTCACTGATCTCAGACTTCCAGAGAATGAAAAGGGTGACAACGATGAGCGCAAAGGTGCCATTTTTGGTACGTGACATCCAGTTACGTTGGTCTTCGCTAAGGAAAGCGACATCACCTCTAATTCGAGACAAGGTGATTCTGCGGATGATTAAAATAAGACTGATAATCAGCGCACTAAAAATAAACTTATGAGCGAGTAGAAAATCTATTACTTGCCACACTTTTTCCATTACTTAATCCTTAGCATTACAACAGTTAGCTTTACAACGGTAGCTTTACAAGAAAGCCACCAATATCAGCGCTATGAAAAAGCGCTCAACTCCGGAGCGCTCGCATTCATACTGATATCAGTCTGACTAAGGCTATCATTTTATCTGGGCAGAAGTAATAAATTGGCCAAAAGTTTCACACCAAATCACAACGGTATTAAATCGATTAAGATCAGTACCTTCGGGAAGCTCAACCATAAAACGGTCGAATGTTTTTACATCTCCAACTCTTAATAGCTCGTTCTTACTGTCATTGAAAGCTTGTTCGGTTTCAATGAACTTAGGTGAGAGGTATACCTTATAATCAGGCCCTGGTGCCAATTCACCTTCAAAAGCTATCGCACTCTCAGACACTGAGACGATGCCTTCTCCCCAGTGCAAAAAGTCACTGTCTTGTCTGTCTTTAGTGAACTCTCCGGTGTAGATAGCCTGCTCACTGATCGCTTCAACTGAACTAGAGGAAGGAGAGTCAGGCTCAATCAATATAGGTAATGCGTAAACACCCAGCCCAAAACCAAAAGCACCCACAGCTAAGTGGGTGCAAAGTAAAACTAACTTTTTCATCGCGTACTCCCTTATTGCTTAAAGAGAGTATTATTGAATACTCTCAAAAATACAAAGAGATATAACGCTCAGATGTTCTATTTTTGGTAATGCGCTGCCGTACGCTGAGACAATTCAACAATCACTTTCACCGCTTGTTCCATACCTTGAATGGTAATGAACTCATGAATACCGTGGAAGTTGTAGCCTCCAGTAAAGATATTCGGACATGGCAGCCCCATGAAAGATAAGCGAGCACCGTCTGTACCACCTCGAATCGGCTTGATCATCGGCTCAACATCACACTCAATCATCGCTTCCTTCGCTAACTCAATGATGTGTTGATGCGGTTCAACCATCTCTTTCATGTTGAAGTAGCTATCGGTTAGCACCAACTCAACACGGCCTTTCTCAAGACGCTCATTCAGTTCGTCGACTTTCTGTTGCATAAATGCTTTACGTGCTTCTACACCCTCACGTTCAAAATCACGGATGATGTAACCCAATTCAGAGCGAGCCACACCCATTTCAGCGGATTTCAGGTGGTAGAAACCTTCATACCCTTCTGTGCACTCTGGTGTTTCTTGCGCTGGCATCATCAGTTGGAATTGCGCTGCAATGTTCATCGAGTTAACCATTTTACCTTTTGCGGTACCTGGGTGAACGTTCACGCCATGACAGATAACATCAGCGCTCGTGGCATTGAAGTTCTCAAATTCCAACTCCCCTACAGGACCACCATCAATGGTGTACGCCCACTCAGCGCCAAACTTTTCAACGTCAAACAGGTTCGCACCACGGCCAATCTCTTCATCTGGCGTGAAACCAATGCAAATGTCGCCGTGCTTAATGTCTGGATTCGCTTTTAGGTAAGCAATTGCACTGATGATTTCAGCAATACCCGCTTTGTTATCGGCACCAAGCAAAGTTGTGCCGTCAGTCGTAATAAGGTCGTGACCATGCAAGCTGTCGAGATCAGGATACTGGCTAGGGTTCAAACTCTCGCCACTTGTGCCTAATTCTATCGTTCCACCTCGGTAATCTTTGATCACTTGTGGTTTCACGTTGGCACCTGATGCGTCAGGAGCGGTATCCATATGCGCTACAAAGCCAATCGTAGGAACATCAAAATCAACATTCGAAGGCAGTTTCGCCATCAAGTATCCATTTTCATCTAACGACACATCGACTAAATCTAATGCAACCAATTCTGACTTTAAAGCTTCAGCAAAGGTGATTTGACCCGGCGAACTTGGGCATTGCTGATTAGAAGGATCGGATTTGGTATCAAAAGTAACGTAATTCAGAAAACGTTCTACAAGCTTTTCCATAATTCATCTCACCATGGATTAAGTAATTGATTTACTGACTTAATTATTAATATCGATAAGCGGTGTATTTTTAGAAAAATACGCACACAGAGTCAGTAGCGAGGTTTTTCATCTTACGCCCCTGACCGTGTATGTAATTGCTCTAAATCATTATTGTGCGAAATTAGATAAGCTTCCTATACTTGAGACCAGAGGGTTTCGTCAGTTCAACATTGCATACGGATGATAAGAGATCGCTTTGTACTCATTCTACGCCCTCTGATCTCAGCCTAAATAAAGTACAAAGTGGATGATGATTACAATTTATCCTTGATACAGAATCTGTCATACGTTACATGGAGACACAGTTATGACGATTAATAAATATTTCATTTTCTCTCCTCAAGCCTCTGAGAAAACGCTTCAACCAGTATTAACTGAGAAAGAAGTTCAAAGGCAGGAAGCTCTAAGACAGGCGCAGACCCAGGGTGGGTTAGACACAAACGCGACCTCGTAACTCAATTAACACCTAGCAATACTGAGAACCCCCTATAAAAAAGCTCTACGCTCTATCCTGTAGAGCTTTTTTATTTTTGCGCTATTCTCCTACTCCCTGCTTTAACCATTAAATTCGCTCCCGTTTTGCCTCATAGTTTTTCACGAATACATTTTTACTCATGACGCACGTTGCTTACCGCGTATAGAAATGACTCACTAAAGTCCTTAATGCCATACCTTGCCGCGCCATTTTGTGCTAATAATTCATATTCGTTTTCATTCCTCACTCGCCCTCTTTTCAAAACTACAATGCGAGTACCAGAGAACCTAACCACAGGAATCCCGAATTCAATGGAATATTCAAAACTAGGAAGTAGTCAAATTCCCGTTTCCCGTATCTGCCTTGGTAGCATGACTTGGGGGCTACAAAATACGCAACAACAAGCCGACCAACAGATCGAATACGCATTAAGCCAAGGTATTAACTTTATCGATACTGCAGAAATGTACGCGGTTCCACCTTCTCCAGATACTTATGGCAAAACCGAAGCGATTATTGGTAACTGGTTGTCTCGTAATCCAGAGCGTCGCAAGGAATTAATCATTGCCAGTAAAATTGCTGGGCCTGGGCTTCCTTGGGTTCGAAATGGTGGCCCTATAACCGGTGAAGCCGTGATCGCAGCCGTTGATGCATCATTAAAACGCCTACAAACCGACTACATCGACCTTTACCAACTTCATTGGCCAAATCGCACAACGCCTCACTTTGGTAAGCATTTCCCAAATCACATTCGATTCAGTGATATTGACCGAAAGCAGCATGAAGCCGAGATGTTGGAAATCCTACAAGCATTAGCTAGCTGTATTAAGGCGGGAAAAATTCGCCATGTCGGTCTTTCAGATGATTCGACTTGGGGCATTAACACTTACCTCAAACTGAGCGAAAAACACGATTTACCACGTATGGTTTCTATTCAGAATGAATTTAACTTGCTGCACGCAAAAGACTGGCCATATCTGATTGAGAACTGTGTGCATGAAGATGTCGCTTATCTGCCATGGTCACCTTTAGCTGCAGGTATGTTGAGCGGAAAGTACATCGATGGCGCAAGGCCGGAAGGCAGCCGTTGGACTTACATGCAACGTAAAGGCATTTTCCGTGACACTGAATCTGCCAATGAAGCGGTTAAAGGCTATGTAGAAGTGGCAAACGCACATGGATTTACGCCGAGCCAACTCGCATTGGCGTGGTGTAATCAAGTTGATGGGGTGACTTCCACCATCATTGGCGCAACCACCATGGAACAGCTAAAAGAGAACGTCGCCGCTTTCAGTAAACCGTTATCAGAAGAGATCCTGACTGATATCAACACGGTCTTTAAGCGCTACCCTGCTCCGTATTAATCGTTAAGAGCAATTCAGCTCAAGTAAATCAGAATAAGCGCGCTATTTAGTGCGCTTTTGTTTTTTTAAGTGGGTCGCTTTCGCTTATCACGCTTTTGGTTATCCAACCTTTGCTCTATAATGCGCGGGCTTATATCTAGGATAAAAACATGATTTCAAAAAACCAATTAAAACTCCTTCGTGCTTTGGGCCAAAAGAAACAACGTAAAGCCCACGGCCTGTTTCTAGTTCAAGGTGAAAAGAACGTTCTTGAGCTGTTCAATAGTGATTTAGTCGTAAAAAACGTCTTTGCGACTGCTGATTTCCTATCTGAAAATCACGCATCATTGATTGAGTTTGATTGTGTTGAAGCTTCGCTAGACGATCTAACCAAGGCGAGCACCTTGGTAAGTAACAATGCCGCAATTGCCGTGGTTGAGATCCCGAACGTTGAATTACCAGAAGCGACAGGTTTGATGATTGCACTTGATGGCGTTTCAGACCCAGGTAACCTAGGTACGATTATTCGCGTAGCCGACTGGTATGGCATCAAACATATCGTTGCGAGCAGCGATTGCGCAGACCCATACAACCCTAAAACGATCAGTGCGACCATGGGTAGCTTTGGCCGAGTACACGTAAGCCAAACAGACTTACCTGCTTACTTAGAGCAAGCGAACCTGCCGGTTTACGGCGCGTTTTTAGAAGGCGAAAGTGTTCATAGGACTGAGTTTACTGCAAATGGCATTTTGCTGATGGGCAGCGAGTCTCACGGTATCCGTGAACACGCCGCTAAATTCGTGACAGACAAGATTACGATTCCAGCATTCGGTGGTGCAGAGTCTTTGAACGTAGCAATGGCGACAGGTATCATTCTTGACAACATGCGTCGTCAACACAGCTAGCTCTCATAAGCCAACTAGCTAATCCACAGTATTCAGATGCTAAAAAAGGCGTATTGATTAAATCAGTACGCCTTTTTATTTAAATTCTTTTCAACAATTACTTTTCTAGCATTGCCAACTTATCAGACACACCATTCCACTTTTCAGCGTCATCCATTGGGGCTTTTACTTCCGTTTGTACCGGCCAGATTTCTGCAAGTTCAGCATTCACTTCGATAAAGATCTTTTGATCTTCTGGCAGTTCATCTTCTTGGAAGATTGCTTGAGCATCACATTCAGGTACACATAAACCACAATCGATACATTCGATTGGGTTAATTACCATGAAGTTTGGGCCTTCATGGAACGCATCTGCGGGGCACACTGCCACACAGTCTGTGTATTTACATTGAATACAATTATCGCCTACGACAAATGCCATGATGCTCTGCTCTATAAGTTAGTCAAAATTGAAGAATGGGGATAATACTCATCCCAAAGCAAAATTCAACATCATACGGCTCTAATATCGTGTCTATTTGCTCCATGTTTCCAAATTAGTATGACAGATAAATCAATTTCTCGTAAAATGCGCGCCATTGTGAGCTTATCGCTTCTTTAAACATCAGCGTTTTCATCCAAGCTCTGTATTCAGAAACGATCTAGCTAAGACACCTATAAAAACGAGACATCGAAATGATACGTTTAACCGAAATTAAACTCCCACTAGACCATGAAGAGTCTGCCATTCAAGAAGCGATTGAAGCGAAGCTTGGCATCAACTCAGATCAGGTACTCTCTTTTAATATCTTTAAACGTGGCTACGATGCTCGTAAGAAATCAAAGATCTTACTTATCTACACGCTTGATGTTCTCGTTGAAAACGAAGCTGAGTTGTTAGAACAGTTCATTAGCGACCCGCACGTCAAAGTGACTCCTGATATGGAGTACAAATTTGTAGCTAAAGCAATTGAGAACCAAACTGAACGCCCTGTGGTTATCGGTTTTGGCCCTTGTGGTCTATTCGCTGGCCTAGTGCTTGCTCAAATGGGCTTCAACCCAATTATCGTTGAGCGTGGTAAAGAAGTTCGTGAACGTACTAAAGATACCTTTGGTTTCTGGCGTAAGCGCACACTGAACACTGAATCAAACGTTCAGTTTGGTGAAGGCGGCGCAGGTACCTTCTCTGACGGTAAGCTTTACAGCCAAGTTAAAGATCCAAAGCACTACGGCCGTAAAGTAATCGAAGAGTTCGTTGCAGCTGGCGCACCGGAAGAAATTCTATACGTAAGTAAGCCACACATCGGTACCTTTAAACTGGTTACTATGATCGAAAAAATGCGTGCTTCTATCATCGAACTAGGTGGCGAAATCCGCTTCAGCACGCGTGTTGACGACATTCATATGGAAGACGGTCAGATCACCGGTTTAACGCTTTCTAACGGTGAAGAGATTAAATCTCGTCACGTTGTACTGGCTGTTGGCCACAGTGCGCGCGATACGTTCGAAATGCTGTACGATCGTGGCGTTTACATGGAAGCGAAGCCTTTCTCTGTTGGTTTCCGTATCGAACACAAGCAATCGATGATCGATGAAGCTCGTTTCGGTAAGAACGCAGGCAACCCAATCCTAGGTGCTGCGGACTACAAATTAGTACATCACTGTAAGAATGGCCGCACTGTATACAGCTTCTGTATGTGCCCAGGCGGTACTGTGGTTGCAGCGACTTCTGAAGAAGGCCGCGTAGTAACTAACGGCATGAGCCAATACTCTCGCGCAGAACGTAACGCAAACAGCGCAATCGTAGTTGGTATCGACCCAGAACGCGATTACCCAGGTGACGCATTAGCTGGTATCCGTTTACAGCGTGAACTTGAAAGCGGCGCTTATGTTCTTGGTGGTGAAAACTACGATGCACCAGCACAGAAAATCGGTGACTTCCTAAAAGGTCGCGATCCAAGTGCTATTGGTGAAGTACAACCATCTTTCACACCGGGTATCCACCTAACAGACATTTCAAAAGCGCTGCCTGACTTTGCAATCGAAGCGATTCGTGAAGCCATCCCTGCGTTCGAGAAGAAGATAAAAGGCTTCTCTACGCCAGACGGCTTACTAACAGGTGTTGAGACTCGTACGTCTTCTCCTGTATGTATCAAGCGTGGCAAAGACTTCCAAAGCATCAACCTAAAGGGCTTCTACCCTGCAGGTGAAGGCGCAGGCTACGCAGGCGGCATCCTATCTGCTGGTATCGACGGTATTAAGGCTGCAGAAGCTCTAGCACTGTCAATGGTAGAGCAGAACCAAGCTGAGAAGATTGAGATCGCTTAAGCGCGCTTTTTAATACTAGCGAAAACTAAAAATCCAGTGTCTTGTAGATACTGGATTTTTTTATACCCATGTTACTAGCGGTACACAAGCAACATGGTAGAATGCCGCCATTAATCTTATCCTTGTATAAGATTGTTGAACCTTTCCATCGCTATTTAGCCAAATCATACCGAGAAACTTATGCCATTTTCCAAGCTTGGATTAAGCTCACCTATTGTTAAAGCCGTTGCAAAACAAGGCTATGAAAAGCCAACCTCGATTCAAGAAAAAGCAATTCCGATTGTTCTTTCTGGTAAGAACCTTATTGCGGCTGCACAAACAGGCACAGGTAAAACTGCGAGCTTTGTTCTCCCTATCTTAGAAATGCTAAGCAAAGGTGAAACACAACGTAAAAAACGCATTCGTGCCGTGATTCTTACACCGACTCGTGAGCTGGCAGTTCAGGTTGAACAGAACATCACTAAGTACGCGAAATTCCTAAACCTAACATCATTAGCGATGTACGGTGGCGTATCTTACCAACACCAAAAAGATCGTCTGATTGAAGGGGTCGATATTCTGGTTGCAACACCTGGCCGTTTGATCGACATGTACGGCCAACGTGCCGTTCACTTTGATGAAGTGGAAGTATTGGTTCTTGATGAAGCAGACCGCATGCTAGATATGGGTTTCATCGAAGACATCAACAAGATCATTGCTCGCTTGCCACAAGATGTGCAAAACCTGTTGTTCTCAGCAACACTTTCAACGCCAGTTCGCGCGCTAGCGAAAAGTGCGATCAGTGAAGCGGAAGAGATTTCAATTGCCAAAACTGACGCGTCTAAAGCGAACATTGAGCAATGGTTGGTAACGGTAGATAAAGACCGTAAGTCAGCACTATTGAGCCACATGATTGCCGAAGGTAATTGGGATCAAGCGCTTATCTTTATCGAAACCAAGCACGGCGCAGCTAAGTTGGTTGCTCAACTAGAGAAACGTGGTATTCAAGCTGAAGCTTTCCACAGTGGACGCAGCCAAGCGATCCGTGAAAAGATCTTGGCTGACTTCAAGAAAGGTCGCCTAAAATACTTAGTTGCGACTGGCGTTGCTGCTCGTGGTATCGATATCGATAACCTAAGCCGCGTAGTGAACTACGACATGCCCTTCCCTGCTGATGACTATGTTCACCGTATTGGTCGTACAGGCCGTGCTGATGCGTCTGGTGAAGCGATCTCTTTCCTATCAAAAGACAACTTCAAGAACCTGTGCATTATTGAAAAGCGTCTTGGTCACCTGATTGAGCGTCGTGTAGTGGAAGGCTTCGAACCACGTAAAGAAGTGCCAATTTCAGTGCTGAACTTCGTTCCCAAGAAGAAAAGAGAACAGCAAGAGAAAGAAGGCAAGTAACTATCAAAGCTTAACTGGCTGCGATAACGAGCTAACTAACCCATGACCTAAACGAAGCCCCATGTGGCTTCGTTTTGTTCTTTGATACACAGATAAAACAGAGGTATTGAGATGATTACTCCTATCGCATCGAGATTAACCCGAGGCCAAGACCTAAAGCTAGAGCTCCAGAAGTTAGTGACCGCACATAATGTCGCTGCAGGCTCTATCGCATCTTGTGTCGGATGTGTTTCTCAACTCAATATTCGCTTAGCTAATGCCAACAATACCAAGCTAGTTCAAGCCCCGTTCGAAATTGTATCTGTAATGGCAACACTAACGCCTAACCACCAGCACGTTCATATATCCGTTGCTGATGAGAATGGTGACGTGATTGGCGGACATCTACTGGAGGGAACGATTATCGCAACCACAGCTGAATTGATTGTTCACCGCTACGATACTTTGACCTTCCACAGAGAGCATGATGATTCGACGGGTTACACTGAGCTCACTATCAGCAGTAATACGCAATAACTTAATTAATAACAGCACCAAACGCCTCATATAAAGCGATACCACCCAATAGCAATTAGGAAACACGATGGCTCCAAACTCCGCAGACTCCGTTATCGTTCTCGATTTCGAAACCACAGGCTTATCACCAAATATGGGTGACCGAGCGATTGAGATCGGTGCGGTAAAACTCGTTAACGGCGAAGTCGTCGACACCTTCCAACAACTCATGAACCCAGGGTTTCGTGTCAATGGATTCATTGAAGGCTATACCGGAATCAGTAACCGCATGTTAAGCACAGCGGCCAGTTGCAGTGAAGTGATGGATGAATTTGCAGACTTCATTCAAGACAGCCAACTTGTCGCTCACAATGCCTCATTTGATAAACGCTTTCTTGATGCAGAGTTAGATAACATTGGTCGTGATTACAATGGACAATTTGCCTGCTCAATGCTGATTGCTCGCCGCCTAATCCAAGACGCACCGACTCATAAGCTAGGCGACCTTGTGCGTTTCAAGAATATCGACAACGACGGCACCTTCCACAGAGCGTTAGCCGATTCAGAAATGACAGCTAGACTGTGGTTATTGATGATTGATGAGCTGCAAAGCGACCACGGTATTCAGCAACCAAGCTTTCAACTGATGCAAAAAATATCGAAGACAGCGAAAGGCTCTATTCCAAAGTTGCTGATGAGTAATCGAGGTTAAGTGCATTCGGAATAATTAGAATAAGTGAAGGCTGCTCTATATTTCTAGAATAGCCTTTTCTTTTATTAGCAAGGCATACTTGCGCCCTACTCTTGCAAAGTCATCAAAGTTGACTCAAGGCTCTCTAATTCATTCATGAAATAAGACCATTGCTTATCACTACTTACCGATGCGATATCCACTAAAAATTTGGCTGATGTCTGCATATTCTTATTAAGCTTAGATTCCAATTCGTCTGGATAATAAGCTTCGTTATTTAGAAGCAAATTCATAATAATCGGCTGTGCGATATGTAGATCGGCCTTCTTTTCCATCAGTGTTGTGAGATCTTGGTAGGTATTATTTTGATATTGGCGCCAGTTATCGTTGGTATTTATCCACTCTTGAGACCAAGTATAAATAATCTGTTTTTGTTCTTTCGATACCGATCCTAGCCACCGCTCTAGCCTCTCTTCTATTCGATTTCGATATCGTTCTCTGGAATCTTCGTCATTCAACGACAATCTTTCTTCGTAATAGTCTTGCTGCTTTTCTCTAAAGTTTTTTAAGAACTCGCTATCTTGCTTAGGGCTAAGTTGCATACTTAACGCGTAAACATCGGGTGCAAACTTATTAACGATCGCACGAATATGATTCTTAATTTTCTCACTTTGGTCGATGATAAACGCAGAATTCATATCGGCACGAGTAATACTTTGAATCACTTCTAATTGTGAAATATACAATGGGAGTTGAGTTTTTTTATGCCAGGTTTGCAATAAGTCTAGGCGGGCTTCTAGCTCGGACTCTTGACTATTAGATAACGAAACAAAGTCTTCAATATAACTAACCGCAAACCAACTGATATTGTTATAGGCGAATTTTGTCCCACATCCAGCAAATAGAAAGCACACCAATATCACTAACCAACGGCATTTTCTCATTACACCCTCTCACAACCCTTTACTGATCAGCGAACCTGTAAACAGCCTTATCAGATTCACTCTTGACCTTATAACATTAGCTATAAAAACAGCTTATCGTAAAAACTTTCAGATAAATAGAGACTTTACCTTGCTAAACTCTCTATTTAGGCAAATGATTAAAGTAAAAATAATCCCGAATTCAACTGCGAAG
>NZ_MCZZ01000040.1 GCF_002875705.1 Vibrio sp. 10N.261.45.E2
TCACTATGCCACTACAGTTCATCGTTAATACCTGTTCCTAGTCCAACACACTCTGCTGCCGCACGATTCGATAATGCACTTAAGATCGCAGACGCGCTGCTGGTATTGCCGATACCCATTTCACCAAACATGATGATATTCGTGCCATTCGAAATGGTTCTAGTTACAAGCTCAGTGCCCAGTTCAATCCCACGTTCAACCGTTTCTAAACTCATTGCCGCTTCGTTAGCAAAGTTATTGGTTCGTGTACCCAAACGCAGAGAAATCAACATGCCGTTGTCAGATTCCACAGGTAGCAATATCCCTGTGTCGACTACCGTGATATCGATGTTATTCACCGCACAGAAGCAATTGATTGCCGCGCCACCGCTTAAGAAGTTCAACACCATCTGTTGCGTCACGGCACTTGGAGCAATACTCACACCTTCATCTGCAATGCCATGGTCGCCAGCAAAAATGATGATACTTGGTTTATTCAATTCGATGAATTCAACCGCTGTTTCTTTGCCTTGGCTCTGAATCAATGCCAGTTGATGTGCGACTTTTTCTAGTAAGCCAAGCGCACCGAGTGGCTTGGTTTTTTGGTCAATTCGGTGTTGGATGTACTGCGAGTATTGGGTATCTAACATAGTTTTTAAAACGCTTATTCTGGGTATGTTGATTTAGGTGCTGCTATTTAGGACGAGCGACAGAGAACACATTGGAAAGCGTCGCGTATTCACCGCCACCAAGTCGAGATAAAGGATCCAGAGCCAACGCATCAACCTTAAGACGTTCACTCTCTTTATCGATCACATCTTCAGAGATGTATACGGTTTCGACTTGAGCAAAGATGAGGCTTTGTGGCACCTCTCCGACTTCTTTTACTTCGTACAGTGTGCAGCCAAAAGCGACCGCGCACTCTTTCACTCTGGGTAAAGAGAAGCCTTCAAATTCAACCAGCTCAATGTTATTCGCGGTTACTTCAGAATCGCCGTGATCGAGTGTTGCCGCTGTCGCTGTCATCACTTCGGCGGAACTGGACGAAGCAATGTGAATCACCAACTTACCCGTTTCAAGGGCGTTACGAGTGGTATCTTTGATTTCGCCCGATGGCTTTTTCCCAACCGACAACATCAGTAGCGGCGGATTGCTGGAAACAGGCGTGAAATAAGAGAAAGGCGCTAGGTTGTACTCTTGTTCAGAAGATTCCGTCAATGCCCACGCAATAGGGCGAGGAACGACGGTTTGTGTCATCAGGTGATAAATCTGAGTGGGAGCGAGAGTATCAAGCTTGAGGTTCATAGCACGTCCTTGGTCTATGTGAATTACGACTCAGTTTACGTGTTAAGCAAGGCTGTATCTATGGCTATATGGTAGAAACTGCGGAGAGTGTTCTTAATTTAAGCAGTTTAAGACCACTTTTCTCAAATTGAGAATCAAAAAGACAACATGCTTTGGTTTCGAACACCGCCAAAACCAAAAAATCAATAACTTACGTTTTGGCATCGATTATGCTTTATAGAAAGTAACTCGCTAACCTCTCCTTTAGTGAGTTAAGCAAACCACTTTTCAATCTCTCTCCATTGTTAAGTTGGAAACACAGTAAGTTTAGTAAGACGTAAAGTTAGTTCAGTAAGTAACAAAGTGATTGCCCTCACTTAGCAACAAACAGTCGACGACTAGAAGTAAAAATAAAACTAAGATTTAGGAGGTGTAATGATTCCAAACTCAAGTAAAAGAAAACCAAATAAATCAAGTAAGAAAGCTAGCAAAAAGGTAAGGAAAATCCCACTATCCTTCGCCTAGTAAGTAGCAAGAAAAGTAACGAAGCCCGTCGCCCAGCGGGCTTTGTTATGTTTATCACTTTACTTGCGTTTCGCACTGCGCTTATGTTTCAGACCAAACGACATCAGCTCTTTTTCCATAAACCGGTCACTCCACACAGTGCTGGACACTCGTTTAACAAACTTTTATTCGCCTAAAATTCAAACACTGTTTATATTAAACAAGCACTTGTGAGATGAATAAGGGATTAAAATGAGCATTTCTGGAGACAAAACATCGGTTGTGGTGGCTGGTGCAACCGGCCTAATTGGCCATCATGTGATGAAGTTGCTCATCGATGAAGCAGCCGTTGATCATATCTATGCCCTATCTCGCAGAGCATTAGATTCACAGTTTGACTCCCACAAACTACACACTCTTATTCACAGCGATCTTCAAGTTACCAGTTGGGATGACACGAATGCGACGCCTAATCTTGGTGTTATCTGCTTAGGTACGACCAAGAAAAAGGCCGGATCAAAAGAAGCACTCCGCAAGATTGATGTGGAACTGGTTAGCCAAGTGGCGCAGTCGATGAAGTTTCTTGGGGTTCAACGTGTCGCAGTCGTTTCTAGCTATGGCGCTTCTCCAGATTCCTATTCGCACTACCTTCGTTGCAAAGGGCAAATGGAGCAAAACTTAAAACGTATTGGCTTCAAACAGCTTTTCATTGCCCGCCCCGGACCATTGGTTGGTGAGCGAGATGAACCGAGAACCGATGAAAAACTCCTGCAAAGTGTCTTTCCTCTGCTATCTCCATTTATGTTTGGCAAACTCAAAAACCTGCGCCCTATTCAGTCAGAGGATGTAGCCAAAGCCATGTTGTTCCGATTATTCGAAAATAATTTCCAAAATATCGAAATTTACTCGTCAAGCGACATGCTCAATTTATTGGCAAAATATCGCTAAAAAGCTCACCTATTCATCACAATGTTGAATATCCACTCATCCTATTGAGTGGATATTACTAATCGTTCTATTAAATTACTTTTCCTTATTTTACGTTTTGTAACAGGTCGCTACTGTAGCTAACAGTATTTGCGCCCATATATCTAAGCGCCCTATCGATTCAAAGAAATTCATAAGGAAAAAAAATGTCATTTTCAGCTATCGCTGCCTTAGCGGTATTCACTGGTATCCTCTTTTTTCTCTACGGACAGCAGAAAAAAGAAAACACGTTATCGCGCTTAGTTCTATTAGGTTTAGTTTTCGGTAGTGCTTTTGGTCTTGGTCTACAGCTGTTATTTGGTGAAGGCAATCCGATCATCAAAGAGACGCTTGAATGGGTAAACATTGTTGGCCGTGGTTATGTTGGACTCCTAAAAATGGTGATCATGCCATTGGTATTGGTTTCAATGATTGCAGCGGTAGTGAAGCTTGAAAAAGGCGGTTCACTAGGCAAGATTTCGGGCATCACAATTTCTGTACTACTAGCAACAACCGCGATTTCAGCGATTGTTGGTATTGTGGTTACTCAAGCATTCGGTTTATCTGCTGAGGGGTTAACAGAAGGCGCTCGCGAAACTGCACGTATCGCAACACTAGAAAGCCGCATCGGCAGCGTTTCAGACCTAACCATTCCACAAATGCTAGTCAGCTTCATCCCAACCAACCCATTTGCAGATCTGACAGGCGCTCGCTCTACCTCTAT
Organism: Vibrio sp. 10N.261.45.E2; assembly: GCF_002875705.1. Classification (GTDB taxonomy): domain Bacteria; phylum Pseudomonadota; class Gammaproteobacteria; order Enterobacterales; family Vibrionaceae; genus Vibrio. The sequence continues at coordinate 3,458 of NZ_MCZZ01000040.1, forward strand.
CATCGCGGTGGTTATCTTTGGTGTGCTAACGGGTATCGCTGCTCGTAAAGTGATGGCAGAAAAAGAAGAGTTGGAATCACCAATTCGTACCTTCGTTGAAGCAGCTCAATCTATCGTAATGCGCTTAGTTAAGATGATCATGGCACTCACGCCATACGGCATCGCGGCGTTAATGGCGAAAGTAGTGGCAACATCGAGCGCTTCTGACATCTTAAGCCTACTAGGTTTCATCGTAGCGTCTTACGTTGCGATTCTATTGATGTTCGTTGTACACGGTGTGTTGGTTTCTTTTGTCGGCGTAAACCCAAAAGAATACTTCCAAAAAATCTGGCCAGTACTGACATTCGCATTCACTTCGCGTAGTTCTGCAGCAACGATTCCACTGAACGTTGAAGCGCAAATCACTAAGCTAAACGTGCCACCAGCAATTGCTAACCTATCTGCCTCTTTTGGTGCGACGATTGGTCAAAACGGTTGTGCGGGTATCTACCCTGCAATGCTAGCAGTAATGGTTGCGCCTACAGTCGGCATCGACCCAATGGACATCAACTTCATTCTGTCTCTGATTGCTATTATCACAGTGAGCTCATTCGGTATTGCTGGCGTAGGTGGCGGTGCAACGTTCGCGGCACTTATCGTACTTCCAGCGATGGGGCTACCAGTAACGATTGCAGCACTGCTTATCTCTATCGAACCACTTATCGATATGGCTCGTACGGCGCTTAACGTATCTGGTGCGATGACAGCCGGTACAATCACAAGTCGCCTACTGGGTAAGAAAGACAAGCAACAAGATCTGGAACAAGCTAACGCTTAATTCTGAATCGAACAGCTCTGCAAATAAAAAAACCGATGCACATGCTAGGCTGATAAGTTATGGGGGATCTGAGTTATACTCATATCCTCTTTTTTATATTTTAAATTCAATAAGTTAAAGGTTTAGCTATTTACCTAAAACCGTAGGATGATGTTAAATAAACCTTTAAAAACAATAATTTACTTGATGATCGAGAAAATATATCAATCATTATCAGAATGATTGATAAATAGTTGGGTTTAAGGATAGAGTTGTAGTCATTGATACTGAGATCACTGGCTAGTCACCACTAGACCGTACATTTGACCTGCTGGTAACGTAACTCACAATTGGACAAAAACGTGTCAGCGCCTTTCCTAAATTAGGATTTAATGGATTACTTTTTTGTATCACAAGACCTCTAGTCTAGTTATAAAATTTACGTAGCAACTACATTCGCAACTTTAGCTTAAACCTATAGTTATGACCCCTACCGAGATAGGCTTATGTCGGCAACTCAACCCGCACCAACAACCCTGCTTGTTGATTGCTTAACTCAACATTGCCACCATGGCTGCGGATAATGTTTCGAGCTATCGCCATCCCCAAACCTGTTCCACCTGTTTCTCGGTTGCGTGAGGTTTCTATACGATAAAACGGTTCGAATACTTGCTCAAACTGCTCCTCTGGTATGCCGTCACCACTGTCTTGAATCTCGATAATCAGTAAACGTTGATCTGGTATCGATAATGAAACCTCAGCATGAGCACCATACTTAGCGCCGTTTTCAATCAGGTTTCTTAACGCACGCTTAAGGCTTACTGGGCGGCATAGTAGTGTCGCAGAGTCAGATTCCTTAAATTCAATCGAGTAGCCGACCTCAACTAGGTCTTCACACAAGCTGCCTAAAAAGGCATTCACTTCAACGGGCTGTGTCGCTTCGGTGTCTGAGGACTGCTTCATGAACGAGAGCGTCGACTCCGACATCAACTGCATCTCTTCGAGTGTTTTTAGTAGCGCATCACGGTCATCACTGTCTGGCATCATTTCCACACGCAGCAGCATACTGGTGATAGGGGTACGTAAGTCATGAGATAGCGCGGCCAGTAATCTCGCTCTGTCTTCACCAAAGCGTTGCACTCGTTGGTTCATTTGGTTAAAGGCGCGAATCGTCTCGGTAATGTCCTTTGCGCCGTGTTCTGCGATAGGCTCAACCACTTCACCTCGCCCTAACTGTTGAGATGCCTGAGACAAGAGCTGTAGTGGCTTGGTGATTTTTTTTATCATCACCGCAATGCAAACCAGTGCCAGTAGTGTCGCAAGGGCAAAAAAGGTCACCCCCTGCTTTATGGCAATCGCACTTAGTGTTGAAGAAGTGGCATTGAGTTGTAGCCAGCGATCGTTTTGTAGATGCACAGCAACTCTTAATTCTGTTAATGCCTTATCGTTGCGCTCATCAGAGTTTTGGGGTGCACCAGACATTAACAACAGAGGCTGGCGCTCTTGCTTGACCCACACTCGGCCTTGATAGTTTTGACCAAGCGCAGCGGTAATGTTGTTGACCACCGCTTGTTCAGACTCATTCATGGTCACATGACTTAAATCCATGCGCTTCTGAATACTATAGCGAGCATAATCATTATTAAAGGGATTAAGAAGTGAGCCATAATCTTGCCCTCCTTCTACTTGCTCAAGTTTTTCTACTACCGTGACAAACTTTTCAATCTGCTGGCTTTCGTTTACTTCGGAAATCGCGCCACTGTAGATCATGCTCAAGATGCCAAACGTAACGATTTGGGCGAGCAACAGCACACAGAGCACCGCAAGCAGCATTTGAGAAAATAGGCTGCGGCCCACCTTCTGGGTAAGGCGGCTGATTAAATTTAGGACAAGATTTTTAGCAGGGTTTAACATTAAGACTCGACCTTCTCGGTAAACATGTATCCGCCGCCCCAAACGGTTTTAATTAACGTTGGGTTCTTCGGATCTGATTCTATTTTCTTACGTAAGCGACTGATTTGGTTATCAATGCTACGATCAAATGGGTTTGCTTCCGCGCCTTTGGTTAAGTCCATGAGCTGATCACGGTTAAGAACCTGTCTCTCATGGGCTAAGAACGCCTTTAACAAACGAAATTCTGCCGCACTTAACGCTACCAGCAAGCCATCATCTCGGGTTAACTGGTGTTGATGAATATCAACCTGCCAGCCGGAGAACTTAATCATGGAGCTCTGCTGCTTTGGCGGTTCAACATCGGCACTTTTTTCTACTCGTCTCAGTACCGCTTTCACACGAGCCAACAGCACCCGAGGGCTAAACGGTTTAGTCAGGTAATCATCTGCCCCTAACTCCAAGCCAACCACAGTATCTGCATCTTCACTCATGGCGGTTAAGAAGATAAAAGGCGTGCTCTGTTTCTCTTGCAGCTCTTTACACAGGGTTAAACCGTCATCACCGGGCATCATGATATCGAGGATCACCAAGTCAAACTTTTGCTTGGCAATCGCCGCTCGCATTTCATCACCGCCATTGGCTTCAACAACGGTGAAGCCATGCTGAGAGAGGTAACGCCCCAATAAGGTTCGAATATCGTCGTGATCATCGACCACCAGTATCTGTTTATTCATTGCACACTCTTTGGTTTGTTATCGCGCCTGTTGATGTTGGCGATAACCACTGCTTTATGTCTTGTCCAACCCCTAGCATACAAGGAATGATGACAAGGGTAATCACTGTCGCAAACAAAATGCCAAACCCAAGCGAAATTGCCATTGGGATCATCAGTTGTCCCTCTTTCGATGTTTCGAAAATCATCGGTGCCAATCCACAAAACGTAGTCGCGGTAGTGAGAAAAATCGGTCTGAAGCGTCTCGTTGCCGCGTTGACTATTGCTTCTCGCCAGGTTTCTCCATCCGCTCGATTGCGGTTATAAGTGGTAATCAACATCAAGCTGTCGTTCACCACTACACCACAGAGTGCAATCACTCCTAAAATACTGATGATGCTCAGCGGGTGACCAAGGATCATATGCCCTAGAATCGCGCCCACGACACTAAATGGAATCGCCGCCATAACAAGCAGTGGCTGGGTGTAGCTTTGAAACGGTATGGCTAACAGCGCATAAATCACAATCAACGCAAGCAAGCTTGATTTACTAAGAGCACTCATACTATTCGCGGCATTTTTTTGTTGACCACCTAAACTGATTTTTAAGCTTGGGTAGCGATGCTCAAGTTCAGTGAAAATTCCTTGTTGTAATGATGCCACTAGCTGTGGTGTTTTACTTCGGTCTGTGACATCGGCGGTCACCTCAACGGAGCGTCGTCCATCACGGCGAGTCACTTCAGACGGCGCAACACTGTGTGCGACATTAGCCACACGAGAAAGCGGAACATACTGACCATTCGGTATCTGAACCATCAAATTGTATAAATCCAACTCACTCTGGCGATACGTCTCATCAAGTTGAACTTTCACCGCAACCTCATGGATACCTTGTTGTTGTTTCAGCGCGGTGACACCAAAAAAGGCGTGTCTTAATTGCTGTGAAATATCATCCGCAGTAAACCCCATTGCCAAACCAACCGAATTAATGCTGACATCTAACTGGCTGTTACCACTCGAAAAGCTGCTCGAAATTTCACTTACACCCGAAAAAGCGTGCAACTCAGAAGTTAATAGTTCACTCGCTTCACGTAAGATTTGGGTATTTGAGTGATTCATTTGCACCGTTAATGCCGCGCCGCCACCGGGGCCACCGCCAGATGTGGTGTAGCGCATACTTTCTACACCAGTAATATCACTGTTTTCTGCGCGCCATAATTTTGCGATGTCTCTAGTGCTGAGTGAACGCAGGCTTGGGTCGCCTAAGTAAAGCGAGACTCTCATTGTCGTGCCTTTTATTGACGTGGTTAACCCCGTTGCAAACTCCTCACCACCATTTTGTTCAACGATACGTTCAGCACTCTGCTCTAATAACTTCGCAACCTCTTCCATGCGTGACTCTGCGGTTCCATAAGGCATGGTTGCCACTACACGTACCCCATTCACTTCAAAACGAGGCATAAGGTAAAAACCTAAACGACCACTGGCTAGCCATGCACCGACTAACACCATCACAGCAATCGCCACAGAAAGTGATAGATACTTACGATTAATCACCGATTGCAGGGCTGGCTTGTACATTTGGTGGATGAAATGTTGCAGTTGTCTATCCACCGAACCCTGCCAGCTATCGAGTTTCTGACCGATTTTTCCTTTTGGTTTGTCTTTCATTCGACCTAAATGAGCAGGCAGAATAAACAGTGCCTCTATCCATGAGATGGCAAAGACACTGATCACGACTAAAGGTGTTGCCGCTTGAAGTTTGCCAATTTGCCCCGGTAGCGTCAGGATCGGTAAAAACGCAACCATGTTGGTTAAAATGCTAAAGGTCAGAGGTACGGCAACGTCTTTCGCACCAAGGATCGCCGCTTTCATAAAGCTCATCCCTTGCTGTCGTCGGTGATAGATATTTTCACCCGCAATGATTGAGTCATCGACCACAATACCTAAGGCAATAATGAAGGCGAACATGGATACGGTGTTGATCGAAACATCCATACCCGGCAGCAGTAACATAGCGCCAAGGAACGAAGTTGGAATGCCCATCGTTACCCAAAATGCGAGGCGATATTCCAAGAAAATACTCAGCATCACCAACACAAGCACCAAGCCTAAAAACGCGTTTTTGAGTAGGATGCTCATCTGATTGTAATAATTAACTGAGTCATCATCGGCAATCACGATGCTGACATATGGAGGCAGATTTATTTCGATTTCAGGCAATACGTCTCGTACTGCTTGAGAAACCCCAACTGGCGTTTGCTGGCCTACTCGATATACCGTTAACCCTGATGCAGGCTCACCGTTATAACGCATCTGGTGACCGTCATCATTCAGCCCATCTTCAATTTTTGCTACCGAGCCTAACCGTACTGTGCTACCGTTTTGGGTGGTTTTTACCGGAATTGCATCAAAGTCTTGTGCTATCTCTAAACGTCCATGCACTCGCACGCTAATATCACCTGATACGGTTTCAATCTCACCAGCACCAAGATCAAACGCGTGTGTTTTGATGGCGTTTGAGATGTCGTTTAACGTTAAGTTAAGCTTCTGTAGTTGTTGATGATCAACATTGACTTGAATCTCATGATCTAAGTCTTGCTCAAGATCGATTTGAGTAATGCCCGACTCTTGTAATAAGCGTTGGCGCACATCTTCCGTCAATGTGTGAAGCGCTTTTTTATCGACATTGCCATGCACGACAATCTCCATCACATCTTTTTTGCGACTCTTAATGTAAACGCGCGGTTTTTCCGCTTCTTGAGGCAGAGTCGATAAGCGGTTGATCGCTTGTTCTACCTCTTGCAGTAAGTAATTGACATCAAAGCCATCGATCACCGTCATTGAGACAGACGCTTTGCCTGACTTTGATGTTGACGTCAGCTCATCAATCCCTTCTAAACTGCGGATCGCATTCTCGATAGGTAGCACAACGCTCAAATCAATTTCATCTGGTGCGGCACCTGAATATTCCACATCAACGATCACTTCATCTAGGTCAAATGCCGGAGTGATCTCTTTTTTGATGTTCCAGCTCACCAACAAACCACCGAGGATAAGCATTAACATCAGTAGGTTTGGCGTGACCTTATCTTTGGCCATCCATGCAATAGGGCTTCTCATCAGACTTAGTTCTCTTGTTGGGGATTTTGGATAGTTTTCATCGCGGTTCTCAGTGGCATTCCTGATACAGGAGAGCCGAGATAAGAGCTCACGACTCGCTCACCGACTTTTAGTTCGTCACCAATATAGGCAAAGGTGGCATTTCTAAACACTGGGGTTACGCTACGTATTTCAAGCTTGTCATCTTGATTCATGATCCAAACTTGGTTATCACTTCGCATCAGTTCATCTGGCAGCACACTCACGTTATCTAGTGCCTTTCCCTTCAGGGTGACATCAAGCAAATCATTGATCATTACACGTGGTTTGCCTTGGTTTTCAGCTAACAGTGCCAATGGATCAGCAATCGCAACCACCACAGAAATCATGCGAGACTGGCTATCCATGTTTGGTGCAATCGAGAGCACTTCTCCATGGCGAGTTTGACCATTCCAGTGTGAGCTTGTAATTGATACTGAACTGCCTTTGCCATTTTGATTGGCATATTCAAGCCACTGCGCGCCAGTTTCTGGCAGTTCAACGGTTAACAGAAAACGGTCAGTAGAGACGAGTTGAAGTAAGTCACTGCTGGTTGACACTCGGCTGCCGATATGGACATTGCTTTTCATCACTTGCCCAGAAAACGGTGCTCGAATTTGGGTGCGAGCCAGATCTAACTCCGCTTTGGCAAGGTTGGCTTTCGCACGATTTACGTTGGCTTTGGCTGCCTCAAGTTGCGGTAAACGCATCACCAAAGCGCGTTCATTCTCTGTCAATTTATGACCTGTTAGTTGGTACTCTTTCTTAGCAATGCTCTGACGACCAAGTTCGAGTTTTAGCTCCGACTGGGCTTCAACCACCGCGGCTTTCATTTCTTGGCGCGTGATCAAGTACTCTGAGTTATCTAACTCAATTAAGTTTTCGTTATGCGTAATTTGACTTCCTGCGACAAGGTTAGGTTTGATTGCAACGACTTGACCACTAACCTCTGGGTATATCGAAATCATCTTATCGGCACTCACCGTTGCTAATGCATTTAGCTCAATATTGACTCTGTTTTTTTCAACAAGGTAGGTATCCACCAATCGCTCAACTTTCACAGGTTTTGCGCGCTGACTTTTTGGCGTCGATGCCATCAAATGCCATGCACTACCACCAGCAAGTGAAAGAACAAGAATAGGTGCAACGACTTTTTTAAGAGTGGGTGTGGTGATTTTCATTAGTCCATATCCTGTTCTATTGATTGGATGGTTTGGTTGTCTGTTTTGTTTGACTCAAATGTATTGAGATTCCCCGCAATTGAACGGTGCAGAGCAACACGCAAAGCAAACAAGTTACCTTGGCTCTCAACTTGACTCTGTTGTAAATCGAGCTCGGATTGTTGCGCGGTGAGCACTTGCAGAAAGTCCACGCTGCCATTTTGATAACGAAGCTGCTTGATTTGCGCCGTTTTTGAAGCCAGATCTAAGCGCTGTTCAATGTTACTCAACTGATCATGTTCGCCCTGCTCTTGGGTTAACGCGGTTTCAACTTCACTGATAGATTCAATAACTTTTTGGGTGTAGGTATTCAAGCTTTCATTCAAGACGGCTTGTTGTTCCTCAATCGCTGCTTCTCGCGCGCCACCATCCAGAATCGGAACTAAAAGCGAGCCAGCGAGCTTGCTCACCCAATCACTCATCAAATCAGAAATATTGGCTGAACTTGAAAGCAGTGAAGCGGTAATTTGAATTTGTGGGTAACGATCAGCCTCAGCCACCACAACATTTTGTTGCTGACTTTGCACTGTGTACCACGCTTGTTTTAGATCGGGTCTTTGCTTAAGTAACTGCGCAGGAACACCCACATTTGGCATCATTGGCAACGTTGATAAAGGTGGTAAGTCTGTTAGCGCGAAAGAGAGATCCCCAGTCAGTACCTTGAGCTGCTGCTCAATCACCTTTAATTCACGATTAGCCGCCAGTAACTTCGCTTTTTGCGCTTGCTGTAGCTGCTGTTGTTGCCAGATATCTTCAATATTGCTTTGTCCATATTGATGATGGAGCATTAGCATCTCTAGCTGTTTATCAAGTACGGATAGTTGTTGTGAGTACAACTCGAACAACGCATTCAGGGTGACGGCTTGATACCAGCTAAGCGCAATCTCCGAGCTCAATGTAATGGCTGCAACATCCAGTTCTTGTTGGCTGGCAAGGTAGTCAAATTCTGCGGCTTGTTGGGTTGCCGATAAGCGAGACCATAAATCGATCTCATAGCTCGCCATCACACCAAATTGGAATGCGCTCTTAGAATCAGAAGATTGCATCGTGCGTTCAGCATCAAAGGTGGCGTCAAGTGTGGGTGATGAGATCGCCCCTGCCTGTGTCGCTTTGCTAGCCGACTGTTGTAAGCGGTTGATTGCCGCCTGAAAGCTAAAGTTGTTGCTTAGCGCTTGGGAGATTAAATGATTCAACTGAGGATCATTAAGTGACGTCCACCACTTTGCAGCCATTTCACTGTGGCTAGCGCCAGTATGACTATTTTGAGTTGTCGTCGCAGTAATTTGCTGAGGAAGTGACAGGGGCAAAACAGCCGTAGAATCCGTAGGCATCGACTTAGAGGCACAGCCTGCCAATATCGTACTTAAACTCGCAATAAAAAAAGATGAACGCTGCATAGGTGGTGGGCTCATTGATAAACAGTGACGCCACTATACGGCTCAAGTACTGATATTTTTTGCCAAGCAATCACCAGTTTGTCGCAAATTGTATCAATTTCGCTAAATTGTCGAGGTTTGTATCAAAGCCGTTTTTTTACTCAAATTTGTGCCACGATATTGACTCATTTTAATCACAGAGTAACCCCATGCCTTTGAGTCAGCCTAGCCAATCACACAACATCAATATGAATCCACAGCCCCTAACATGGATCAATATTGCAGCAATAACCATCGTATTAACGACAGTGAAGTTCTTTGATGGGGTACTTGCTCCGCTGCTTGTGTCGGTTTTTATCGCGTTCGCAATCTACCCAGTGATTACTTTGGTTAGGCGTGCAAAAGTGCCACATATTGCAGCCTCTCTGCTTGTTACACTGTTGTTCTTGGCTAGTATTGGCACATTAGGTGGTGTGTTAGGGAGTTCAATCAGTGACATTTTGATGAATATCGACCATTACCAAGCAAGCTTGCAAGAAATCTTGAGCAGCATAAACCTTTACGCCAACCGTGCGGGTTTACCTATAGACCTAAGCTTGCTGAACATTGAGTCTTTATTTGCCACAACGGAACAGTCTATGCTCCATGTGGCCTCCAAAGCTGGCAATACCATGAGTAACTTGATGATTATCTTGGTCACGACAGGATTTATTGTGATAGAAGCGCCGGTTTTTCACCGCAAACTGCACCGTCATATGCGCTCAGAAAAAATGGTAATCAGTATTGATAAGTTTGTGCACTCAATGAACCGCTACTTGATTGCGAAATCCGCGATTAGCTTGGGTAAAGCGGTACTAGTCGGTGGGATCTTATGGGGCTTTGGAGTTGAGTATTACGTCCTTATGGCTGTACTGGTGTTCTTACTTAATTTCATCCCGAATATTGGCCCACTATTGGCCGCTGTACCACTTACAGTATGTGCGTTACTGCAAACAGGGATTAACGAAACTCTAGTGATCGTATCGCTATATTTTGGTATCAACTTTGTCGTTGGTAACTTTGCCGAACCGAAATTGCTAGGAAGTAAGCTAGGGTTATCGCCACTTATCGTTTTCTTGTCATTGCTATTCTGGGGCTGGTTATTAGGACCAGTTGGGCTGATTCTTTCCGTTCCACTCACGATGGCGGTGAAGATCTGTTTTGAGAGATCTAGCAACTATCAACATATTTCAGAGATTATGGGGTGAATATAAGATAGTTAAAGTGAATGACTGAGTGCATTCAAACTTAGCGAATCCTGAATGCAGTCTTACGGTCAACTTCGTTTATCTTTAAGCCCAAGACGTTGAAATTAATAGATAAATCATAATCTCGATACAGTTCGGTGATCTTATCTCGGATTAATACTATTAAGGATAGCCAGTATTAACAGAGTATATATGAGTATTTACTTTAACACGCAAAGGGGTGCTTCTGAGTTACGAAATGCCAACTGTGAAATGTGCCAACTGTGAAAGTTCTGGACAAAAACGGTTTAGAGTAACCTGTCAGTTCGAGTCATATCGAGGAATCAAAGCCGAAAGACTGCATTCAGACTGACTGGATGAATTATTTGCAACTATAAAATTCAAGTTTAATATATAAGCTATTGTAATTATTGATTTATTTCTTATCACCCCACGATATCAGGCGTTTCTACCTAAGGGTAAGGCATTGAAATTAAAAGAAAAAAAGGGTTCTAAGTCAAACTCAGATCCCCCATAACTTATCAGCCTATGCACATGCATCGGTTTTTTATTGCCTGTTATTTCTATCTTGAGCGACTTCGACAGCAACAGCGCTTAAAGCACAAGTTGAATCACTTTCAAAGCAAGTGCTTCATCGTCGTCTTCACTCAACCCGCTGATACCTATAGCGCCAATCACCTGCCCATTTAAATCGATGGGAACACCGCCTTTGAAGCCAGTGATCTTTGAATCGGTCCAGTAATTTAAATCTTTTCCGGTTTCTCTTGCCCATGCACCTAGGTTACCACTTGGCTGCCTGTCTCTAGCAGAGGTATAAGCTTTGTTTTGAGCCAACAAGCCCGCTTGCACGCTAACGTTGTCCATACGAATAAACGCCAGTAACTCACCGTGCGTATCACACACGCTCACTGCGATTGCTTGTTGATTACTTTTTGCAATATCGAGAGCGTTAGACACCAATTGTTGTGCGGTCTTTTGATTCAACATGTTCAATCCCCTATGGTAACGCGTGACCACGTGAGTACACGTATAAGTTGTACCACTCTTCACGAGACAGCTTTATCTGAGTCGAAACCGCAGACGCCTTGATTCGATCTAGATTAGTCGTACCGATTACAGGTTGAATACCGGCTGGATGACGAAGTAAAAACGCCAACACAATCGCTTCACTTTCTACGCCATACTGATTTGCTAACTTAGCCACGTAGTGCGCCGTCTTTTTCACATTGTCATGTTCTGAATACAAGCCTTGCTCTGCAAAACGGCCTTGCGCCAAACAGCCCCAAGCTTGCAGTTGAATGTTATTCATTTGGCAATGTTCTAACGTGCCTGCGGCGAAGTCTGATTGATGGTGCCCTTGCGAGTTAATCATCACCCCGTCGTTTAACCAATCCAGCTTGGCTAAGCTCATCTCAACTTGGTTTGCAACAATGGGCTGTCCAAGTGCAGATTGTAGATACTGGATTTGGTGACTGTTCATATTGGACACACCGAAGAAATCGACCTTACCTTGCGCTTTTAAGTGCTCTAACGTTATTGCCAACTCATCGAGTTCCACCAAGGGATCAGGGCGATGCAATAACAGCACATCGAGCTTTTCAGTATTCAATCGGTTGAGAATACCGTCTACCGATTGGCTTACCCAATCAGCCGAGAAATCATAACGACCAACATTGCCCTCACCTTCAAAACGAATCCCACACTTGGATTGAATGAACATCTGATCACGTAACGCTGGAGCTTGTTGTAACGCTTGACCAAAGGCTTGCTCAGCTTTGCTGAAGGTATAAATATCAGCATGGTCAAACAGGTTGATTCCCGACTCCAGTGCTGTGTCGATGACACTTCGTGTTTGTGCTACATCAGCGGTCGTTACCGGATTGTCGTTCCAACCGCCTCCAAGCCCCATGCAGCCGTAAGCAACTTGCCCAACATTCGGCAGATAATTTGATAATAGGATACTCTTTTTATCATTCATTTTGTTTGTAGATTCAATGCTGTTCGTCATATCGATTCTCTCTTAGATGATTGGCTGACCAGAAATATGCTTCTATCATATTGTTCTTTTTAAAAAACAGAATATGCTAGTTACGAAATAATTGTTTGATATGACGAACAATAGATTAGTAGGAACGCGCGAATGAACGAACACAAAAGAATAGAACGACTGATCCTGTTTGTAGAACTTGCTCAGCAACTTAACTTTACCAAGGCAGCCGAAAAGCTAGGCATCTCAAAGAGTTATCTTTCTGAGCAAATCAAGCGTTTAGAGAATGATTTGCAGTGCCCGCTTTTGGTTAGAACTACGCGCAGTGTTCGTTTAACCCAAGAAGGCGAACGTGCGCTGCAGCAAGGTTTAACGATACGTTCGCAAGTATTGCAGCTCGAGCGCAGCGTTTCAGAGCAACACGACGTCGTACAAGGTTTATTACGCCTCACCGCACCCAAGATGTTTACTGAGGTATATCTATTCGATATCTGCCAACGGTTTAGACAGCAATATCCAGAAATTCGTTTCGAGATAAACAGCAGTTACACCAACTTTAACCTCAACCAAGATGATATTGATATTGCGTTTCGTGCCACCAATACGCCACCTGACAACATGGTAGCGAAACACTTAATTAGCTATCAGCATGATTTAGTCGCGACTCCCAGTTACCTTAATCAATTTGGTCGCCCAACCAATGTAAGTGACTTAAATGATCATCAATGCTTAGCAACGCTGCACCAAACCGAATGGCCTTTAAAATCGGCAAATATTGACGTGTCCGGCTGGCTGTCAAGTAATGACAACCACCTACTCAAACAACAAGCCATGGCAGGCAGTGGCATCATTCGAATCGCAAGTTATTACGTCGCGAAGGAGGTTGAACTTGGAGAATTAGAACGAGTGCTGCCTGATGAATGCCTACAACAAGGCAACAGTATTTACCTCTTCTATCCGCAGGTTATTTATCCTGCAAAGAAACACCAAGTGTTCGTTAAATTTGTTCAGGATTACTTTAAGAGTTTAAGTCGATAAAATGATGGGTTAGTGATTTAAGGTAAGTAATTCCCGAATTCAACTGCGAAGTGCGACACTCTCCAATATCAAGCAGCCAACGCCATTTCTTTAAAGACAATCGCTGGTTGCTTGAAGCCTAAACACTTTTTCGGTCGATAATTTATCCGTGATACAGCGAATTCAATATC
>NZ_MCZZ01000041.1 GCF_002875705.1 Vibrio sp. 10N.261.45.E2
CCCTTTCTCCGCTGTCCCATCAAAAGTAGGGGCTCTATCGTTTGTGATGCCATCACTGTTTGATATCCCCGTGTCCGAAGTGTTGAGCAATTTCGCAGATTCTATTTCGATCTCGCGATCTATGACTATCTTATGCTTGTCCGAAATGGAGCTGTTGCCTATGTTATTACGAGCAACCACCTCCCAAGTGTATTCCCCATCGACCAGATCTGTGGGGCTAGTGGCCACCCAGTCGCCATTTTCAGCGACTTGCCCCTCAATGGTGGAGACCGGATTTCCATCTTTATCACGGATGACAACGCTTACACTGATAGCCCCCTCAACCTTACCCTCAAAGATAGGTCGTAAATCATTGGTGATCCCATCATCATTACTTCTTCCTGTATCATTAACAAGTCGATACTCTGAAATTATAGGCTGTTCTGTTGATATAGTAACAGTTCCTGTTACAGGTGAAGATTGATTTCCTGCCCTATCCCAAACATGTAGTTCCCATGAATACTCACCATCTTTAGGTACAACACCTGTAGTAATACGGAATTCTCCTCTAACGTCTGTTAGAGTGTCCTGCTCCTGATAAAAAAGATTACCATCTGCATCATAAATTTTAATCATTATGGGTGAGTAAGGTTCCGACTTACCAATAAGTATTATCTTGTCGGAATTAGTAATATTATCCCCTTTCACTCCTGAGTCTATATCAGGAGCAAGTTCTACGGTAATTGAAGAAGGAGGCCTTGTATCAACCGTCATATTTTTCGGCTCCG
>NZ_MCZZ01000042.1 GCF_002875705.1 Vibrio sp. 10N.261.45.E2
GCCGCGATGAACCTTTTTTTCTTGGTCGACAACCTGATTGTAGAGAAAAGGTTTACCTTCTAACTTGATGCTTTTTGAAGAGAATAGGTCGACATGTGCCGGATCATCTGGCGTCAAAAGCGTTGTCATGATCGCGTTTTTGAGGTGTTTTTTCGGCTCGGTAGAGGAGACGGTTTCTACCGTTATCAAGCCTTCGCTAAAGTTTACTTCGGAACGACTCAGGTAATTGTCTATGTATTTCACATAGTTACTTTTGCCTGCCATTTTTACTTCACTGCTGCCCCAGCGCTTTTGGATATTGCCTGAAAAGCTATTAATCAAAGCATCCAGTGCTCCGGTGTCTTTTTCAAACTGACCAGGTAGCTCTGCCAAGTTGCTTACAAATCGGTTGGTCGGCTCGTAGTTAACGTCATAAATGCTTTCGACAAATTCACGGCTGCAGCCAGTTAATAACATGGCTGTTAGGAAGTAACTTAGCTTTTTCATAGTTCCTCATACAAAAATGACATCGCAGCGTTAACCATGATGTCATTAAAAATTGCTTAAATAAATGTCTTATTCGCTTGGTGGAGTATAACCATCAATTACGACATCTTTACCTTCGAAAAGGAAGTTAACCATCTCAGTTTCAAGAAGTTTACGATGCTCAGGATCCATCATGTTCAGCTTCTTTTCATTGATAAGCATAGTTTGCTTGCTTTGCCATTGTCCCCAAGCTTCTTTAGACACGTTGTCAAAGATACGCTTACCTAAGTCACCTGGGTAAAGTTGAAAATCTAGGCCTTCAGCATCTTTTTGAAGGCGAGCACAAAATACAGTGCGGCTCATAATGGTTCCTCTTATCGCGTTCGTTGATTCAAACGTCATCGTTCAGTTCAAAGGGTAGGCTCTCAATAAGCTGCTTAACAGGAGCGGCTAGGCCTATTTCTTCAGGTTTTGATAAGTTATACCAGAGACCTTTAGTCCCTTCCATTATCAAATCTGGTTGTTTATCTAATTTCACTAATACTGGCGTGATATCTAAGTGGTAATGGCTGAAAGTGTGCCTAAACGCAATCATGGTCTTGATCGAATCGGTTTCATTCTCTTTGATCGAACGAAGATCTAACTGATGTTCTATCTCTGCGTTTTCATTTTGTGGGAAACAAAACAATCCGCCCCAGATACCAGATTGAGGGCGCTGTTCGAGCCACACTTGGTTGTCGTGGTACAGAATCACAAACCATGTTTCTTTTACTGGTTTTTCTTTTTTAGGTTTTTTACCCGGGAAATCGAGCTGTCGATCGAGTTTTTTAGCTTCGCACATGCTTTCTATCGGACATAAAGTGCATTTAGGTTTGCTACGGGTACAAACCATTGCTCCCATGTCCATCATTGCTTGGTTGTACTTATCGACATCCGTCTTTGGAGTATGTGCTTCGGCATGTTCCCAGAGTTGGTTTTCAACCTTCTTTTGCCCTGGCCAACCCTCAACGGCAAAGCTTCTCGCAAGCGTTCGTTTTACATTGCCATCAAGGATCGCATGAGGAAGTTTATGAACCGAAGACAGCACTGCAGCTGCAGTCGAGCGACCGATGCCCGGTAGTGCGTTCATCTCTTCGATAGAAAGCGGAAATTCACCACCATACTGCTCAGCAACGATCTTGGCTGCTTTATGTAGATTGCGAGCTCGTGCGTAATAACCAAGCCCTGTCCATAAGTGGAGCACCTCATCTTGTTCGGCGTTCGCTAGGTCGATAACCGTTGGAAAGCGTTCTAAGAAGCGCTGGTAGTATGGAATCACCGTGGCGACTTGAGTCTGTTGAAGCATGATTTCAGATAGCCAAACGGTGTAGGCGGTTTTGTTTTGTTGCCAAGGTAATTCTTTACGCCCGTAGGCGTCATACCACTTTAATATGGCGGTTGCGAAAGGAGTCACGACATGCTCTATGCTTTGCTATTATTAGAAGCGAAATTGCACCACACTTAACGTTGGATGTAAAACAGACAAATTGTGTGGGAATTTATCCACGGAAAGACTTGCACCGAAGGCAATTCTTTGGATAATCCCCGCTTTGATTAATCAATGTGCAGGCAAAAATCAATGAGTGAAGTGACCACTAACGAATATACTGAAGACGGCAAGCTGGTTCGTAAGATCCGTAGTTTTGTTCGCCGCGAAGGCCGCTTAACAAAAGGCCAAGAGAACGCGATGAATGAATGTTGGCCAACAATGGGTATCGACTACAACCCAGAGCTTCTTAACTGGAAAGAAGTATTTGGCAACGATAACCCAGTTGTACTAGAGATTGGCTTCGGTATGGGTGCATCACTGGTTGAAATGGCAAAGAACGCACCTGAGAAAAACTTCATAGGTATTGAAGTTCATAGCCCAGGTGTTGGTGCTTGTTTAGGTACAGCACGTGATGCTGGCGTAACTAACCTGCGTGTAATGTGTCACGATGCAGTAGAAGTATTTGAACACATGATTCCAGATAGCAGCCTGCATACACTGCAACTGTTCTTCCCTGACCCATGGCACAAAGCTCGTCACCACAAACGTCGTATCGTTAAGGCTGAGTTTGCAGAAATGGTTCGCGGTAAGCTTCAACTTGATACTGGTATTTTCCACATGGCAACAGACTGGGAAAACTACGCAGAGCACATGATTGAAGTGATGAACGTAGCTCCTGGCTTTGAGAACATAGCTGAAGATGGTGATTACATCCCTCGTCCGGATGAGCGCCCACTAACTAAGTTTGAAGCTCGTGGCCACCGCTTAGGTCATGGTGTTTGGGACATTAAGTTCAAACGTACTAAGTAACTCCGAATCAAATTAAGTGAAGGGCAGTCCGACTTAGGATTTAACCCCTACACTTTATGGGATTGATAAAAGCCAACATTATTGTAGTGTTGGCTTTTTTGTCCTTAGGCTTTTATTTCGCTAAAGGCTTAAGGACAGAAAGTAATACCAATCACAGTAAGTAAGTGATCAGAAATAGCGTAGGAAAAAGGCTTGAGAACAAGGCAGTATTTAACGCAGTTATCGAGCATTTTAACAAGCTAGAGTGAGCAGTTATTTACTACGATTGGTATATGTTACATCCCTACAAAAATAACAATATAGAAGTAAGCGCACATGAAACCAACTCAAGCTATTTTGGCCGAGATCTTAGAGGAAGTTCGTCCTTTAATTGGACAGGGAAAGGTCGCTGATTATATCCCTGCATTAGCTCGCGTATCGAACCAGAAACTGGCAATCGCGGTATATACCAATGAAGGAGAGGTGATTAAAGCTGGAGATGCAGAGGAAGCCTTTTCTGTGCAATCTATCTCTAAAGCCTTGAGTCTTACGTTGGCTATGGTGCTGTACAAGCCAGAAGAGATTTGGCAGCGCGTAGGTAAAGAACCTTCGGGTCAAGCCTTTAACTCGATGATTCAGCTTGAGATGGAGCAGGGGATTCCCCGTAATCCGTTCATCAATGCGGGTGCTATTGTCGTGGCGGACTTACTACAAAGTCGCCTGTCAGCGCCTAGGCATCGTTTATTGGAGTTTGTGCGCCAGTTGTCGGGAGATACTCATATCGTGTACGACAAGATAGTAGCGGCTTCAGAAATGATGCACAGCGATCGTAATGCGGCTATCGCTTACTTGATGCGTTCATTTGGTAACTTTGAGAACGATGTTATTCCCGTTCTGAACAATTACTTTCATGCCTGTGCGCTTAAAATGACTTGTGTGGATTTGGCGAAAACCTTTAGCTATTTGGCAAACAAAGGTGTCTCAGTTCAGACCAAGAAAGAGATCATCACGCCAGTTCAAACTAAGCAGTTGAATGCTCTACTCGCGACATGCGGTTTATACGATGGGGCAGGTGAATTTGCTTATCGTGTAGGTATGCCAGGAAAATCGGGTGTCGGTGGCGGTATTATTGCTATCGTGCCGGGTGAGATGACGATTGCTGTGTGGTCTCCAGAGCTGGATCCTTCTGGTAATTCCCTAGCGGGCACTAAGGCACTAGAACTACTTTCTGAGCGTATCGGTCGTTCTATTTTTTAGTAGAAAGATGCGAGCACGGACTTCGTCCTATAGAACGCTTCGCTCCGAGAGGGGCTATAAAACAAAAGGGTTGACCCTAAAGCCAACCCTTACACAATACTTCCCGAGTCTATTCGTCTTCTTCAGCCATAAAGGCTTCCAGCAAATCGTTGAGGAATAGCTTCCCTTTTTCAGTAATCTGCCAGTGAGTGTTGGTTTCATTCAAGTAACCTAGCTCTTTAGCCCATTCAATCGTCCCTTTAATTGAGTCAAAACCAAGCCCCGTTGTATCTATGAAATCTTGCTTCGGACAGGCTTCCATTAACCTAAAGCGGTTCATAAAGAACTCAAAAGGGCGGTCTTCATTCGGCACTTCAAACTCATCGGATAGATAAGGCTTTACCATATTCTGATAAGCCGCTAGGTAGCCTCTAGGGTGCTTAACCTTAGCGGTGCGAACAATGCGCCCATCTGCAAAGCTCAGCTTGCCATGAGAACCACAACCGATACCTAGATAGTCACCGAAGCGCCAATAGTTGAGGTTATGTTGGCACTGATATCCTGGCTTGCTATAGCCTGAAATTTCGTACTGCACATAACCTGCCTCGGCTAGCTTCTTATGGCCTAAGTCGAAGATATCCCAAAGATCATCGTCATCAGGCAGTTTTGGCGTTTTGTAATAGAACATGGTGTTAGGTTCTATTGTTAACTGGTACCAAGATAAATGCGGAGGATTAAGCTCGATCGCTTTGTCTAGATCCGCCAATGCTTGATCTATGCTTTGATCCGGCAAGCCGTGCATTAAGTCTAGATTGAAGCTATTTAATCCAATTTTATGCGCCAAATGGGCTGCATTTACCGCTTCATCTTGACCGTGAATACGGCCCAGCCTTTCTAGTTTCTCTTGCTCGAAACTTTGTACACCCACTGAGATACGAGTAATCCCCGCTTTTTGGTAACCGGCAAAACGCTCCGCTTCAATGGTACCAGGGTTGGCTTCCATGGTGATTTCTATTTCAGGTTTGAACGGGATGCGTTGTTCAATACCTCGGAGCAATCGACCTATTCCTTCTGGAGAGAATAGGCTAGGCGTACCACCACCAATAAATATTGAGTGCAGTGGACGAGGTGCGCCATTGAGTTGGTATTTTTCGATATCGGTATCGAGATCCTCAAGTAGCGCATCGATGTACTCTTTTTCAGGAATCTCGGCTTTCAGAGCGTGTGAGTTGAAATCACAATACGGGCACTTTTGTACACACCATGGGATGTGTACATAGAGACTAAGTGCTGGTGGTATTAGCGCTGTATTGGACATTACAGAGCTTGCTCCTTGATTGCTTCGAATAGTGAAGCAAGGGCTTTACCGCGGTGTGAAAGCTGCTTTTTACGTGTAGATTCGAGTTCAGCAGATGCACAGCTATCTTCTGGTACAAAGAATACAGGATCGTAGCCAAAGCCATTCTCACCGTGCTCTTCAGTCAGAATACGACCTTCCCATTTACCGTGACACACCAATGGTGTTGGATCGTTTTCGTGACGCATTAACACCAACACACAGTGGAAACGCGCAGTACGCTTTTCAGTTGCCACACCTTGCATGGCATCAAGCAGTTTTTCGATGTTTTGCTTATCCGTAGCCCCTTCACCTGAGTAACGCGCAGAGTAGATGCCCGGAGCTCCGTTAAGGAAATCAACCTCTAAACCTGAGTCGTCAGCGATCGCTGGCAGCCCTGTCTCTTTCGCGGCATGGCGAGCCTTGATGATGGCATTTTCAATGAAAGTTGTCCCCGTTTCAGCGACTTCTGAAACGTTAAACTCACTTTGTGCGACAACGTCAAAACCAAACTCAGACAGAATATCTGCCATCTCGCGAACTTTACCTTGGTTGCCTGTGGCTAAAACAATCTTACTCATGGGGATGTGGCTCTAATAAGTTAGTGAACAGAAAAGTGGTGGTTGAAGCTACTCTTCTATATAAAATTTCTGGGTGAAACGCAGTGGGCCTGTGCCTTTTAAGCCTGCGTTAACATCGATGTCGAAGGTGATGTTTTCTTCGTGAGTTACAGGGAACTCTGCAAGGTAATAAATCGCATCGCCTTCTTTGATTTCTCGAAACTTCAAAGTACGGGTGTTTCCAACGAGGTTCTTCGTTGTTCCCGTAATTTTAGCCGTTGTCGCAGGCTTGCCTAGGGAAGCCTTGTCTAACACGCTGATATTTAGGATTGCTGAGTATCCATTTCGTTTAAGTTTGTACTGCTTAGCGACTTGCGCAGTTAAAAACGTCGAGTTAAAAGCCGAGTAATGAACCTCGACATCTTTAATATTCTTAAATTGTCCTGCTGAGCTTGGTAAGGCAACAAGAGCGGTGAGTAGTGCTGTTATCCATAAACGCATAATGACTCCAATAAATAGCAAAAAGCCATCACAGGATGGCTTTGACTTCAGTTGGGATTTGGCTTGGTGAGCATATTCGAATTTGCTTATGTCGACCGAGCTCTCCCTTTTCTATCTTAATTTGCCCTTTAGCGACCTTAAATTGTTTCGCTAGGTATTTCGCTAAGTGGGCATTGGCTTTGCCATCAACTGGTGGAGCAGTGATGGCAATTTTTAGTTCCTCACCGTGCAAGCCAACAATTTTGTCTCGGCTTGCTTTGGGTTGGATATAGAGCCTAAGGAGAATATCGTCTTCCTCGGCCCAAACCGCTTTTGGCATCGTCAAAGTACCTGATGTTTGTACTTAAATTATAGCTGATACCAAATAGGACCAATCATGTCGCCCATTAGGAAGTTCGCAAACTGTAGAACAATGAACAGAACCAGTACGCTTAGGTCGAAACCACCCATATCCGGAAGGATACGGCGGATAGGCATTAGCATTGGCTCAGTCAGTTGATGGAACACGTACTCGATTGGGCTACGGCCTTGGCTAACCCAGCTAAGGATTGCACGGATTAGTAGAACCCAGAAGATCAAACCACCCGCCGCTTTTAGCAAAGACAGCGCACCAAAGATCAGGAAGCTGATATCGAATACAGCCGCGCCGCCAGAGATAATCAGATTTAGCGCAACGAACTTAAGCACACATAGCACATAAGCAAAAACAACCGTCGCAAGATCAAGGCTGCCGATAGATGGGATAACTCGGCGTAGTGGGGCAACAACCGGTTGTGTCGCTTTTACGATGAATTGTGAGAATGGATTGTAGAAATCTGCGCGTGATGCTTGTAGCCAGATACGCAAGATCACAACCATGATGTAAAGATCAAAAACGGTCGAGATCAGAAAGCTCATCGAGTTCATATTGTTTCCTTTTTCGGATTTACTTGCCGCTTAGGTATCACCCGAGCGACAAAATGCTTAAAACAGTTTTTCCATCTCTTCAGCTCGAGCAACCGCCGCTTGCATGGCTTTGGCTACGATATCTGATAGTTGATGTTCGTTAAACGTGCGCAGTGCTTCTGCGGTTGTGCCGCCTTTTGAAGTCACTTGTTCTCGCAGTGTCGATAATTCTGTATTTGGGTTCGCTACCACCATCTCTGCCGCGCCTAATGCAGACTGCTGCACTAATTTACGAGCGGTTTCTTGGTCGAAGCCTTGGTTGATTGCTTCTGCTTGCATCGCTTCCATAAACAGGAAGAAGTAAGCCGGAGCACTGCCCGCCGCCGCAATAATGTTATTGATACCAGACTCTTGCTCAACCCAGCTAACTTCACCGACAGCTTGCATTAGCTGAGAAGCAAAGTCTTTATCATTTTGGCTGACCGTTGAATCGGCATATAGACCGCTCATCCCTTTACCAAGTAGTGATGGTGTGTTTGGCATCACACGAACAAGGTTTAGTTGGCAGTTTAACATCTCATTGAGTCGATTCGCATTAATACCCGCGGCAATTGAAATAACCAGTTTGTTGCTGAAGTCGATACCTTGTAAGGGTTTACATACATCAGCCATCATTTGTGGCTTCACTGATAACACAACAACGTCTGCTTGCTCTGCTGCAGCAATATTGTCGCTGGTGGTATTGATGCCGTATTCTTGTTCTAACGGCAGTCTTCTAGTGTCAGAAGGTGCTGTCGCTGTAATCTTTTGCGCTGGGTAACCACTCGCGACTAAGCCCGCTACAATTGAGCGAACCATGTTTCCCGCCCCAATAAAGGCGATGTTCTTATGTTCCATATATAAAATCCTGAGCGTGTCGCTACGCGGTTAAAGCGAAGCGGTATCAATATTTGTACTTGTCTTTGGTTACTTATTACGATTACTTCGCGTAATCACGAGCACCGAAAATAGCCGTTCCAATACGAACCATTGTGCTACCAGCTTCAACTGCAGCATCCATATCACCACTCATACCCATTGAAAGGGTATCAATGCCTGGATACTTCGCGGCGAGCTTATCTTTAAGCTCAGCCAGTTGAGTAAATGCATTAAGCTGAGATTGATAGTCAGAGACGTTTGCAGGAATCGACATCAATCCTCTTAAGGTGAGGTTGGGGAGCGATGAAATCAACTCCGCGAGTGCAAAAACTGTCTCTTCTGACGTTCCAGACTTAGACTCTTCACCACTGGTATTTACCTGAATCAGCACCTGTAGAGGTGGAAGTTCGCTTGGGCGTTGATCATTAAGCCTTTGTGCGATCTTATCGCGATCGACGGAATGTACCCATTGGAAGCTTTCTGCAATTGGTCGAGTTTTATTGGACTGGATTGGACCAATAAAGTGCCACTCTAAATTTAGGTTAGAATGTTGTTCTGAAAAGTGTTTTACTTTATCGACACCTTCTTGAACATAGTTTTCACCAAAGGCAACTTGTCCTCCGAGTGCGGCTTCTAGAATCGCATCAATAGGTTTAGTTTTGCTGACGGCTAAAAGTTGCACGGACTCTGGAGCTCGTCCGCACTTTTGCTCAGCACTACGAATCTGTGAGGTGATTTGTTCGATATTTTGTTGAATACTACTCATAGCTGACTTTACTTAAGGGAAAATAAATGGATATCACTGAGTTACTAGATTTTAGTGTAAAGCATAACGCGTCAGATCTACATCTTTCTGCGGGTGTATCTCCAATGGTACGTATAGATGGTGAAGTAAGGAAGCTTGGAATCCCAGCTTTGAGTCACGCTGATGTGCATCGTTTGGTTTTTGAGATCATGAACGACTCACAACGCGGTGAGTTTGAAGAAAAATTGGAAGTCGACTTCTCTTTTGAATTACCCAATGTCGGTCGTTTCCGTGTTAACGCTTTTAACCAAGCTCGTGGTTGTTCTGCTGTCTTTCGAACTATCCCTGTCGAAATCCCGACTTTAGAGCAGTTAGGCGCACCTGAAATATTTGAAAAAATTGCCAACTACGAAAAAGGTTTAGTGCTCGTCACTGGCCCTACTGGTTCTGGTAAATCGACGACTCTCGCGGCGATGGTTGATTACGTAAACCGCAACCACAACAAGCATATCCTGACGATCGAAGACCCGATTGAATTCGTTCACACCAACAATAAATGCTTAGTCAACCAGCGTGAAGTTCACCGTGATACTCACAGCTTTAAGGCCGCGTTGCGTAGTGCGTTACGTGAAGATCCAGACGTAATTCTTGTGGGTGAACTTCGTGACCAAGAGACGATCAGCTTAGCGCTAACCGCAGCTGAAACAGGTCACTTGGTTTTTGGTACTTTGCATACCAGCTCTGCTGCTAAAACTATCGACCGTATTATCGATGTTTTCCCAGGCAGCGATAAAGACATGGTTCGCTCAATGTTGTCTGAATCATTACGCTCGGTGATTGCCCAGAAGCTGCTAAAACGTGTTGGTGGTGGGCGTGTGGCTTGTCACGAAATTATGATGGCGACACCCGCGATCAGAAACTTGATTCGTGAAGATAAGGTCGCACAGATGTATTCGATCATTCAAACGGGCGCTGCGCATGGTATGCAAACCATGGAACAAAACGCGAAACAGCTGATGGCTCAAGGCTTGGTTGACTCGGAAGAGGTCGAGAAAAAGATCGAAATTGAAACCTCAATGTTTTAGTCAAGGTGAACACAATGGAATTGAATCAAATCCTTGAAGGAATGCTATCGCAAAAGGCTTCAGATCTGTACATCACTGTCGATGCGCCAATCCTGTTTCGTGTCGATGGCGAACTGCGCCCTCAAGGAGAGAAGCTGAATGCAGCTCAGGTTGCTCAGTTACTTGATGCGATGATGGATCAAGATCGACGCGATGAATATCAGCAAACGCGTGAGGCTAACTTTGCCATCGTGCGAGACTTTGGTCGCTTTCGTGTCAGTGCATTCTTTCAACGAGAGCTACCTGGCGCGGTCATTCGACGTATCGAGACTATCATCCCAACCTTTGAGCAATTAAAGCTTCCAGATGTACTGCAGGACCTGTCTATCGCTAAGCGTGGGCTTGTGCTGGTGGTTGGTGCGACTGGCTCTGGTAAATCGACCTCGATGGCTGCGATGACAGGCTATCGCAATACCAATCGTTCAGGACATATCTTGACGGTTGAAGACCCGATTGAATTCGTCCATGAACATAAAAAATGTATTGTGACTCAGCGTGAGGTTGGGCTCGACACCGAGAGTTATGAAGTCGCACTTAAGAATTCATTACGCCAAGCACCTGACATGATCTTGATTGGTGAAATCCGTAGCCGTGAAACTATGGAATACGCGATGACCTTTGCTGAAACGGGTCACTTGTGCATGGCTACACTACACGCTAATAACGCCAACCAAGCGCTAGAGCGTATTCTTCACTTGGTGCCGAAAGAGCAGAAAGAACAGTTCCTGTTTGATCTGTCGATGAATCTGCGTGGTGTTGTCGCTCAGCAATTAATCCGAGATAAGAATGGCAGCGGTCGTCATGGTGTGTTTGAGATTTTACTCAACAGCCCACGAGTGTCTGACTTAATTCGTCGCGGTGAGCTGCACGAGCTCAAAGCAACAATGGCGAAATCGAAAGAGATTGGTATGCAGACCTTTGACCAAGCTTTGTATGATTTAGTTGTCGCAGGCAAGATCAGCGAAGAGGATGCGTTCCACAGTGCTGACTCTGCTAATGACTTACGCTTGATGCTGAAAACCAGACGTGGTGATGATGACTATGAAACTGGGGCGTTGGCTGGTGTGAAGATAGATATGGGTTAGATTCACTGCTTGAAGCTAAATCTTAATACCAATAAAAAACCCGCTCGAAAGGCGGGTTTTTTGTAAATCGAAAAAGTTAATGGTTTGCATAACTGTTGTTGTCGTTAGAGTAACCGCGTTCTTTTTCTAATTTAACTTTAGTCGGGTATTGTTCGCCAGTGTAACCTGCTGAACCGCCCATTGAACTGCATGCTGAAATAGTTAGAGCGGCGAAGATAGCTAGAATAATTTTCATGTGAACTCCCACGTTCTGATTTTGGATAGCATCGTTGTTACGATGCGAAGTTAGAGTGGGATCACAAGTTAGCTCACATTTTGCTCGCTTATTTTTTGTTATGAATATTGTGCTTCAAACCAGCTTTCTAGAATAACGACAGCAGATTGATTATCCACATTGCCTTTACTCAGCGCTTTGTAGCCACCCATGTCAAACAGATCGGCTCTAGCTTCTGCGGTCGATAGTCTTTCATCATGCAGTTCAACATCAACACCAAAGCGTCCTTTCAGGCGGTTAGCGAACTTCTTTGCTCTAGGTGTGATGGTTGCTAGATCTTTGCCATGAAGGTCGGTAGGAAGGCCAACCACAATGAGGTTTGGCTGCCATTCCTTAATTTGCTTTTCGATATCGTCCCAATTTGGGATGCCATCTTTGGCTTTAAAGGCTTTCAGAGGGCTTGCCGTGCCTGTGATTTCTTGCCCAATCGCACTGCCGATACTTTTTGTACCGTAGTCAAATGCCATAATTGTTCGTGACATAGGGTTTCCAAATTTATCTGTGTTTGAGAGTGTCTGTTTATTTTATTTAGCTGATTTGAGCTAGGCGTGACCAGCATCTGCTGAAAGCTGAGCGGCATTAATACCTAACATTTGCACCGCAACTTTCCAGCGGTCTGAGATAGGTGTGTCGAAGATCACCTTTGGGTCGGCTTCAACGGTTAACCATGAATTCTCGGTCAGTTCGGTTTCCAGTTGTCCCGGTTCCCACCCTGCATAACCTAGTGCGACTAAATAATTCATCGGCTCATCTTCTGTGCCCAACACCATCAAGATGTCTTTTGAGGTTGTCACCGAGATTTGATCTGTCATGTTGATGCTGGATTGATAGCTGCCTTTAGGTTTATGCAAAATAAACCCACGGTCTTCTGCGACCGGTCCACCGTTCAATACTGGCTTATCAAGGCTTGCTTGGTTGGATTTAGGCTGTTCAGAATCAACCTCAACTTGTTTAAGCATGCTGCCAACAGTGACATCGATAGGGGCGTTGATCATTAAGCCCATCGCACCTTCGTCGTTGTGTTCACAAAGGTAAATTACCGAATTTTGAAAGTAGGGGTCTTTCATTCCGGGCATAGCAACCAGAAAGTGGTTCGTTAAATTCATAGAGCCTCCTGCCAGTGTGTTCCCAGTAAGGAAAAAGAGCGGCGTGAAGCCGCTCATTGATTCTGTGCCGTTTGCGAATAGCTAAGGCTTTCTTTAGTTTAGGCTATTTAGCGTTAACGTGAAGCTCGATTGCGTCCATTAATTTACCCGTTACCGAAATATCAAAAGCAGCTTCGATTTCACGGATACAAGTTGGGCTAGTCACATTAATTTCAGTCAGCTTGTCACCGATAACGTCAAGGCCTACAAAGATTAAACCTTTCTCTTTTAGCGCAGGAGCAACTGCTCGTGCGATAGCCCAGTCTGTTTCACTTAACGGACGAGCTTCACCAGTGCCACCAGCAGCTAGGTTGCCGCGTGTTTCCCCTTTAGCTGGAATACGTGCTAGGCAGTAAGGCATTGGCTCACCATCAACTACAAGGATACGCTTGTCACCGTTGCTGATGTCAGGAACAAAAGTTTGTGCCATTGCGTAGTTTTGGCCATGGTTAGTCAGTGTCTCGATAATAACTGATACGTTTGGATCGCCTTCTTTAACACGGAAGATCGATGCGCCACCCATACCATCAAGTGGTTTAAGGATCACATCACCATGCTTCTCGCGGAACTCTTTAATCTTTTCAGCTTTACGAGTCACGATGGTTGTCGGCGTTAGCTCTGGGAACCAAGCAGTGAACAATTTCTCGTTACAGTCACGTAGGCTTTGTGGCTTGTTTACGATCAGTGCTCCGTTCTCTTCAGCACGCTCAAGAATGTAAGTCGCGTAAATGTACTCAGTATCAAACGGAGGATCTTTACGCATCAGTACTGCGTCTAAATCAGAGAGTGCGATTGTCTGTTCTGATTTGAACTCGTACCAACCGTTTGGATCTTCTTTGAGTTCAACGACCTTAGTGTCAGCAATGGCCACGCCTTGATCTAAGTGTAAGTCATCCATTTCCATGTAATGGATTTCGTAACCACGACTTTGAGCTTCAAGCATCATGGCAAAGCTAGAGTCTTTTTTGATGTTAATGGATGAAATTGGATCCATTACGATGCCAAGTTTGATCATTTTTTTCTCCTAGCCTAGATCGCCAAAACGGACTTGTAAGGCAGTAATTGCGGTTAGAGCAGCAGTCTCGGTACGAAGTACACGTGGACCGAGTAGCGTCTCTTCAAATTTGTATTGTTCTGTCATGCCGATTTCTTCAGCCGACAATCCACCTTCAGGGCCAATCAATAGGCGTACCTTGCTGATTGGCTCTGGAAGGGTGTTAATTGAGTATTTTGCGCGGGGGTGTAGATTGAGCTTGAGTGCTTCACTTGGTTCGCTGCACCACTCTTCAAGCTGCATGATTGGACGAATCACAGGAACTGTATTGCGGCCACATTGTTCACATGCTGCGATAGCAATCTTTTGCCACTGTGCGAGTTTTTTCTCGAAACGCTTGGCATCAAGCTTAACGCCACAGCGTTCAGAAATCAGAGGAGTAATGGTGTTTACCCCAAGCTCTACCGATTTCTGGATGGTGAACTCCATTTTGTCACCACGTGAAATCACTTGGCCTAAATGTAAGTCTAACGGAGATTCGCTGCTGCGCTCGATTCGCTCAGAAACATTAACGGTGACATTTTTCTTTGATACTTCAGCTATCGTCGCAGGGAATTCAGCGCCACTGCCATCAAATAGAAGAACATCTTGGCCTTCTTTCATGCGAAGGACGCGACCAACATGACCCGCGGCATCTTCGCCTAAAGCGAGAGAACCTAACTGGTGAATGCGTTCTGGATGATGGATACGAGGAATTCTCATGCTGGTAAACCTATAAATAGTGTCATTAGGGTATTTAGTCTCTGCCTAACATGGATGCTTTTAGTTGAAAAAACAAGGGTAGAACAAGAGTTTCAGGGGCAATTCTGAAACTCTTGTTTGAGACGGTTAGGAATGTGGGGTATGTGAGTAGTGTTATTTACAAGCAGGGTAAACAAATGGATTGTGATTGCCTTGGATGGCATAGATGCGTTGATCACGAGTACATTCCCACTCGTCGACAGGGAACTGCTTGTTCCACGCCATCATCAGGTTGGTTTGCTGCTTAGATAGTTTGAAACCGTACTCTTGGCTCATGTAAAGATAAGTACGAGCGATAGAGCCTTTTGCTCTATCTGGCGGCATAACTTTACGTTGCTTGAAGTTGACCTGCATTTCACACTGACCATAGCTCACGCCATCCATGCCATTCCACTGGCTGAAGTTGTAATTCGAACGGTCACCGTTTACTTCACCAATGGCTGGCGTCAGGTTGTGGAGATCGGCTTCCATCGATTTGAATACTTTGTCATTACGAGTGCAGTTCTTGCGTCCACCGTCTTGCCAACACTGACGCTGGTGGCCAAATTGCCAAGCTGGAACCACATGTTCCCACTCAATTCGACTCGCTCGCTTTTGTTGTTTTCGTACTTGATAACCACAGCCGTCAAGATCGGGAATCCCTTTCTTTTTATCTTTCCAAGTAATGTCACAGCCACAATAAAATGAAGTCGGATGGTCGAGATAAATCTTCACCGCTTCTCTTTTTGCTTTGGAGAAGGAGCTTGGTGGAGCGGCGAAAACGCTTTGGGTTACCAGTAGGCCAAATACTATCGTTAAGTAAAAAGACACCGATAGGCCAAATGCTTTTGGAGTGGTTTTTTGCATAGAAAAAGACTGATAAAAGTATGATAAATATCAGTCTAGCACTCAAATGTTAGATCTCTCTATTAGATTTATTCGATCAAACAAATCAAGCAGTCATTAACTTAGTTGATTACCTGTAAAAGCCAAAGTTTGCTGGCACAGTTGGCAGCGGTAGGTCGATTGATTTCGAAGTACTTTGTTATGCCGTCTGATTGATAATGGATAAGTGGTGCACTCACATCGATATTCAAAGGTTTTCCCCTGAACGGAAGCGATTTCAAAGCTGTGAGTTGTTCTGGCTGGCACGTTGAATACTTTTTCCATCACGTATTTCCACTCATTTCCGTGAGGCCTAACGCGTCCGAAAACCTGATGCGTGATCAAGTGTGCGAGTTCATGTGGCACAACCTCGTTGATGAAGGCGTCTTCATTTTCAGAGAATAGTACGTGATTGAGCTTAATTTCGTTGAGCTGAAGGTAGGCCTTTCCCGCTGCTTTGCCTCTTAACTTGAAGGTGATTATTGGGTGTGGAAATTCACGAGAGAAATGTTGATTCGCGATAGCAAGGCACTCGGCCAATTTCTTATTTGCTCTATGTTGTTGCGGGGTGTAAGACAAACGTTGTTAACTCCAAATAAAAGGCCTCAGCATTTAAGCTAAGGCCTCATCATAACATTGCTCGTTAATATGGCGATTATTTATAGATGGTGATTCTTCTTAATGATCTCGTGATAAGCGTGCCATGTACCATAACCAAGTAGCGGCATAGTGACGATCATTCCGATGCCGTAGGTGGCAAAACCGACCAGAATACCGGCACAAATAATACTCGCCCATACTACCATCGCAGGGATGTTCGATTTAACGGCATTGAAGCTAGTGAAGATTGCGCTCATTACATCCACGCGTCTCTCCATCATCAATGGAATAGAAAATGCTGAGATGCTGAAGATTAGGCTGGCAATGACAAACCCAATCACAGAGCCCGTAATTAAGAAGGGAGCAAATTCAGCCAATGGTGCGCCTTGCACTGAAGGGTAGAGCGCGTGCAATAACGCAGCGATACGCATCCAGAATATCATCGCAACCATCAACACAATCGCAAAGGCCCATTGGTGGGTGGAGTTGCGAGTGATGGCTTTCATTGAGTGGAGTAGGCAGGCGTTATGGCCTTTTTCTCTTTCCCAAGCTGCGTCATACAAGCCTAGGGCAAGAAACGGCCCTATCAGCATGTAGACGATCAGGCTTGGCATCACGACTAAGTGTGTTCCTTGCCATTGGACAAGTTGAACAATCGCAATTGCTGCACCCATAAAGCACAATCCGTAAAATGCGCTGATTATCGGCATTCTTACTAGGTCATGCAGAGCAAGCGACAACCAATGAAAGGGTGCGGAAATACTGATTTGGTTGCAAGGAATGGTGCGAGCGTAATCCTTATCGCTAACCTTGTGTTTTTTATCGTTCAGTTCGGATGGGTGCGCGGTACGAGGCATAGATCCCCCTAGTTAAATAACGTCCTAGTTATAATTCCATAAGGCTCATCGATGTGGCTTGTGTGAGAGTTATGGTGTTTGAGCTAAATTGCTCTTTGTCATCCCAGTTATTGTTCTAGCGTGCATTTAACGAGCGTTATCAGACTGAATTAATTTAAGTTAAATGTGAGCTTGATCGCCTAGGAGTTACCTTAACTATTGTCAGTAGTGCTAGAAAACACAAATTATCAGCGGCTTTTTATACTAAGTGGTTAACGGTAAAGAAGGGCGTTGGAGAAGGGTATTGTGAGTGAAAGTTCGGTAAGTACATAAAAATAAAGCCCTTACTAAGCAGTAAGGGCTTTAAAGAAACAAATCGCAGTGGCTAAATTATTTTAGGCCAGCGAAGTCCGCAAGGATTGCTGCTTTGTCAGTCGCTTCCCAAGGGAACTCTTCACGACCGAAGTGGCCGTATGCAGCAGTTTGCTTGTAGATAGGCTGAAGAAGGTTCAGCATCTCTTGAAGGCCGTATGGACGTAGGTCGAAGTTTTGACGAACTGCTTCAATGATGATTTCGTGCGCTACTTTCTCAGTACCGAACGTTTCAACCATGATAGATGTTGGATCAGCAACACCAATAGCGTAAGACAGTTGAATCTCACAACGATCAGCCATGCCAGCAGCAACGATGTTTTTCGCAACGTAACGAGCCGCGTAAGCTGCAGAACGGTCAACTTTTGATGGATCTTTACCTGAGAATGCACCGCCACCGTGACGAGCTGCGCCGCCGTAGGTATCAACGATGATCTTACGACCAGTTAAACCACAGTCACCCATTGGGCCACCGATTACGAAACGGCCTGTTGGGTTGATGAAGAAGTTAGTATCTTTGTTGATCCACTCAGCAGGAAGTACTGGCTTGATGATTTCTTCCATTACTGCTTCGCGTAGGTCAGGCGTTGTTACTGAATCACAGTGTTGAGTAGAAAGAACAACAGCATCGATACCAACGATCTTACCTTGATCGTATTGGAACGTAACTTGAGATTTCGCATCTGGGCGAAGGAAGTCAAGTTTGCCGCTCTTACGTACTTCAGCTTGCTTCTTAACAAGAAGGTGAGAGTAAGTAATTGGAGCTGGCATTAGGATAGGAGTTTCGTTAGTCGCGTAACCAAACATGATACCTTGGTCGCCTGCGCCTTGCTCTTTAGGGTCTTCTTTATCAACACCTTGGTTGATGTCTGGAGACTGCTTACCAATTGTGTTTAAAACAGCACAAGAGTCAGCGTCAAAGCCCATATCAGAATGAACGTAACCAATTTCACGTACTGTTTCACGAGTGATTTCTTCGATATCAACCCATGCAGACGTTGTCACTTCACCGCCAACCATAACCATGCCGGTTTTAACGTAAGTCTCACAAGCAACACGTGCTTTTGGATCTTGTTCCAAGATGGCATCAAGAACAGCATCAGAGATTTGGTCTGCAATTTTATCTGGATGACCTTCTGAAACAGATTCAGAAGTGAATAGGTGCTTAGCCATGAGAGCTCCACTTTTAAGTTTTTGGTGTAAATAGTTTATGGCGTCGCAAGCTAGGAAGCGCCGCCATTAAATACAGTATATTTTGTAGGTGTTTCTACATCTAGACGGCTATTCTAAATTCCAGCGGTCGAATTACAAGCTCTTTTTTATGATATGTCATAACTAATCGTTTGCGTATCGATCGAGATAAGCCACTGCTAAGTGATGTAAATGTTCGAAAATTGCGAAAAATGACCGTTAAAATGCCAGTAAAACGTTTGCAGTCGCAATAGTCGTTTGAGAGAATACCCGCGCTAATAAAAATGAAAACTTTAGCAATTATCTCTTTTTTAAATCGCTTATGTATCCAGGAGCAGACATGCCTTCTCGTAAAGATCTAGCCAATGCAATCCGCGCACTTAGCATGGACGGTGTTCAACAAGCAAATTCAGGCCACCCAGGCGCACCTATGGGCATGGCTGACATCGCTGAAGTTCTTTGGCGTGGCCACTTGAACCACAACCCAGCAAACCCAGAGTGGGCTGACCGCGACCGTTTTATCCTGTCTAACGGTCATGGTTCAATGCTGATTTACTCTCTGCTTCACCTTGCAGGTTACGAGCTTTCAATTGAAGACCTGAAAAATTTCCGTCAACTGCACTCTAAGACTCCAGGTCACCCTGAGTACGGTTACGCTCCTGGTATCGAGACAACAACTGGTCCTCTAGGTCAAGGCATCACTAACGCTGTTGGTATGGCAATGGCTGAGAAAGCACTGGCGGCACAGTTCAACAAAGAAGGCCACGACATCGTAGATCACTACACTTATGCATTCATGGGTGATGGCTGTCTGATGGAAGGTATCTCTCACGAAGCATGTTCTCTAGCAGGTACGCTGGGTCTTGGTAAGCTGGTTGCTTTCTGGGATGACAACGGCATCTCTATTGATGGTGAAGTTGAAGGTTGGTTCTCTGACGATACACCTAAGCGTTTTGAAGCATACGGCTGGCACGTAATCCCAGCGGTAGATGGTCACGATTCTGATGCTATTAACGCAGCGATTGAAGCGGCTAAAGCGGATCCTCGTCCAACGCTTATCTGTACTAAAACTATCATCGGTTTTGGTTCGCCAAACAAAGCGGGTACGCATGATTGTCACGGTGCTCCACTAGGCGCTGATGAAATTACAGCAACTAAAGCGGCACTTGGTTGGGAGCACGGCCCGTTCGAAATCCCAGCGGATATCGCAGCTGAGTGGAATGCGAAAGAAGCAGGCGCGACGAAAGAAGCAGCGTGGAATGCTAAGTTTGACGCATACGCCGCGGCTTACCCTGAGCTAGCAGCAGAATTCAAACGTCGTACTAACGGCGAACTACCAGCTGAGTGGGAAGAGAAAGCAAACGAAATCATTGCTGATCTTCAAGCTAACCCAGCAAACATCGCTTCACGTAAAGCATCTCAAAACGCACTAGAAGCGTTTGGTCAAATGCTTCCAGAATTCATGGGCGGCTCTGCTGACCTTGCGCCTTCTAACCTGACTATGTGGTCTGGTTCTAAGTCTCTTGAAGCAACTGACTTCTCTGGTAACTACATCCACTACGGTGTACGTGAATTCGGTATGACGGCTATCATGAACGGTATCGCTCTGCACGGTGGTTTTGTACCGTATGGTGCAACGTTCCTAATGTTCATGGAATACGCGCGTAACGCAATGCGTATGGCTGCTCTGATGAAAGTTCAGAACATCCAAGTTTACACGCACGATTCTATCGGCCTAGGCGAAGATGGCCCTACTCACCAACCGGTTGAGCAGATCGCGTCTCTACGTCTGACTCCAAACATGAGCACATGGCGTCCATGTGACCAAGTTGAATCTGCAGTGGCTTGGAAACTGGCTATTGAGCGTAAAGATGGTCCTTCATCTCTAATCTTCTCTCGTCAAAACCTTGCACAGCAAGATCGTGACGCTGAGCAAGTTGCTAACATCGCTAAGGGTGGTTACATCCTGAAAGATTGTGAAGGCAAGCCAGAGCTAATCATCATTGCAACTGGTTCTGAAGTTGAGCTTGCTGTTGAAGCTGCAGCACAACTAACAGCTGAAGGTAAAGCAGTACGCGTAGTATCTATGCCTGCAACTGACGCATTCGATAAGCAAGACGCTGAATACCGTGAGTCTGTACTTCCATCTGACGTTACTGCTCGTATCGCTGTTGAAGCTGGCATTGCTGACTTCTGGTACAAGTACGTTGGTTTCGGTGGCAAGATCATCGGTATGACAACGTTCGGCGAATCTGCACCTGCAGGTGAACTATTCAAGATGTTCGGTTTCACTACTGAAAACGTAGTAAACACAGCAAAAGAGCTTCTTGCTTAATCATTAATTGCTAGCCTAGTGCTAATAATGAAATGAATGAAAAAACCGAGCGCTGAGCTCGGTTTTTTGTATCTGGGATTTGTTTTCTTCTAGGCTTATCTCTACAAGCAACAGATTAACCTGTCCTAAGTAAACGGGGTTATTCAAGTAATGCCTTTTGGGTAGGATTCAGTTATCATCTGTTGCACGAAATTTTGGTTAGATGTACGGAACTATGCTAAAAGTCGCGATAAACGGATTTGGAAGAATAGGGCGTAATGTATTACGCGCTGTCTATGAAAGTGGCAAAAGCCAACAAATCAAAGTAGTAGCTGTCAATGAGCTTGCTCAGCCTGACGCTATGGCTCACCTATTGCAGTACGACACCAGTCACGGGCGCTTCGGTAAGAAGATCTCTAACGATCAAGAGCACATTTATGTCCATCATGGCATTGGTGCTGAAGACAAGGGGGAGTTTGATACCATTCGTATCTTACATCTTGCTGATATCGAGTTGCTGCCATGGCGTGACCTAGAAGTGGACATCGTTCTTGATTGCACTGGTGTTTACGGTTGCCGTGCAGACGGCCTAGCGCACATTGCTGCTGGCGCGAAGAAGGTACTGTTCTCACACCCAGGAGCTAATGACCTAGACAACACCATTATCTACGGTGTGAATCACGATACTATCGAAGCCGACCACCGAATCGTTTCCAATGGTTCATGCACCACCAACTGTATTGTCCCTATCATTAAGGTTCTTGATGACGCCTTTGGCATTGAGTCCGGTACAATTACGACTATTCACTCTTCAATGAATGATCAACAAGTTATCGATGCGTACCACAGCGATTTGCGTCGTACCCGAGCTGCAAGTCAATCGATCATTCCTGTCGATACCAAGTTGCATAAAGGTATTGAAAGAATCTTCCCGAAATTTTCCAACAAATTTGAAGCGATATCTGTGCGTGTGCCGACGGTAAACGTCACTGCGATGGATTTAAGTGTCACAATTAATGCAAATGTGAAAGTTAATGACGTAAATCAAACCATTGTTAATGCATCCCAGTGTACATTACACAATATAGTTGACTATACTGAAGCGCCGCTCGTTTCCATCGACTTTAATCACGATCCCCATAGCGCAATCGTTGATGGTTCTCAAACTCGAGTGAGCAACGGCCACCTAGTGAAAATGCTAGCGTGGTGTGACAATGAATGGGGCTTTGCGAACCGAATGCTGGATACGGTTCTTGCAATGCAAGCTTCTGAAGGCAAGAAGTAAGACCTAGAAGCAAATATGCGGATTATTTATTTTTTAGCTTGAAATAAATTCTAAGTGTCCACATATTATTAGTAGTTAAAGAATTACCAGTTGAATAATTTATAGGCTTAGCAGGGTTGCTGAGTTTCCAAAACTTTATATTTATTTAAATTTGAGAGGACAAATCATGTCTGTGATCAAGATGACTGACCTGGAACTTGCAGGTAAACGCGTATTTATCCGTGCTGACCTAAACGTACCAGTAAAAGACGGTAAAGTAACTTCAGATGCACGTATCCTAGCATCTCTACCAACAATCAAACTTTGCCTAGAAGCTGGCGCAAAGGTAATGGTTACTTCTCACCTTGGTCGTCCTACTGAAGGCGAATACAACGAAGAGTTCTCTCTAGCTCCTGTAGTTAACTACCTAAACGACGCACTAGACTGCGAAGTTAAGCTAGCTAAAGATTACCTAAACGGCCTAGAGCTAAACGCTGGCGAACTAGTTGTTCTTGAAAACGTTCGTTTCAACGAAGGTGAGAAGAAGAACGAAGAAGCACTTTCTAAGCAGTACGCTGCGCTATGTGACATCTTCGTGATGGACGCATTCGGTACAGCTCACCGTGCACAAGCATCTACTCACGGTGTTGGTACTCACGCTCCTGTAGCATGTGCTGGCCCTCTTCTTGCTGCTGAGCTTGAAGCTCTTGGCAAAGCAATGGATAACCCAGAGCGTCCGCTAGTTGCTATCGTTGGTGGTTCTAAAGTATCTACTAAGCTAACTGTTCTTGAGTCTCTATCTAAAATCGCTGACCAACTTGTTGTTGGTGGTGGTATCGCGAACACATTCATCGCAGCTGAAGGTCACAACGTAGGTAAGTCTCTATACGAAGCTGACCTAGTTGAAACGGCTCAAAAGCTAATGAAAGAGTGTGCTATCCCAGTAGCAACTGACGTTGCATGTGCTAAAGCATTCGACGAAAACGCAGAAGCTGAAATCAAGCACGTTTCTGAAGTTCAAGACGACGACATGATCTTCGACCTTGGCCCAGATTCAACTGCAGCACTAGCTGAAATCATCGGCAACGCAAAAACTATCCTTTGGAACGGCCCTGTAGGCGTATTCGAATTCAAAAACTTCGAAGCGGGTACAGCTGGTATCTCTAAAGCAATCGCTGAGTCTGCAGGTTTCTCTGTAGCAGGTGGTGGTGACACGCTAGCAGCTATCGACAAGTTCGGTATCAAAGCTGACGTTTCTTACATCTCTACTGGCGGTGGCGCTTTCCTTGAATTCGTTGAAGGTAAAGTACTACCTGCAGTAGCAATGCTTGAAGAGCGTGCTAAAGCATAATTGATTTAGAAAGGCGAGATGCGAATCTCGCCTTTTAACGTTTGCTGCATATCACACTTTTTTGCTAGAATGGCACAAGTTGTGAGCAAACGATTGCAAGTTTTTGAACTTAAGTTTTTTAATCTTAAAACGATAGAATAAATAGGACTATTTCCATGTCTAAGATCTTCGATTTTGTAAAACCTGGTGTGATTTCTGGCGATGACGTACAGAAAGTATTTGAAGTAGCAAAAGAAAACAAATTTGCTCTTCCTGCTGTAAACGTTGTTGGTACTGACTCTGTAAACGCAGTACTAGAAGCAGCTGCTAAAGTTAAAGCTCCAGTAGTTGTTCAGTTCTCTAACGGTGGCGCTGCATTCTTCGCTGGTAAAGGCGTTAAACTTGAAGGTCAAGGTGCACAAATCCTTGGTGCTGTAGCTGGTGCAAAATACGTACACGCTGTAGCTGAAGCTTACGGTGTTCCAGTTATCCTGCACACTGACCACGCTGCTAAGAAACTTCTTCCATGGATCGACGGTCTACTAGACGCTGGTGAAGAGTTCTTCGCACAAACTGGTAAGCCTCTATTCTCTTCTCACATGCTAGACCTTTCTGAAGAGTCTCTAGAAGAGAACATCGAAACATGTGCTAAGTACCTAGAGCGCATGGCTAAAATGAACATGACAATCGAGATCGAACTTGGTTGTACTGGTGGTGAAGAAGACGGCGTAGATAACTCTGATATGGACGCATCTGAGCTTTACACTTCTCCAGAAGACGTAGCATACGCTTACGAGAAACTAATGGCTGTTAGCCCACGTTTCACTATCGCTGCATCTTTCGGTAACGTACACGGTGTTTACCAAGCTGGTAACGTTGTACTTACTCCAACTATCCTACGTGACTCTCAAGCATACTGTGCAGAGAAGTTCGGTATTGCACCTAACGCTCTAAACTTCGTATTCCACGGTGGTTCTGGTTCTTCTGAAGCAGAAATCCAAGAGTCTATCGGCTACGGTGTTATCAAAATGAACATCGATACTGATACACAGTGGGCAACTTGGGACGGTATCCGTCAGTACTCTGCTGACAACTTCGATTTCCTACAAGGTCAAATTGGTAACCCAACTGGCGAAGCTGCTCCAAACAAGAAGTACTACGATCCACGCGTATGGCTACGTGCTGGTCAAGCTTCAATGGTTGCTCGTCTAGAGAAAGCATTTGCTGACCTTAACGCTGTAGACGTACTATAATTCTTTGAATTAAGTACTCTTTAAGTTTTAAAAACCCGCTCATTGAGCGGGTTTTTTTATGTCTGATAAAAACTTGTATTAAATATGTGAAAAACCTAGCCTACGGTGAATAAATTTCGTAGTCTTTTAGTTATCGGTATTTGTGTTTATCGGTAAGTTTTAATAATTCAAAAGCTTACATAAATATGACTTTGCAATCTGTCAAAGATAGGATATCGTGCCGAAAAACTGGACTTGGTTCAGTTTATAAAAAGGACTTGGCTTTAATTTACTTTTAACACAATGACTTAACGGTGATTGAACTGTTTATTATATTGTAAAGTAAATTAGGCTTAAGGCAGTTTAGCCCATAGCATATTATATAGAGGATGCACATTATGGCTGATAGTTCGACAGTAATTGAAACTCCGCTTGTGGATGGCCTATCTCAAGCAGAGCAGTGGTTAACAAATAATTCAGATCTATTTATCCAATATGGCGTAAATATCATTTCAGCACTGATAATTTTATTTATTGGTAACCTTATTGTTAAAGCTGTAGCGAATAGCGTGTCTAAGGTTCTTCAGAAAAAGAAAATGGACCGAGCGGTTGTGGAGTTCATTCACGGTTTAGTTCGTTACCTATTGTTTGTTATTGTTTTAATTGCTGCACTAGGTCGTTTAGGCGTTCAAACGGCATCTGTGGTTGCTGTTATTGGTGCAGCCGGTTTAGCTGTTGGCCTTGCACTACAAGGCTCACTATCTAACTTCGCTGCTGGTGTGCTTATCGTTGCATTCCGTCCATTCAAGTCTGGCGACTATGTTGAAATTGGTGGTGTAGCGGGTTCAGTTGATTCAATTCAGATCTTCCAAACTGTTCTAACAACACCTGACAACAAAATGGTTGTCGTACCAAACGGTAGCGTTATCGGTAGCCCAATCACGAACTACTCTCGTCATGACACCCGTCGTATCGACCTAATGATCGGTGTTTCTTACGGTGCTGATTTACAAAAAACTAAAGAACTTCTGACTAAGATCTGTGAATCTGATGAGCGCGTACTGAAAGAGCCAGGCGTTCAAGTTGGTGTTCACACACTTGCTGACTCTTCAGTTAACTTCGTGGTTCGTCCATGGGTTAACACTGCAGAGTACTGGAATGTTTATTTCGATCTGATGCAAGCAATCAAAGAAGGCTTGGATAAAGAAGGTATCGAAATTCCATTCCCACAAATGGATGTGCACATGAATAAGGTTGAGGGCTAATAAAGCTTCGACGAGTTGAACAAAAAGGCGGATAACTTAGGTTATCCGCCTTTTTTCTTGGCGCTATGCTTCCAGACGCTTTCTACCCATACTGCTCAATTAGTCCATTGGTGAGTACCGCTGCGATGGCAAACATCATGGTTGCCACTGCGATATCAATGCCTTTCTTAACCTTAGGTTTAGATAGCGTAGGGCCTAGCTTTGCTGCGCCCAATGACAAGGAGTAAAACCACACGAACGAAGCTAAAATAGTCCCCATAGCAAACGCGATTCTGTCGTTACCTTCAAACTGCCCTCCAATGGATCCAAGAATCACCACGGTATCCAAATAAAGGTGTGGGTTTAATACGGTTACGGCCAACGCACCCAAAATAACGGTACGCTTGCCACGAGCCAATATCTCACCTTTCGATTCATCACAGGTGCGCGTTTTGAATGCACTGCGTAGGGATAGCAAACCGTACACAGTGAGGAAAGCGATACCGCCTAATGTGACTGAAGTTAGTAGTAATTCATTTTGCGATAAGATCGCGCCGCCGCCAAAAATGCCTAATGAGATAAACAGGGTATCGAGCAGGCTACAGATTGTCGCAGTCGTTAAATGATGGTTGCGTTTTATCCCTTGATTTAGGACGTACGCATTCTGTGCGCCAATAGGGATAATCATGCTTACCCCTAGACCAAAACCTTGTAATAAAACCCAAAAATTCATTTTAACCTCCACTTATTTAACGATATTTACGTGCTATATGGCGAAGATACTCCGACCCTTTAAATAAGTATAATTAATGATTTTAATCTATTATTAGAGTTGCTAATGTGGTGTCGAGTTCGCTTAAAAAGGAAGCAAATTGATGCGTGGATTGGATTACAAATGGATAGAAGCACTGGATGCCGTGGTGAAACAACGTAGCTTCGAAAGGGCTGCGGAGCAGTTATATATCTCCCAGTCTGCGGTGTCTCAACGCATCAAACAGTTAGAAAAATGGCTAGCTCAGCCAGCCTTGGTGAGAGAAAACCCACCGAGGCCAACCCCTGCAGGTAAAAAGTTATTGGGTTTGTATCGCCGGGTTCGTTTGTTAGAGCATGAGTTGGTGCCAGAGTTGATGAATGAAGATAGCGCCCAACCTTTATCAATCTCCATCGCCACCAATGCCGATAGCTTAGCGACATGGTTGTTGCCTGCATTGTCAGATGTGATGAAGTCTCGCCAAGTGGAACTGAACCTTGCGATTCATGGTGAGGCAAGAACCATTGATAAGATTAAAAGTGGTGAAGTTGCCGGTGCAATCAGTTTGGAGTCTCAAGCGATTCCTGGCTGCAGTGCGGACTATCTCGGTCGGATGGATTATGTGTGTGTGGCAAGCCCAGAGTTTCATCAGCGTTACTTCTCTGAGGGAGTAAACTACGCCACGTTAAGCAAGGCGCCAGCCGTTTCTTATGACCAATACGATGATCTGCATAAGAAGTTTCTGCATGATCATTTTAACGTGCCGAGAGACAGTGTCATCAATCATACTGTCGGCAGTTCAGAAGCGTTTGTGCGCTTAGCGTTATCGGGCGTTGCCTATTGCTTGATTCCTCGATTGCAGATCATCGATGAGCTAGAGTCAGGTGTTCTGATTGATATTACCCCTGGTTTCCTACTGTCTTATCGAATCTATTGGCACCATTGGCAACTTGAGAGTGGGGTACTCAAAGAGGTATCCCAAGCGATATTAAGTTTTGCTCACAATCACTTACCTCAGTAAATTGTTGGTTTTTTCAGCGTCAAAGTTCTGTTAGAAGTGCATGCTCTGGATTGGCTAAACGATAAATTGCTCTATGATGAAAGTACATTTGTTTAGCATAGGTCATACCTAATGAAGCTTGTACCAAAGATGTTAGCTACGTCTCTTACTCTTACTGCGGCGTTGAGTGCTGTGAGTTTTCCATCATTGGCTGACTCTCCATCCTTTCCTCATATTTCAACGACAGGCTATGGTGAAGTGATCGCGACACCGGATATGGCGACATTTTCTGTGAGAGTCGTGGAATCGACGATGACTGCTGAACAGGCTAAGAATACCGTTGATAAAGTCGTGACAGGCTTTCTAAATAAGCTGCATCAAGCTGGTGTTGATGAGGCGAGTGTTCATAGCTCGAACCTATATCTGTCTCCTCAATACCATTACCCGAAAGATGGTAAACCTGAACTGGTAGGCTACCGCGCTTCACGTAATGTGACCGTTCAAGTCAATGAACTCGCCAATTTAAACGAGTACATGGATATTGCTATCGGAGAGGGCATCAATCAGATCGATAACA
This sequence comes from Vibrio sp. 10N.261.45.E2, assembly GCF_002875705.1. Lineage (GTDB taxonomy): Bacteria > Pseudomonadota > Gammaproteobacteria > Enterobacterales > Vibrionaceae > Vibrio. The sequence goes on from NZ_MCZZ01000042.1 coordinate 27,962, forward strand.
TCCAGCTGCAAGTTCGTGATCAAGCTAAGTATCAAGAGCAAGCGCGCTTAGAAGCCATTAAAGATGCAGCAGCAAAAGCTAAATCATTAGCGAGTGGTTTTGAGCGTGAGTTGGGTGATGTATGGCGCGTGGACTATAACGCACAATCTTCTCAACCCGTACTCATGCGCTCAATGGCGATGGATGCAAGGACAGAGTCGAACTCTTATGAAGACTCAACGATCACTATTCGTGATCGCGTGAATGTGATCTATCAGATCGAAGAGTAATACCAATTCCGTTAAT
>NZ_MCZZ01000043.1 GCF_002875705.1 Vibrio sp. 10N.261.45.E2
CTTCCCGCTCAGCAAGCTGTCTGGTTAGTTATTTGGATGGGGCTGCAACGCAACATGTCTATCAAAGAGGTATGCAGTTCATTAGACATTGCACTTCAGCCTAAGCCTGAAGATAGCTGGTCTCGTGTTGCACCTAGTGTCCTAACTGATTCACGCCGACGTCTAGATGAGAGTCCGTTAGCGGCTCTGTTTCACACAACGGTAAAGGCTTGGAACGGAGATATCCTTCAACAAGATAAAGACTTAAAGCTTAATGTTCTTGCTGTCGATGGGACAACATTTAGGTGTCAAGATTCCCCAGAGAACGCTGAAGAATTTGGGTTCATCTCT
>NZ_MCZZ01000044.1 GCF_002875705.1 Vibrio sp. 10N.261.45.E2
TTGTCGTATTGACTAAGAAATACACGAAATGGGCGGCTCTGTCTCTAAACTGAATTACGCAACAAAGCCGTCAGCCGCCCACAATTCAGATGAAATATGATCACAACAAATAATTTCGATTGAATACATAAATACGGTAAATCGTGAATATTTCAAATCTACTCCCTCAAACGCCATTAATCTCATTCCACGCTCTGTGGTACAACAAGCCAAGAACCTAGCCTAATGGTTTATCTTTAACTCCCAAAAATCTAATGAACAACAAAGAGTTAAACCTCAATCAATTTATGGTACGCAACCTTGACAATGTGCAACCTGACACCTAAATTGAAGATAACATTTGGTATTGAGGAAAATGGATTTGACCTTACCACCAGACCTTCGGGTTTTGATTGTCGACGACTCAAAAAGCGCAACCATACTTATCAAGCAACAACTTGCTAGCTTGGGGATTGCGCGCGAGTGCATTTTTATTGCTACAGACTATCGGCAAGCCATTAAAGCGGTCGAAACTCACTCTTTTCATGTTCTTCTCATTGATTACCACTTAGAACAATCCTTCACAGGCTTTGAGCTGTTAGGCATCTTGTATAGAAACCGACTTATCGACCATACAGTTGCGACGATTTTACTCTCTGGCGATATGCGCCAAGAGACGGTACTAACTGCGCTGTCGGGTGAGGCTCACCATTTTATTTCAAAACCGATTAATACGCTGTCTCTAGGGAAAAAAATCCAAAACGCGGTGTTCGAATCACAACAAGTTGACCAATTGAATCGGCTCTACCCAATTAATACACCTGACGCACTTAAGCAGGCTTTAACTATTCCAAACAACCAAATGAATGTTCAGTTTGAAGCAACACTCATTGAACATTTAATTGCTGGTAAAAAGTGGGACTTACTTTCGGCTGTGCTCACTAACTCAAAAACTAAAATGCACCCGACAAAGCTGGTTGCTGAAGCCTTAATTTTGGACAGTTTAGGTAAACCGAATCTTGCGATAGACAAACTGCATAATTTCCTTATCGCCCAGCCGCTGTCGCTGAACGTTATTGATTGTCTGAGCTGCATTTATGAAAAACACCAAATGTTATTGCCAGCTCTTAAATTGGCGATTCGTGCATTTGAGATGACACCGAGTATCAGCCATCGTGCGATTAGAGCTATCGACTTAGCTGAGAACGCCGATAACACGCATATGATCATAAAGTTAGGTGAGATGTATGCGACTCACATTTCAGCGGCTGACATTGATGTCATCCACTCCATTGGTGCGCACTTTAATTCGTTAAAAGCGACGTATCAGCGCGAGACACAACTAAAGTACAAACGTATTTTACTTGAGCACGCTAACCAATTTACAGAGCTAGTAAACCTGAAGCTTCCAATCAAACAACAGCAGCAAGTTCTGGCCAGCCTCGCCTTATTCCAGAGCAACATACTGCTCATAGAAAATAGCCCTAAGGTTGCCCACAAAAAAGTGATTAGAGCCTCGACATTGTTAGCGAATAGCTTCAACAGCCAACCTACTTACTTGATCACTCAGTTATTGCCACTGCTCGTCCATTTTGGTGAATACTCTCTTTATCACTTAGCAGTGGAATGCCTCACATCTCGTGGAGAAACAATAAGCCACCAACTAGAGTCCAAAAATGTCGATCCTTCTACTTGTATCAACATTGAAAACTATGGATCGATTCAGGAATTAAAGGACTACATTCACAATTACCCCTATTCAGTTGCCGCGAAACTTGACTATATATATGCAGTCCATAAAGCTCATATAGATGAGAAACTTAGCGACGACTATTTAGAAGAAATCTTACGGTTAGAACTTCCTCCAAAATGGAATCAATGGATTAGTGATTCATCACGGTATGGTTTTTCTACTAAGCCGCCTAGCCCATTTTCAACATGCAGCCGACAGGAGTCCACATGCTAGACTTTGATGCTTTAAACGCCTATTTAGATAACGACAGAGATGTCATTTACGCCGTTCTGTCTACATATCAAGAAGACCATGGCAATTCACTACAAGAGATCGAAGAATTGGTTCAACAACAAGATTGGGGCAAGCTTCATTTTACCGTGCACACCTTGAAAGGCATCTTAGCCAGCTTTGGTGAAGAGACAGCAACTGTTGCGTTAGAAAGAGTAGAACAAAACACACTCAATAAGCTCGCGCCGCAAGATGATGATCTTTCTGTTATCTACAGCGAAATGAAGATCATTAACCAACAAATCGATGAGGTTCTTAGCACTTATTAGTCGATAGAATTAAGACTTTCGTGGCGATACTGAATAGCAAAAACAGCTGAAAGAGTTGAGGTGCTTAGAAACATTGAACCTCAACTCTTGCCATTTTCTTCATCACTTTCCTTGTCAATTATATAGCCACTCCACACCTATAAATTCATGACATTTATCTAGATAAAGTGATGCATAAGACAGGCTTTATAAACCCGCTATGTTGATGTTTTAAATAAAAAACCAACCCACTTGATGAGATGCAAAAAGGTTAAATATTTGTAGATATTTTTGTGACATAAGCATGCGGAATCGTATTTTATTTGTTGGTAAAGAAGAAACTGTTATCTACACTCTAATGAAACCAAGCGTTAATCACTTGGTGGCATAATAATAAAATAAAACGTTCAGTCGGCTAGATAAGGACAAGGAAATGAACAACGATAGTTTTGCTGCGTTTCAGGGGCTCACGGAAGAAACACCCATTAACGAATCATTTTCTACCAGTGCAGAACCTTATGCTCATTATCTGAAGGATATTGTAGGCATTGATCTGCTGTCGCGTGAAGATGAGGTGTATTACGCAAAATTGAACCGCGCGGGTGATAAAAAAGCGCGAGATGTGATGATCGAATCAAACCTACGCCTTGTTGTAAAAATCGCAAAGAGTTATCTAAAGCGCAAAGGGAATAATTTCACCCTGCTCGACCTGATCGAGGAAGGGAATATTGGTTTGATCAAGGCCATCGACAAATATGACCCAGAACCGGGCTATCGCTTTTCAACCTATGCTGTGTGGTGGATCCGTGAAAGTATTGAAGCCGCACTGATGAACACGGGACGTACCGTCAGATTACCAGCTCATGTGTGCAAAGAAATAAACAGCCTCGCCTCAAAGAAGCTCGATGTAAGCAAAAAAATGCATAAAGAAATTTCTATTTCTGAACTATCAGACTGTTCTGGCGTTAAAGCCGAACGCGTCAACCAACTGGTAGCATTGAGCGGATTTATTGACGTGACGACAACGGTCGGAACTAGCCATGCACCCATGGTGCTCGATCAATGCGAAAGTGAACACATTCCCGATCCTCAACAAGATTGTGAAGATAAGTCCTTTACCCTAGCTCTAGAACAAATCATCAATACCCTCCCACCAAAGTTACAAAAGGTACTCATCCACCGTTTTGGTTTCTTTGATAACAAGGTGAAAACGTTGTCTGAGATTGGACAAATGTCGGATGTGAATGTTTCTAATGAGCGAGTTAGACAAATGCAGAAAGAAGCGGTCGAAAGAATTCAGAAGCGACTCAAATTTGATGGTTGGGTGTAATTCGCAACCCTGTTTAGAATTAAGTAAACATAACTCGATACCAAAACAATCACGTTAAGTAAAACAAAGAACCTTAAGGGTGAGCCTCAAAGCTTGCCCTTTTTGTTTGCCTAGTTTCCGGGGAAAAGCTCGTAAGCACAGAGATGCTAAATCACTAAGCCACTAATCCACTGAGTCACTAAGTCACTGAGCCATTAACGGGCTATTCGATAGTGTTAAACTAGAGAAGTGACTCGCTCACTGCGTAAAATGAGATAATTGATATAGGTGGTTTCAAGACAATCTTGTTCCCACACCGATAAAATACGTTTGGCCGCAAAATAATAATCTTTGTTTCTCAACAACATCCCAACGGTGCGGCTGAGCTTTTCAAATCGAACGTGATCGCTCGCTGAGATGTAGTCATCTTCACTTTCAATAATCGGTGCTAAACCATCAGCAAACCAATTGTTCAATATTTCTCGCATCTCTAATTCAGACTCAGGCACATCCACACTCGACAACTCTCGATGCTGAGGTGGTGGCACGATGTACTTCGATGCTTGCGGTGAACTGACATAACGATACATGTCGTCCCTCCTTTCTAACTGACTCTTCTAATAATTAAGGACATTTTTACCCGTTCTCAAGTTTATTTATCGAAATAAACGACCAAGAAAACAAATAAAAAAGGTTCATCGCG
>NZ_MCZZ01000045.1 GCF_002875705.1 Vibrio sp. 10N.261.45.E2
TTACTTGACCACTACACACAGCTTGCCCGCAAAGTGGCTGTTGTTGAGCAAGGTGTTGCGCGTTGTGAAGGTTTGGATGCTAAAGAAGTGCTTGCTCAAGTGGGCGGCTATGAGATTGTTCAAATGGCCGGCGGATTCCTAGGCGCATACCAAAATAAAACACCGGTTTTGGTTGATGGCTTTATTGTGTCGGTCGCAGCATATGTCGCAACCTTAATTGAACCGAATTGCCGAGATTACATGATCTTTGCGCATCGCTCTGAAGAGTCAGGACACAAAATTTTGTTAGAGCTACTAGACGCTGAGCCACTGCTTGATCTCGGATTAAGGTTGGGTGAGGGGACTGGCGCAGCTCTGGCTATGCCAATGATTCGAGCAGCAGCCGAGTTTTATAACAACATGGCGAGCTTCGAAAGTGCTGGAGTCACGGTTTAATGAGTGATGCACCAGAAAGATCTTTGAAAGATCGAGTCACTTATCAGTGGGAGTTGTTTGTGCTGGCGATGGGCTTCTTTTCTCGTCTGCCAATGCCGAAGAATATGCCGTATTCATCAGAGCGAATGAACCGTTCTGGTCGCTACTTTTCAACGGTGGGTTTGTTGCTTGGTGTTCTTTGTGGCGGTGTGTTCTTGCTATTTGATGCCATACTGCCGAGTTCGATTGCCATCTTCTTGATGATGAGTTTCAGCTTAATGCTCACTGGCGCTTTCCATGAAGACGGCCTGACCGACATGGCCGATGGAATTGGCGGCGGCATGACCTTAGAACGCCGCTTGACCATCATGAAAGACAGTCGAATTGGCACTTATGGCGCGTCTGCGCTGGTTATGGCATTGCTGGGCAAGTGGATGCTATTGAATGAACTGGCCGCCATGACCGCTCTGTTTATGATCATTGTCACCAGCTATACCTTTAGTCGTGCGATTGCTGCGTCACTGATTTATGACATGCCTTATGTCAGCGACTTAGATACCAGCAAAAGTAAGCCGTTGGCGAACAAGCAAACGAAGGGTGAACTTGTCTTTCTATTACTTGTGGGCGTGTTGCCTAGTCTGTGGTTTGGCCTTGAGTTCGCTTTGATTTTGTCTGTCGTCGCCTATCTGTTCAGAACAGGTTTCAAAAAATGGTTAACGGCTCGAATTGGTGGCTTTACTGGCGACTGCTTGGGCGCAGCGCAACAGCTGATGGAGTTGCTTACTTACCTCGTATTCATCACTGCTTTTTACAATGGTTTCCTATAACGGCTTCTTATGACAAATACGAATCAAACTAATCAAGCAAGTCAGCGAAATAGCCACTTGGTATTGGGTGGGGCACGTTCTGGCAAATCGAGTTTTGCAGAGCAACAAGCATTATGTGCACTTGAAGCATGTTCAAATGGACGCCTCAATTATATTGCCACAGCGACGTATCTTGATGACGAAATGCGAGAACGAATCGCACACCATCAACAACGTCGCGGTGAACAGTGGATCGAGCATGAAGTCCCTGTCGAGTTAGCCGAAAAACTGCAGTCTTTTAACCAAGATGATGTCGTTCTGATTGACTGCCTAACCTTGTGGTTGAACAACATCATTTTCGAACTGGGTGATGATGCGACCAATGAACAGGTTGAAGCCGAGGTTGAAGTGTTGGTGAAAAGCGTCGAGCAAAGTTCGGCGCAGATTATCATGGTGTCCAACGAAGTAGGTTTAGGCGTGGTGCCGTTAGGTAAAGTGTCGCGCTTGTTTGTGGACAATGCGGGTCGCATGAATCAAGCGCTTGCTCGTGTTGTTGAACGTGTCACCTTGATAGCGGCAGGTTTGCCATTGCATTTAAAACCTTCAAATCACTCTATCAACACGCAAGGCTAGGTCTTACATATGATCAATGGAACAACCAAAAACATCTATTTGTTGAGACATGGCAAAGTTGAAGGAAAAGCAGCGCTGAACGGTGTATCGGATGTGTTGGTGCATCCAGAACTTCAGCAGCAGATTTGTGATGCTCTGGTTCAGCACGACGTGGTTTTTGATAGCGTTATCACATCGCCATTAAGACGGTGCAGCGACCTAGCAAACCTGTATTCAGAGCGTATGTCTGTACCTTTGTCTGTTGCAGAAGGCTTTCAGGAAATGAACTTTGGTGAAGTCGATGGTATCCCGTTTGATGCTCTTGAAGATAAGTGGGCGATGCTCGACACTTTTTGGCAAGACCCGGCTAATCATCAACTGACTGGTGCAGAAAGTTTACAGAGCTTCCACGACAGAGTAACTCAAGCTTGGTCGCAACTTTTGGACGATCCAAGTGACAATCTATTATTGGTTACTCATGGTGGTGTGATTCGCATATTGTTAGCGCACTGCCTTGATATCGATTGGAAAAATCCGAGTTTGTACTCAAAGCTCTCGATTGAGAATGCGTCGATAACCCATATTGAAATTACTCAGTTTGCGCAGAGTTTTATCAGCGTTAAATCGATAGGATTGCCTGTTCTTTGAGTGTTCAAAAAGCACAGTTTAAGAATTAACGATCTATTAGACGTGCAATAGAAACAGAAATAACAGTAGAAATAGAAATAGAAAGCGGCGTTCACAGCCGCTATACCTGATTGGTATTACTACCTACGTGAAAGGAATTTAGTCATGACAACACCGAGTTGGGATCTAAGCATTGCTTATCGTGATCTTGATGATGCAAAAATCGAACAAGACATCGAACTCATTCAACAATGTATCGAACTCTTGTACCTGCATGTTGAAAAACGTCACATCATTCTGGCCATGCAAAACGCAATCCAGACTTCAGAAGCGGCGGGCACGCTACTCAGCACAATCAATACTTTTGCCAATTGCCACGCTTCGGTCGATGCAACACACACAGAAGCCAAAGCACTGCTTGGTCGTGTTGCAAAACTGAACTCTGAAATGTCTCAAGCGTTTAGTCCTTATGAAGATACGTTGATTCACTCAGAGCCAGAATTTATCGATGCGGTCTTAGAACACGAGAGTGCAGATGTTGCAGGCCAGCGCTTTGCGATCGAAAGCTCTCGTAAACTGGCAAGCAGCCGACTCAGTGTTGCTGAAGAGCAGTTGTTAGCAGCAATGACGGTGGATGGCCGTGATGCGTGGGGACGTTTGTATGACAACTTGACGGGTTCTTTGAAGCTGTCGTTAAAGCTTGATGGTGAAGAAGAAGCGCTAGGTTTCTCGCAAGCGGCAAGCCTGTTGTACGGTGGTGAATTCGACAAGCAAGAACCTGCATGGCGCGCCGTTCAAGGGGCGATGAAGACCCATCAAGAGTCTTTCGCTTCGATCCTAAATGCGCTTGCAGGTTGGCGTCTTACTGAAAACAAAAAGCGCTCGAAAATTAGCGATGTGCATTTCCTAGATCCAAGCCTACACGGCAGCCGCATTGTGCCTGAAACGCTAGACACTATGATGTCTGTGGCGAAAGCTAATCGCGCAGTAGGCCAGAAAGCCGGTCTGTTGATGGCAAGAGTTCACGGCTTAGACGAAATGAAGCCATGGAACCACCTAGCCGCTATGCCGCCACTGGGCGACGCTGAATCTAAGGTTTATCCATTTGATGAAGCGATTGAAGTGATCAAAACTGCGTTCGCAGAAGTCAATCCAGAGATGGCTGACTTTGTCGCATTAATGGTCGAGAACGGCTGGATTGATGCCGCACCTGCAGCGAATAAACGTTTGGGCGCGTACTGCACCAAGTTTGCCGCGACACGCACACCGCTTGTATTTATGACATGGAGTGGTAGCCGCTCAGACTTAATGACATTGGCGCATGAACTCGGTCACGCGTTCCACAATTGGGTAATGAAAGACATGCCGTTGTGTAAGACGCGCTACCCAATGACGCTAGCAGAAACCGCTTCAATTTTTGCTGAAAACATCGTTCGTGATCACTTGTTAACGCAAGCTCAAACACGCAATGAGAAACTTGAAATGCTTTGGGAAGAGCTTTCTTCTTCATTGGCTTTGATGGTGAATATTCCAGTGCGTTTTGAGTTTGAAAAAGCGTTCTACGAACAGCGTGAAAAAGGTGAACTAACGGCTCAGCAGCTGTGTGACCTGATGGAAACGACTTGGAAAGAGTGGTACGGCGAAGCAATGACAGAAGCTGATCCTTATTTCTGGGCGAGCAAGCTTCACTTCAGCATCTCTCAAGTGAGCTTCTACAACTACCCGTACCTGTTCGGTTACTTATTCAGTAAAGGTGTATACGCTCAGCGTGATGCAAAAGGTGAGCAATTCTACGACGATTATGTCTCTTTGCTTCGTGATACGGGCAGCATGATGGCGGAAGAAGTGGTTCAAAAGCACCTTGGTATGGACCTGACTCAAGCAGATTTTTGGCAACAAAGTATCGACATGGTCAAAGTTCAAATCGATGAATTTGAAAGATTACTCAATCAGGAAGATTAATTAATCTCAATCTGTTCATAGCAAGTAAGAGCTGTGTTAGCTTACGTGGCTCTTATCTTGCGGACATAACCAGAGAAAAGCCGAAAGAACCAAAAGTCTCTTTAAATAGAGAAAGTTATTTGGAACAGAAGTCGGTTTGTAAAGTCAGCCGGTAATATAAATATATATGGGTAGTATTTGTGAGTGATAACGGAGTTTCTGTTGATAAGTGCGATCCTAGCAACACAATTTGTATGTACAATTTATTAACATACGGCCGTGCAATTAAGGAGTAGCGCATGACGAAGACCCTCTTTCGCCAATCATTTCTTTTTGACAGCCTAGATCTTGAGCAAGAAGTGGTTGCAGGACAAACCGTACTGAGTAACGGCGTTCAAATTAAGCTTCATCAACGCGGAGTATTGGAAGTAATTCCCGCGGAATATAACTCTGAAACCAAGAACATCATCTTTTCAACAGGTGTTCATGGCGACGAAACTTCACCAATGGAGCTGATTGATAAGCTCATTGAAGATATTGAAACTGGCTTCCAAGTCGTGACAGCAAGATGTTTGTTCATCATTGCTCACCCAGAAGCAACCAACGCGCATACTCGTTTTCTTGATGTGAATATGAACCGTCTGTTTGATGAAAAGCAGTACGAGAGCAATCGAGAAGTGGATATCGCGAAGAACCTAAAGTACTTGGTTACCGAGTTTTACAAGGAAACGGTACCTACCACTCGTTGGCACTTAGATCTGCATTGTGCGATTCGTTTGTCTAAGCATTACTCTTTCGCGGTAAGCCCTAAGGTTCGCCACGAAGTTCGTAGCAAAGCCTTATTCGATTTCATCAACAGTGCTCACGTTGAAGCGGTGTTGTTGTCGAATGCACCAACCAGCACTTTCAGTTGGTACAGTGCTGAAAACTTTGCAGCGCAAGCCCTGACAATGGAACTAGGGCAGGTAGCAAGAATTGGTGAGAACCAACTTGATAAGCTCACTGCTTTTGACTTGGCGATGCGTAATCTGATTGCTGAAATAGAACCAGAGCATTTGCCAAAGAAAACCATTACCTATCGCGTAAGCCGAACTATTGTGCGTTTGCATGATGATTTCGATTTCATGTTCTCTGATGACGTTGAGAACTTTACCGCGTTTAAGCACGGTGAAGTTTTCGGCCACGATGGTGACAAACCGTTGATGGCGAAGAATGAAAACGAAGCGGTGGTGTTCCCGAACCGTAATGTTGCTATCGGTCAACGTGCCGCCTTAATGGTGTGCGAAGTTCAAACGCGATTCGACCATGGTCAGCTAGTGTACGATTAATACCAAGTCGAGTTTAAGCGACAAAAACAACCGCTCAACTGGTTGAAATATCAAGGTTCACATTGCGGTGTGAGCCTTGAGTTTATTTAGGGATACAGGTAAGGTTACGCGAACAATTTCAAAGTAGCTTGATATGGATTTCCAACAACTTCTTCACCAAAAACAGCGCAAATGGACCCGAGCCATTTATGTAATGGCAGCACTGCTTGTCGCGCTGAGTGCGATTTATCTCATGGTTGGCGATCTCTTCATTTCCCCTTTGGGCACCTTGTCCACATTAGAGCAAAAATTACTGATTGATTTACGCTTACCTCGGCTATTGGCCGCTATTGCCATCGGGGCCGGGTTAGCGGTATCGGGTGCAAGCTTACAAGTCTTATTAGGTAACGTATTAGCAGAGCCGGGAGTGCTCGGTATTTCTGGTGGTGCCAGCTTAGCCATGGTGATTGTGCTGTTCTTCTTGCCGTTTGCGCCGACTCCAGAACTCTTCATGATTGCAGCCGTTCTAGGTTCGCTCTGTTTTACCGTGATTCTGGTGAGCATGGTAAAAGCAATGCGACTGACCACAGCCAAACTGCTGCTGGTGGGTGTGGCGTTAGGCATTCTTTCTGGCGCTATGGTGACGTGGGCTTTCTACTTTAGTGACGACTTAAGCCTACGCTTATTAATGTATTGGTTGATGGGCAGCTTAGGTGGCGTGACTTGGTATCAGCATTCGCTAACGTTAGTGATGATCCCTGTGATTATCTGGCTGTGTTTACAGGGCAGTAAGCTAGACAAACTGATGATAGGCGAGACACACGCTGCGCAACTGGGAGTGAATGTTCCGAGATTACGTTGGCGTCTAATTTTCGCTGTGTCTATTTTGGTAGGTTGCGCAGTTGCCTTAGGTGGCGTGATCAGCTTTGTTGGCTTGGTAGTACCACACTTATTGCGTTTAGCGATTGGAACGGATAACAAGTATCTGCTTCCTTTGTCTGCTGTTGCAGGTGCTGCTTTGTTGGTGTTTGCTGATATTTGTGCGCGTACGTTATTAGATTCCGCAGAGCTGCCTTTGGGTGTGATGACCACCAGTATCGGAGCGCCTATCTTCATTTGGATGTTAATTAAAAATCATGATTCAAATTAAGAGCCTGAGCGTCGGCGCTCGTTTATTACCACTATCATTTGAGCTCAAGCAAGGGCAGGTGACTCACGTTATCGGTCCTAATGGCAGTGGTAAAAGTACCTTACTCGAAGCGATATCTGGCATTGGTGATGGTTACAAAGGCGATATAAAGATCGATGGTCAGGATTTGTCAGAACTGTCGCTGCAAGACCTATCATTGCATCGTGCTTACTTGTGCCAAAGTGCAAGACCCGCTTTCAATTTGGAAGTGTTTCAATACCTTGCGTTGTCATTTCCGAGCTCCTCACAGGGGCTTAATGCTGAAATCAATGCGGCTTTAGAAGAAATAAGCCAGATGTTGGACATCACAGACAAACTTCATCGTTCCATTCAAACCTTGTCTGGTGGTGAATGGCAACGCGTTCGTTTGGCAGGAATGTGCCTGCAAATTTGGCCGACACTTAACCCGTACGCGAAGCTACTGATCTTAGATGAACCAGCAGCCCCGTTGGATATTGCTCAAGAAACGCTGCTGTACAAGCTTATCGAACGAGTGGCAGAGAAGGGTATTGCCGTTATCATGGCAAACCACGATCTGAACCGCACTCTAAGACATGCAGACCAAGTACTGCTACTCGATAAAGGCGTACTTCAAGCGTCAGGTAGTACAGAGCAAGTTCTTACCCCAGAACAGCTAAAGTCCGTGTTCAATACCGAAGTCAAAAGTATCTCAGTCGACAATCAAACCTACCTGTTGTTTGGTTAAAAGACTAATTGGCTAAGCGGTACATTGGGTTCAAGGCGAGTTAGTAAAGGGATCAAATATGTTTAGATACATCCAAAGACGCAGAATCAAAAAGGTAATCAAACTCCTATCTGTAAAGATGGTAAAGAGTTATGGAAGCCGCGATTTCTTCTCTATTGGGCAAGTTGAAACCAGTTGTCGAGAGTTGAGCAATCGACAACAACAAATCGCATTCGCTCTGTTTGCTAACCCACAAGACCTTGATTCTGAACTGGCACCAACGGTTCAACTGCTGAGAAATGATGTATCTTACGACTTCTTTGGCGGTGAAAACTACACCGCGCGTGATGTCCTCAATCTACTCGGTGGCAGCGGTTGGAAAGGCGGTCGCATGGACGATGATATGTCACACCGTATGGGTATGAATAGTCGTTATTAAGCGAGACATCACTCAAACCAACTTCAAAAGCGGCTTAATCGTTCAGTCGCTCTTTTATTCATTTTGCACAATGTTACGTCAATCAAGACGGAATACTGAGATCCAATAATTCGAAGCAACATCATCTATCGACAACGCATTTCTTTGCGTTGTGTGACTCTGATTCCTATCAATATAAACCCCGCTGTCATTGATAAAATTGACGTATATATTTTTCGTTGTTCTTCAAACAAAAACTATAAACCCTCGAAGTGCAATATTGATTGATAAGTAATCAATTAATGTTGTGGCCAGGGTAAAATAATAGAGAGTGGGAAAGTGACGACAATAAATAATAATATTTTAAAAGTAGCAGTAGGTATGGCTATGCTATCGAGCGTGCCGTCAGTGGCAAATGCTCATGGTTGGTCTGAGTTTCCAAGTGCGCGTCAGAACACGTGTTACGAGCAGGGCGGAATTTGGTCGGGTACACCACCTAATGCGGCGTGTGCTCAAGCAAAAGACATTTCTGGTTCATATCCGTTTGTTCAACGTAACGAATACGCTAAGAACATTCAGGATTTCAACAATATCAATGCTGTAAAAGCGGCGATCCCTGACGGCACGTTATGTTACGCTAATGATTCGCAAAAACGCGGTATGGGTGCGCCACATACAGGCTGGACTCGCACTGAGCTAAGCACCGGTACGTTTGAATATGTATTCAATGCGACTGCGCCACACAACCCGTCATTCTGGGAATTCTACCTAACAAAACCAAACGCAAACCTGAGTAAAGGCTTAGCGTGGGGAGATCTAGATCTTATCCAAGAAGTGGGTAATGTTCCTGTAAGCGGTGGCAAATACCGAATCAATGTAACCATTCCTTCAGACCGTTCTGGTGATGCAATCCTATATGTACGTTGGCAGCGTAATGACGCCGCAGGTGAAGGCTTCTACAACTGTTCAGACATCACTATAAAAGGCGGAACGACACCTCCACCAGAACCGGGTCCCGAGCCTGATCTAGTCCGTGGCGATCTGTTTGTTTCTGACCAATTCGGTACACCAGAAATTGGTGATACGGTTAAGTACGACATCATCAACAAGTATGGTGAAGTAGCGCGTAGCTTCGACATCGTAATTGATGCGGGCAACGTGAACGATTGGGCTCGTTTGTTGGCTTCAGAAATCAATGGTTGGCACGAAGAGTTTAAAGACGGTGCTGTCTTCATTGGTGACTGGCACGCTGAAATGCAGCACTACATGTACTTCCAAAACGATCCTTCACGCAACTTCTTCAACTCTAAAGATAGCCGCGCTTCAGGCCAGATGACTTTGATTGACGGTGGCGATGGCGGTGTAGAACCGTTAAAAGGTGACATCTACGAACTTGTGAAGAGCGATAACGTAGTAAATGCTGGCGACAAGGTTGTAATTGCAACAAGTGAAGCGGCAAACCTAACTCAGACACAAGGCTCTTCAGTCAACATCCAAAACAACGGCACTGCGTCAGTTGTGGTAGATACAACGGGTATTACGGCGAATGAAACCTTGTCATTCATCGCGAATTCGATTGAAAGTGAAAGTGCAGAAACCTTTACGTTTGAAGTGATTGCTGATGACGGTGGTGTAACACCAGACCCAGATCCAACGCCGGATCCTGATCCGACTCCTGATCCGACTCCTGACCCAGACAACGGAACATGGGACTCGTCTAAGGTTTACCTTGGCGGTGAAATCGTGACTTACTCAAATCAGTCGTGGAAAGCGCAATGGTGGGTTCAAGGTGGTACAAACCCTAAGGCGACCTACGAAAACGACAAATGGGGTGTTTGGCGTCCAGCGAACTAGTCGCAACGCTTGAACTCGTTGGTTCGTTTTGACTAACCAATGGAATTAATAATCACGACACCACGCTCGCATATGAGTGTGGTGTATTTTTGTTAAAGGTAGTAATCCCTCTAATGAAATCGGTTTAATTATGCTTAAGTTAGGTTGCTATGAGGTGGGGCACTGGTTTTAGGCCTGTCTTTGATACCTCTTAGATATGGAGTTCATCGCTTTTATCATCAAAACAGCACTCATATTGGTCCGGAGCGGTAAAATAGGCTTCGTCGTTGTTAGCGTAGGTGGGAATCGCAGAAAACAAAACGATACTGATCGCCGCAGCGATATTAATGACTTTGTTACGTTGAGAAGTCATCTTCATAGTAGTGCCCTCGAAAGGTGGGCAAATCCATCTGCCTATGAGAAATGAATCGGAAGTGTTTAGAAGTCGTAAGACAGACCAAGTGTAATAATGCTGTCGTTATCGATTGGGCCCATTGATTGTCCGTTCAAGTAAAGATCGCCCTCGTTTGTGTTGAAATAGGTGTATTTCACATAGGGTGTCCAGTCGTCGATACTCTTAGAGAGAACGACTTCGTGTTCATTGGTACGGTAGTCACCTTGATGAAAATAAACATTGTCACCGTCATGAGTAAACCCGCCATTGGAGCCATCACTGTTTTCATGGGTGTATTGGTAGGCAAGATCCCATCCCGCGAGTGAGTAGCCAGCGCCCGCGATGAATTTATTGGTATTAATGTTGGTATCGCTGACGTTTTCTAATACTTGACCGGATTGGTTGTATCCTACACCACTGAATACATTGAAGTTGTCGGTCACTTGGTAGTCGATAACACCTTCGATGAGCAGCTCCTCACCGGTTTCCCATTTACCGATTTCACCATAAAGGTTAAAGGTGAATGAATCGTTGATCTTGAAGTCGTGTCCGTAACCCGCTGCTAGCCATCCTTGGTCGTCAAATCCAATATAAACCTGTCCATTTTCTGAAGTATCGATTAATGCGCCAGCTTCTGTGGTGTAGACACCGTTGTCTGCCGCATTTGACGCAACATTTTGCTCAACATAGACCTGTGTTGAGTTCGCGAATGCAGTTGCACTAAGTAGTGAAAGTGGCAGTGCAATTAACGTAAATTTCTTCATGGGTTCTCCAGTAACGTTTAACTTAATGAGTTGCTGGAGAGTATGTATCTAAACCTTGTTTATATTAATGGGGTTAACTTTAGTTGAAACCTCAGTTTCATTTATGTTTTCTTAAGGCCTGTTTGAGCTCTTCTCTGATCTTCTTATGTTGCTCATCTTTTGCATAGCGACGGTGATAGAGCATTCTGAATGTAATGGGTCTGAGTTTTATTGGGATAGGGTGGATGCGTAATCCAAGTGCGGGAGCAAGCATTTCAGCAAATGAGCGAGTGGATGCTGCGATGTAATCAGTGGTGCTGGCGAGTATCAGCATGCTCGAGATTGAACTGGTTTCGATACGCACCTTACGCGGCTCTATGTCGTGCTCTGATAGAAACTCGACGGTATTCATATTGGCTCGTTTGATTTTGAGCGCAATATGTTCTTCTTGGAAATACTCTTCTTTTGTGAGTGTTTCACCGATCCTAGGGTGGTTGATACGTGTCAGGCAAACCGGCTCTTCATCGACGATCACTTCTTCAATCAAAGAGTGCTTTTTGCTAGACAATACATCAATGACGATATCGACTTTTTGTGCGGTGAGCGCATCAAACAGTTCTTCCTCTTCGAGCGGCGCTTCTGTAAAGCTTACGCCTTCAACCTGGCTAACGAAATGAAGCAAGCTCTCTGTGCAATAGACTTTAAGGTCATTCTTTTGCTGCTCAACCGTTCCAATGATGTTCAATGGGTCTTCTATCTTATTAGCAAGTGATACTGCTGCACCAGTAGGCGCGATACCTCGTCCTTCTCTCACAAATAAAGCTTTCCCCACGACACCTTCGAGTCTCTTAATCGCCGCGCTTACCGCGGGTTGAGAAATATCAAGCTGCTCTGATGCCACGGTGATAGAGCTGTGCTTGTAAACGGCCAAAAATGTCGTCAGTAGATTAAGGTCCAAATTCAGTTCCCTCTATTCTTATTACCACTCATCCAAATCATTGTGGAGTCTTTGCTGATTCATAAATGAAATGGAGGTTTTAAGTAAAGTTTACACTATATATCAAGGTTCTGTTTATTAATAAACTTGTTTGCATCGGAGTGAGGAAGGAACTTCATTCAATTATTAATTACTCAAACCGATAGGTGTAACTATGAGAACTTACGCAAAATTATCAATCATCTCTACAGCGATGGTTATCGCAACAACCGCTTTCGCTGCAGACCCGATGATGGAATACAACACCAAGCAAACCAAGTCTGATATCCAGAAACTTCAAAAGTTTGAATATCATGAAGGTGAAACTCTTGAAGAATATTTGAACGCTCAACCGAAAGGCAATTTGTACTCGTCAGAAGAGGAGGTGCTTGCGGTATTAATGGGTGGTGTAAACAACGGTGACTACCGAAAAGAAACCAATTCGGGTTGGAAAGAAGGACTGATGTTTGAAGGTATTGCCCCTTACGGCGACCACATGGTTTCAGGCGCGAACTGGTTCCCAAGAACAGAAGAAGTTCAACCCGATGAAATGCGTGTCACTTTCATGGGTACATCGCCGATGATTCGACCAGGACAAGCTAATACCTCGATATACGTCGAATTAGGCAATGGGTCTAACTTCGTTTTTGATTTGGGTGAAGGCTCTATTGCTAATTACGTCGCCGCAGGTGTCGCAATGAATGAGCTTGATCATATATTCATTACCCACTTACACGTCGACCACTATGGCTCTCTTCCTTACTTGTATCAGTTTGGTGGTTGGAACGGTCGTTGGGAAAAACCACTCAATATATACGGTCCAAGCGGAGCGACACCGGAATACGGCACTCGCCACATGATTGAAGGCATGCAACAGATGTTGAACTGGCACACTGACGCGTTTGATGTGTTCCCTTCTGGTAATGACATAGTGGTACACGAATTTGATTTCCGCGATGACGGCGGCGTTATCTATGACCAAGACAATGTCGAAGTGATCCACTGGCGTCGAAGCCACGCAAAAGACGGTGCATCAGGTTACCGCTTAAATTGGACACAAGATGATGGCCGAGTGTTGTCTTTTGTTTGGACCGGTGATGGTCGCCCAACAGAGCTGGATTTGAAATACGCAAAAGGCGCTGATTTGTTTATTACTGAACTGCAAACCGAAACCTTCGGTGTGTCTTCAATTATTCAAGGTGTGCCGCCATTCTTGGCGAGATACACGGTCGATACGCACCATACACCAGCGTACGCAGCGGGTTATGTTGCGAATGAAGTTCAGCCACGCTTGTTCATGACAACGCACATGACATTTGACCCGTACCTCAACGAAGAGACTGTTGCTGAGGTGCGTCACCATTGGCAAGGCCCTTACCATTTCGGTGCGCCAGACGGCATCGTGGTGAATATGACTAAAGATAATGCATGGGTACGTGAAGGCATTCTGCCAGATTTCCCTAATGCGAGAGCACCACAATTTGATATGGCAGATGGCTCTGACTTTAGAATCCCGCTGCCGAAAAACAGCCGTGAAGACATACAGGAACAAGAGATTCGTGATTTAGAGCTAGACCCGAAACTGTACTACCCAGAAGGTTACCACCCAGAGCTGTTAACTGAATGGCCAGTCGACCGTGACATCGTGATCCCAGCTGAACAAGTACCAGAAGCAATGAAGCAAGGTATGAATGTAGTGGCATAGTGAAT
>NZ_MCZZ01000046.1 GCF_002875705.1 Vibrio sp. 10N.261.45.E2
TTATTTGGTACTTAACAAATAATGGTCTTTAATAGACCTGATGTTGAGACAAGTAATTCCCCCTTAGTTCAGTTGGTAGAACGGCGGACTGTTAATCCGTATGTCGCAGGTTCGAGTCCCGCAGGGGGAGCCATTTTAAAGGGCTTCATTTAAATGAGGTTCTAATGAAGAGTTTACTCTTCAAGCAAAGAATTTAGTGTGCCGACTTAGCTCAGTAGGTAGAGCAACTGACTTGTAATCAGTAGGTCACCAGTTCGACTCCGGTAGTCGGCACCATTCTTTTGCCTCGATAGCTCAGTCGGTAGAGCAGCGGATTGAAAATCCGCGTGTCGGTGGTTCGATTCCGCCTCGAGGCACCATTATTTGGTACTTAACAAATGATGGTCTTTAATAGACCTGATGTTGAGACAAGTAATTCCCCTTTAGTTCAGTTGGTAGAACGGCGGACTGTTAATCCGTATGTCGCAAGTTCAAGTCTTGCAAGGGGAGCCACATTCAAGAAAGCCAAGTCGAAAGACTTGGCTTTTTTTTCGCTTGAACAAAAGCAAAGCCTCTTTGATATTCACTTCAGCTCAAAACTAACTCTTAATCAGTTTTTATCAATTAAGTTATACCTACCAATACTCCAATCACAGCAACTGACTCTAAATTTTACAAAGTATCTCGATTCAAACAGAACCAGATCCTCACAAAAGTCATTCCCCTTAATCCCTTAAACGGTCACATCAAAATAAGATAACTCCTCCGTGGTGCTTTTTTTTCTTCGAAAATTTAATCTCTATCATGTTTTGATATCTTTCTAATATCTGCCCTACAGCACTTAGATTAAGATTCGATGAATTATATCTAATACTAATTATTGAATCGCTGCGCGGGGAAATATGAAACTAAAAACGCAAGCTTACTTATTATCAGGCATCATCTTGATCGCCCTGTTAGCCCTGACTGCTACTGGTTTATGGACTTTGAGAGTCGCTAGCAACATGGACAACAAAGCTCGCGTGACAGAGCTATTTAAGAGTGCATACAGCATCCTTACTGAAGTCGAGAAAATGGCGATTGATGGCACACTAGAAGAAGAGCAAGCTAAACAACTAGCGACTCGCCTTCTACGTAACAACATCTATAAAGATAATGAATATGTCTACGTCGCCGATGAGAATATGACGTTTGTCGCAACACCATTAGACCCTCAGCTACACGGAACCAGCTTTAACGACTTTAAAGATGGCGATGGCAATAGTGTTGGTCAGCTAATCCAAAGAGTACTTGGTAATCGTACAGGCCAGATCATTGAGTACACCTGGACTCAAAAACTACCGGATGGAACCATTGAAGAAAAACTGTCTATTGCAGAGAAAACTCCACATTGGGGTTGGGTTGTCGGCACAGGTATCGGGTTCAATGAAGTTAACGCACGCTTTTGGTCTACCGCTCAATGGCAACTATTTCTTTGTGTTGTGATTGCTGGCCTTATTCTTTCTAGCTTAATCGTATCTATCAAACGAATGCTGGCTCTACTTGGTGGCGAGCCTAAAGACGTAAGAGAAGCGGTACAAGCCGTAGCCCAAGGTCGAATTCAAACTTCTTTCGAAACTCAAGCAACAGACGGCAGTATTTACCACGCCGTACAACAAATGAGTAAGTCATTGGCTAAACTAGTATCAAACCTTGACGCTTCAATGCTTGCGTTAAGAGGCGAGCTGCAACGCGTAGAAGATCGTGCAGGGTCAATAGCACAACTGACAGAAACCCAACAGCAATCAACAGAGATGATCGCGACAGCAATGACCGAGATGGCCTCTTCAGCCAACAACGTTGCAGATTCAGCTAGCGATACTGCGCGCAACACCGATGAGGCAGATAAACAGAGCCAACATACTCAGCAACTCATTCATAACACAGTAGACAACATTCAAGGCCTAGCGGGCCAACTGGGTACAGCAAGCGAAGCTGTCGCAAACCTAGATAACGATGTAAACAACATTGCGAAAGTACTGGATGTGATTGGTGATATAGCGGAGCAAACTAACCTGTTGGCACTTAACGCAGCCATTGAAGCGGCGCGAGCTGGCGAACAAGGTCGTGGATTTGCGGTGGTAGCAGATGAGGTTCGTAACCTTGCAGGCCGGACACAATCAAGCACCAAAGAAATCCAGTTAATGATTAATAACCTTCAGGAAGGCTCACGCAACGCAATTCACACTATGGAAGTTTGTGCTGCGACCAGTGAGAGCACCGTAACAGAGTCTCAAAGCGCCTCAGAAGCACTACAACAGATTGTTGTCGCATTAGAATCTATTTCCTCAATGAGCCATCAAATCGCTACAGCGGCCGCTGAGCAGACTCAGGTGAGCGATGATATATCAAAGCGTATCAATATGATCGAAGAGAGTGGAAAC
Source organism: Vibrio sp. 10N.261.45.E2 (assembly GCF_002875705.1). Classification (GTDB taxonomy): domain Bacteria; phylum Pseudomonadota; class Gammaproteobacteria; order Enterobacterales; family Vibrionaceae; genus Vibrio. The sequence goes on from NZ_MCZZ01000046.1 coordinate 2,403, forward strand.
CAACTGAGCAATGTCGTGACTGAAAGTCATAACAGCACACAAACTCTCGCCTCTCTTTCCAATGAATTAGAAGCCTGGGTTAATCGGTTTGAAATAAAACACTAAACTCTATAGAAAGTTTTTAGATAAGAAAGCACGTTTTCATACGTGCTTTTTTTATTTCGGCACTCATTCAGTCCAGTTAACCGTAGTTTTACTATCTTTTAAAGCATGCTAGACCTAGGTTTTTCACCCTAAATGAGCAAAAACAACCCACTAAGTATAGAAAAACATCAAACGATACTTTTTTTGCAATTTAATGTTGACCCAGAACGCGAAAACACGTTTAATACACCTCGTCGCCCGGATAGCTCAGTCGGTAGAGCAGAGGATTGAAAATCCTCGTGTCGGTGGTTCGATTCCGCCTCCGGGCACCACAATTTATTTGTTGGTGTCTTAGACAACAACAGTAAAGCACAAAGAAATATTATGTGCCGACTTAGCTCAGTAGGTAGAGCAACTGACTTGTAATCAGTAGGTCACCAGTTCGATTCCGGTAGTCGGCACCATTTCTTTAAAGCTTTAAGAATAATTCCCCTTTAGTTCAGTTGGTAGAACGGCGGACTGTTAATCCGTATGTCGCAAGTTCAAGTCTTGCAAGGGGAGCCAAGTTAATCATCAAGCATAAGCTTTTTGATTCATGATGCCGACTTAGCTCAGTAGGTAGAGCAACTGACTTGTAATCAGTAGGTCACCAGTTCGATTCCGGTAGTCGGCACCATTCTCTTGATTAGAGACTAAACCATCAATTCCCCTTTAGTTCAGTCGGTAGAACGGCGGACTGTTAATCCGTATGTCGCAAGTTCAAGTCTTGCAAGGGGAGCCAATTAAAAAAAGCCGCATCATTGATGCGGCTTTTTTGCATCTAAAGATCCGAATTTCTCCATGCAAGTACCTTCACCTCTCTAATTCCTTTTCGATTCAGTAACTAACAGTTTCATATTCTTCCAAAGCTACCAAGCTTCATTTTTTAATTCGCTTTGAATCCCTAGCCTAGCAACAGCGACACATTTAAATAAGAGTCACTCATAACATACTTACCATTTATGTCATTGATGAAGAGCTCGGCTGAACAAATCAATGACTAAGTCTGGAAACAAGACAACTTAATAAAGAATCAAATAAGCTCTAGAAAGCCCCTATTGGCTGCTTAAATTGAAGTAACATACGACTCACTCTTTATCGAAACTATCCACCACGATAGCTCCCATCGACGCTGGCATGGAAATAACGATAACCCTTTTGATAGACACAATTGGGTCGCTTAATAAAGGGAGTTTATCCAAACAAGTTAGCACTAAAGCAACGACCATTGCAGTCATGACGTAAGCAATAACTATTCTGAAAATAAACACCGGCAACCGAGCGACGACATCTTTTTGAAAGACACTCTCGTACGTGTAAAAACCTAAAAACACCGCAGACAGCAAAAATAGCAGTAATAAATTAGCGGTAGGTAAGGTCTCTCCTAACTTCCAAGCCTCTTCTGAAAAAGAAATCGGCACGGCCAAAGCGAAAGATCCCACAAAGATCTGGCTCGCATCTTCAAAGTTAAAACTCAATTTCATAGTTCTACCCATTAGGTTTAAGGCCTTGTCTATTTCTTAAAATAATTAAAAAATTATCCGCCGGTGACTTGGGGGCTATTCTTACAAAGCAAACAGTGATGACTCTTCTTAGTTTCATATTAGTCGCAATAACCAAAACATAGCTTGAACTAACCAGCAAGAAATCAATATGTTCAGAGCAAGCCTGTCAAAGCAGCTAATTCATATCGAGTCAACAAACACATCAGAATCAAAGAGAGATAGGTAAACACCCTAAGATACCGACGCCTAGAACCAGAGAACCTAACAATCAGTTGGATGATAAACATCACTGCACGTGTAGCTAGGGATACGTGGGTGCTCTATTTCTTAGTTTATATATCCCTCCAGTACCACTTTGGGTTCGCAATCTAGCGATTCTCACCTTCAAACTGAATCTAGCCAGCTTCCCCACCTTTGAAATGCTTCGAACAATGCGCTCATTACCATTGAGAGTGGTTTAAGCTCAATTCATAACAAGAGCGTGAAGTGCCTTATTAAGGGCTCTAACGTTCTTAGCAGAAGTATCCATGATGGAGTCCTAATTACACATCAGAACAATCCTCTAGATTCACAGATAAAACAGAAGTCAGGTTTTGTAGGCGAAGGGCTGTTCACTAATACCTGAAGCGCATTCGCTTGATAAAGCAAACACCTACAAACGCAGGGCATGTAGGATGGGTTGTGAGGCTTGCATAGCTTCAGGTAATGAAACGCAGAACAGTATCGTTAACCTAACTTACACGTCGTATGGCACGAGTATTTGAACACTAATACCAATTCCGTTAATTTCATGATCTAATGAGAACTCTTAAAAGGAGTCCTTATGAAGCTTGATTTTCCGAGTTTGATTAATTCCACATCCAACGCTCGACTTAGAATGCGTTATTTAGCTGTTTCTCATTTTGTTGACGGTAAAAGTCG
>NZ_MCZZ01000047.1 GCF_002875705.1 Vibrio sp. 10N.261.45.E2
GAAATTGAGGAGATTCAGAGTGAGCGAGGAGTAACGGTTGATCACGCAACGATTAACCGTTGGGTTCTTAAATTTGCCCCAATTTTAGAGCACAAGGCAAGGCGTCGGAAGAAGCCAGTATCTGGCTCATGGCGTATGGACGAGACCTATATCAAAGTGAAAGGAGAATGGCTCTACTACTATCGAGCTGTCGATAAATTTGGTTAAGTCATTGATTACTACCTTAGTTACAATCGGGATGAAGCCGCCGCTATCGCCTTTCTGAATAAGGCGATAGCTCAACACGGTCTCCCTGAAAAGGTGGTGATTGATGGCAGTAAAAGCAACTACGCTGCCATCGATGCAATGAATGTCCAACTTTGGTTAACAGGCTTCTTTATGCTGTCACTAATAGAGATATTGGATGTCAAATATCTGAACAATATCGTAGAACAAAGTCACCGCTGG
>NZ_MCZZ01000048.1 GCF_002875705.1 Vibrio sp. 10N.261.45.E2
TTCTTAAACGATCGGCATTATACCTTATTGGTAGGGCTTTTTATTTGTCTGTACTTGTATAGCATCGTTAGCACTATAAACTGGTTAGCGTAGCATTATGTTCAACCGTTTAACTTGTCTTTATATCGGCTGTTTTTGAATACGCGATTTACGAGCACTGAATGCGAACAACAAGATAACGGCTAACACGAATGGTAATACGTAGACATTGAGGTTCTGCCACCCAGCTGTTGATTCTAGCCAACCAGAGAGCATGGCGGTAATAGTCACACACCCAAAGACAACAAATTCATTAAACGCTTGTGCCTTGGCCTTGTTCTGTGACTGATAAGACTGACTAAACAAGCCCGTTGCCGCGATAAACATGAAGTTCCAACCCACTCCCAACAAAACCAAAGCCGCTCTAAAGTGCCAAATAGATTCACCATGAATGTTAATCGCAATACAGGCAACGAATAGTAGCCCACCCGCCAAGATCATCATTCTTGATCCAAACTTTTCAATAAGTGATCCAGTAAAGAACGCAGGAACAAACATCCCCAACACGTGCCATTCGATCACACCCGCCGCTTTAGTAAAGTCAAAGCCGCAGCCAATCATTGCCAATGGTGTTGCTGTCATCAGGATATTCATCACGGCATAAGCGACCATGGCAGCAAACACAGCGCCAATAAAGTTGGGCGCTTTTACTATCACGCTAAGAGGATCGGCTTTAGGAGCCTGACTATTAAAAGAGACTTTTGGAAATTGAATGGTTTGTAAAATGAGTAACGCAAGAATGTTCAAGCCAATCAAAGAAGCAAAAGCACCAATGTACAAGCCATCTTGCGACCACTGTTGCGACATAATTGCTAAGTTAGGCCCTAATACGGCTGCTAAAACGCCACCAGCCATAGAGATAGAAATCGCTCGATGCCTAGCGTTTTCATCACACACTTCAATTGCAGCAAAGCGATAAAGCGTGCCAAAACCAATACCGATCCCAAGCAAAAATGTGGCGAAGCAAAACAAGTAGAAATGTTGCTGAGATAGCGCGTAGGTAGCAAGGCTAGCCCCTGTAATGCCAACCACATTACCAATGCTAAACCCTCGCTTTCGCCCTAACTTCCCTGAAATCAAAGACGCAGGAATAGTGGCAGCCATCAAGCCCAAAAATTGCAGTGCAACCGGCAAAGTGATCATGCTGACATTCGGTGCAATCTGCTTACCGATCAATCCAATCACAGAGATCAGCAATATGTTTCCCGTCATCAACAAGGCCTGACACAGTGAGAGCAGCCAAACATTTCTATTCATCTTCGTTCCTAAATATGAGCACAGTTGGTCAATAGACCAAAAATTCAACAAAGTCGCAACACTTTGTTACTCATAACAACTCTACAAAGCGGCTGATAGTCCATCACGTTAAGTTTGATTAGCCTTACTTTAGGCACTAGAGTTGAAATTATCATTACTTAAGATAATAATAATTTTCTGTTATTCATTGGCTTTATTACTCAATAAGCCAACGCATTTGAAGGTGAGTATGATTAATCCACTTTGGCTCAATACGTTTAAGACTCTGGTTGAAGTTGGCCATTTCACCCAAACGGCTGAAAAGTTGTATATGACACAACCAGGGGTCAGTCAGCACATCAAGAAGCTTGAACAAGCTTGTAACTGTGATCTGCTCTCTCGTGAAAATAAGAGTTTCGAGTTGACCGAACAGGGTCGGATTATGTATCGCTATGCGCTCAAACTAGAGAAAGACCAAGAAGATCTTTTTGAGTCTCTGAGTTTTGATAACCCTTATGCTGGGCAATGTCACCTTTCCTGCTCTGGTTCACTCTCTTTGCGCCTCTACCCAAAACTTCTTGAATTACAGCAACAATACCAAGAACTCAGTATTAACTTAGAAGCGGCGCCAAACAAAAAGATATTGAACGACCTAATCGAAGGCACCACCGATATCGGCATTGTTAGGCACTCACCGAACGACAGCTACTACCAAAGCCAAGTCATCGGTAAAGAAGCGCTTTGCCTTATCGTCCATCACAGCCTTGCTGATCTAGAGATAACACCGCAAATATTGAACGACATTGGGTTGATTGCACATCCAGACTCTGCACACTACCTGTCTTTGTACTTTGACCTGTGTGGAGATAAAGATTTAGCGAACATCAACGTAAATGAAATACCAAGGTCTGGCTACATCAACCAGCTTCATCAGATATTGTTACCAGTATCTAAAGGGTTAGGCTTTACAGTGTTACCGGCTGGTGCAGTTGAACACTTCCCTGATAGAGATAAGTTGCACGTTGTGCCACCAAAGGTAGAAGTTGAGGAGACGCTGTATTTGGTTCAAAAGAGAAACCGAAAATTGCCGCACCGATACGATACAGTTGTTGAACTCATCAAACAGAACGTGAGTGGTTAGAAACATTAATGAATTGATGAAAGCCTTTAACTACAGAGGTTAAAGGCTTTCATACTGAAGTGCTTATTGTTAAGACAGCGATAACAATAAAGAGAGCAATTATTACATGTCAACGAAGCAAAATGGCTTAGTTGTAGTCTAAGGTGCTTATTCCAACGAGCTTAGAACCTCACCAGCTCGCTCGAAATCGTAGCTATCTAATGCACTTTTAATATCTTTAAGCACAACAGCGTGTGGATACTGCACGAGTAACTCAGCCACGTATTGCGTCGCATCGTTATCGTAAGCCTCGAGTAGAGACAACAACTTTGTCTTTTGCTCAAGTGCAATCCTAGGAGGCTCCGTCACATTCGCTAGACTCACCTCAACTTCAGCTGCACATGGCTTACCCAAAACGCGCCCAACCTCTTCAATCAACTCATTTAATCCAAGTTCACTCTGCTTAAGATCCGTCTTAGTACACGTTTTGTTGTGAGCGTTGTGTTCAATTACACCAAGTAACTCAGCCAATCGAACTCCCCCAATCGATGCCGCCATGCTTTTTAATGTATGCAAGTTCCGCTCTAACGTACCCCAATCGTCTTGTAGCAGGTTATCAAAGGTTTGCGACATAATGCTTGGCGCGCCCTGACAGAACCTATCAAGCACCTTAGCTTGCAACTCTGCATCATGATAAGTCAGCTGCTCAAATCTCGATTGCGAGAAAATAGGCAGTTCATTTGGAATATCAGAATTTAGTGTTGCACGCTCATCATAGCCGTCGGTCTGCATTGTACTTTTAGACTCTTCTGATGACACTTTTCCTTCAACCAACACCTCTGGGACCATGTACCTAGTAACCAAAGACATCGCTTTATCGATAACAATGGGCTTATCCAAGAAGTCCGTGACACCTGCTTCTCTCGCTCGTTGTTTCGCGTCAGCAAACACATTGGCCGACATTGCAATAATAGGTACGTCTTTATCGAATTCACGAATCAAACGCGTCGCTTCAAAGCCATCCATAATTGGCATTTGAAGATCCATAAAGATTATCTCGTAATCATTATTTTTAGCTAACTCCAACGCTTCCTTACCGTTTTCAGCCAGATCGGCATTCAATTTAGAGCGACTGAAAAATGCCAAGGCTAAATCTTGGTTCAACTCATTGTCTTCAACCAATAATACTCTTTGGCCTTTGAATTCTATCTGATAATCCAACTGCAACTCTTGAGCTTTAAACTCTATTAATTCATCAGCACTTGATCTTGGTAATGTCAGAACAAATGAGAACTCGCTTCCTTTTCCGTAAACACTCTCAACTGTGATCTGACCGCCCATCGCATGAACTAATTTTTGACTAATATTGAGCCCAAGCCCGGTTCCGCCAAATCTGCGTGTCGTGGTGGAATCCGCTTGGCTAAATGCTTCAAACAACTTATGTAAATTCTCATCAGAGATGCCTATTCCGGTATCTGTCACACTGACCTTCATTGTTAAGCTGTTGTCATTCGACTCGATCAGAGCAACGTTTAACGCCACACTGCCTTTTTCCGTAAATTTAATCGCATTACCAACAAGATTGAGTATGACTTGGAACAACCTCAATGGATCACCTTGCAAGGGCGTATGTAATTCCGAGTCAACTGACATCGTCAAATTCAGTTGCTTCTCAGCCGCTTTCGATTCCATCAGCTCAATGACATCTTGAAACGTCGTCATCGGGTCAAATGGAATGCTATCAATAACAAGCTGCCCTGCTTCTATCTTTGAGAAATCCAAAATATCGTTGATGATAGCTAATAATGAATGACCCGAACGATGCACTTTCTCAATATAATTTCGAGCAACCGGATTAGATATTTCTCCAATCGCTAGATAAGACAAGCCAATAATCGCATTCATTGGCGTTCTTATTTCATGGCTCATATTGGCTAAGAATTCAGATTTGGCTTGGCTTGCCAAATCTGCTCTCTTTTTCTCTTCTTCTAGTTGTTCATTTAGGCGTTTCATTTCAGAAATATCAAAAGCCCAAAATAGAGTCGCAACTTCCCCATCAAGTTCAAATAGGTAGTAACTAACAAGGGCGACAAAACGGCTGCCATCAAATTTCCTAAGCACTAACTCCCTATTCACAACCTTACCGTAAAGGTTCAGTTCTTTATACAATCCATCACGGTCCGATAAAGAGTTATAAACGACTTCAACATCAATAGAGGAAAGTTCTCTCCGTTCTACTCCAAAGAGACGTTTTGCCGTATCGTTCGCATAACGAACTTGTTCGTCGACAATAACACTCGCAGCTATAGGGGACGTATTCAAAATGTTGTAAAGCTGACTTTGTGCTTTACGAAGTGCTTCAGTAGCGTTATTAGCAATAGTGATTTGCTTGGATAGTTTTCTATTCCAAAATACAATCAACAACACTATCACGACGGAAAATACCGAGATGGTATAAACAAGTTGGTAATCAACTTTTTCAATCGCTTTAGGTGCAGCCCATTTCGCGGATATTTTTTGGTGGTCTTCCGCAGAGATACTTCCTATTGCTTTGTTAACAATAGACAGTAACAACGGCTCTGATTTGATGACATGTAAGGTCGGCGACAAAAAGAAATCCAATCGGCCAATAATTCCGATACCTCGATAACCAAATGAATTGATCAAATAATTTAGGACATCAACAGTATCAATCATCGCATCAAGCTCACCTGAGTCGACACGTTCTAATCCGTCATTAGTCGAAGACACCATCGACCAATTAATATCAGGATAACTATCTACTATAGCTTCTGTGTTGGCTCCCGCCTCTAATATACCGATTTTCCAACCGGCAGCTTCTTCTAAAACAAGGCTATTCACATCCCGCCTTGAAGCAATGGCTAAGCGACTAGAAAATAACTTCTTACCCGCCTTCACGTTTTCACGAAGTGAACGGTTTTCTACAGCAGCCGAGACAAGGTGCACTTTCCTATGGTCAACGAGTCGTCGAGTCTCTTTCCAACTGCCGACATCAACATGTTCCAAGCGTAAACCTGTTTTCTGTTCGATCAGCTTTAGGTAATCATCGATCATACCGATGTATTCCCCTTTGCTCGATACGGCCTCATAAGGCAAAGAGTTAGGGTCAATACCGATTTTTAATACTGGATGAGACTTTATCCACTGACGTTCATTTTGGCTGAGATTAAGAAGTTCGCCAGCTAAGCTGTTTGATTGATAAATATCAGAAATATAACGTTTTGCGCCATCTCCGAATGATTCAAATTGCTCAATGGCAGGAAAATAAACATGACTCCCTTCCACGGAACCCACATCGAAATAGAACGTCATAAACCCAGCATTGGTACTGCCCGTCTGTGTTTTATAGCCAGCGCCTTTCGTCACGGATGACAGTTTAGAGGTATTTTTCTTGTCCAATAATGACGTTGATACATCTCCTAGGAACCAAGATTCTAGCGGTCGCTTATTATTGTCAGCCAGTGCAGAAATAACCATGAAGGTATTATCTGCATCAAATATGTCAAAAATCTTAGGCAGTTCATCAAAGCGATCATTGACGATAAAATACGCTGAAATTTGAGCAATAATATCAGCCTTCTTCAGAACCGGAGTCAGGTCGTTCTTAATTTGTCTTCTAAGGATTGGCTCAAACTCTCCGTCTTCCCTTTTCAGGTTTGCCAATGCGACATTGAAGCGGTCTCTTAGCTCAGCCCCCCTGAAATCGACGTAGATGGGATAGCTGACTTTATAATCTTCATGGATCTGAATCTCGCGCATTTCAATAAAACGAGTATTGGTGACAAACCAGGTTAACACCCGCCTTTCTACCATGAGGAAATCAACATTTTGAGCTCTCAGCTGGGAAAACGCCGACTCTAAGCTGTCGAGATCTTCTATCCGATCAATGCTCAATTGGCTATCCAACACTTCTACGGAGTTTTTAATCGGCGATGTTTCATCGAACAGCAAAGCACCCAATGACAAGTTTTTTGCCGATTTCAAATCCAGCTTACGCCTCTTTAATGACACTGGTACGAAATCAACATCCATCACCTTATCACTGACAAAGTGCAATGAGGAATCATCAAGTTGAACGCCAGAAACAAATGATATTGAGCTATTGTTATCGATAGCTTGACGAGCTGCACTACGAGGCAAAGTGACAACGTCACCCAGTCGATATCCCATATCATTCAAAGCCCTTTGCATAATGTCATGCTCTAAGCCGACAGAAGTACTGTCTGGATACATGTAAGGCGGGTTACCGAAACCAAATACGCCTTTAATGGGAGAGCGATAAGGCGAGCTATCTAACCATTTAGACAAAATGCGGTTCTTTTTACTGATATCAAACGTTTCAATTTGTTTATTCAATAAGTTAAGTAACTCATTGTCATTGGAACGAATGACCATGGCTGCCTTGATGTTTTTCCAGCGTTCAAGCACATAGTTTACCGCTAAATTGTCAACTCCACTTTTATGGGCAAGATCCATGGTGGTCACAGGTTCAGCCAGTAAGCCATCAACCGACCCGTCTTCTAATGCGCGAATAGCATCAATGGCCGTATCGAACTCAACTAGCTCAATCGAACTAAGCTGCACGCCAGATCGCTCTAGGTCGATGCCTTCTCGAACCATGCCAATTCGCCTCTTGCCCTCTTGCTCAATTTTATTGTTGAGGTGATCATCGGTAGGAAGAATGACGGCAATTTGGTACGAGATATAAGGATCAGTTTGAAGGAAACGACCTCCTTCGCTGGGATCAAACTGTTGAAACGGAAACACATCGCCTTTCCCGTCTAACAAAGCTTGCTTTGCTTCAGCGTGAGAATCTACGCTGATGAAGTTGGTTTTTACGTTGAAACGCTCTTCAAGATCGTAAGCCCAATCTCGAATAATCCCGTCGACTTGTCCGTCATCACCAATAAATGAGTAAGGATAGTGACTGGATAGCGTAACAAACGTGATTTCACGATCAGGATCTTGCCATAGGTTTGGTTGTTGCTCTGGAGCCGCCTCAGCGTTAACGCTAGCGGCACGAACAGCGAAGACAACAAACAAAATTATGGCGATGAAATAACACTTACCCGACATCTTCCAGAGGTCACTCATCTTTGAACTTCTCTTTAATCTCTAGAATCTCAGGCAATTTAGTGAAAAACAGATCAACGATAGTCGGGTCAAAATGCTTACCTTTCTGCTCAGTGATTAAGGCCAAAGCATCTTCGACACTCCAAGCTTTTTTATAAGGACGCTCTACCGTCAGAGCATCAAACACATCAGCCACAGCAGCGATTCTGCCAACCAATGGGATGTCTTCCCCTGCCACTTGACTCGGATACCCGGAACCATCCCATTTCTCATGGTGATACTGCGCCACTTGAATCGCCATGCGCATCAGTTTGGAATCGCTCTGCCTACCAAGGATCTCAACACCGTACTCGACGTGTTTTTGCATGGTAGTCCACTCATCGGCATCCAACTTACCCGGCTTCAGTAACACGCTATCAGGAATGCCAATCTTACCAATATCGTGCATTGGCGCCGCGTCACGGAGCGTTTCGGCATCTTCATCAGTCATGCCCAACGCCTTGCCCAACACCTCACAGTAGTGACTCATGCGCTTAACGTGCATGCCAGTTTCATTGTCCTTAAATTCAGCTGCCCTACCCAATATGTTCAGCGTCTCTAGCTTACCCAGATTGATCTCTTGAGTTTTCTCTTTCACTTGATGGAACAGCGCTCGTTGTTGGTCATACAAAGCGATGTGGGTTTTGACACGCTGGAGCGCGATTTCAGGCGTGATAGGTTTGGTTAGGTAATCAACAGCACCTAGAGATAACCCTTTCACTTCGGCTTCGGGACCAATTTTGGCGGTCACGAAAATGATAGGAATGTGAGCCGTATTCGGCTGATCTTTAAGTTGGCGGCACACCTCGTAACCATCGATGTCAGGCATCATGATATCGAGGAGGATAAGGTCTGGTTGCGGCACCATCTTCGCAATCTTGATACCAATTGTACCGTTAATCGCTACTTTCACTTGATAGGTATCTTTGAGTATTGCCGTTAACACATCCAAGTTACTTGGGGTGTCATCCACGACTAACACTATTGGTTTACGAATCATTGATACCTCGTATAAAAATCAAACAGTTATAGCCCTAGTGTAGATCGTTTTTGGAAGGCGGGGCACAAAAAATAGCAAATGATTTTAAAAAATGGATAGTAAATCTATGAGTGACATCAAACTATCATTTTAGTTAAAGCTACCTGTCAAGATTACGTCGATTACACCCTTATGATTGAACAATAAACCATCAGCAACATGTTAAATCTCAGGCTGTTTATTAACAAAAAAAGAGCTCCTGGTTAGGGAGCTCTTAAGTATTGTTCATTGGAGAGTGGAATAGACTAGCGACCTGAGTAATACATACAGATTCGAACACCATCGAACTCGCGAATCTCAAATGGGATCTCGTAGATTGATTCCATCACTGATTGTTCCACCACTTCACAGACCTTGCCCGATTTAACCACTTTGCCTTTCTTCATCGCGACAATATTATCTGAATAGCAAGAAGCGAAGTTGATGTCGTGAATCACGATCACCACAGCTTTGTTGAACTCATGCGCTAAACGACGCAGTGTCTGCATGATTTCAACTGAGTGTTTAATATCAAGGTTATTCAGAGGTTCATCTAAGAACACATAATCCGTATCTTGCGCCACAACCATCGCGATAAACGCCATTTGACGCTGACCACCACTTAACTCATCAAGGTATTTGTTTTGAATATCTGTGATACCAAGGTGCTCTAGCGCGGTGTCGACGATCTTATGATCTTCGTCTTTCAAGCGGCCTTGAGAGTGTGGGAAACGACCAAAGCAGACCAACTCACGAATCGTAAATCGCATATTGATGTTGTTCGATTGTCTTAACACAGCAAGGTGCTTCGCGAGTTCTTTGGTATCCCATTCAGCCAGTAGTTTATCGCCAATGACCACTTCACCCGCGTCACTGTCTGTTAAGCGGCTCGCCATTGAAAGCAGTGTACTTTTACCCGCACCATTTGGGCCAATGATAGAAGTCACTTCTCCTTTTGGGAACATAGCACTGGCATCGTCAACCACGAGTGCTTTGCCATACTTCTTACTTAAACCTGTTAATTTAATCACTACTTACTACCTTTACTGAATTCTGGTGCGTAACAACAAGAACATAAAATACAAACCGCCGACCAAGTTAATGATCACACTCACTGTGGTTTCAAACGCCATCACTTTTTCGATAAACCATTGGCCAGAAACCAATAGCACGATCGCTAACAAGCTGCTTGCGATGATAAGCACACGATGCTGATAAGATCGGAATATCTGACGAGCTAAGCTCACTGTGATTAAACCAAAGAACAGCACAGGGCCGACCAAAGCCGTAGACACCGCAACCATCACTGACACAATCACCAAGGTAATCTGAGTCAGTCGCTTAGTGTTCACGCCCAAACTTGTCGCGTTATCAACTCCAAGCCAGAGTACATCAAGCTTAGGCGCCAACAACCACAGGCCAAGCAAGCTCAAGCCCAATGGAATCAGGCTGAGGTAAACCAGTTCGCCTTTCACGTTATTGAAGCTTGCGAACATCACATTCTGCAGCACTGCAAATTCGTTTGGATCAATCAACATCGCAAGGAAATTAGCGAGGCTTGAGAATACGCTGCCGCATACGATACCTATCAAAAGCAGTGTGAATACGTTGTTTCGTTTGCTCTTAAAGTAGAAATGGAACAGAGCAAATGAGAACAAGATCATCACAGCTACGGACATCGAAAAGTTTGCGATTGAATCGGTCACCCAGAAGCTAGCACTGCCGAACACAAACAGAAGTACCGTTTGAACCAACATATATAGGCTATCAAAGCCCAAAATTGATGGAGTTAGAATTCGATTATTGGTGATGGTTTGAAAAACCAGTGACGATGCAGAAATCGCCACCGCAGCCAGCACTATCGACAACAGTTTCGGTAGTCGTAGAGACAAGAAGAACTCGTAGTTATCCCACGTAAGTCCCTGCCCGATAAACACTGCTGTCATACCCAAAGACGCGATAGCCAGAATCGCAATTTTTACTGAATCACGCATTCGACTTGTCTCTCATAATTAGGTAGATAAAAATCAAGCCACCAAAGATGCTGATTACCATCGAGATTGGAATCTCGTAAGGGAAGATGACGATTCGAGCAAGCAGGTCACAAGCCAATACCAAGATCACGCCCCAGTAAGCAGTCCAAGGCAAAATCTTCTTCATGTTATCGCCCATCATCAGTGACACGATATTCGGCACGATAAGGCCAAGGAATGGGATGACACCAACGATCATCACCACTGAAGAGGCGCAGATAGCGACCAATGCAACACCAATGAAGACGATCTTCTGGTAATTCAAACCGATGTTTTTCGCGAAACTCTCACCGATACTCGCTGCGCTGAACTGGCTCGCGAAGTAGTAAGCCAACACACAAGCAGGTACTGCGAGGTAAAGGATCTCATAACTACCCTGCAAGACACTTGCAAAGTTCGCCATTGTCCATGCTGACATGGTTTGTACTAAGTCGTGTTTGTAGGCGATAAACGTCGTTAACGCGGAAACCACATTACCATACATGATGCCAATCAAAGGTACCAATACCGCGTTCTTGAACTTAAGGTGCTGTAGAAAGCGAACCAATAACATGGTGCCAAACACGGCAAACGCGAAGATAAAGCCTAAGTAACTCCACTGCGCAGCATTACCTAACACTAGAATGCCGACGATGTAGCCCAACATCGCACAGTCAATGGTGCCCATCGTCGAAGGCGCAGCAAACTTGTTCTGTACGATTTGCTGCATGATCAAACCAGAGATACTCAATCCCGCTCCGGCAAGCACGATAGCGAGTAGCCGAGGTATCCGACTAACAATATAAATAGAGTTGGCGTGTTGGTTGCCATTGAAGAAGTCACTAAAACTGATTTCAGCGACTCCGGTCATCAATGACGCAACGCATAACACAACAAGAAAGACAGCAGCTGCAATGGGTTTCAACATAGAAATAATACTAAAGGTAGGTCTCGGATAGCCCGTATGAAAAAGTGAAAAGGGCTTATAAGAACACTCTTATAAGCCCGAAAATCTGTTTGTTAGAAACTATTGAATCGTGCGTTCAATGTCACCAAGCATTCTGTGAATCGCTGTCACACCGCCACCAGCCAGGTACCAAGCACTTGAATCAAGATAAACGATATTACCTTGCTGCGCTGCAGGTGTTACCGCGACTAATGGGTTATCAAACAGTTGTTGTGCGCGCCCTTCTGACTTACCAATCGCTTTTTCACGGTCAAGAACATAAAGCACTTCAGGCTTTGCGTCAGCAATGTATTCAAAAGAGATTAGGTTGCCGTGTGTCCCTTTAATTGGAGCCACTGTTGCACTCTTTGATTCCACGAAACCAAAGTCATCAAAAATGATAGAGAAACGGCTGCCTTTGTTGAACATAGCAATGTTGTTGCCATTGTTCATTAGCATCATCGCTGTCGTTTCGCCTGCAGTTACTTTATCGTTTACAGCTGTAATTGAACCTTGAGTCTCTTTGATGATAGCTTCAACTTCAGCCTGTTTATCAAATAGCTCACCAAGTGAACGCCAGTTTTGTTGAGCGTCGGCCCAGTACTTATCGCCTTCAATAGAGAACATGATCGTTGGAGCGATTTGTGCCAGCTTGTCGTAAACCTTAAGCATACGGTTTTCCGCAATGATCACATCTGGCTTCAACATGTAGATAGCTTCAAAATCAGGTTCACTTAACGAACCAGTATTTGCTGTCGTTTCTTTGTAAGATTCTAGGTAATCAGGCATAAGGCTGTGAGGCGCACCTACTGGCTTCACACCAATTTTGTCCAGCACATCCAAGCTACCAAAACCAAGAACAACCACTCGTTGTGGCACTTCAGTGAACTGCGCTGTGCCCTTTACATGTTCAATTGTGACGGTTTCCGCTTGTGCGGTCATCATCAATGATGATGCAAGAACGATGGCAAGCCCGCTCACTAACTGGCGAACTGATTTGATTGTTTTCTTCATGTTTCTTCCTTTGCCATTGAGACAAACCACCACTCATGACAATGAAAGTCAGATTACTCATCGATGAGTATGGGGCCTACACAACTGCTAAATAACGATAATTTAAAGTTTGTCATTGATTTGACAACAAATTTGTAACGCAAGTGAGAATTATTATCAATTATATTTGCAGTTATTTAGGTGTACAACAACTTTGTTATTCATAAACGTAAAAGTGATTATTCATATTCTGCTAGGCGGGTATCTAAAACGCGCATAGCTAAACAATAAATGGAGGCAGGAAGGACAAGTAACGTTCAAATGAGCGGAAAATTAAGGGAGGATGAGTAAGGCTGCAAATTCTTACGACTGATATAGCCATAAATACACAGCATACAAACCGACATCACGACTTGTAATTTACAATGTAAAATCACTATATTACAGGGGTTTAATTGTAGCTATCGACATGAAACATCGAAAAGTGTTGAGGGGATTTTTTCAGATACATCGCCAACGAAACCATTTAAGAAATAGCGAATTCCTTATCAACGCCTTCTTTCAACGCTATGTAATGGTGATATTTCAATCGAAAATATTTTTAAATTTAATTAGTCATAGGGTTGTAATTCTAAAAACTAGGCGTATAGTTCGCCACCTGGCTCTAATCTACAGAGCTGTTAATGCTAAAGTAAGTCCAAGTTCCACATAGACAGTTCTCGATTCCCTCGTTACACCATCTCTGCGTCAGCTTTCACCTAGATAGTCATTCAATAGCTTTTTAAATTCGATCCTTACTACCGATCAATCGTCATTCGCTCTCTTGTTAGCGAAGTCAGAATAGATCGAACACTTAAATACAAATGTAATAAACACAAGGCACAGTTATGTCACGCAGAACAACACGACAAACCCATTGGTACCAACTATCACGCGAAAAAAACGTTAATAAACTAAAAGGTAATAAATGCTCAAGATCAAAATAGATTTACACAAAGAAGAAATTTCATGGGTCACCGAGATTCGACAGCTCAATAGCGATATACTCCACCGCCACATATTGCCCAAGCTACAACATCACAGTTATCTCATCGACTTTGAATTTAATGAACGAGAAAGCATCGGAACTATCGTTTCAGGTAACGGAAACACCCTAGGACATTTCACACTCCTATAGCATTTCCCAAAGGCGACAAAAAGAAACATCGCCTAGCTCCAAAGATATAAAAGATGTCACCCTCAATTCGCTCTAGCAGAACAAAATAGAGTAGAAGTAAAACAGATCAGAAACCTAGCCCTTTTTGCATTTCACACGCGGCTAACGCTAGCTAGGTTATCGTGCTTCTATTGAAACCAACTTATATCGAACTCTGAATCACCAATGAGTCATTATCAGTGCATTCATGTGCTAATAAGTTAACGGCATCGACCTTAACTTCTGATCAAGAGTATATAAGTGTTCTGCAGCTTGCATGTGTTGAGGGTAATCACTGAATTTCTCACGATTCTCTTCATTCATCTTACATGTCTCATCCACCAGCATTAACTTCCAATACAGCTTTGTTGTATGCAGCATCGCCAGTAAAGGTTTGAATACCTCTTTCTCATAAGCTTGAATCAACTCTTCAATCAACTCGTCACGTTCGTCTTCACTTGCGATTGAACCTTCGATTGCCGACAACACTTTTTGATACTTCAGGTTTTGTTGCAGCTTATCCATGACCGTTTGGTTTTCTTCCGCTAAGTCAACAAGCTTCGACTTGATGATGTTTACCCAATTCACTTGGCTCAGTGCTGTGTCATCAACGCTGGTAAAGTCTTCTCGTATTTGTCGTTCCACATCTTTTTGAGCTTTCTTTAAAACCGCACGCACCTTTTGGAAAGGCAGCTGATACTCCTTACTTAGCTCGATAATCAGTTTATGAAAACCACCATTTGGAAGGTGTAAGTTTTCCTTAAACGTCGCCATTGCAGCTTCTTGCTGTTCGGTAAGGTGCGTCATTCTATTTCCTATTCTTTAATCGCTTATGGTGCGGAACCAGCGATCATACCATTATTAACTACGATTTTTCGGTAACTTGATGAGTTACACCTTGGTATGTCCCTAATTTATCCCAACACGTCATCTCTTGGTTGTTTTTCATACTACTTGGCACTAAATGGTAAGTTTGTAACGATGAATATTCGTACATTAGTCGCTCAGGGGATATCGCCAGACAGGAGTCAGCACATACATATGACAGACAATAACGAGAAATGAGAAACCACATGACCTATTCAGAATACAAAGAATCCGATTTGCATAAGTGCGTGAGCATTGGTGCGGAAGCAATGGTATCAATTGCTAAATTTGCTTTTAAAGCCACGACCCTTATATTTCGATTTTTCCGCTGGCTTGTCGTATCAGCTTATTCTTATGTGATGAAGTGATTTTGTATTGGAGTCATTGTTTTCATTACAACTTATCCAAATCCCCAAAAGCGCGGCCTATTAGGTCGCGCTTTTTTTTGCTTAAATTTCCTGCAGCAAGTTCAAGGTCATTTTCTATCGTCATTGGCGCTAAATGGTAAAACTGACAATCGAATAAAAACCATACTACACCTGTTCCAACGAAACAGACTTCTAACTTATACAGGTACTAAAATGAAAAAGATTGCACTTAAAATTGTAGGACTAACGGTTTTGGCTTCTGCGCTAACTGGTTGTATCGGCAGCAACGCCGTAACAGGGAAGGTTATGAAATTTAACGTTGAAGTTGTCGATAACCGCTATGCTCGTGCAGGTGTAAACTTCTTATTAGCGCCTGTATACGGTATTACAACCGCAGCGGACTATGTGGTATTCAACTCGCTTGAGTTCTGGACTGGTAAGAACCCAATCAGCGGCGCACCACACGTATTTGATACAAAAACAGATACACACTTCAAAGTGAACGATGAGCTTGACCCAAGCCTTAAAGAAGCCCCTGTTGGACCAATCTCAAACAATCGCACCATCGAAACCGGTGAGATGATTAAGATCGACGAAAACACGATTCAAATGGACATCGTCTATACCTCGGGCGAAACAGCAACTCTAACAGGTATAAAAGATGGTCAAAACGTTACCTATTACATGGATGGTCAGCTTGTATCTCAAACGACTATCGCTGAATTAGAAAAGATTCAAGGCACTGAAGCTTAAGGTTCATCGCCCACACAGCGTTCAAACTTAAAGAAGCTTTGAAGCTCATAAAATAGAACAAGCCCGGCAATTGCTGGGCTTGTTCGTATGTGCTCTATTATGTATATACGCTCTATTGGGATTGAGACTGCGCAAGCCGAATACTCACTAAGCTCGCCACCATTATGGCTAAGTAAAAGCTGCCGATAATAGATTCCATAAACACAAAAAATTGAGCTATTGGCAAGGCCGGTGAAATGTCACCATAACCCACTGTGGTCAACGTGATAAAGCTAAAATACATCGCATTGAACAGGTTCGTCAGCCAAATTTGCTCTTCTAATCCATTGAAGGCATTAGGGAAGATTTCTAGAATCAACAAGTAGATGGTCGACCAAGCAAACCCTAACAACAAATAAATACAGATTGACCCAATTATATGATTAGGCGTCACCGTTTTTGCTTTCATTACCTGTTTTAGCGCTGAGTAAATGTGCGAGAACAAGAACACAGCCAATGCTGATAGCGTCACTATCGATAGGTTATAGCCTTCCAAAAACGAAAACACACCAGACACTAACGCCGTAATCAATAACATCCCATACCAAGAACGATACAAAGCTCGTTCTTTGTGAATACCGACAATTGAACTCGCCAAAGTAATGATGATGAGAAATAGGATTGTTTTCTGGCCTTGCGGATAAAACTGCTGCATCACCGCGCAACCAAAAAACAACACCATCAGTGCATAGAATAAGAAGTAGAAGTTGTCGTCTTCAGAGACTGGCTTCATCTATTTTTCCTCTGCCTCTGTTGGCTTTTGCTCAGTTTCTTTTTGGTCTTTCTCTTCTAGTCCAAGCCACGCCATCATCAACTCATAGCTTAAACTCAGTATTACAGCACCAACAAACAGACCAACGATTCCTGACATCGCCATTCCGCCTAGTGCACCCAAAAGAATAACCAACATTGGAATGTGAGAGCCACGGCTCAGCAGTACTGGCTTCAAGATAGCGTCACTGCCGCTCACCAAAATACACCACACTAGGAATAAACTCGCAGCCAGTGTCGATTCAACGCTAAACATGTAGATGATTGCAGGTAATAGAGCAAGAATCGGTGGAAGTTGGATTATTGCAATTAACAGCACAGCTAATGCCCAAAACGCAGCAGCAGGAACGCCTGCAATCACCAAACCAATTGCCGACATCATGGATTGAATCACAGCAACACCAATGACACCTTGCACAACACTGCGCACCGTCGATTTAGAGAGCTGAACTAACTCTTCACCTTTACCGCCTGTTAAACGCGCCACTAAATGAGTCACACCGGTTTGGCATTTATCGGCATTACTCATGAACGCACCAGCAATAATGGTAGAAATGATGAACTGAATAAAGCCACCGCCTAACGAGCCAAGAACCGAAGCCGCTTTCGTCGCAAACTGTTTAAGTTCGTCAGCATACTTTATGAACGTGCCTTCAATGTTGTTGGAGGCAGCAACCAAAGTTGAATAAACCTTCTCTCCTATGAATGGAATATCTTGTAAGGACTCTTTCGGCTTAGGCAACGACAATGTGCCATCTTGTAGCCCTGTCATCAGATCAGAAGCGCTGGTATAGATACCAGAAGAGAGCGCTGCCAGAGGAATAAATAAAATGATCACACCAATAAAGCTCAGCAGTGCACTGGCTTTACCTTTCGACATTCCCGTTTTATTTGAAATTGCAACCGCCACTGGGTACAACGCAGTCGCAATGATCGCGCCCCACACCACCAAAAGAACGAATGGGCGCAAAATTGAGAAACACCAATACACGAGCATGGCAATTGCTGCGATTTTAATGGCAGCGTCTATCGCCTGTTTAGAAAAATCATCGGTTAACTTCATGAGACGTCCTTGTTAAACAAAATTAAGGCTGATTTTGTAAGAACTTCCAATTCCGAGTTTCTAGGAATAGAGAAGCCAAAATCATGTATATGCCAATTAACACCAATTGGAATATGCGTATAAGCGTGTTGCTATCGATATCGCCGGAGCTCATCAATGTGCTGCCGACTAGTACTAGCAATGTACTAAATGCTGTGGCGTAAATCGGTGCTTTTTCCGGAACCGTGTAGATCTTCTTAGCAATCATAATGGCGACCAAGCCTATGAATAAAGAGTAGAAGATAATATTAGGAACAATCGAAAGAATTGAAAAAGCCGCTATCGCGAGCAAGCCACCAATACCATTACTGATGACCAAAAATGCGCTTAATTTGACTGATTTTTCTGAAGTAATCATTAACGATAACAACGCAATAAACATCATGGTTAACAATGCTTCAGATATCTGAAAAATAAAGAAAAAGCACACAACAGGGTAAGAGATAATCATAGCGCGGAAAGCCGCATACCAGCGTTCTCTTTTATTGAAAGGTACTGACGCAAAGCCGGAAAAATCCGACTTGGGTTCAGGAAAAAAGACATGAACCAGTGCGAAAATAGTCACCGACACCACACCAGAAGAGGCTAAGCCAGAGGCCAGCATTACTGACACGCCGGGGTTATCAATCGCCATGAATGGCAACATCAAGACCGCAATCAACAGTATGGTGGCGAACAGGTTCCATTTTGGGTCGACAAACAAGTAGTA
Source organism: Vibrio sp. 10N.261.45.E2 (assembly GCF_002875705.1). Lineage (GTDB taxonomy): Bacteria > Pseudomonadota > Gammaproteobacteria > Enterobacterales > Vibrionaceae > Vibrio. Next base: position 18,302 of record NZ_MCZZ01000048.1, read on the forward strand.
GCCCCAAAGCATCATTAGCCCCACTAAAATCAGCAATGGGATTGGATAATGGGTAATTCCTCGCGATAGCAATAAACCTAACCCCATGGTCACCACAACGGCCAAGAGCAATTCGTAGACCGTTTCCTTATGGAGGTTTGGTTTATCAATTAAGAACTTAGCAGTGAACACTGGCGCCACGAACGCAAGTGGCCAGTTTATCCACGCCGCCAAGAAAACAGCTAACGTGACCCCGACCGTAAATCGCAGGATACGTTGCTGTGTTTGTTGGTCAGGAATCGGCTTATCGGACATAAGACAATACGCTAATCAAACGAATCCATACCTTGCCTATCGCGTTGAACACAAAGTTATCGCCACTATAAACAATCACATCCGCTTGGCCACCGACTCGGAGCATGCCTTGCATCTCATCTCGTTCAAATTCTATGGTGATAGGAAGCATCTGTGTTTGACGCAACCAACCCGTTTGTTGGCTAGCTTGAGCAAGTTTACCTGCTTGATCATTTTGCCCCCAATCAACACCCCAATCGATACTACTTACGCGCCCTTTTACCAATTTGCCCGGTGCAAAATCTAACGCCACTTCAACTTCATCACCGACCGTTACATTACCTAGGCTGTTCTCTCGATAATAAGCTTCAATCCAAATATCTTCGGTTGAAACAAAAGTCATAATCGGTTGGCCTGCTGATGCGTAAAAACCCTCAGACAAGCTGAAGTTAGAAACTCCACCTTGTGTTGGTGCCGTAATTACGGTGCGTTCTAGGTTCAATTGAGCTTGTTCAAGTGCCAGCAACGCCGCTTTCACTTGGCTATTTTCTTGGCCTTCTTTACCCATTTGTTTCTTAGCACGGTCAAGATCAGCTTCTGCATTCACAACAGCTGCTCGAGAAGTCGCTAATGCTGCACGCGCTTTATCAGCGTCGGATTTAGAAACAACACCTTTGTCGGCCATCTCTAAAACACGCTTGGCTTGTAGCTTAGTATTTTGTCTTTCAACAATTGCTGAAGTCAGTTTTGCTTGAGCAGATGCAATGCTAGCGGTTTGAGCACCGACATTTTGACCAGCGATCTCTAAATTTTGCTCAGCTTGTTGCACAGCAATTTGATAATCGGATTCGTCTAGAATCGCTAGCTTGTCGCCTTGATTCACCAGCTGATTAGGTTGAACAAGAATATCGAGAACTTTACCCGATACCTCTGGCTTAATTGGAACGATATAACCTTTGACACGAGCATTATCAGTAATAGGGATGATGCGGTCTGAAATGATACTGAAGATCAACATGAACGCCACGAACAACAATAAGTAGTTGGTGACCTTTCTTACTTTGTCTTTTCCATTTTCTTGCTGGCCAACTTCTTCCTTGGCTTCTTGCGCATTCCCGTTGACTTCTGACATGGGACTCCCTTCTAGATAACTAACATCAACAAAATTAATACTTTAAAAATAAACCCGGCGATGGAAAACTCAAGTAAATAGGGTTAGATTTAGTAAACAAAACGTTGCAAATGATATGCACGTCTAATAATGCAACTATATACAAGGATTGTATGCTCATGACCTCCAGTCACTACCAAGTCCCGGTAATTCAAACGAACTACGCCAAGATTCTGGTTCAGGTATTTTCTGACTATGGTCTCGATTTACACCTGTTGCTCAAAGATTCAGGTTTACCGCCCGATCTCATTGAATCAGAAAGCGATTTTGTGCCATCGGAATCGATTAAACGTCTGATTTATCTGACATCCGCCCAACTTGGTGTTTCTCGGTTCACCGATATTCTCGGACTCGCATTTCGACGTCGAATCATCCCAAATGTCTTGCATCAATTTACCGAATTCGAAACCATTGGTGATGCACTAAAACAGATCAATTCAATCTTTGCCTATGATTCACCAGGCAGTAGAGTCGAGTTTATTCAAGAACACGGTCAGAACTGGTTTTGCCGCACAGCCCCAGAAGACAACTCCCCTATGTTTCAATGGGGCGAAGCTTTTGCGATTACATATATCATTGAATTAATAACCATTTTATCCCAATCGCCATGGTTACCTAATAAGGTGCGTCTGCAAGGACATGATATCGATGTCGTTAAAACACTGGTGCCAAGTAGCTGCCAATTGTTTGTTGATCAGTCGTCGACGGCTGTGCTTATTCCTGAAGAAATCTTACAACTCCCAATTCGCCTAACCTCTAAAGAACTCAGTGCCAAACCGACGCTTATTGAGTGGCACACCAGCTTTACCGATAGCGTTTATGAGCTTCTAAAGCCGTACATGAAAGAACAAGATCTCTCTCTTGAAGAAGCAGCTGAGCTACTCAACTTTTCAGTGCGAACGTTCCAACGCAAACTCAAGAATGAAAACACCACTTATCGAAAGATCAAAGAGAACCTGATGTTTTCGGTAGCTTGTGAACTGATGGAAGAAGGACATACCCTGACCTACATCTCTAGCCAACTCGGCTACACCAACATCTCGCACTTTTCTCGTGCGTTTAAGCGCGTCTCAGGGTTAACCCCCAAAATCTATCAACGCTCGATTTCGGCTTAGGTTTAGGTTTAGGCTCCGCTCTCACCGATTAGTTAATTGCAACACACGCCTAACCAAGGACAATGGCCGCTGCACTGCCCGAGCCTGAACTAGAGCTAGAGCTAGAGCTAGAGCTACACACTCTATTTCGCCCATTACCTTTAGCGCGGTAAAGCGCCTTATCCGCACTGCGATAGGTCGCTTCGGCTTGTGCCTGTATTTCAGACACACCACTGCTCACAGTCAGGTTCAGTGTTGTTCCTTTGGCTATCACTTCTTTCAATCGATACATCGCCTCAAACGCTTCTGCCAAGTTAGTTTCGGGCATTAATATAGCGAACTCCTCACCGCCTACTCGCGCTACGATATCAGTATCTCGACTGTTATTTCTCAGCAGTTCAGCGACCTCTTTTAATGCGGAATCACCTTGGTCATGGCCATGGTTATCATTGATTGCCTTGAAGTGATCCAAGTCGATCAGCGCCAAACAAGAATGTGTATAGCCATAACGCTCCGCTAAGTTTGAATAATGGTTGAGATCTTTATCAAAACGGCGACGGTTCCAACACCCTGTTAGGGAATCGGTGTCCACCAGCATTCTTAATCGATGCTCTAATACTTTGCGTCGGCTAATGTCCGTAAAGGTCACAACGTATTTATTATTGTGCGGCAGGATTTCGGTTAGCTTTTCCACTACAACGTTGACAGTAAACTGCTCGCCAAGTCGACTGACCCCACTCAACTCACCTTTCCACCTATGATTTTCCTTAAGTGAATGAGTGATAGTCGATATCAAACTGCTGTTATTCATGAAGCAGAGATCAGAAATCGGGCGAGACTCGACTTGATTAAAGGCATAACCTGAAACTCTAGAGAACTGTTGATTAACTTGTATGACCCTCAACTGACTATCGAGAACGATAAAACCAGCGACGCCATCAATGATCGCTTCAGACAAGTTATTCTTGCTTTGAGCCATTTCATGTCGATATAGGCGTGCAGTGATGAGCGTGCTGATTAAAAACAACATGCACACCGAAAAAACCATGGACGTCGTAGAGGCTATACTCAGCAACCACAAGCTAAATGCGATATTGAGGACAAGTGCTGATACCACGTATAACGGCATTTTTCGGTCATAACTTAACTTGTTCATAGTTTGCTCTGGTGATGGGCGAATCACTATGATGGCTAAGTTTTAAGTGAAATGTTTACCATTTTGCGACACATACAAATTCAACTTATATAACTACTCTGGAGGTCTAGTTATTAAGCAAGAAGAGCAAACTGCCACCACTGAGAGAGCTGCCATAGTTGAAGTTAATCCCAATACCAAAGTTATCAAAGAAGTAAGAATCATAAGGGGCATCGAACACTAACCCAGCGCCGAATTCATAGTAATAGTGCGTGTCTAAGGGGTCCGTCAAATCGCCCGCAACATCAATTCGTCTAAAGTTATAGTGAACCTGAGGATTCTTTAACGACCAAGCATCAAGCGAAACATTTTGCCTAAACTCCAGCTCATTAATGAATCGCATCCCTTCAGGGTTTCCGATATCACCATCGTTCGCTTCACCCCAGCCAGCCCCATAGAAATAACGTGCTCTAGAAGAGACATTCCAACTGCCCCACTCTTGTTTCTTTAAATACTTGAGTTTGACTGAAGGCTCGCCAATCAATGCCCACGCAGAAGTATTTAACGCGTAACCGTCCAACTGAGATTGAAATGCTTGAGAGTAGCTGTTGTTGTATTCGTACTTATTGCGGTAATAGAACAAGTGAGTGCCCAAGCCATAAGCGATAGACCAACGCTGGGTTAAATGATTTTGAACTCCGAAGAAACCATACAGGCCTAATACTGAGTCTTTATTCGGGTTCACACGACGATCAGAAGTAACGTCTGATGAGATTTCAACATCTTGTTCAGAGAGCGCATAAGACCCTCGTACAGACCAAATTAGATCAAAATCAGGGTTGTCGGTTTTCATCACCGAAGAATAAGGGATAGAGCCCACACTCACTTTGCTTCGAGTATCGATGGTTTTATCAGAACCAAAACCATTGTCGTTCAAGTTGATAAATGAATTAGGGTCAAAATCAACAAAGCCAATTGAAACGGCATCACTGTCTGTCAGCGCAATAGAAGCCGCGAAGATTTTCTCTAAACGATGTTGAATCGCTTCATTGGAGGCATAGGCCGAGGATGAGATTAGGCCAGTTAAGATCAGAGTAATAGAAGAGAAATACAGCTGTTGGTGGAAAAGCATTAAGTTGACTCCATTCAAACTTATGCTTCAAGTGTAATTGGTAACTTAACTATTTCAATCAGAGAGTTAACGGTGTGGTTGATACTGCTCTCAGTTCCAACTGCAGGAGCGTGGCCAAATCGATGGATCCCCAAAGTTCTTCTACGTCTTGGATTCTAAAATGAATAATCATAAGCACCTCTGTCTAAATTGGAGTCTTATCTTGGATCATTCTGAAACCGGATACTTACCATAATACGCCACACCCAGATTAATGAATGTTTACGAATCTGTTGGGTGAAGTGGTCGTTCATAAGAACTAATTAACGCAGGATGACAAGTGGGAAAACAAAAACCTAACTGCTCGATTAACTTTGTCGGACTGAAAACAAAAAGTAAGCCACCATAGGCTCACTTTTTGGGTCTAAACAAGATAATGAGTAGCAGAATTAGATAAAGACTCTCGCTCTAATACCGAATACCCAAGCGCTGCTTTCATTTGAGAACGCAGGATCCTTTATGTACTGGATATCAGGCGTGACTTGAAAGTGCTCTCCAAACTGCATGTTATAGTAGATTTCAGCTGTCCATTGGTCTGTATTACCACTTATCGCTTTCGCATCAGCTTCAAAGGAATGTAGTTTTTCTCTGGTTCTCTTATCGTCTACTCTCTTAAAAATAGGTTGGAACTGATGCTATCCAACTTTAGCAGTGTTCTTTCCGGTACTGTCTTGGCGTCATGTTCATTTGTCGCTTAAAGGCTCGCGTAAAGTGAGAGGAGTCGGAATAGCCCATCTTTGCGCCAACTTGAGTAATCGATAAATCTGGTTGCTTGAGCAATTCCAAAACCTGCTCCAAAACCAACTCTTCGATCAACGTTTTGTACACCACCCCTTCATTTTCCAGACGACGCTGAATCGTTCTGACATGGATATTTAAAATTTCAGAGGCCAAGCTAATTGGAAGTTTCCCCATCGTGAGATAAGGCTTGATCACGAGCTTAAAGGCACTAAGAAATGAGCTAGGCAACATAGGAGATGGTTCAAGTGTTTGGGCGACCTTTGGTAGAACAATCGGCGCAAGCATGATCTCTTCTGGAATCTCAAAAGCCGTGACCGGTCTGTGTGTGTAAAACTGAGCACTGCCCATTTGTGGTAAAGGCTGAAAACAATCAAGGTCTTCGCTCTGAATACCGACTTCCGATGGCTTCCAACGGCCCTGTGTTAATACAGAAATCAGCTCGTTGATAAAGATAACCGAGAACAATTCAGCAAACTTAAACCAAGGTGCGTTAGTAAATGGCTTCTCGCGAACAAACCACCACTTGCCTCCGGATTGCTTGGTATAGATATTGGTACCATTGGATATGAGCTTCAACTGCTCTCCAAATTGGTCGAGCGCACTTTTTAGCGAATCTTGCTGACTCAATTTGGCCACGAATCAAGGCACATAGGTTTGCTTGCAAAAGCTCCACATAAATAGCGAGAACTCTTCTCTCGATGTTGATTCACCCATAATCTTGACCACATTTTTAACCGTAGTCTCAGGAAGATAGTCGTAGTGATCATTACTCGTGAGAATGTCATTGGGGATTTTTGCACTGCGTATTAGGGTGTAGATGTCACCATCGATATGTTTAAACATTTCGGCAAACAGCTCGACTTCTTTCTTATCTACAACCGTCATTTGAGGGATATTGGGCATCCTTTCCTCTACACTTATTCCATTGGATAATTCTGGTTTTTCACCTTGATAAATATAGCAGAATAAACGGTTCAACACATGGGCTTACTGAGCGTAACGTACTAATTAAAATAACGAATAAACAATTAGTTAATGGCCATGCTTAATGTTAAACCCCTGCTGAAATTTTACTGAACTGCCAGCTCAGATCTGCGTACCCAGAATGCTCGAACGTGGTCGTAAATCATATTGAATACAAACGCGTAAATGGTAATAAAAATGGTCACACCGATGTCCATCAAAAATGCCTGCCATATGCCCACCTGAAGCAAGTAAGCCATCACAGGGATCGTCGCTATCAGTAAACCAGCTTCAAACAGCACAACATGAAAAACGCGTAATTTCAGCGAGCGTTTTGACTTTTCACCCGTGAAGTAGCGATCAAAAATACGGTTAAAACAGTAATTCCAAACCATTGCGATGGTAGCCACAACTATCATGGTTCCTGATAAGGTATTCACATCATGATCGGTAAATATCACTAAGCCTATGATTGAAAGCGTTACCGCCAAAACTTCAAATAACACAGAGTGAAACACTCTTTCTAACGTACTCATACATTCCTCTAATAATCTAATACGTGTTGGATGAGCGAGGATTATGTCATCGGAAATAATAAGAGAAAGTTAACAGCCATCACGATTAGTGATAGCCTGAGCGTGAATACCCATTTTGTATTGAATGAGAAATAACATGTACAGTTTTGAGCAACTAAAAGTCTTCGTCACGGTGTGTGAGAGTGGCTCTTTCTCTGCCGCAGCACGCAAGCTGAAACGTGCTCAGTCCGGGGTCAGTCAGTCGATCGCCAACCTAGAGATCGCCATCGACCAAGAGCTGTTTAGCCGAGAAAAAAACATCCCCGTTTTAACCAACACAGGTAAAGCCTTATTACCCGTTGCTAAGTCCATTCTTGACCAGCAAAAGTACTTCGATCAAAAAGTTGAATCACTGACCCAAGAAGATGAGCATGAGCTGATCATTGCTATTGATGAAAGCATCATAGATAAGAACTTCATTAAGATAATCAGTTCATTAGCTGATCAATTCCCCATCACACACTTTGATATCATTACGACCTCAACCTTCGATGTGGAAGACCTAGTAAGACGTGGAAAAGCGCACCTAGGCATCATCTACGCAGACGGCGAACTTAAGGTCGACATGGACTCCTTCTTACTCGGTCAGGCACGTTTCCTAACGGTAAGCTCAGCCACTCATGAACTGAGTAAAATGCCCGTAGTACAAGATTCCGATCTCAAGCGTTATCGCCAATGTGTGCATCGCAGCTCAAAGCAGCGCGAACTGTGGTTCACCTACGGCATTAGTTCAATGCTTTGGTATGCGAACAACCACAAAACCATTGTTGATCTCGTCGAACAGAATGTAGGTTGGGCAAATGTGCCCGAAATGATGGTGATGGAAGGTATTCAAAAAGGCGATCTTGTCGCGCTACCGGTCTCGCACGAGCATGGTGGCTGGATTACCCCTGTGGGGTGTTTAGTGTCTCGCAGCCATATCAACGGCCCAGTTCTCACCAGCCTTATCGAGAAGCTTAAGGAACATTCACTGCAATACAATCAATGGCAAGCCAACTAACCAGCCCGATTCTTCAAAGCTCCTTTATTTTTGAAAGCTCCTCAATTTTTGAAAAAGCCGTCAATTCAGAGATTCAATATCGACGTGGAACTGATGACCGTTACCTCATTTCTGCTTATCTTGCCGATAAATATCTTTATCGTCTGGATAAAACACCCTAGTTGATGTCCCAAAGTGACATAACTACTATGCGATCCCAACGGGTTTGTCTTTTCAAACGAATAAGATAGACCCAAGTTGCTCTTTAACACCACTGACCAAACTTCAATTCTCCTAGATAAGCGCCCTGCCTCGCAGTTGCTTATACCGGCTTCAAATAGATCACTTTTTGAATATTAATTCGCACCCAGTTTATGAGCGCTCTTCGAGTGCTTTTTTATATCTAAATGAACCTTTTGGAAAATTTGTCGTGAACGTTTTAAGAAATATTTGCCCTGAGAAAATGGGTAAAGAGCGTAACAAACGAGAGTATGATTTACGCGTACTTAATTGTGTCAGTGAAAGCGAATATGAATCGCGTATGGCGGTTTGGAACAGCCTAGCGTTAGCTGCTACTCCATCTGCTTCGGAAACAAAAGGCTTCATCGATGAGTCTTTCAACAAGCTTCAACAAGACCTGAAAGAAGCGAGCCGTGAGTTGTCGATTAACTACACGGACTTCATTGCAATGGCGCATGAAGAGATCAACTACATTAAAGTGTTTGTTGCTGATAAAACTGCACAATACGGTTGGTACGCTGCGATCGCTCTTATGATCATCGGCACGGTCGCTCTGTGCATTCAGTAAACCAAACGGTATGTTAAGTAGAGCAACTTAAATGCCCAGTAAATAAGTACATCTAGCACAACTCTATGCTTGTGCTTTAGCTAGAAAACAAATGATTAGTTTCATTTGTTTTCTAGTATCTACTCCCCTTCACTCTCCCATTAGAGATAGCAAATCCTGCGTCGCTTGTTTTGGGCTTTCTGCGTGACATATCGTTGAAACCAAGGCTAATCCATGAATGCCGGTCTTAACCAACTGCGGAATGTTCGACTCGTTAATTCCACCAATGCCAACAATCGGCAACCTTGTGGTATCTAATGCCATTTGAATCCCTTCATAACCCCAATGTTTCTTTAGATTCGTCTTGGTCGGTGTAGCAAAAAGTGCACTAAGGCCAATGTAATCAATCGGCAAACTATCCGCTTCTTGAAGCTGTCGTTCAGTTTCAATCGATAACCCAAGAATCTTGTCCGGGCCAATCAATTGACGCGCTAACTCCGCTGGCATATCTGATTGCCCCAGATGCAAACCATCGGCGTCGACAGCCAATGCTACGTCGACTCGGTCATTGATGATCAGCGGTACACCCGAACCAGCCAAAATCGACTTTACGGCTTGTGCTCGTTCAATGAAGGCTCTTACGTCTCCGTGTTTCTCTCTCACTTGAACCATAGTAACGCCACCAGCGAGCGCTTGTTCAACCACGAACTTGAGCGTTTCTAAATCTTGTTGGTCATCCGTTACTAAGTAGAGCTTATAAGGGTTCATATCGTACCTTTGGAGTCGATGTCTAAAATTGGCGTTGCACCATTTTACCGACAAATCGAATGATGTGTATGGATGTTAATACTAAATTAGCTCAATTTCACACATGCCATCAAATACGCAACTCGTTGAAAGCATATCGAAAAACCTGAATTTTTTAACAAAAGCGTTACTTATTACACAAACTATTCGCTTTAGCATGCCCAGAATGCTGTTTTATGAAATACTCCCCTATGAAGGAATCAGGTAAATATAGGGATAGTTATGCGCCACCTTTCTATAGCGCTCAAGATCAAGCTGGGTTATGCCATCTGCTTGCTCTTTTTCGTCATTTCAGGCTTTGTGAGTTACAAAGGTATCCAAACCTTGTCGAACGGCTTTAGCCAGTACAGTGAACTCAGCCACAAAGCAACACTCTCTGGCAACATTCAAGTGCACTTTCTTCAGATGCGTTTAGCTTCTGAACGTTACTTAGAGTCATTGGATGAACAGTACGAAACGAATTATCAATCGAGCAAAGTGGCGATTGATGAACTGCTCAACAACTTAATCCAATCCACCACCAAAACCGATAGCCTAGCTAGCCTACAGTTAGTGCAAGACAGCGTTGCGGCCTTTGATGTGGCTTATGGATCCATGAAACAGAGCCAACTCCTCATTGACCAGCTCGTTAACGTTGAGATGGTTAAACGAGAAACCAACGCACTGAAAGCAGCTCAGAGCTTGTTGTATGAGTCATACAATAACAATGATCCAAACGCGAGCTTGTACGCGGGCATGTTGATGGAGAATTTCCTCGCCGCCAAGATAACTGTGCTGAGTTACTCAAACAACAACGACCTCAAAACCTATGAAGCGGGTAAAGACATATTTGAATATGCTCTGCCAGGTATCGAGGGTGATATTGAATCTCTTAAATCATCACCTTATCAAAGTGAACTGATTGAAGACTTCTCGAACCAACGTGAAGCGTATGCGAAAGGCTTTGAGCAAGTTCATCAACAGATGATTGAGAACACGCAAAGAACCGCTACCCTCGCCTCTATTGGTGACAGCTTAGCGATTGCAGTCGCGGATGCTCAAAGCATTCTTGAACAACAGAAACAAGCGCTTACGCCAGTGCTGCAAGCCAGTGAAAAGCGCTCGATTCAAATCATCATATTGCTGACGGGTGTGGCTTTAGTTATTGGCATGACGAGCGCCGTGCTGGTGACTCGCTCTATCACCAAAGGCATCGCGCAGGTTAAACAGATCACCAACGAGCTTTCTCAAGGTAACTTGAATGTGGAAGTGAACATTGAGAGCAAAAATGAGATTGGCGAACTGCTGACTAATATGGAGATCACCATTGAGTCTCTGCGTGATATTGTTGGTCAAGTGAACCGCTCTAGTGTGCGCATTGGTGAGATGTCGGAGTCACTCAATCAAGTGACCAATAACAGCTCGACCAACGCAACACAATTGAACAGTGAAATGATCAATATCTCTTCTGCCGTTGATCAATTAGCTTCCAGCACATCAGAAATTGCGGCAAGTGCTAACCACGCCTCTCAAGTTGCCAACCAAGCAACCGAGAATGTGGCGATGGGACTCAAAGAAGTAGACAAAACACTGCATGAGATTGGCAGCGCCGATGAAAGCATGCAGGTCAGCAGCCAGAAAGTGACCGACCTACACAAAGAGTCGATGAACATTGGTGCCATTCTTGAAGTAATTAAAGGCGTATCAGAACAGACTAATCTATTGGCGTTGAATGCGGCTATTGAAGCAGCGCGTGCAGGTGAGCAAGGTCGAGGATTTGCTGTCGTAGCCGATGAGGTAAGAACACTCGCGAAGCGCACCCAAGACTCTGCAAGCCAGATTGATGAACTTATCACATCACTGCAGCGCGGTGCTAAAGATGCCTTAGAGTCGATTAAAGAGAGCCACAGCACTGTTTCAGATGCTTCAACTCAGGCACAGCAAGCTTCTCAGAACTTACACGTGATTAACCAACACATTCAAGATTTGAATCAGGCTAATAGCCAAATCGCGGTATCGGTTGATGAGCAGGATCGTCTAACCAAGTCGCTGGGTGAAAATGCGCAAGGTGCCAATACCATCGCGCAAAGCAATCAAGAATCTGTCAGCAGCATTTCAGGTGCAGCGAGCGACTTAACAGAAGTTGCTCACCATCTAGAAAGCCAAGTGAATCGATTTAGAACCTAACGAAGCCAATTGCTCATATAACGAGATAGCTAACACGACGACGAGTTAATACGGTTTTGAAGCAATAATAGAAAAGCCCTCAACACATATGTGCTGAGGGCTTTTTAATAAGCTACGAATACAGATCTAGATTGAATCTACTGAACCTTCAAACGTTGAATCAGAGTCTCTTCGTCTAACTGGTACAACTCATCCAACAAGTTCATTTGCAAGCTACCTGGGCCGCGTGAGTTCTCAGCTGCGATTTCACCAACCACACCTAATACCGCCGCAGCAGCCAAACCACTTTCATCACCAACAGCAGCGAAAGCGCCCGTTAATGCAGTAAGAGTACAACCCATGCCCGTCACATAAGGCATCATTGGATGACCGTTATTTAACGTCACCACGCTGTCTTTAGTGACAACGTAATCTGTCTCACCAGAAATCACCACATTCGCACCGTATTCAGCCACTAAGCATTGCGCTGCGCCTAATGCTGCATCACTGCTATCTAGCGCATCAACGCCTTTACTCTGCGCTTGTTCACCCGCTAGTGCGATAATCTCAGACGCGTTACCACGAATGATTAACTTATCTGCTAAACGTGCAATTTCACGTGAAGTTTCGGTACGCAGCGTACTTGCGCCACAACCCACAGGATCAAGAACCACCACCTTGTTGTTCGCATTCGCTTGTTCAACCGCAAAGCGCATTCTTGGCGTCCACACACTATCTAGCGTGCCGATATTGATCACCAAAGCGCCGGAGAATGACATCATCTCTGCCAGCTCTTGTTGTGAATGCGCCATAATAGGCGAAGCGCCAATCGCCAATAACGCATTAGCAGTATTGTTCATCACTACGTAGTTGGTGATGTTCACAACCAATGGTTTTTGCTCTCGTAATGCGCGCAGCGATTGGATGATTTGTTCAGTCAGCATGGATTAATCCTTATTCGTAAAAGTCGCTTTAAGCCGTTGTTGAGTCATTCAGTGCATTCAGGCCTTGCTGCCAGAAAGCCACTTCCATACGTGTTGCGGTTTTGAAGATATGAACGATGTTCTGACCACGCTCGCTGTTGATATCAATTTCAGCAAGCAGCTGATCGAAATACTCAGCGCCCGTTGCCACACCCGACTGAAACTCTTCTCCACCGTAAAGCTGCAGCCAACTTGCGTATGGGTTGCCTTCCAAAACAGTGTCACTGCTTTCTAGAAGCGCTTTACCAATCACAGCGTAACCAATTGAACATGGAGCCAGTGCCGCATAAAGATCGACAAGATCACCCGTCATACCTGCATCTAGAACGTAGCGCGTGTAAGCGACTGTACCGAAATCTTCAGGTTCGTTTTCTAAATCCGATTCAGTCAAACCCCATTGACCACAGTAAATCACGTGGTGAGAAATTTCAGAATCTAACAGAGCATGGACACTTGGCAGAGCACGGCGCATATCAGCCAAGGTTTTCGCCTTGTAAATTGCCAACGCATAAGCGCGGGCATACTGCTTCAAAAACAAAAAATCTTGCTTTAGGTAATGCAGAAAACATGGCTGAGCGAGTGTGCCGTTCGCCAGCGTTTTAACAAAATCATGCTCGGTGTAGTCTTGCCAATCTTGCTGACAGGCTTGGATTAAGTCTTGGTATTTCATGAGATTCCTTAGTCAAAAGTCGGTACGTAATCAGCGGCTTTTGGTAGTGATTTGATAATGCCTTTGTCGAACATGAACTGCGCGTAATCGTCGTAACGCTTCATATCTACAGCAGAAGGGCGAAGTGCAAAACGAGTCAGTGTGTCGTTCCATGCGCGTTGGTTAAGCTCGTTATTCAACGTATCTGGTGAATACGCCACAAACTCACTCCATGACTCTTGTGGGTGGTTCACAATGTAAGTCGTTGCTTGTTCCAATGCTTTGTTGAATGCTTTGATTGCTTCGTCGTCGTGCTGCTTTGCGTTCGCCACAAAGATCAGCTCGTCGTAAGCGGGCACACCGTGCTCTTCTGGGAAGAATGCTTTCGCTTTAAAGCCTTCAAGTGCTAACTGGTTGGTTTCGAAGTTACGTAAGCCACCCCAGATTGCGTCTACCTTGCCTGATGCCAATGAAGATGAAAGTGCCCAACCGACATTGATGGTTTGCACGTCTGTAAACGCAACATTTTCTTGAGCTAGCATGGTGCCGATGGTTGCTTCTTCGTTACCCGCAATCGCAATACCGATCTTTTTGCCTTTCAGATCCGCTAGTGAATCGTTCTTGCCATTATCTAAAACCATCAACGTATTCAATGGTGTTGCGATAAGAGTAGATGCACGAACGAGAGGCAAACCTGCCGCTACATCCATGGTTAAACTTGGTTGGTAAGTTACCGCTAAATCGACCTTACCGGCAGCAACCAATTTTGCTGGCGTGCTTGGGTCGGCTGGCTCTTGGATTTCAACCTCTAAGCCTTGGTCAGCAAAGTAGCCACGCTCTTGGGCAATCACAATTGGGCCGTGGTTCGGGTTCACAAACCAATCCAACATCAATGTCAGTTTCTTTTGTTCAGAATCCGCAAATGCATGGCCTGAAACTAGCGAAGCAAGCAGTGCCACTGCACCTACCAATTTGGTATTTTTCATAGTTAACCTTTCCTTTTGAATATTATTATTGTGTGTATCGAGCTAATTTTTAACGAAGTTTGGTTTAGATAAATAGCGTGAGCGAAGCTTTATTAAACAAAGTGTTATAGAGCGAACCATCACTGGTTCTCCCAAGGGATAGCTTTTTTGAGTAATTTGTCTGTGATGAAGTAGAGCGAGATAGACAGCACCGCCAAGATGAATAAGGCAGCAAACATCTCATCAATGATCATGCGCGCGTTGGCCTGCAGCATTAGGTAACCCAGCCCTTCACTCGAACCCACCCACTCGCCAACAACCGCGCCAATTGGAGCAATAACCACAGCGACACGAATGCCGGACGCCAGTGTTGGCAATGCAGCAGGCAGTTGGATATAACGCAACAATTGCCATTTCGATGCACCCATCGTCTTAGCGAGATCAAGATACCCTGTCGGTGTATTACGTAGGCCGTCATAACAACAAGTGGTTACAGGGAAGAAGATAATGATCGCCGCCATGACGACCTTTGACGCGATGCCATAACCCAGCCACAGCATCAACACTGGCGCAATCGCAAACACAGGGATTGCTTGGCTAGCAATTAAGATAGGCAACAACCAACGTTTCAGTGGTTCGAACATCAGCATCTGTAGGGCAAAAAATAGCCCCATCGACAAACCGAGTAGCAAGCCAAGTAATATCTCTTGTGCAGTCACCCAAGTGTGTTTGAGTAACACGTCGTAACGTTCAATCAGCTTTAAAAAGACTTCTGCGGGAGCGGGAAGAATAAAGCTCGGCATCTCGAAGATAAACACCACCAGCTGCCATAAACCGAGAATCACGGCGCTGCTGATAAGCAAACGCATCGCGGGATTCATCTGACGAGGAGGTGTAGTGGCAGTCTGTACGTTAGCTGAACGATCCACAGCTTCGCTTCGTGTTAGGTCATTCATAATCACGCTCCAACTGATCTAAAATCACTTGTTGTAACTCAGCGCACTCACCATCTAGCACTCTTGGCGTTGACGTGTGAGGCACAGATAAAGAGTGAGCACTCGCAGGCGTGCCTTGCAACACATACAAGTTATCCGCCAAACGCACCGCTTCTTGTGGATCATGAGTGATCAACACTACGGTTTTATCCCTCAACAGTTCACACGCTAAGCTTTGCAGTTTGTGTCTTGTTACCGCATCCAGCGCAGAGAAAGGCTCATCCATCAGCACCACTGGCTTGTCTTGCATTAAAGTGCGAGCCAAAGCAACACGCTGACGCATGCCACCAGACAATTGCTCCGGCATCGCATTCGCATAATCAGCCAAACCAACCGAAGCTAACAACTCGAGTGCTTGATTGATTTGCAGAGCTTTGTCAGAAGCCTGGTTTTGAAAGCGATGGCTCAGACATACGTTGTCGATTACCGATAACCACGGCAGTAACAAATCCTGCTGCGCCATGTAAGCGATGCGATCCGTTAAAGGCAATTCATCGGACGTTGCCAATGTGCCCTGCCACTCCACCTTATCGTCCAACAAGCCTGCCAAATAACGTAATACGGTGGTTTTTCCGCAACCGCTTCGACCCAGCAATACCGTCCACTTACCTGCGTTTAAGCTAAGCGACAACCCAGACAAGGTCGCGTGCTCGCTGTCGTTGTAACGTAAGGAGGCATTGCTGAGTTGAACACCAACCGTATTAACGGACATTACCGTGCCCAGCGAAGAAGTGATTTACTGGGCCATGACCTTGGCCGACTTGCAGTTCATCAGCATGAGCAATCGCCTGAGAAATGTATTGTTTGCCAAGGTCGACAGCCTCTGGAAGCGTGTTGCCTTGAGCTAAGAAAGAAGCGATAGCCGATGAAAGCGTACAGCCCGTGCCATGGGTGTTTTTGGTAGGAAAACGCTTGGCGCTAATCAAATCAGATGTGGTTGGCAGAATCAGTAAGTCGTTACTGTTCTCATCCTTCTCTAAGTGACCGCCTTTCAAGAGAACGGCTTTAGCACCTAGTGCGCGTAAGTCTTCAATCATGCCCTGCATTTCGGCTTCGCTTTCAGGTACCGCTTTGCCTGTAAGTGCAGCGCCTTCTGGCAAGTTAGGAGTAATGATGTCTGCCAGCGGAATCAACTCTTGTTTTAGCGTCGTAATTGCCGAGTTTTCTAACAGCAGATCACCACTTGTCGCGACCATCACAGGGTCAATCACTAAGTGTTTAGGTTGGTATTGTTTGATTTTATCAGCAACGACTTTGATGATTTGCGAATCGGCCAACATGCCGACTTTCACTGCCACGATATTGAGATCAGTAAAAACCGCATCTAACTGGCTAGCGACATGGGCGAGTGGAATAGGAAAAATGGCGGAAACGCCTTGAGTGTTCTGGGAAGTGATAGCGGTAATGACCGAACAAGCGAAACTACCGGTCGCAGACATGGCTTTAATATCCGCTTGGATACCTGCACCGCCGCCACTATCAGAACCTGCAATGGTTAAAACAATCGGAGTGTTCGTTCGAAGCGAACCATCAGCAGAGTGCTGTGAAACTGAGGCTTTTGGCGTTAAATCTTTTGAAATAGAACTGTGTGTCATTGTCGCTCCTACTATCTTACAAGACGCAGGAGAACGAACACTGATCGAAGGAGAAGTCGCATTAGGCTCATGAAGGGGCTTCATGGGTGCAGACGTAGATCGAGTGCTTATAGTTCCCTACGCCAGTGTTAACTGAATCAGGTTCAACGGGTCTCGATTAACGATCTCAGCAAACACCAAATAAGGTATGTGCCCCCCGACTATTGATAGCGATAGTAACAGCACTCTCACAACTGAGATACTGATTTTATTCAATTATAAGAATTACACATGAAAAAATTTCAACTAAGCTCAATAAAACAAATACTTATAACGTTCCTTTAGATGGCTTCGACTGTATAAACAAGCATAGCACAATCAGAGACATACCTAACCAGCCTGTAAAAGGAATCAGCTCACCGACAACACAGACGGCAAGCACCGCTGCAACTACCGGTTCAAACAAGGTTAGCAGATTGGCACTGCTCGCAGTCACGTGGCGTAAACCAAAACTGAACGCGATATAACCCAAGCATTGTGGAATCAACGTAAGATAACTGATGACTAATACGTTAGCTTGTGAGGAAAACAGGTTATTACCAGTAAACCAGAGCGTTGGCAGCAACAGCATCGCACCAAGGCCAAAAATACTGCCCATCGCTGCTTGTGACTTAATCCCTTTATCTATCAATGCTTTTGTCGCCCAAGAATAAATGGCGTAACACAACCCAGCGACCAGACCTAAGCCAATACCTAACAGCTTGAGATCATCACCGGATTCATTCGCCGATGAAGACTCTGAAAACACCAACAACCCAATACCCACCACACCAATCGCAAAGCTAGTAAGCCAACGTCGGTTGATATTATTCTTTTTGCTAATAAGACACTCTAACAGTACAGAAAAGAAAGGTGCGGTAGCAATCGAAACCACGGTACCAATCGCCACACCTGATAATTTCATTGAGGAATAGAAAGCTAAAGGATAGACCGCCAAAGCCAAAGCGCTCACTGCCAACAGCTTCTTGTTCTGCAAAATTTTGTCGCAAGCGAATAGGATTTTTCGATACGCCAAGCCCGCTTGCATTAGGCCACCGACCCCCATAGAGAAAGCACCAATCGCTAAGGGACTTAGATCAGGCGCAAAACTTGCGGCGGTGCCTGTTGTGCCCCATAAAATAGAAGCAAACAAGATGGCTAAAGTGCCCGTTTGGAATTCGTTAACGCGATTGATGGCAAGATTCATTTCTATTACCCAATTTTCAGTTCTGAAATAGATAATAGTGAAGATTGATAAGGTTTAGTTTGCCGAAAGGACGCTCTTGTTGTTTCTAAAGACTCTCTTTCATTGAGCCTAAAAACGCCCTTGGAGACATCCCAAAGTGCTGAGAGAAGCGACGACTGAAAGCAGAAACATCACTATACCCCACATTTTCAGCGATCAATTGAACCGGTAAATCGGTGTGGGTTAACAAGGCTTGGGCTTTCTCCATGCGATATCGAGTGATGTATTTAAGCGCACTGATACCCAGGCACTCCTTGAAGCGTTTTTTGAATTGAGTGGGACTCAAACAGGCCGTTTCTGCAAGCTGTGGAATGGATAACGGCTGCGTGTAATTATCCGCGATCAGCCTTTGTACGGCGCGGATTCTTGGGTCGATGCTTTTACTCACTTGTTGTTGCTCTAACAGCAGTGAAAACACATCCAAGATTGATAATTCAATGCCACTATCAACCTGATATTCCAACTGCTTTTCAACAAACAACAAGAAACTCATTAAAGGTGGCGTTATCGGGAAAACCGAAAGTTCATGCTCCAACAAGTGTTGAGGCAGATCCACCATATCCGCGACAATAAACCGCGCTGCTTCGTCCGCCTTAAACGCATGCGCTCTGGTTATCGGAATCACCACACATTCGCCCACGGCTACTTTGCCTGCATACCCCACCATCTCGATATTGATACTGCCTTGGATCGGCAGTACCAATTGATGATGGTCATCATGAGCATGGGTATTAAATTGCTTGGTGTAAGATCGAATGCTTAAGCTAGATTTCATGAGCAATTCCGGAATTAATCGGTTTAGAACGAGTTAAAACAAGAAAGTACATGATTTGAGCAAATGAGTCACATCGGGCTGGTATTAGTTTGTGCCCTAACCCATTCTAATGGCGATCAAAAAAGCCGCTTAAGTATCAATTACAATGCTCAAACGGCTTTTCATAAGAGTCTAATTAGCGTTGCTAAGAACCGTTAACCGAATCGGCTATCGCTCATTAACTCAATCGCTAGGTCACACTCGATTATTTTTGAAGTTGCTCTTTAGCCGCTTCAACCTTAGAGAAATCTAGGCCAAGCTCTTCAACGGCTTCTTTGATTAGTGCAGGTTTTTGCATTACCTGACCCATCAGCATTTGAAGCTTGTCTTGAGGTAAACCAAGTTGGCTGATCGTCGCCATTGCTGCAAGAGGGTTCTCTGTCAGCGTTTTAAATAGCTCACTGATCTGCTCGTCGCTAATATTATTCTCTTTCAACATTGCTAAAATCGGGTTCATTTTTTTGCCTTTGAAACACTAAATTAAATAGGAGCACAGCATACCATCTAGCTGTGCTCGATTGTACTAACAAGTGAAGCTTTGGCTTAACGAGATTCCAGTGGGTAAGAGCGGTAGCTCCACATACCATACGTTCTCAGTGCATCACGGTAGATGCCTAGTAGCTCACCACTGCTCGCTTTCTTAAGTTCTTCTAGCGGCTTATCTGGGTAGGAAACGGTGTCAAAGGTGATACCCTGAGGACCAGTTTGCCAGCTCGCAATTTCAAACAGAGTTTGGCCGCGACGCACGTGGCTCGCCGAACTAATAATGGTCGCGTGTTTAATATCATGACGGGCAAGCGCGTAGCTACTGAACAAGGCATTACCTACCGTGCTGGTCGCGTAGTTCTCTTCGATAATGCGATCTTTGCTTACCCCTTTCTCGATAAGCCAGTCCGCCATCAACTTACCTTCAGTCTTATGGTTCTTCGGCACACCACCTGTAAGCACGATCATCGCATCTGGGTTCGCTTTAGCCATCGCCAATGTTGTCTCAAGACGTTCAATCAAGATCTGATGCATTGAACCGTCTGGATTAAGCGCGTAACCCAGTGTGACGATAGCGCCGTGATCATCAAGCAAGCCTTTATCCGCAGACTCTTTCAACGGTGTTTCTAACACGCGATCGACCGTTGCAAAAATACGTTTGATGTCTTCTGCTTTACCTTTATTCAGGCTCTCCAGTTTCTCCATGTGCTTATTGGATTCACTTTCATTGCCTTCAAATCGCTGCCAAACCGCTAGATACGCATGCAAGTCGACATCGTCTGGCGCAACCGTCAGCGCTTGCTCAAACAGTTCAATAGCGCGCTCTGCATTCTTGTTGTAGATCTGAGCGTTCGCTGCCGAGATAAGCAAGTCAGTACGGTAAGGTTCTAGCTGGTAAGCTTCTAACAGTCGGTTAGTCACAATTTCCATGTTGCTTGGCATTTTAGCCGTGAAGCCCGCGTGAGAAATTCTTGCCGGAGACTTAAACGCCTGCAACGCATCAAGAAGTAATTGGTCGACAACTTGTCGCTTAGTCACCAACTGCGCGTAATCCGCAGAAGCCTGTACTGCGCCATCGTTAGCTGCAAAAGAAAATGGAGTTGCGCCAAAAGCCAGCATGCCACCAAGAGCGAGGGCGATAATGTTCTTTTTCATGGAAAGATCCTGTGTCGTTAATTGTTCACATCAGATTTGCTCACCAATGTAAGCCCCCAAGATTAAAAAACCGTGAACCAAACCTTACTCTCCAAGGTTAATATTCATTTGTTGCATAAGATGTGGCTGCAGATCACGATTTTATGCGCCATAGTAGGCTCAATAGCTTCGAGCTATAGGAAGTTTCTTGATTTGATTTGGAATGTTTAACTTCAAATCCCTACGTAACTATCCCATCTAAATCCATAAGCTTCTAAGTTCAGCATCAAATCTAAACGTGTATTTTATGTTCAATATTTCAGCAACTTAGAACATAAACAGCGTTACATGCCCACACGGATTCACTTTCAGATAACCAAATTCCTGAGCAAACGAGTTTGATATCAATTCGATCAATTCCCAGAAATTCAAAACCAATTATTGAACGATCGTTCAAGTGGTGTTTTAATAAAGGACCAATACAAGGAGTTACCCCATGCTTAAGTTCTATTTTCACCAAACACCCAACCCAATGAAGATCGCTCTGTTTCTAGAAGAGACAGGCCTAGATTTTGAACTCGTTCCTGTTGATACCTTAAAGGGCGAGCAACACACACCGGAATATCGTTTGATTAACCCGAATGGTAAAACACCAGCCATTGAAGACGATGGACAGCGCGTGTTCGATTCTAACGCTATCCTTCTGTACCTATCAGAGAAGACTGGCGAGCTTGGGGGACAACCAGAAGACAGAGCTGAACTGCTCTCTTGGATGATGTTTATCGCGAGCGGCCTTGGCCCTTATTCAGGTCAATCGGTACACTTCCGTCATGCTGCTCCAGCAGGGTTAGATTACGCTGTGAACCGTTACCTACGTGAAGCGCAACGTCACTACGAAGTGTTAGAGAAGCATATGGAAGGTCGTGAGTTTTTCGTCGGAAATGAGTACACCATTGTCGATGTCGCTGCATGGGGTTGGATTGATAAAGCACCTTTCGTGCTTGGTGAAGAAGGCCTAGAACCTTACCCGAATTTGAAGCGCTGGTTTAACGCAATCAACACTCGCCCTGCTGCACTGCGCGCTCGCGAGATTGGTAACGGCATTGAATTTAAAACCGAACGTGATGAAGAAGCGAAACGAGCACTGTTTCCTTCGAATTACGCGAAGTAGAAAGATTGAAGGTTAACGCTCTACTGAGTGATAGCTAAAACTCAAACATAAAGAGCCGCTAAAAGCGGCTCTTTATGTTGAATAATCACAAGTTGATAGTCTTTTTGGGATTGATACCAAGGTTCAACATTCGTTATTACCCACTTCTATCAAACACATTTCTGGACAAAAGTTTGTCAGTGACTTCCCTAAATTAGCAATTCATGGATAACTAAAGGTATGGTAAAGCTAGTTGTGGAGAGCTAGTACGATGAGTAAAATCGTACTAGCAAAATGATTGGTTCCTGTTTAGGTGCGTATTATTCTTATTATGTAAAATCCGTCAATTTGCGCTCAGAAACAGCCCTTATAGCAAGTCAAACGCTCTTAGCGAAGGTTTTAGACGGTTAATCAAGGCTATAGATTCTATGCCGCCTTAAAAGTTTGTAACGATTTCAGTGCGATTTACAGAGCAAAAACCAGCGAGTTCATTTGAGTCAAAAACTGCACTCTGACACCCATTTTTGTACTTTATGAGTTTTGGGTGTCGGATTATATATATTTGGTCAAAATTAACCCAACTGAGTGCGTAGGCTTTTTGATGAAACCAACAATGGGGCACAAACTTTTCAGCACATAGAAAAGCCTGAATTGCCATCTCTAGCAGTCGGTTTGTTCTGAAAGCCTCAGAGCGTCTTCCAACTCAACGCCAATGTAACGAACAGTGTTATCTAACTTAGAATGACCCAACAAGAGTTGCACTGCCCTAATGTTCTTTGTCCGAGCGTATATTAATTTGGCTTTAGTGCGACGCATGGAATGCGTTCCATAATAATCTGCATTCAACCCCAGTTTGCTCGCCCAACTTCCGATTCGCCAGATTTATTCAAGCTTGAATGGCCTTTTTTATGCCGCTACATGCCCTTGATGATTGCTTCCTCATGTTGACCTCCTTCGAATGTTATTGGCCAACTAGGATATTAGGAAAGCTAGCGGGACACTCTAGCTAGGAAAGTCATGGACAAAATGAGTTAACACTAACTCTATAAAATAGCTCACCGACTTTGAGGCAACTTTCCTTGAAGAATATCGATAGAATTTTTGCAAAACAAACCGCCCCATCAAAACCGCACAAAATCAACACCTTAAGTGCAACTAACGTTTAAAAATAGAATATTTGTCCACACTACTGACAGAAACTGACACTCCTGTAAGATACTATTATTTCAACGTCAACGACATGGTCAGAGAGAAGACGCCTCTTGAGTAGAGCTATAAACATTCATTAAAAATAACTGACAGTAGTTGTAAAAAAATATCCGCGTTCGACTGAACAATTGATTTGCACGAACGACTGGCGAGCAAAGTCACTTATCGGTTTTGAATCGTTAGCTATTAATCACCAAGTAATTAAAATAAATGGAATTCCCTAAGTTCGGGTGGATAGAAATTGATATGAGTAAATCAGAACGACTTTTTGACCTGCTGACAGTGCTACGCTCAAAGCGCTATGCCGTTACCGCAACTGAGCTTGCGAAAGTAATGAATGTGAGTGAACGGACTATCTACCGCGATATTCAGTCCCTGCAAAATTCCGGTGTTCCCATTCAGGGAGAAACCGGAGTAGGTTATATGCTACAAGCTGGTTCGCACCTGCCTCCTTTGATGCTGACAGAGCAAGAGATGGTAGCGTTTGAACTGGGTATGCGCATGGTTCGAGCTTGGTCAGACGAAGAACTTGCAAAAGCCGCTCAAAGTGCGTCAACCAAAATACAGTCAGTGCTGCCGGACAGAGTAAAGAAGCAAATCGAGTCCTTCCCGATGGCTGTTGCTGACAATCATATTCCGTCTGATATCGCCAAGCGGGGGCAGTTACTAAGGCATGCAATTGATAAGCAACATAAAGTTTCAGTTCATTACATAACTGAAGATGGCCTTGTGACTGAGCGCGTACTGCAGCCATTAGGGCAGATATTCTGGGGAAACAACTGGACATTAGTGGCATGGTGCGAACAAAGTGATGATTATCGCCACTTTCATCTCGATCGAATCGAACAATTGTCGGTTCTTGAAGAAGCATTCAGCCTGACAGAGTCTAAATCTTTGCCGCATTGTCTTTCACTGTGCGTCAATAGCCATTTAGTTTAAACGTATTTACCCCTGTGTACTTACAGCGTACGCCATTGTGATGGGCATTGCACTTAGAGCAGTCATGTGGTGATGCAGGCAGGTACTTAAGGCAGATGAGAGTCCAGTATCGCCAGTTATTTCATAGTATCAGGGCTTGAAGAATTTTACTTAAAGAGAATATCTCAATCTGAATATTGAGTGCCTTCTTAAAATACACAGTGTTCTTAATTTCATAATGCAATAGCAGACGCACTTTGCGTTTATAAAACATTTTACAAACAACAAATATAGGAGCGTTTCATGATCCGACTAGTATTTATGACCGATGACAGCAATATGATTGGCTGCAAAGATCCTCAGGATATGCAAAACAGGGTAGCAAAATGGCCACAAGGTAAAGACTTTGAAGCTGAACTAGGCCGATTTTTCTACGGTGAACATATTGCTAGTGGAGGTGTTACCTACCCTGCATTTTATGCCAATGCTGTAGAAGGTATGAACATCAATGTTTTATCTCTGGATGAAGATTTTGATCTCATGGGAAACAACAATGCGAAGGTTGTGACTGATTTTAAACAACTGGTCGAGAAATTCAGTGGCAGTGACGAAACGCTGCTTGTTACAGGCGGAAAAACCACATGGGAATTATTCCTGCCATATGCTGATGAAATGGTTGTTGTCTACACAGACAACGTATTGACTCCCGGCGATATTCTGTTTGACTCATGGAGAAATATCGCTAAAACAGAAGTAGATCGTGTATTCTGGGAAGGCGGATCCACCATTACTTATAAAGTTGATAAATAATTCATCTGCTTTTATTTATCAACAAGTTTATGGAGGTTAATGGATTAAACTATGTCTGATTCATTAGCCTGTTGATGGGTATTATGAAGCCAGAAATTCCAATCGCTGACTTTAAAAAAACAGAAAGTCATTAAGGCTCAGCATTGTAATGGTTAGTATTACATTTGGCCCCCCATTACTAATGTTATAGTAAGGATGCGAACTAATTCTGGGGTTGCTTTTTGCCTCTTGATGATCACGTCACTGACATGAGAGAAAGTAAGTCAAATAACGCTTAGATGAAGTTAACCGTCAGCAAGCTGAAACAAGGAAAGGGGCAGAAATGTGTTGGTAAGTCCCAAACAAAAAGAGCCGCTAAAAAGCGGCTCTTGATTTTCAAACTATTTGTTGAAACAACCATAAAGTGATAATCACTAATCATTTAAAATCAGACACTTAACCGATAAACAACCATATCTTGATTTCAGCCAAAACAACCATAAGTTGATATATTCGTGAATCAACAAAGTTAGCCAAGAACTGACGGTAAGAAAGTTACTTTCAGTATTCTAACGCAAACACCTCGTCACTCCTCATTCGCGGAGCTTCATCCTTTGTCTAAACGCCATCAGCGCTAGCAAGGTTTTCGACAAAAAGAGTTTGCATCATCCTCGTTCAACACTAAAATGGAATTCTCTCAATAGTTAAGGACTGACGATGAAAGAACTTCGCGATTTAGATTTAAACCTACTGAAACTATTGCAAGTGGTTGTAGAAACACGAAACACACATCATGCTGCAAACAAACTAGGAATATCACAAACTAGCGTCAGTCGTGGTCTAGCTAAGCTGAGAGAAACGTTTGGCGATCAAATATTTATACGTAAGGCACATGGAGTAGAACCTTCTGAACTAGCTGAAAAACTGGCAGAAGCGGCTGATGAAATGTTCACGCCATTGATTAAAGTCGTTGAGTCTTATCAAAACTTTGACCCTCAACAATTCACCGGTGAAGTATCGATAGCAATGAACATTTTCCTGCTAGAGCAATACGGCGATGGTATTTTTAGTGAGCTGAGAAGCGTATTACCTAATGCCAACTTCAAACTGGTTTACTGGCAAGAACAAAGCTTGAGTGACATGCTTAATGGCCAAGTTGACTATATGCTCCATTTCGCCCAATTCCCATTACCACAAGAAATTTATCAACATAAGTTGAAAGAAATCAAGCTAAGCCTTATTGCACGTAAAAACCACCCTGTGCTTAGTAACGGCAGTGCTTGGGAAGATATTCACCACCTTCCTATAACTCGGATACTTGTAGATGGAATTAACTCGAAGCGTGCGCCAGTTGAAGAGTTGTACTTAGCAAAAGGCTACAAAGCCAATATTGTGTTATCCACTCATAGCCTTCGAGTTCTACTCAGCAAGTTAAAAAATTCTGATGCCTTCTCTTTCGGCAGTACATTCATGACAGAGAATGAACCAGAACTGAGTTACTATCCACTTCCTGTTATTCCCAAAGGGATGAGAACAATTCAAATAAACGGTGGATACCTGCAATCTAAACGTGGTTTCCCTCTGAACCAACTGTTACATCAAACGATGCAAAGATACTTTGATCAAGTCGTTCAACCAGACAAGTAACCTACAATATGCAAATACTTAACATTTGTATATCATTTGAAGTTCCTCGGCCATATAACAATCTAATTGTTGTGCTGACTGCATATTCATAGCCTCAAAAAATCCATTCATATAGCCTCTATAAGATAGCAAGTCAGCGGGTTGTCCAACAGTTGTCCCCATCGTATAAGTCAAGCATCCTACTACAGATATAGCGAATTCAATGTCGAACACAAGGGCTTACTCAAACACAGCCACATGAACGATGGGATTAATTTTATCTAAATGATTTTACTGAATGCATTCATAGTGACTTCAAAGATAACTTAAGACCTCCAGACTGATTCAAGAAATTGAGATTTGGGCCAGATATTAACGCATTTATGAATTTCTCTAATTCATACTATAACTCTCCGAACAGCCATAAACTACGTATGAATCACTACCTTATGGAGGACGTAGTGAACATTCGCGAACCAACAAAGTTATTAGGATATTACGACGTTGGTCTCAACAAGAAGTTCAAGATGTATAAAATCCTAAAACAAGAAAAAACACTGCTTCTCGGTATTTTGACCGTTATGTTTTTTAAGACTTTTGGCGAAAACATGCTGACCTCAAGTCCCTCAATCTTCTCTTATGTCATCACTACCGCCGTACTGTTTTATGTTGCCATGACCGCCATTTTCGCAGTGGTTCGCCACTCAGACTCCTTAGCAATTAAGTTGGGAGACCCGTTTGGAACACTCATTCTGACATTGGCGGTCATTTCATTAGAAGTGATTATGATCTCTTCTGTCATGCTAACTGGCGATCCAAACCCAGTCCTTGCCCGAGATACGATGTTCGCTGTGATCATGGCGGTATTGAATGGTTTTGTCGGTATTACCTTATTAGTTGGTGGGATGAAGTACCACACCCAGTCCTACAATTTGGACGGCATTAAAGCGTATTTGGTTGCCATTATTCCTCTTGCGATGCTTTGCTTGATCTTGCCAAACTTTACCAGCAGTAGTGACAATGGAAACATGTCATTGAGCTTGATGGGCACATTGGTTCTGGCATCAATTGCGTTATATGGCGTATTCCTATTCGTCCAAACACGCAGCCATACTCACTTCTTCATTGATGCTGACAATAAAAGTGAACACGACCACCACGGCCCTGTAAGTAGCAATCTATTTCACACTGTCATGTTAATTAGTTACTTACTCATCGTGATACTTCTGGCAAAAGGTTTAGCCATTCCAATCAACGACAGCATTAGCGTTATGGGCGCTCCGGCAGCCCTTGGTGGCCTTATCGTTGCACTTATTATTCTCGCTCCAGAAGCCGTTGGTGCCGTCAAAGCAGCCCTCACAAATCAACTACAGCGAGCCATCAATCTGTTTTTCGGCTCGGTATTAGCAACGATAGCATTGACCGTACCCGCTGTTTTATTGATCTCTGGTGTAATGGACCAGCCCTTGAGATTAGGCTTAGAACCCGCAGAAATGGTATTACTGGCTGCGACGCTTCTTATGACCAGCGTTAGCTTTAGCAGCGGCAGAACCAACTCACTCAATGGTGCGACCCACCTTGTTCTCTTCTTTGCTTATTTGATTTTAATGTTCGACTAACACCACGCACGACAGCCAGCCCCTTCAATCTGGCTGTTACGTCGTTTTATACCATTAAGGAAAGAGTATGAATGAAATATTATCCGCCATTTGGGTACAAGATTTTGACACGCTACTTGAGATCAATTCACTCCATATCTTACTGCTACTGCTTGCGGTTGTGTTATTTCTAGAGTCGAGTTTTGTGTTTTTGCCTCTCCCCGGGGACGGACTGGTCTTGTTTGTGGGGGGGCTGGTTGGATTAGGTGCTGTAGATTTTTATACCGCCCTGACTGCTCTAAGCTTATCGGCTTGTTTAGGTACGATTATCGGCTATCTACAAGGGCGCTGGTTAGAAGGTTCACGCTTTATGAACAAAATTGAAGTTGTACTGCCTGACGATTCATTACCTAGAGCAAGGAGACTTCTGCATAGATTTGGGTTCCTATCATTATTTGTGTCCCGTTTTGTCCCTTTCGTTCGTGTACTAACCCCAATGTTGATGGGCGTTGCACGCCTAAGCTTTATCCGCACTGTTATGATCAGCATGACCAGTTCCATCGTGTGGGTGTTAACACTGCTTTATGCCGGAAAGTCCATTATGCGCCACCCGTTTCTGCATCAACATCAAGAGCTCATCACTAAGTGGTTTCTCTTCACCAGCTTAATGCTGATGACAATCGCTTTTATCACCCTTTTTATCCGAATAATCCGTAAACGTAATCACATTACAGCGTAGCCCATTATTATGACCTTAATAACCGTTCCATTACCTAACACTGACGCCGAGCTTCTGTACGCCGAGCTAATTTCAGCAATGCAGTCCGGTAATAGTGATCGTATTATCGAAAAAATAGAAAGTGCAAACCTAACTGACCTACCGTTCGTAATTAGAAAATTCACCAACGTTCAGTGTGAACAGTTTTGGGTGCTGCTTTGTACTCAAAAACCTAATCTGGCAGCTGACTTTCTGGATTACCTAACAGAGCCAGAGCGCGCAGTCTTATTTTCAAACCTTCCAATCGACAGCGCAAAAGATATTCTGTTGCATATGCGTTCAGACATTCGCCGCTCGCTATTACGTAGCTTACCTAAACCTCTTCACAGAGCCCTTGAATCCTCACTGCCTGAAACCTGGGAACACGAAGAAAAAGCCTCGATGTCATTTCCTAATGGTTCAGTGGGGAGAATTTGCAAGAATGAGGTCATCAAACTAGAAAGCTGGGCAACCATTTCAGACTTAGAAACCATCTTGCGTGAAGGCGAGCAAAGCTCTGAACGAATTGAATGGCGCTACATTTATTTACACGACAAACACGGTAACTATTTAGGATCGGTCAAAACCCGAGAGCTGTTTCTCGCTCAATCTTGGGAGAGATTGCTCGATCATATTGATACAAGTGTCCCTACCGTACCTGCAGATTTTGATCTCCAATCATTAAAAAGTGTGCTCGACTCTACTTCACACTCTACTGTTCCTGTTATCAACGAACATGGTTTTCAAATTGGTATTGTTGGTCACACCCAACTAAACCAGGCGTTATATGAGAAATCCGAACAACAACAACGTGAAGCCAGCGGTATATTTGGCGGTGACGAGTTTCGTACTATGCCGCTATTGCAACGTAATATCCGACGCCTCACATTTTTGCTGCCATCGGTAATCTTGAGCTATGCCGCTGTATCTATCATCGCTTCCTTTGAACATATTATCGAACAAATTGCCGTGCTAGCTGCCGTTTTACCATTAGTGGCTAATTTATCCGGTGCTGCGGGAAACCAATCCGTTGCGGTTTCTATTCGAGAATTATCGACTAAGCACATTTCCGCTAAAGACTGGTTGTTTGTCATCGCCAAAGAGTTGCCTATTGGCGCTATCAATGGACTTGCTATTGGCTTGGTTATTGCCCTGCTTATGCTAGTCACCTATGGTCAGCAAAGTCACATATTGCCAATACTTGTCGCGGTTGCCTACACGATATCATCCACTTTCGCAGTCATGATCGGTGGCGCTCTGCCCCTAGCCCTCAAACGCGCAAACCTAGACCCAGCCATGTTATCTAGCCCACTACTCACCACATTAACCGATGCAATTTCATTCTTTAGTGTTCTGTATCTTGCTCAGTTAATGCTTCTTTAGCTTAGTTGGCCATTATCTTGATTCAATCTAAAACTACCAAAATTTTAAGGGAACCTTATGCATTTAGAAACGTTATTCACCTATTTGACTCTCACTGTCCTCGGCTTATTGCCGATGATGAACCCGCCAGCCGCTGCCACCGTTCTTCTTGGTTTAAGTAAGGGCCGAGACAAGAGTTACATCGTTTCACAAGCGAAAACTGTTGGACTCTACTTATTCATTGCCATGTGCATCACCTTCTTCATTGGTGCTTCCGTTTTAGAGTTGTTTAGTATTTCAATTCCGAGTTTACGCTTAGGTGGTGGGATTATCATTTGTGCGATTGGCTTTAACATGCTGTTTCCAAAACCAGAAAGTATGGATGGCAGTGTCGGCCAAGATTCGATTGCTTTAGTACCCCTTACGATTCCATCACTTTGCGGCCCCGGTACAATGGCCCTGATCATTAGCCTTGCCGCCGAAATCGCATCTAGTGAAGAAGATTTAGAAAAGATAAGTATTTATACAGGAGTCATTGGCGGATTTGGTGTAGTGAGCTTAGTCGCCGCTTTTATTCTGAGTATGGCTTACCCGTTACTTAAAGCTTTGGGACAAAATGGTATCAATGCATTCACCCGAATAATGGGCTTTCTTCTTATCTGTATGGGTGTGCAGTTCTTTACTATCGGTATTACAGAAATCGTACAAGACATCAGCGCATTACTGTAGCTTTACGAATCAAAACCCCACACTGTAGATTGCTTATTGTGTGGGGTTTTCTTGTTTGTAAGGACATTCAATCGATACAACACGGAATAGATCACAGGCAGTACGATTAATGTTAATAACGTTCCAAATCCAAATATGATGGCAACTCCCATCGACTGGACGGAAGCATTAAATTCAAGATAATCACCTACCAGTAAAAATTATTCTTTTAACCGGCTTTGTTGCCGAATTCAACGGCTTTGTTGCTTAATTCGATGAGAAGACATGGTAGCCCCATGTTGTTCAGTTCTTAAACAACATACTGAGTTTCAAGCATACCTAGCCCTGTAAGCTTGTTCAGCGCTTTGATCATAGCGTAAGTCTCACCAACTTGAGCGTCGTAGTTCCTCAGGCTTAATTTCCCACCTAACAACTGTTTAACTCGATACATTGCGGTCTCTGATAGCGAGCGCTTATGATAACCATAGCGCTTTTTCCACTTTTTGTTGGAGCCGTAGAGCTTCTGACAACCTACTGCTAAATTGCGAGGGTGTCCTTGCTCCCAGAAGGCTGCCCCTTCTCGTGGTGGGATAAGTGGAACTGCTCGCTTGACCCGTATGGCATCATGACAATTCCTTGTGTCATAAGCGCCATCGCCCGATATCTCAATGATTTGGCGACGTGTCTGCTTAAGCAAGTAGGGAAGCACTTCAGCATCGGTTACGTTAGATAAGCTCAGCTCTGCTGCGACTATTTCGTGGGTGCTTGTATCGACTGCGATATGCAGCTTACGCCAAACCCTACGCTTCCCGTCAGTACCATGCTTCTTAACCTTCCATTCACCTTCGCCATAAACCTTGAGGCCAGTGGCATCAATAGCTAGGTGTTGGATGGTGCCGCGTGTTGAGGCTTTGAAATTAACCTCTACATCCTTGGCTCGGCGGCTTATACAGGTATAGTGAGGACAAACCAATGCCACGTTAGCCAATTTAAAAACTGAGTCGATAAAGCCTTGTAGCACCCGCAAAGGTAAAGAAAAAATGCGCTTTACCATGAGAGCCGTCGTGATAGCGAGATCACTAAATAGTCTTGGTCTACCACGTCTGTCCTGTTTCGGTTGCTTCCACTCAGTTATGGCCTCCTCGTCAATCCAGAACGTGAGTGAACCCCTGTTGATCAAGGAGTTATTGTAATTGCGCCAGTTGGTGATTTTGTAACGAGGCTTCGGCATGAAATCAAAGTCAGTGAATGAATGTCCCTGATCTGATCGTGAGATTCTGATTTAGTTCACTCGAATTGTACAACAAAGCCCTTTTAACCATTCCCATTTGCTCGAACCGCTGAACTCTTTGCTGGATACATAATGCTGTCTTTGATCCCATCTTTAAATTCATAGCTAAAGTCAGGGAATGGATAGTTATTATTGTCTTGCCACTGCTTTACTGTTTCGGTCGCTTTCTCTTTAAGTTCATCATCAATTGGATGAAGTGCCTGAGCAAGTTGATATTGATTTGAGAACGCCAACTGAGCACCTACCGCTTCAACTTGCTGCATCACCGAAAACATCACATCCTCCTGAACAGCAAGGAACTCTTCATGGTCTTTGCATATAATATAAGCAAGTATATCGATGTGTATCGCAAACTCTCCGACGCCCACAAATCTCGCTCTCACTGGATCTTCATCAAGTTTAGGATGTTGTAATAGCAGTCGTCTGATACCAACCACAAGCAACTTTAATTGATCTTGAGTCAGCTCGGAACGTAATTTTAAACGATGATCCATCCGACGCTTATCACGGCGCTCTAAGTTATCAATTTCCATGTTGGCAAACTCGGAATTAGGAATTGTAATTAGCGAACGTTCTAGTGTTCTGATTCGTGTCGATCGTAGCCCTATGCTCTCAATAGTTCCTAAATTATTGCCATAACGACACAGCTCACCAATCTTAATTCCACCATCAGCATACAAGGTTAGCCCATTAATTACGTTTTCCAGTACCGGACGAATGGCGAGTGCCACCGCCAAGCCACCAACCCCTAAGCCTGTTACAATTGGGGAGATTGAAAAGCCCATAAAATCGACCACATAGATGCCTAAAATAGCAATCGTGAGGCCGCCAAAAATACGTGCGAGTACCGTAATTAAAGACGAGTCGACATACTTACCTTCGTGTTTATTAAATACATACAACTCAGCAAAGTAATTGAATATGGTCATGATCAACCAAGCAACGAAGAAAAACTGACCTATCAAGAAGGAAGTAGACAGAAACTGATAGATCCCTCCGGTGATCCATATCCCATCATCAATCACTTTTCGGGTAATAAACAGGATACAGACGACCCCAACCAAAGATAACTGGCGGCCAACTTGCCATTTCAGTCCATTTCGATACCAATGTAAGTTCCAACGTTCGCCAAGCGAGAAGCTTAACTTAATCATAAATCGACATAACAAAAAGACGCTCACTAAAGCGAACCACTGCCAAAGAGGAATCGATGCGTATAAGGTATTAAAGCTTTCTGGTAAAGATTGAATTAATGGCGTTGAAAATAGTGGACCAGGGAGAATCAAAAACTCACGATACAAATCAACGTCATCTGCCTTTTTTTGAGTAGACGTTGATATCAAACGATACCATTTTGATAAACTGTTAACGGTAGAGGACGTAAATAGATACTGGCCGACTTTCTCACCACTCATCTGCCTAGCAATCAAAATGTCTGTATTGGCAAGGCGCCATTGGTTAAGAGTGTCACCCGTTAATAATGCAATATCTGAAGGGTGCAATTGGACGTCTTGCCCAAACCTGTTCAGGATTTCATGCAACAAAATGATTCTTTCCATCACGACCACGGTTCGACTGCGGTTCGGAAGGTTTGACAGATCCATGGTACGAATTACTTGGGTATAAGCATGTTGAGCTTCGGGTAAATGAAGTTGTTCAAGCTGCCAATACTGGATAACAAGCTCAGAATACGTAATAAACCCAGACAAAGTGCTATTGGGCGTTGAGGTATCCACAAAATCAAGCTTATCTTGACTGTGAGTCAATGAACTAAACAAAACAATTTGAATTGAAAGGAAAAGTGTTAAAAGTCGAGAGACCATAATTGACCTTTGATTTAGTCGAAACACCCTCTCAGAGAGCATACAATTCTTACTATCAATATGACTAGTAAGAATAAAAAGTTAAATGAATCAAGAATGGCTCGCTATCAATGTTGGCGATAATGAATTTCTCTAATTCATGTAGTTCGTGAAGTAATCATGCGATAAATAATCATCAAATTTGATGGAGATAAACCATGAAGTACTTTCCGCTTATTACCATTATTATTGGTTATTTGATTTTCATGTCATTTCTAACGTTACGAATATCATCATAAGCACATTTTCTCCCTGACTGTCGCATAGCGAATCACTTCACTATGCGATTACACTTCCCCTTGCGAATAAACTTCTCTATGAAAATAATTTTCTTTAACTCATCCCTCCTATCAAAGACAAAAAACCACACATAACAATTACATAAGAAGATAAACCAAAGTAAATGTATTTGAATGGAATTTTCCCGTAAAGAATTAATGGTTGAGCGGTTATATTTTTCATATAGAATCATACCTATTATTTAACATTTTCATTAAGCGTTTTTCTTAGATAATAATCAATCTAGCTATCAGTTGTTAGTTATTGGTTATTGGTTATTATCGAAAAACTAAACATATGACTAGTTAAGTAACTGCACACTCCACAAATAAGGAAAATACAGTCACCTAACAAGGGGGATTTTTGTGGGAGGTTAAAAGCTCATGTTGTAACTAATACCAGTATGGTGATCATTGTTTTCATCGTAACGATATGTTGCTTCAACAAACTGGTTTGGTGCTAATTTGAAGCCTAAATTTGTTTCAATAGATAAATCACGGTAACTCTCTTTACCGCCAACTTTCTGTTTTTGATCGTTAAAGCTATAAGTGTATTCTGGTGTAACATCAAGCCAAATGACACTAGTGAATGCGTAGGTCATGGTTAGTGCGGCATTAGCTAAATAACTTGTATTTGTCGATAAGTCATTATTATTTAAACCCACACCTATTTTTGGCGAAAGGCTGAAATTAGAGTCAATAGGGGTTGTTTTTATCGCATTGATAAACACCGCGTGTGAGTTTTTGCTTGTATCCTTGTAATCTGTGTCCCATAAGTAATCCAACTGAAGAGCGGCATCGCTATCACTATTCGCTAATGTCGCAATAAAATTATGTTGGTAGAAATCATTCGAACCAATGTATTCAAGCATGGTTGAACCATTGTTTAGATCCTGGCTTGCCGCAATACCAACTGTAAAACCATCACTATCATAACCTAGATTCGCATAAGAGTACGTCGACACTGGATTAGAAAAGTCGATATTCTGATTTGCATTTGCAACAGCTGGAAGGGTTAAAGGTAAAAGAGCTGAGATAGTTAATACGATTTTTTTCACAATGTATTCCTTAATATTTAATGTCGAGGTAATTGTACCTAACAGCTCCTTGTTTACGACGAATTACAGAAATTCAAAATAGAGGTCACTGTAAGTCATTATTAACTACAGCTTCGATAACACATATACCCTACTGTATTTAATCTCTCTCCTTCCTACCTAATTATCAAAAAAACCAAGGATGGATTTCTATTAATTTTGAACTTATTAATATTTCATTTTACACAAAAAAGGCTCCAATATAGGAGCCTTAAAACTTAAATAAGCTATTAACTATTAACTATTAACTATTAACTATTAACTATGGATAGGATTCCCACCCTCATCTAACAAAGGGGCTTTGGGCTTATAATGCTCAGAAGACAAGCCAACCCGTTCCGGTATTGCGGTACCAATCACTAATGAAGACCAAGTGCCCACAATAATTCCGGCAAACAATGCAAACGCAAATCCACTTAGCGTACCACCTGCGATAAGGCCAATACTGCTTACTGTCAATAACGTCGTTCCAGACGTTACTAAAGTTCTAAATAATGAGGCTCGTATCGCTTGATCCGTTGACTCGCTGGTACTTTGATTCGGTTTACGGGTCAGGTACTCTCGAATTCGGTCTCCAATAACAATGGAGTCATTCAGTGAGTAGCCGACTACCGCTAGCAAAGCCGCAAGTGCTGTAAGATTAAATTCAATCGAAAACACCACAAACAACGCTAAAACCACAAGCACGTCATGCAGTAGAGCAACAATAGCACCTAACGCTAATCGCCATTCAAAGCGCACAGTCAAGTAAAGCATAATCGCGATAGACGCAGCGATCAGGGCTAAACCACCTTGTTCAAACAGCTGTTCACCCACTTGAGCGCCAACAACCGAACTCGATACTAGATTAAGCGGATGGCCTAGCTCCAACTCTACAGCTCTTAACCACTGCAACAACTCCAATTCACCCGTTCCGCCAATAGGAAACTGTAACTGCCAAGTTTGGTAGGTAACATCAGGCACCAGATTTGGTAATTCGTCAAACACGGTACTCAGAGCCGACTGCATGGCTTCCAAGGTCACAGGAATATCAGTACTGACGACATGAGATATACCACCGGTAAATTCAAGCCCAAGTGTGAACCCTTTGGTGACTATCAGAACTATTGATATAAACATCAACCCGAGAGAAACTAATAAACCATTCCATCGTACTTTTGACCACTGAATATCAGTGATTAATTGATTAAGCTTTGTCATTGTCTTGCCCCCAAAGTTTTGTCATCCACATTTGGCTAAACAGCAAACCGGTAAACATACTGGTTAACAAACCGATAGCGAGGGTTATTGCAAAGCCTTTTACTGCACCATAGCCAATCACAAATAAAATAATTGCTGTGATCAACGACGTCAGGTTAGCGTCAATAATGGTACTTCTTGCTTCTTTGTAGCCTCTTGGTATCGCACTCGCGAGCGACCTTCCTGAACGCATTTCTTCTTTGATTCGCTCAAACACCAGTACATTAGTGTCGACCGCCATGCCCATTGTGAGTACAAGACCCGCAATACCCGGTAGGGTGAGCGTTGCTCCAGGTATCAACGATAACAAACCCACAATCATAACAATGTTAGTGATAAGCGCGGCACACGCAATAATGCCGAATTTACGGTACAAAATAAGCATCGATATAAAAGTTAGTACTAAGCCGACTATTACAGCTAACAAGCCCTTTTGAATGTTTTCTTCACCTAGGCTTGGACCAATCACCTGCTCATCAATAATGGTCACGGGGACGGTCAATGAACCAGAGCGCAGTATTAGAGCCAAGTCTTGTGCATCAGAAATTTGCCCGATACCCGTTATTCTAAAGCGACTTCCTAATTGGCTTTGGATCGTAGCAATGTTGATCACTTCATGTCGTTGAACAAGTTGATTGTTATGGTCTTGATGGTATTCACTATACAAGGTAGCCATAGGTTTACCGATACTACTACGTGAGAAGTCAGACATTTTGCTGCCTCCTGCACTGCTCAACACCAAATTAACTTCAGGTTGTCCAAACTCGCCAACCGATGCGGATGCACCAATAATGTACTCTCCCGTTAACACCGGTTGCCTAGACAAGCGTACAGATTCCCCATCACGCGTAGTATGAGTCTGTGCAGCTTGGCTTGAATCAACAACCGTATGAAAAGAGATCGTCGCCGTCGCACCAATAACACGCTTCGCAACTTGAGGATCTTGAACGCCCGGAAGCTCTATTAATATACGATCAGCCCCCTGACGCTGGGTGACGGCCTCAGTGATACCTAAACTTTCAATACGCTGGCGCATAATATTTAGGGTTTGCTGCATCGCGAGGCTTGCCTGCTCTTCTTTAATGCTTTCATCAAGCGTAAAACGTAATACGTTGTCGTTTACACTGATTTTCCATTCAGAAAACTGTGAACGCATGTGGTCGGTTACGCTTTGAATACTGTTTGAATCACGACTACTTAAATTAGTAATAATGACCGAGAATCCATTGTTATCTATGTCAGCAATTCGACTGCGTATCCCTTCTGCACGAGCCACGTGACGAGCATTCGTCGATGTCGCTTCTACCAAACTTTTCACGCTGTCATCTATTTCAACTTGCAGCATGAACTGCACGCCACCACGAAGATCTAATCCAAGATTAATGGGGGTTAGCCCTACCTGACTAAATAGCTGAGGTGCCGCACTAACAAATGAAAAATGAGAATGGGCTAATGGAAATGCCAATGACAATACCTGTTGCGCTTCTCGCTGTTCTTTTTTATTTTCAAAGATTAACGTTGTTTCGTCTTGTTGATTCTCAACACTTAGCGGAGTTATCTGATTTTTAATTAATGTGCTTAGCAAAGGCTCAATGGGTAATGAACTATCAGCGTGATTAAGAACCAATGCAGGCTTTTCGCCAAAAAAGCTCGGTATGGCGCTAATCAACAAGAGAATCAGCAGGAAATAGGCAAATATTTTTTTCATGTTCTCTACCCTATAAATACACGTACTTCACGAGATAAAAGCTACCTTCTGGGGCTTGTAACCAGTTAGTAGCGTTCACATCACCAGGTCGGCACTTCGAGATTTTGATAAGTAAGCTACCATCGAGTTCTCGATGAAAATTCATATTGTCGATATTAGTAATCAATTGCTGACCACCATCTGCTATCTCGTCACTTTGTCCGTCCATGATAACAATCGACCATAAATCACTTTCGGCTTCTTCCTTGGTAATTCGATACGTCAGAGATTGATTATTACTGATTTGTTTTATATCACTCGTCGCTTCAATTTGAGGTTCACTGTCATAAATGAGCTTGGCTATTGCAGACACGTCATCCAACATCGAGCTCGAAGACCATGCAAAACTTGAGAAAAAGCCGTTTACAAGAAGAGAGAATAACAAAAGATATTTATTGATTTTTTTCATAGGGTTAACAACTGTGGATTGATGCTACTTAGATTCTTTTTTGAACCTATCTCCTTTGCTGCATTAAGTTTCCTTTCCTAGAAAACCATGAATGCGGTGATCATAAATAACCAACAGTGTTCTGAATACGGTTTACAGAAATTCAAATATGACTTGATAAGTTCACATTTGAATTTCTCTAATTCTTTGAGTCCCTAAGCGAAGTAAAGCAGACTTGAATCAAACCACATTGCGTTGAAACTCAATGTCTAACCCCTAACAAGCATTTCTGTTTGGGCGGATTATTTCAATCTAGAGGAACCGATACCATGAAATTCAATACTATTTATCTTAATGATCGACGCTATAAGATCTACGATATCGGAGAGGGGCAAAGTGTGATGTTCATTTTCCACCGAGAGAATAGTGTTACCGATATAGAAGAAATTGTAAGACTGAAACTGAAGGAGCATCAACGAGTGATTATTGTCGACCTCAGTGATGATTTTCCTAGTAATATTTCAGAAGTGAATGACGAAAGTTGCCAAAATTTGATTGAAGACCTTCATCTACTTGCAGACGTATACTGGCTTGACAACGTGGCCGTGGAAAGTAACTACATAAATAAACCAGTGCACGCAACCTTATCATCTCTACTCGGTAATAGATGTTTTGCTTTGACCACTTTATAATAGTGGCTAACCTTCAAAGCTGTGTAAAAGTACAATATCATTTACTATACTCGTGATAGTCGAGGATGGTTCGATAGTTTTTATCAAAGTTGTTCTTCACCCAACACTATCGACCAAAATATCCCATGGTTGGATGGGTACTGTCAACTTATCCAAATTGGGCGTCAAAACTTAACTCACGACGCCTTATCCTGAATTTTGGATACAACTTACCCTAGCCCATTCGACAAATGATCTTTCGCGGAAAAGTCGATAGTGTTTGGCTTGCATTAAATGACGGCCCGGTCGAAATAAGTTATTCACCACGCCATGGCAACTCAAAAATCGCTGCGCTTGACCATAAGACTTGAATCGACGCATTTACCTTTCTTGCTGTCGCGTAGGTTGGTGAGATAACTCGCAACCGTTGTTCTCATACTGAGTGGCTTTGTTGCTTAATTGGATGGAACTAAATCAAGAAGATACGATCTGATCGGCTACACCCATTAATCATCGTAGCCTCATGCCTAAACCTCGTTACAAAACAACTAACTGGAAGCAGTACAATAAAGCCTTAATCAACCGTGGTTCTTTGACCTTTTGGATTGATGAAGAAGCGATAACCGAGTGGAAGCAAAACAAACAAGGCAAGCGTGGTAGACCTCGCCAATTCAGCGACTTAGCCATTACTACTGCACTGATGGTGAAACGTATTTTCTCTATGCCGTTGAGAGCACTGCAAGGGTTTCTTGATTCGGAATTTAAGCTGGCTAACATCCCGCTAGTTTGTCCGCACTACACCTGTATAAGCCGTCGAGCCAAGGAAGTTGAGGTTTCATTTAAAACTAAAACCAGAGGTGCGATACAACACCTCGCCATTGATGCCACTGGCCTCAAGGTTTATGGCGAAGGTGAATGGAAGGTTAAGAAGCATGGTACTGACGGGAAGCGTAGGGTTTGGCGTAAGCTGCATATCGCAGTAGATACTAGCACCCACGAAATAGTCGCAGCAGAGCTGAGCTTATCTAACATAACCGATGCCGAAGTACTTCCCAACTTGCTTAAGCAGACACGTCGTAAAATCATTGAGATATCAGGCGATGGTGCTTATGACACAAGGAATTGCCATGATGCCATACGGATAAAGCGCGCTGTTGCGCTCATCCCGCCAAGAGAGGGAGCAGCCTTCTGGGAACAAGGGCATCCTCGTAACTTAGCGGTAGGTTGCCAAAAGCTCTACGGCTCCAACAAGAAGTGGAAAAAGCGGTATGGCTATCATAAGCGCTCGCTATCAGAGACAGCAATGTACCGAGTGAAACAGTTGTTAGGTGGGAAATTAAGCCTGAGGGACTACAACGCTCAAGTTGGTGAGACTTACGCTATGATCAAAGCGCTGAACAAGCTTACAGGGCTAGGTATGCCTGAAACTCAGTATGTTGTTTAAGAACTGAACAACATGGGGCTACCATGTCTTCTCATCGAATTAAGCAACAAAGCCCCTCTAAACCAATACTTCCATCAAATCGTCCAGTCTTTTTTAACGACAAAAATCTGCCAGAGTATTAACTTATATCTGTCGACTGGCAAGTCATGCGAACAAATAATAACGCCCCACCTATTGAAATATAAGTGGGGCATTTTAGTATTCAATTAGAATTTGTAGCTAGCACCGATGGAAGCAACATAATCTTCACTCTTGTAGAAACTAATATTCGAATCGTTGTAATCTACACCTGCAAATGAAACAACGCTCCAGTTCTTGAACCCAGCAATATTGGCGTATTCATAGGCAGCGAAAAAGCTGTGTTGGTTATCCGTTCTTGTTTTGCCATAAATGGGATTACTTCCATCATAATCAACGTACGAATAGCTGCTCGTTAGTGCCAATGTGTGCGCATTATGGTTAACGAAATAGGTAAATTCAATCTCATATTGATCAAACGTTTCTGCTTTACCGCCTGCGTCATTGTGCTGGTAACCTAAACTTGAAATAAGCCCCTGATTTGACCCAAAGTAAGCCATGTAGCTACCTTTTAGATAGTACTTGTCGCTATCACGATACAGTTCTTTCTCTTCGATACCTTCGTTATCCACTTCTAATGTTGCAAACGCCATATCCAAAGAAAAGCCTGAATTTAGGATGCTTTTTAGTTTCAGGCGGTACGCGTGACCATTAACATCGGTCTCACTGCGGTAGCCTTCTAAATATGGGTTTTCCCAAACCTCACCGGATAAAACAGTCGGTAAGTATGCGACGTCAATTTGAGTGCCATTTCTCATATCGTACTGATAGCCAATCTCAAAGGCTAAATCACCGACGGCTAAGTCATCTCTTGATGTACCCAAATAGACCCTTTGGTTACGTTCGACACCAAGGTCATAGGCAAGAGATCCAAGTGGCATAGCAAAAAAATCGTCACTGTGTGAGCCACTTTTCTCAATACTACTTAGGTAGGCATCGCCTTGGGTACTTAAGTTGGAGTTGGTAGACATGATCTGCTCCAGTTAGA